>JAIEMT010000009.1 GCA_019751945.1 bacterium
GTTCCACAGTTGCACCTGTCCTTGGTGACGAATTTGGTTTTTATGCAAAATCATCGAATCACTTGCCAACAGATAGGTGCAACATCTTTTCTTTATTTGGTTTTTAACCGGACACGCCTGAAAATTTAGTTTGACGCTTATTTTGGCAATGTCTTTCAAACTCGCAACGGCACAAGCCCAAGGCTTGCCATATGAATGTTCTGCCATTCAAGATTCGGAGCTCTATAGAAATCGATCTTCAAAAATGGTGCAGTTTCAAAATCCGCAGAACATCACACTGGCAGAAGCTAAGAAGTATATGATTCAATACTTTAATGCCTGGAATAGCGGTGCCCTAGTCAGCTTGAAAGCAAAACTGACTCAAGGTCAGGCCAAAGTAGGGGCTCAATCTGAATTACAAGAATCCATCAAACGTACACTCAGTTTTTACAGTGACGATCTGGTTGTGGAGCGTATTAATACTAGCACTATTCTCAACGCTGCTCCTGACTTCGCTGCTCATGTGACACTTGTCGGAGACGACGCTAGAAATAAATTCCTGGTTCCATTCATTACAAGAGACGGCGGTAGTGATCACCGTATGACCTACATTTGCCTAGACAAGAGCCAAAGTCTGATTACAGCTCATGTCCGATATATGGTTCCTAAGAAAACCCTTGGGAGAGGTTTTAGCAACCTCGTTAATCCCCCAGAAAATGAAATTGCTATCGATGCCTATGCTGTCGCGAACTACTTGATTGATAGGGATGGCAAAATTAAGGGTCTCGCTGTCGCTTTCGATGTGGCTAAATTCGTCATGGAAATGGGAAACGCCACAAGCTCGTTGCCGTAATTATAGGTCCGATTAAAATAGAAAGGCGGTCGAGGCACCCTTGCTTCAAGACGGTACCGCCTTTCTATTTCGGGCGTATTAACCCACAATCGGCATCTTTCGCTTAGAGTATTCCTTCGTCAGCGTTTCTTGAATCCTTCCCACAACGAGGTCGTAGATTCGCTGGAGGTTTGCTTCTTCACTCAAGGAATCGTCGGACATCTTTGTGACATCGATGGGCGGTAGGATTCGGAAGCTCATCTTGCTCGGAAGCGGGATGAAGATGGAGAGAAACACAAACGGGGCGAGCATCAATGGGAAGAATGTAAAAATTCCGCTGACCAGGCACCAAACGAAAAAGATTCCACGGAATGTAATGGGGAAGCCATGAAGGCGTAGGGCCTTCTTTAAGCCCAGGGATTCGGCGATGCGTTCGCCGCGAAAAAGAATGATGTAACTTTCGTGGGCGCCGATGCTGACGATTGGAACCATCGGGACCTTTGCTTTCAGCGCCAGCTTGATGAAGCCTTTGCGCTGATAGAAGTCGACCTTCTTTCGCTGCGAGTAGGGACGAAACGATTCCTTTTCCCCACCGGGATACACCATGAGCGAAAATCCTTCGTCAATGGCCTGAAGGGCTAACTCGGGGCTCGCTGGGATTGCACCGATTTTTGGGATGAGCCATTTGAAGAAAGGATTTTTTAGCGCAATGGAATGCGCCAAACCCAACGCCGGGCGATCATCTCCGAACTTCTGCCACCACGCATGGAAAAGCATGAGAACTTCAAACGTCAGCAGGCCGTTGTGATTTCCGACGAAAAGAATCTGACCGTCGGGAACATTTTCCCAACCCGAAATGTCGACCCGAAAATAATGTTTGTAGAGTCCGTCTAAAAAATGATGCAGCTTCTCGACGAATTCGGGAGTGGGCTTTTCGAAGACTTTTGACTTCGCCTTTTTAGATGTCGTCAGAGGCGCCTCCGCGCGCCCATTCCCCAGTGATGCGACACGTGAGATAGGCTTTGATGAAATCATCGAGTTCACCATCCAGCGTAGTCTCAGCGCTTGAAGAAGTAAATCCAGTGCGATGGTCTTTGACCATTTTATAGGGGTGCAGGACGTAGGATCGAATCTGGCTGCCCCAGGCAATGTCCTTCTTAGAATCTTCTACCGATTGTTGCTTTTTTCGTTGCTCTTCTAAATGACGTTCGTAGAGGCGCGAACGTAAAACTTTCATCGCGAGATCGCGGTTTTTAATCTGCGAACGTTCTTGTTGGCAAACCACAACGATACCACTCGGTCCGTGGGTAATTCGCACCGCGGAGTCCGTCGTGTTGACACCTTGTCCGCCTTTTCCACCGGAACGAAATACATCGATTCGCAAATCAGCCGGATTGATCACGACTTCAAAATCATCGTCAATTTCAGGAGTGACAAACACGCTGCTAAACGAAGTATGTCGGCGCGCATTGGAATCGAACGGAGAAATTCTCACCAAGCGATGCACGCCGGCCTCCGATTTCAACAGCCCGTAGGCATAGGGCCCAGAAATCGTGAGCGTGGCATTTTTAATTCCTGCTTCTTCACCCGGAAGCGCGTCGATGAGATCGACCTTAAAACCTTTGTCCTGTGCCCAACGCTGATACATGCGCATGAGCATCTGCGCCCAGTCTTGCGACTCCGTCCCACCAGCACCCGCATTGATGGTGACAATCGCATTTTTGGGATCGGCTTCTTCAGAAAGCATTTTATGAAACTCGGCCTGCTCCATCTGCTTGCCGAGAACCACCATTTGATCGCCGGCTTCTTTCAAGGAGTCGGCGTCGTTCATTTCAACCGCTAAATCCAAAAGAGTTTGCGTGTCGTTAAACCCACGTTCGAGCGCAGTGAATTCATTCACTTCCGCTTCGAGGCGCGACTTCTCCTGCGTCAGCGCGCGCGCTTTACGGTTGTCGTTCCAAAAACCATCCTGGAGGGATTGATCGGTCAGTTCTTGAATGCGGCGTTGTTTGATAGGGAGGTCAAAGAGAACCTCGTAAGAACTGGAGTTTCTTTTCGATCTCCGCTAGCCGGTCACGAATTTCATTGGCAGAGAGTTGAACCACGCCTTTAGATTGAGCCATAGAAATTATGTACCTGAGCGAGCTCTTTGGATCAAGGCCTGCGGTTGCTTCTTCGTTTTTTTACCCGTCATTTCCACTAGGAGCCGTTGCTCCCACTGGGACATGAGTTTTTCTTCGCTCTTGCTCTTGTCGTGATCCAAACCCAGCAAGTGCAAAATCCCGTGAATGATCAGCACGTCGAGCTCATGTTCAGGCGAATGCTTCAGATCTTTTGCCTGGTACAGAAGCACCGGCAAACAAACCACCAGTTCCCCCAGATAGCTCGTCTCATGAAAGTAGAGCTCGGCCCCCGGGAAGCTCAGCACATCGGTGGGTTCTTTCTTTCCACGGAACTGGGTATTTAAGAACGTCATCTTCTGTTTTCCGACAACGGCACAATCAATGTACCAAGGGGTTTTATGCGGCCCCATTTTGCGGAGCGAGGGATGTCCCAGAACAATGTCTAAAAGTTTACCCAATCGGCGGCGGATGAGCGCCTCCCACTGGGCCTGGGACTTCACCTTCTTTTTTACAGTGCGACGTTGCGGCATTTGTGGACGAAACATGCTATCAACTGAAGGAGATGTCAACTAAACCCGGCTTAGAATCCCTCACCCACGTCATTGAAACTGTTCACCGGCTTCGAGCTCCTGGTGGCTGTCCCTGGGATCGGGCTCAAACTCACCAATCGCTTCGTCAGTACCTGATTGAGGAAGCTTACGAAGTCCTCGACGTCTTGGACCAAATCAAAGAACCGACCGACCTCCAAGACCCGAAGGTGAAAGAAAACTTTCGCGAAGAACTGGGCGACTTGCTGATGCAGGTCCTGCTTCATTCTGAAATGACTTCCGAACAGGGTGTTTTCAATATTTACGATGTAGCCAATGGCCTAGCTGAAAAGCTGATTCGTCGCCATCCCCACGTTTTTCTCACGGGGAAAGAAGCCAAGGACGCAGACGACGCTCTCAAGAACTGGGAAAAAAAGAAGGCTGAAGAGAAAAAGGCGAAGGGGGAAGATAGCGTCCTTTCAGGATTACCTAAAGGTATTCCTGCGCTTCAACGAGCTGCCCGAATGATCGAGAAAGTCACGAAAGTGGGATTTCAATGGGCCGACATGAAAGGTCCCCTCGATAAGGTCAGCGAAGAAGTGGCCGAACTGAAAGCCGAAGTCCTGAAGTTAGAAAAAGACCCTAAGGACGAAGCCGCACGCAAAAAAGTAGAGGGCGAACTGGGCGATGTTTTCTTTACTTTGTGTAACGTCGCGTATTTGATGAAAGTGAACCCGGAGGACGCCCTTCGAAACATGCTTCAGAAATTCGAAGGTCGCTTCAGGTATATTGAAAAACGTTTGAAAGAACAGGGCAAGACGCCCGAGCAGTCGGGACTAGAGGAAATGGATCGCTACTGGAATGAAGCCAAAAAGCAAGAAACCAAAAACTAAGAAGGCCACACCTCGAAAATCCACACGAAAACCGAAGAAGGTTTCCCCTTCTTCTCATCTCAAAGTGATTGGACTCACCGGCGGCATCGCCTCTGGCAAATCCGCTGTGGCAGAAATCTTCATGAACTTGGGAGTTCCGGTCATCGATGCGGACCAAATTTCGAGAACTCTGGCTCAACCCGGAGGCGCAGCTCACAACAAAATCTTAAAGCGATTCAAAACGACGGACCGAAAAAAGCTGCGAGAACTCGTCTTTCGCGACGAGAAAGCCCGCCGGGATTTGGAAGCCATTCTCCATCCCCTCATTCAATCGGAGAGCAAACGACAGATGGAGGCCTTGGCTCAACAATCCACCGTCTTGCCAGGCGTGGTCTTGTATGAAGCCGCCCTCCTCGTTGAAACCGGCCGGCACAAGGACTTGGACGGGCTAATTGTTGTAGAAACCCCTCGGGAAATCCGCCTCAAGCGCCTGGTCGATCGCGACGCTCGGAAGGGAATGACCTCGGAAATGGCTAAAAAGATTATGGATGCCCAAGCATCTGACGAAGAGCGTCGCCACGCAGCCACCTTTGTGATCGACAACTCGGGCATTTTTCAAGAGCTCAAGACGCGGGTCGCTGCTCTGATTCAATCTTTAAAGAACGCGAATTGATTTTAGGCCTTTGACCCGTTACGCTTTGTAAACCTCGGGAGAGGGGCCCAATGGAGGGGGAACAAAAGCGATGATTTCTCAGAAAAAATCTACATGGAAGTGGATGGCCGTTGCCGCTGGCACCACGCTCAGTGTCGTGATTGCAGCCGGCTGTAGTGCAAACATCTTCAGTCCCTTTGATAAACCCAATGGCGACCCCCAAATTCTGGAATATGCCCGCGCTTGCTTGGACAATAGAGACTTCGCCTGCGCGTATAAATACTACGGGCTTCTTTCTACGAACTACGCCGAAACTCAGGCCAGTGAAATTGCGTTCACGATCCTGACTGAAAACGACGCCACGATGTCGGTCTTCGCAAAAGCAGTCGGTGACGGCGGGGGCGGGAGTTCATTAACTAAAGTAGCAACGGCGTTGATGGTAAAAGCTCCTGGCGCGACGAAACGTGCTGCCCTGTATACGGCTTACATCAAAGTGAGTAGCATCTCTTCGAATATTCCTCTTCGCGGGATGGTCAGAATGGCTTCAGGTCTCGCTATTTTGGGTGAAATGCTTGCTGAAGAGGGCCTGAAAATCAACTCGAGCGCGACAGCCTTTGTCCCAAGCATGATGGCCAACAACCCGACCACGTGTTCGACTGGCGGTGGCGCCGCATGTAACGCGAATTGCGGGCTGACGGGAACAGGCTTGCTCGGTACTGGAGCTGCGGTCGACTATGTCACCTCGCCTCCTGCCACCATGACGGCCACCCCGACCTGGGGAGATTTTCACGGCATGCTGAGTGCCGTCTCTCATGCTCTGACGAATGAACTTGGCGCTTCCGGTTCCGTTGGTAGCGGCCTCGGTTCAGTCTTGACCTCGATGTTGACTGCGGGAGCGGCTGTCGTGAACGTAAACACCAACTGCTATCGCTACGGCTTGCTGACGAATGGGGTGGGAAACTAATGAAAAAGATCCTTCTTCCTCTTTTGGCAGTGAGTTTGACTTTCGGAACCGATGCTTTCGCTCTTGGTCAGAATATTTCCATGTACCAAAGCGTGCGAAGTGCGGGGATGGGCGGCTTGCTCATTACCACGGGCAAGTACGACGAAAACTTCTTCGGCAACCCTGCGCGCATGACCATCATTCCGAAATGGCGCGTGGACGTATTCAACGTCATGGGAGATTTCACTTACAATTCCCCATCGGCCCTCATGAAGGTCGTAAACGGGGGTAATAATATGCTGGAAGCCATGGCCGATAATTCAGGCCAGGCCAATCACGGCCGCGTGCAAACGGCGTTTCCAGCGCTTTATTTCCCGAATATTAGCGGTGGCAAAATCACCTTGGCGTTCGGAATCTTTCTCAGCATGCAAGGCGATATGGCGTTGCGAAACAATTACAACATGGATCCAGATGCGATTTTGGACCTCACTCCGACGCTGTCTTTTGCGCATAAATTCATGAAAGACGACGCCCTCTCGATCGGAATCAATACTCGCTTCGGCTACCGCCTCTCGACAGCGGGTGCCTACAGCTTGGTAGACTTCATTCGAGGAAATACCTTCTCCCCCACCAATAACGGGGGCGACGGCTCGATGGTGGATTTCGACTTTGGCGCGACCTACAAGCTTCCGGAGAAATGGGGCGAGTTCAACGTCAACACGGCCTTCACTGTGAACAACATCTTGGATGGCCGTTTTGGTTACATCCACTTTCAAGTGGCGAAGCTGCAAGGCTCTCCTCTTCAACAACCCCGCACCTGGGGCGTTGGCGCTTCCCTGGTTCGAGAAGAATGGGGCAAGTTTGAAAACACCACCTTCGCTCTCGAATTTCTGAACATCGGTAGTTTCCCAAGAAATCAGAGCTTTTTACGCTTCGTGCACCTGGGGGGGGAAACCCACTGGAAGAGCTTGGTCTTCCGCGGGGGCTTGAATCAGGGCTATTTTACGGCCGGCCTAGGAGTGGACGTAAAATGGTTCACCTTCGACGTAGCGACTTATGCGGAAGAGCTGAGCCTTAATGCAGGCGGTCAGGCGGATCGACGCATTGCGTTCAAATTGGGATTCCAAATTTAATTAAAATAGCTTGTCTTTTCATGAGCTTATCATCTGTTGAAAATGCAAATTTTTCTTTTCTCTTAGCTATAATGTCTGATAAAATCAATCAGATAATGGCTGTTTGTCCTCAGACAGCTTTTGCAGGGGAAGGGACGTTTCTGGAATATGTGGCAGTCACCGAGTCAACGACTCAGAATGCTCAATCGTGCACGCCGACGCGAGCGTGAAAGACAAGCTCAGAAGAAGCAGTCTTTTCATGTGAAACGTGTCGTGGCCGAAGTAAAAATTCAGGCCGCTACTCGTGTGCAAAAACCAGAATCGCAAGCCCGCGTCGTTTTGAACGACATCACTCCAACGACTTTAGTGCTTTTCACATCGATGCCGCTGCTTCCTGGACAGGAAGTGGCCGTGACTCTGGAAGAGCCAAAACAATTCTACATTCAAGGTTCTGTTTCTTGGTGTGAGCTTTACAACATTAACAGCCACATCATTTCATCCAATCCCTTCGGTTATCGTTCGATGATTGAATTCCGATTCAACACCGACGAAGAACGCGAAGAAGTCCGCGCTTATTGCGATGAATTGGGCATCAAATGGCTCAATTACCCAGTAAAACCAGCGCCGGAACCCGAGGCCCCTGCAGCTTCGGAAGAAGAACCGCAAGCAGCTTAATCTTCCCTCTTTACTAACCCCCCAATCTTCAATACGAAGAAATGAACGGGGGAATCTATGTCGAAATATCTATTGGCTTTGCTTTTTGTGGCTCAGGGCGCATTTGCACAAAACTTGGATGGCACTTGGGTGAAGGATTGTACCAAGGATCCGCACGGCGGTTCGCTTTTGCAATCGGTGGTGATCCAGGGTCAGCACTTAGATTTTTCGATGATTCACCATGCGGATGCGAACTGCAAAGCAGAACTCTTTCGCTTTAGCTGGTCTGCGGATTTCGTTCTTTCGAAGCCCATCGCCGATAGCGTTTATGAAATCGATTTCACGTTGTTAGCGCTGAATGCTGTCTTTGCGGACGCTCAAGCTGCTGCTCAGTTTTCTTCTCCTCAAATACAATTCTGCGGCTACACCGATTGGAAGGTGGGAGAAGTAAAGAACGTCGCTGGCCGTGTTTGCAGTGGAAATCAGTTGGCTAATATTGGTTACAAGGCCTTCAACACCATTCGTGTTGAACCGGGTTATATTGCGATTGATTTCAATGGTTCGCTGCCTGAAATCGCGAAACGCCCTGCTGGGGATTGGTCGTCGATTTTCGTGCGGCAGTAGCTCGCTCCGGTTCATGACCCGTGATGATGTAACAGCTGGTGATGGCCTTTGCAGAGCAGAGTGAGATTCTCGAGCGTCGTTTGCCCTCCCTGTGACAGCGGCTTTTTATGATGAATGTCGAGCCAGCGTCTTTCGGTGCAGCGCTTGCCTTCTTGTTGATGAGTGCACTGAGCCTGATCTCGTTTCTGAACGGCGTGGTGGAGATGTGCTGGAATGACTCGGGGATTCTTGTTCACTCGCGCCGGCGCGAGTGGTTTGGAGCGATTGGCTTTCTCAAGTGGATCGTTTTTCTGAAGATATAAATCGGCCATGGCTTCTAAAGCCTGTTCCAGGGACACGGCGGATTTCTTCGACTCCAGATCTTGAATGCGCTTCAGTTTTTTCAGAAGAGCTTCTGAAATCCCCAATTTCAATTCCACTCGTTCTTCAGCCACATACCGAGTGGTTTCCTTCACGCTCTTCTCAGGAAATTCTTTAGCCACTACCTTCTCCAACTCTCGCTTCGGTAGTTGCGCTGCCGCCTGAAGCCACTTGTTTTGATTTTCAGGATTGAGAATCGAAACAATGACCTTGGCATTCGATAATGAAATCTCCTGATCTTGAATCATTTCTTTTAGAGCAGGAACCTGAACAGATTTTCTAGAAATCGTAATGAAGTTATAGGCAACGCTCTCTGAAAGTCCGAGCGACCTCACATAGTCAAAGAGACTTTTGAAACCCAGATCTCGAAAGCCTTTACAAAGATCGATTTCCTGCAAAACAGAAAGCAGTTCCGTTTCGGCTCGAAGATATGTTTTTACCAACGCCACAGCTCTTTCATGCAAAGTTTTCATGCGCACTCTGTAACACAGGGTTTTTTGCCGAATGCAGTTGCACGCTAGTGAATGAAGTCCGGATTTATTTTTTGAAATCAAAATTAGTTCTATTCGTTCGAAGAAACGGAAATAAACGCGAATAACAGGATTTTAAATTCGCATCTCGGACTCTCAGTGTTTGCCATCCACAAACCTGTCAAGCATTTCGCAAATTATTTTTACTCGCGCCGGCGCGAGTTCGTCTCTTTCGTTCTCGGGATTTTTTGCTCCTTCAATAACTCCATCCGTGAAGAACGCGCGAATCACCTTTCTGCCTGCCGCCCATCCTGGTTGCCCCCTCGAGGCTCTCGCGCATCCAGCGCTCGCCTGCTGCGCAGGACCGCCTCGATGGCCTTCTAGGAGAAGCAGTTTAAATTTTTAATTCTCTTTTTTCTGGAAAGCCTCGGCGGCGTTCAGGTGAGCTGGAAGCGCGACGAGGGCTTGATGCCTGAGTCGGCCGGCAGCCCTAAATGGGCTGTGAGAAGCAGGAGGCTTCTCAAGGCGATGCCGCCGAGGGCCAACCAGGGATGGGCGGTAGGCAGAAAGGCGATATTCGCACCCTCACAGATAGAAACCCCGCCCGAAGCAACTCGCGCCGGCGCGAGTAATCCTCGATGCACGCAGAAGAATTAGGTATTTAGGAATTACCCAAACAGGGTAACAAACTCATCCCAATGATTTCTGAGCTTGGCTTTCAAGCGCAGAATGGCTTGGGTGTGCAATTGGCTGACGCGAGATTCGGTCACGTCTAAGACCTTGCCGATTTCTTTCAGGTTCAGGTCTTCGTAATAATACAACGAAAGCACGAGGCGTTGTTTTTCAGGGAGATCCTGAATGGCCTCTGCAATGATGCGCTTGATGCCGGCGATATTCACTTCGTTAAATGGAGTGGGAGCCTTGCTGCCTGACTCTCCAATGCCATGCAAAGTACGGCGATCAGAACGAGAGAAGCTTAAGATTTCGTCGTAACTGAGCAACGACACGCTTCGAACTTGATTGAGCATGTCATGATAGTCTTCTTGCGAAAGACCTAGTTCTTCACACACTTCCTCATCCGTTGCCTGGCGGCCTTTGCTTTGCTCGATCTTTGAGAAAGCGCGTTCCAACTGCTTCGCTTTTTCACGAACCGAACGGGGAACCCAGTCTTGCGCACGAAGCTCGTCGAGGATCGCGCCGCGAATACGGAATTCGGCGTAGGTTTTAAATTTGTTGTCGCGAGAAGAATCGTATTTTTCGATCGCGTCCATCAACCCGATCACGCCTGAAGAAATCAAGTCGTCGAGTTCGATGTTGGCAGGCAAACGGGCCGCGATTTTCTGAGCAATGTATTTAATGAGCGGAGCGTATTCCACGATCAGCTTATCGCGCGTGGAATTCACCGGCGAGAAATCTTCTTTCACCAAGAGATTGGTTTGAGCCGCATCAGCGACGAGCTCTTGCTCGAGTTCCTTTTGAAGAGTTTCTTCTTCTTGAGTCGACTTTTCAGCAGCAACAACCGCTTCAACGGCCTTCTGAACTTCTTTAGGTTCTTTGGACTTTGGGGCCTTAGTAGCGGCTTTTGCAGGAGCAGCCGCAGCGGTTTTCTTTTCCTTTTTCTCGGATTCTTTTTCTTTCTCTTTCGCGCTGGCTTGCTTTTTTGATGTGCTCACTCGAGCACTTTCGCGATATTTATGTATGCCCTGATTCAGACTCATTTGCGCTCCCCAATCCCTAGGAATAGTGTAGCAGACATTTTCAAAACCACAGGAGCCTCCCTTGGCCCCACGGAAAAATCTTCAGTGTCACCCTTTTGACTATAGGTCCATCACCAACGCCACGACGCGTTCCTTACTTGCTGCTTCTAAATCTTCCGGAACCTTCTGGCCGGTGGTGAACCAGAACAGCGGAAGTTTTGTCTTCTGCTGAAGGTTGTAAATCGAACCGTACATGGTGGCTTCATCTAGCTTCGAGAAAATCAAACCCTGGGGTCTGAAGATCGAAAAACGATTGGCCTGATCGTAGAGTTCGGAATCGCGCGTAATGGCCGAAAGCACGAGCTGAGTTTGAATCTGCGGAACGACTTGAAGCATCTGTTCCATCTTCTTCAAAGACTCGGGATTGCGTTGCGAACTTCCCACCGTGTCGATCAGAATGAGGTCCACGCCCTTTAGATCCGATACAGCAGACAATAAATCCTCTGGAGATGACGCTGCACGGAAGGGCACGTTTAGAATCTTGGCAAAAGTGGCGAGCTGGTCGAATGAACCAGCACGTTGAGTATCCAAATTGATCAAACCCACCTTTAAACCCTTCGAGGTGATGGCCCGACCCGCAATCTTGGCTAGCGTCGTAGTCTTCCCCACTCCGGTCGGACCCATGAGGGCCAGAATCACCGGATCTATGGCTTGGGCGCTCTGTGGATCCTTCGCCATAATGCCATCCAACGCGTAGGTGGTTTGCGTATCCATCATGAGTTCGGTAGCGAGCTGATCGAAAACTTCTTCCATATCGCCCGAACGCTTTTCACCTAATTCAAACTGCACGCGCTTGATGAGCTCAACACCGTAGCGCTTTTCAATGCCGTTAAAGACCATGAGGTCGTAAGCATCTTGTAAGGCGGTGGTCATGCCGTTAGCTGCCGATTTGGCATCCGCCTTGTCGACCTTCAAATCACTGACGATCTTCTTGAGCTGCTGAATTTCGCGTTCTAAATGGGTATTCGCTGGAGCCGCTTGAACGTTAGCAGAAGCGCCTGCATCCGGAATATCGATGTAGCGAGTTTGAGTAATCTTCTTCGTCGCTTCAGCAGCACTCATACCCTGTTGGGCGGCCTTAGGGGAAAGTTGACGCTGAACAACGGTCCTCTCACTCACTGCTGCAGAGACTTGAGCTGCAGCGGCAGCCAACTGTGCAGCGGCAGCGGCTCGACGATTACTGATCTGAACTTGGTCTTTAGTTTTACTCACGACCGCATCCAAACGAGCTTCCACATTTTCATCTCTCACGCCCTTCCCGTCGAGATACTTCTCGTACATTTCCACTTGGCGAGTAGCTGGAAGCTTCTTCACTTGTTCACGCGTGCCTTCGGGAATCTTGCGCTCGACCGTATTCTTCTTAGTCAGTGCACGTTCCGAAACAGCCGCAGTCACTTCGAAGGAAGATTTCGAAAGCAGACCAAATCCGCGACGATGCTTCTTGGTTTGCAAGATGATCGCCTCAGGACCCAGCTCCCTCTTAATAGTATCGAGTGCCTCTTGAATCGTGGGGGCTTCAAATTTCTTAACTTGCATGCGCTAACCTCACAGTTCCGACAGAGCGGACGTTGACATTAGAAGTGATTTCATTGTGCGAAAGAACGACGACGTTCGGAATAAACCGATCGACCAAAGACTTGAGATGCGGACGAATCAACGGTGAACAAAGAATGATGGTCTGATTCGCCTGCTGAGCCATTTCAATCGCTTGCTGATTCAGCTGGGCGATGAAAGCCCGAACAAACTCGGGATCCACTGAAAGTTGCTGGCCTTGATCGGACTGAATAATTCCAGCGGCAATGGTTTCTTCGATCACGCGATCCAGCGTAATCAGCGGAAGGTTTCCATCTTGGCCCACGAGCTTCTTCGTAATCGAACGAGCCAAGGAAGCCCGCACGTGTTCCGTCAGAATGGCAGGGTCTTTCTGATAAGGCGCCATGTCGGCCAGCGCTTCCAGGATGGTGCGCAGATCACGAATGGAAACGTTTTCTTTGAGCAAATTCTTCATCACTTTCAGAATGACCCCTAAGCTGAGGAGATTCGGAATCAGATCTTCAACCACTTTTGGAGCCGTTTGCTTGAAGGTGTCGATCAACGTCTGAAGCTCTTGGCGACCCAAGAGTTCCGAGGAATGCTGGCGAACGATTTCAGTGAGATGCGTGGCAATAATCGTAGAGAGATCCACGACCGTATAACCCGCGTAAGTCGCATCTTCCTTCTGACGGGGCGTAATCCAAATCGCATCTAAACCGAAAGCCGGTTCCTTCGTGGGAACGCCTGCGACAGGTTCAGAAACATTTCCCGGATCCATGGCCATTAAGTGCCCAACCATCAAAGACCCGGAACCCACCTGAATACCCTTGAGCAGCACTTGGTAATCGCCAGGCTTTAATTCCAGATTGTCGCGAATTCGAAGCGGCGGAACAATCACGCCTAGATCAAGAGCAAACTGCTTCCGGATATTCGAAATACGCTCCAGCAAATCGCCGTTCTGTTCGGAGTCCACGATGTTGATCAACCCGTAACCCACTTCGAGTTCCAAAAGATCCACAGGCAACAGAGCCTCGAGTTTTTCGGAATTGGGTTTGTTCTTTTCGATCTCCGCTTTACGAACGCGAGCCGCTTCTTGCTCCTTCTCGTTCTTATCAATCTGATAGTAAAGAGCGCCCAGGATTGCACCTAAGATCAGAAATGGAATCGTCGGAAGACCTGGAATGATCGCCATGACGAGCATGATGCCCGAAGCCGCCATAAGAGCCTTCGGCTGCATGAGCAATTGCTTCGAAAATTCTTTGCTGAAATTTGCACCGCCGGCAGTACGGGTAACAATGATACCTGCAGCCGTTGAAATAATGAGGGCGGGAATCTGAGTGACCAAGCCATCCCCAATGGTGAGGAGCGTGAAGGTCTGGGCGGCAACACCGACATCCATTCCCTTTTGTAATGTTCCGATGATGATGCCGCCGATAATGTTCACCAACACAATCAAGATGCCCGCAATAGCATCCCCGCGCACGAACTTGCTCGCGCCGTCCATGGCCCCGTAGAAATCGGCTTCGCGAGAGATCTCTGAGCGGCGTCGGCGCGCTTCTTCTTCGTTGATTAGGCCGGTGTTTAAATCGGCGTCGATCGCCATCTGCTTCCCGGGCATGGCATCCAAGGTGAAGCGTGCTGCGACTTCAGCGACGCGGCCTGCGCCTTTGGTAATAACAATGAAGTTAATAATGACCAGAATGATGAAGATGACAATGCCGACGGCGTAGTTTCCTCCGACGACGAATTCTCCGAAGGACTTAATCACTTCACCGGCTGCAGAGGTCCCTTCCTCCGCGCCGTGAAGCAAAATCACGCGCGTAGTGGCCACGTTCAATGACAAGCGGAACAGAGTCGTGATCAAGAGCAACGACGGAAAAATACTAAAATCTAAGGCTCGCACTGCGTAAACCGAGGTCAGAAGCAGAACGATGGAAGTCGCAATTCCCATGGAAAGTAAGACATCCAAGAGGAATCGCGGCATCGGAATCACCATGACTCCGAGGATTGCGACCAATCCTACTGCCAGAGCCAAATCCGAATTTCTGGTCAAACGTTCTAAGAGGTTATTCATAGGTTCTCATCACAGTTTTTTGGCCTTCAGGCGGTAGACGTAAGCCAGGACCTCAGCCACTGCTTGATACAGTGCTCTCGGAATGGCGTGTCCCACCTTGACGGTTTTATAAAGCGTTCGTGCGAGCGGTACGTTTTCAACCAGCGGCACACCGGCATCGGCAGCCACCTTCTTAATTTTCTGAGCCAAGAAGTCCGCACCCTTTGCCACAACCTTGGGCGCGCTCATGGAATCTTTGGCGTAAACTAGAGCTACTGCGATGTGAGTCGGGTTGGTCACAATGACGTCAGCCTTTTTCACGGCCTGCATCATACGGCGACGAGCCACTTCTCTTTGCACAGCGCGAATGCGTGCCTTGATGGCAGGATCCCCTTCGCGCTCTTTATATTCTTCCTTGGCTTCTTGCTTCGTAAGACGAACGTTCTTCATGAACTCTTGTCGCTGCATCCAGAAGTCAAAGCCGGCAAATACTGCCAACACCATAATCAAGGAGAGGAAAAGAATTTTACTCATCTGACCGAGAAGAAGTACGAAGACGCCGGGCTCTCCAAATTGTAAGAGCGGAGCCCGAATAATTTCGGACTTCAAAATCAAGTAAGCCACGCCAAAAAGCACAGCGACCTTAAAAAAGATTCGAAGCGCATCCAGCGCTTGCTTCATCGAAAAAAGCTTTTTAAAGCCCTTGATAGGGTCAATCTTTGAAAAATCGGGAGTAATCGGATCGGTCGAAAAAATGCTTCCGACCTGAGCAAAACTTCCCAACGCCCCCATAATGAAACCAAAACCACAAATCGGCAGACAAACCCATGCGGCAATCTTTAGAGCCTTCACCAACGGTGCACTAAGAATTTTCATATCCGTCAGATCCATTCGGGAGGTGAGATCCGTTCGAAAGATCTCTTTCATGAATTCTGCGGTTTTATTTCCAATGTCCGGCATCATTAAATACGTAGCCAGACCTGCGGCTAGGAGCGCAACGAGACCCGAGATTTCGCGGCTTTGAGCCACCATCCCCTTCCGACGGAATTCTTCTAACCGATAGGGCGACGCCTCTTCGGTTAAGTCTTCTGTCGATCTGTCTTCGTTATTCTCTGCCACCTAGCTACCTTTCCTTAGCTGCCATCTCGCGCGATCGCGATTTTAGCGACTTGCAACCAGTCTTCCATTCGACCCAGAACGCTGCCTGCCGCGGTTTGAAACTCAGGAACGCCAATGTAAATCACTCCCAGGCCGATCAGCACGGTGACGCCGAAGGAGAGAACCAGAATATTGATTTGGGGCATGGCCTTCGCCATGATTCCGAACACAATGTTCACACCAAAAATGGCGAGACAGACCGGTGCTGAAATCTGCACGGCAAAGAGCAATACTTTCGAAGTGAACTCAATCAAGCTCTGACTGAACATCGAAGCAAAGCCGGCCTTACCCACACCCACGATTGCGTAACTATCGAGCGCAGCGCGAAGCATGTAATGATGCCCTTCAAGTACGAGGAAGATCAGCATTGCCAAAGCAGTCTGAACCTCAGCAACAACTTGAGTGTGCGCTTCTTGATGGGGGTCGTAAGTATTGGCAGCCGCGAAACCCATATAAGTTCCGGAAAGGTTCGCACCAAAGTGAATGGCATCAAAAACCAGTTTTGCGACAAAACCGAGAGCCAATCCAAAGAGAGCCTCCAACGCAATGGTGCCCACCATGCTCGAGGCGGTCTTCGACCAAGCGTAGGTATCCACGATTTTCACATGACCTGATTTCGTCAGGGCTGGAAACAGCGCGATCGTCACGACGAGTGAAAAGAGAACTTTCAAAGTTGCGGGGATCGAGTGATTGCCAAAAAACGGCAAGATCGCAATCAGAACGGAGAATCGCACCAGAACTGCAAAGAACGTCATCAACTCTTCTGGTGTGAATTGAAAGAGATGCATTCTATTTCACAAACTCCCCAGCTTGCGTCATCACTGAAGCAGCGTAATGTTTCATCACCTCGAGCATCCATGGAGCCATGATGGCCAGCACTATAATGATGGCAATCATCTTCGGGATGAAGGTCAGGGTAGCTTCGTTAATTTGGGTCACAGCTTGAAGCACGCTCACCACGATACCGACGGCCATTGCTGCAAATAACAGCGGGCCTGCTAAGTAGATCGTGGTCTTGATGGCTTCTGCGCCAATCGACATCACCATATCTTCGGTCATCCGAAACTCCTTACTAAGCTGCCCACCACAAGTTGCCAGCCGTCAACCAACACAAAGAGCAAGAGCTTAAACGGTAGAGATATAACGATGGGCGGTAACATCATCATCCCCATCGCCATCAGAACGCTGGCCACGACCATGTCGAGAACCAGAAAGGGCAGATAGAGCATGAAGCCGATTTGAAATGCGGTTTTGAGTTCGCTGATCACGAAGGCTGGAACCAAAATGTAAGTTGGGACTTCGTCTTTGTTCTTGGGCTTCGCTTCTTTTGAAAGCGAGAGGAACAACTCTAAATCCTTTTCGCGCACTTGCTTGAACATGAACTCGCGGAGCGGAGCTTCCGCTCTTTCATAAGCCATCTCCTGATTGATCTTTTCATCGAGGTACGGCTTCACCGCATTAGTGCTGATGGCATTCCAAGTCGGAGCCATCACAAAGAATGAAAGGAAAAGAGAGAGACCAATAATGAGTTGGTTCGGTGGCAACTGTTGCGTGCCCAACGCTTGTCTCAAGAAACTCAGCACCACGACGATTCGAGTAAACGAAGTCATCATGATGAGGATGGCCGGTGCCAACGTCAACACCGTCAGCATTAAGACTATTCTAAGAACAGAAACCAGGTCACTGGGTTTTTGAGACTGAGCAAACGAAAGGCTTAAAGAAGGAAGGGTTAACCCAGAAGAACCAGGATTCAACTGACTCGCCGCGAGGGCTTGAGACGAAAAAACGAGACAGCCCAAACCAAAGGCGAGGAAACACAAGAACCCCAGCGCTGCAATCAACGATCTGCGATTCTGTGCCCCTTTTAAGATCATAGAGGTTTTAAACCCTCCAGCTGACTTTTGATCTTGGCTCGAATGCTGGGTTTCGTTTTTTCAGCTGTAAACACTTCCGAGAATGCTCCCGCCGGCATTTCTTTCGAAGCGGGTGCAGCAATAGCATCGGCGAGAAATCCCGACTCCATCCCCTCTTGTTCAAAGATTTCTTCTTCCAAAGTCGATTGCAGCGCCGTTGGATCTACGGAGCCGATTTCTTTATTCGGAAGCTGAGAGATGAGATTGATGGACTCGTTAGAAATTCCAATCACCATCATACGCCCCGCGATCTTCACCACGGCAATGCTCTTCTTGGGTCCGAGATGATGGGTGGCCACGACGTCGATCAGCTTTTCTTTGTTACCAAAGCCTAAGCGGCTGAACATGCTCATGCTCGGCATTTTGATGCCCAAGCTGCGAGCAGAATTCTTTTCAATGCGACGGTTGACGGATCGACCCTTGAAACGTTTGAAGAGGAGAGCCGAGCCGCAGAACAACATCAGCACCACGCCTAACGCACCCAAAGTGCGCATCGGACTGGGAAGGGGTGTTGCATTCGTGCCGTAACGAGCCGAGCTTTGAGAAACGGAAACTGGGGTTTCCACGGGCGCCGCTGGCTTTGCAGACGTTGATTTCAGAACGCGCTCCAAGAGAACTGCTTCCTCTTCAGAAGGAAGGCTCTTGGGTTCTTCGCCTTTTTTCGGCTCGACCGGTTTTGGCGAAGCAGAGGCCATTTTCAGAATCAAAGTTTTGCCGTCATTTTCGAGGTAGAACTTGTTCTTAAATGCCTCGGCCTTGCCTTTTACGGAGAGACGACATCGAATCACTTTGGGACCGTATTGGTATGCAAAGAGCTTGGTAAAACTTCCGCCGGTAATCGGAGTAATCTTCGCAGGATAAACAGAAGCGTCATTCACACTGACTTGAATGATGTCGTTCACGTACTCCGTGCGAATCTGGCTTTGTTTGATTTTGGTGTCGAACTGAAGTCGAACTTCGTCTCCACCGGAGATATCTACTTTCTTGAGCGTTGAAACAGCAAACGCCGGCTGCGTCCCCAAAAGCCCAAAAAAGAAGAATACTGTGCCCACTTTGAGAAGCTTCATGCTTCTACCCCTTCTCGGAACATCCTGTTCCGATCAGCCCAAAATTAACTACTTCAGCTGCTCAATACGTTCGATCGGCGAAATAATATCCGTTAAGCGAATACCAAACTTCTCGTTGACCACCACGACTTCACCGCGGGCGATCAGCTTATCGTTGACCAGAACTTCGAGCGGCTCACCCGCAAACTTCGAAAGCTCGATCACCGATCCTTGTGAAAGCTGGAGGATGTCTCGAATAGCCATCTTGGCGCGTCCGAGTTCCACTGTGACTTTCAGAGGAATATCTAAAATAAAGTCGAGAGATTGAACGGGAGCTGCCGGAGAACCACCTGGTCGAGGCGCTCCACCGGGAGCCGGTGCTCCGCCGCCAGCTTGCGCTGCGCCGGCTCCACCTGCAGCTGCGAAGGCTGCTCCGATATCTCCTGAACCCAATGGGGATGCTGCTGCGTCTGCCATATTCTTCTCCTTTAATACCCGCTTCCCTGTCTCGGCCATCCCTGGCCTCGGGGGGAAGCGGCGCATTCGCTAGCGGCTACGCCGCCTAGCTATTACTCCTCAATCTTGATCTGACGGTCTTGTGACTTGCACCGCCCTACAACCTCTCGATACTCCAAAGAAGCAGTGATACTTCCCTACTCCTTCAACCAACATTTCAAGCTCGGCGTCGGCATCCTGCGTGAGCGGAATGATGTCGCCGATATTCAAATTCACTAGATCCCCCACCGTAATCGAAGCGGCACCGAGATTGACCACGATGTTGGCCTCTGCATTTCGCAGATGCTCTTCCATCTTGGCGGTCCACTCTTTGTCCCCGCGATCGGATTCGGTTTGGAAACTGGCATTGAGTTTGTTCTTAATGGGCTCGATGGTCGCATACGGAATCACGAGTGCAATCGTGCCGCTGGCGTTTTCAAGCTCGACTTCGAAAGTCGTAGAAATAATCACGTCTGAAGGCGGAACCACGCCGACGAATTGCGGGTTCACTTCCGTACGAATGAAGCTGATATCCGTCTTATGAACAGGGCTCCACGCTTCTTCGAGATCTTTGATCGCGAGGTCCATGACCTTCTTCATGATCGAGAGCTCGATGCGCGTAAATTCTTTTCCTTCAATCTTGGTGTACGGACGATCGGTACCGCCAAAGTAACTGTCCACAAGAGCGTAAGAAAGTTTGGATTCAAACACGAGAAGCGCGGGACCGCGCAAGCTCTCAAAGCGCATAATGCACATGCAGCTCGGAATGGGGAGCGTGTTGACGAACTCGCCGAACTTTAAAAGGTCGGTAGAAATAATGGAGATCGATGCGATTTTACGCAACGAATTGGAGAGCGACATACGATAAAGACGAATGAACCGCTCGTAAATAATATCGAGAGTGGGCATTCGACCGCGAATCACGCGGTCTTGATTGGTCAGGTCGTAGGGAACGACTTCGACGTCAGGGCCAGTTCCACTGGGAGTAAAAGCACCGGCGCCGGCATCAGCAGCTTGAGCACCACCGCCACCCGCTGGTGCGTTGGTATCGACGCTGCCCTCAGAGACGGCGCTTAACAGAGCATCGACTTCTGATTGTGTTAAAACCTGATTCATAGTTCAGCCATCCTAGCTAATTACCGGCACTCGTCTTGAGTACCCCTGGAGCTACCCAGCGACTGCAAAATTCGTAAAGAAGACTCCCTTAATCTTTCCCTTCACCATAAATTCGTTCACGGCGTTTCGGATTTCTTCTTTCAAATAATCTCTGCCTTCAGCGCTTGCCAAATCCGAGGGGCGTTTGCTGTTAAAGAGGTCGATCACGACGTTTCTGACCTGCGGCATTTTTTGATTCACTTCGATTTCAGAATCTTCGTTGGGAACTTCAATCGAGATGTTTACGCGTGCGTACTTCGGAGTCGCACTGCCTGGAGTAGAAAGGTTCACCGTGAACTGATCGAGAGTGACAATCTTTCCGAAGTCGCCAGTTTTCTTTTTCGCGCCTTCTTTGGCTCCACCATGTCCGCCGCCGCCGCCATGGCCACCTTCTGCTGCGGCTTCTTCCTTGGGAGCATGCTCATCCGGAGCAATGTCGCTGATCGTCGATTGATTTTTTTCTTTTTTGAAGGAAACAAAAACCAAACCGCCGATCGCGGCCGTTACCACGACGTTGACGAGAGTGAGCAACAAGACAACTTTGTTGCCACCTCCTCCACCAGAGGGAGCGGGACTTGCGGGCGCGGGTGCTGATGCTTTTTCTTCTGCAGCCATACTCCTATCTATTTTGCTATGGCGTTACAGAAGGCGCAAGTGCACCGCTCAGATATAAATGAGAGGTCGGCAAAGATTTCCGTCTTTGTAAACGTATAACAACGGCTTCGCATCCTGATCGCCTGTTACACGTGGGACCATGAGGGAGAGTCATTAAAATGACTCTCCCTCGATCCTACTAACTACTCAGTTCAACTTATTTCTTCAGATTCAGAACTTCGCCGAGCATTTCGTCCGAAGTCGTGATGACTCGGGAGTTTGCTTGGAAGTTACGCTGAGCCGTCATCAAATTGATGAACTCGTTTGCGATGTCCGTGGTCGAAGCCTCAATGGTCTTCGAACTCACACGGCCTCGGCCCCCGGCTTGCGGAGCACCAATGGTCGCTTGACCCGACAAACGGCTCTCACGGAAACGGTTTTGCCCCATTTTGAATAATCCTTCCGGATTTTCAAACTTGGCCAAAGCAATCTGAGCCAAGTTCATGGTTTCACCGTTGGTGTAGATGGCCGCCAAAATTCCGTCTTCGTTGAACGTCAAGCCGGCCAAAGTACCTGCGGTGTAACCATCCTGAAGCGTCTTGTACGTTTCAGAGTTGGTACCATATTGGCTGACTTCCACGCCCGATCCGCCGCTCTTCTTGTCGGAACCGAAGTTAAACGAAATCTTCTGATCCGGAAGAGCACCTTTGGCGAAGTTGAATGCGGATTTGTCGGTGATTTGTTCACGGAGACGACCATCGGTGTCATACATCAAACGGCCGCTGGCTTGCTCGATCTGAGTGCCTTTGATACCGCCGTTGATTTCGTCACCCTTGGCCATCGCTCTCCACTGCCACACGCCGTCATCGATCTTGTTGAAGTACAAGGTCACGACGTGCGGGGTACCAGCGGTGTCGTAAACCGTCACACCGGTAGCAAAATGAGAAGTCGATTCTGGTTTCTCAGGATCAAAGACCAACGACTTGTCAGCGCGAAGATCCAAGTTCATGAACAGATCCACTTTGCTGGTTTTGCGAGCATCCACCACCGTACGGTCGACAGAAATATCGCCCATGCGTGAGGTGATCTTTCCTTTTTCGTCCGCTTGGAAGCCTTGGACCTGATAACCGTCCGCATTGATGAGCTTACCGTCTTTATCGAAGTGGAAAGCACCGTTACGAGTAAAGCTTTGGCCGTCGATGCCGCGAAGAGTGTAGAACCCGTCGCCGGTGATGGCTAAGTCTGTGCTCGACTCGGTTTGTTGAATGGATCCTTGTTGGAAGATCGGGTTCACAGCTGCGAGCCGCGTACCGCGACCGATTTGGTTACCGCCCAACAGACCTTTCAAAGACTTCGCGATCACGTCCTGAAACTCAGGACGGCTGACCTTAAAGCCGATCGTGCTGGCGTTGGCGATGTTGTCGCCGTAGATGGCCAACGCTTCGCCTTGGCCTTGTAGACCGGTAATACCGGTATAGAGGGATGATAAGATACCCATTTTGGGACGCCTCCTTGCGTCTTTTCATGAGTTGGCCTCCGGCCAACCCACAGTTATTGAGCCGGTTCGTCAATCAATCGGAACCGGTTGGCCTTCCCAAAAGGGTCCAGGCCAAGAACGACTTCGTTTATATGATCACTGCGCCGTCGATGTTCGTGAACACATTGCCATTCAATGCGCCCTTATCCATCGCCGTAATGACGGTTCGATTTTTCACACTGACAATCAGTGCAGCATCCGGAGTAATTACTAATGTATCTTCCACTCCCTTTGCTGCTGCCTTATCGACAGCATCATTGATCTTCGTCATCATTGCTGGATCGATCTTAATTTTTCTGTCTTGTAGCCGTTGATGGGCATGGGCAGAAAACTTCAGAGGATCCTTAATTTGATTCAGGTCCACTCCCGCATCGCCGACTTTGTCGAGCGTGCGATCGAAAACCTTGTCAAACTCACTGGGAACCCCGTCCTTCTTTTTAATCTCGCGATCAGCACCAGGCTGAACACCAGACTGTCCCGGAAGGGATGTCACATTTGGATAGAGAAAAGGTCCATTGCTCACGTTTTTTTCCTCCTTTCTCGGTTAAAAGTTACTTCGCCAACCGCTGGAATGAATCCGGCGGTCTCGAAGCGTTGACTAACACTTCACCTGGCGGGCGGGGCTTCGCGGGTGCGGAACCTCCGTAACCTTCAGGCAAACCTTTTGGCATCGGCGCGGTCTCTATTCTTTGTTGAGACCCACTGCCCATTCCTGTTCCTGCAGCGCGATTGCCGATCGTTGCGCGATCTGCTTCCTTCACCACTTCTTCATCGCCATCGTGAATTCCGTTTGGGAATCCTTCGGCGACCACGGGAGCTGCTGCTCGGGCTTTTTGCTCAGCCTCATACTTCGCGATAGCTTCGCTTGCGGCCTTGTTTGAAACTCCCGATAGATCTAGGTTAGCGGAGCCCACGCCTTTTTCAAAACTAAAGAAATTGGGTTTGCTGGGGCCCGAACCCGGAGCTTGTAAATGTTCGATCCCGGCATTTCCGCCGGGAGCTTCAGGAGCTGCCGCTGCCCCACCACCGGCTCCTGCTAACTCTTGTTGAAGTTGCTGAAGCTGTTCGGGCTTGAGTTGCTTCAATTGCTGAGCCGCCACCTGCTCTAAAGATTGAGCGCCAGGAATTTTTGGAGCCTCTGGAGGAGCTGCCCCCATTCCTTCTGCGTCGATGCGAACAATGTTCTTCATCGTCACTTTTTCGGGGTTCGCAATATTGCCAATCAACAACACTGGCTCGCTGCTATCAAACGAAACACCGACAACTCGTGCCTTCGCTTGAGAACTCACTTCAATGGCAGAACCCATCGGGTCCTTCGCATCAATTCTCATGATGTAATTGCCGGCTTTCGCGGGCAAGGTCGTGGCCTTCTTGCCATCCCAAGTATAACTTTGCGGGCCAGCTTTCATTGGGCCCATGTCTTTTTGGAAGACCACTTCACCGGTTTCAGAAACAATGCTCAAGCTCACTGTTCCTGCTTCTTTCGGCATATTGAAAGAAAGGTATTCGTTGGAACCTTCCGTGTGCGGGAAGCGATCTTTGTCGACCGTGATGGTCTTTCCAATCAAATTCGTCATCGCCAAACGCTCGAGCGGTTGGTTCTGAGTGGTCATTTTATTGAGCGTGGTGCTCATATTATGCAATTGCTCAACCGTCGTGAACTGCGCCAATTCCTGCGCCATCTGCTCGGCCTTGAACGGCTGAGTCGGATCTTGGTTCTTCATCTGCGAAATCATGATGCGCATGAAATCGTCTTTATCCAAGGTTTTCTTAATCTCGCGCGCCTTCTCAGGCTTCTTCCCGTACTTCGATTGGATTTGATTCCAAACGTCTCCGAACTTCGTCGACGTCGAAGCTTCCTGCGCGTCTTTTTGTAGTGATCCGGTGGAGTAACCGCCGTCCCCCACTTGCTGGGTGGACGGCGCATTCCCCGGACTTTTCAGTCCTTCAACCATTCCTTACCTCTAAGCTCTCAAATCAATGCGTCCGAGTTGGGGTGTTGGACGTTTCAACATTCCTGTTGAACCGGCCGCCATCATTCCCGGTGCGCTGCGAGTGCGAGACGCACTTGAACTCCCTAATGAGTCCAAATCTTGTCCCGACCAAGCTTCTCGACCTGAGTACTGCCCATTTTGTTCAGGGCTCTGCTGATTCAGATTGGCAAATGCTTGCTGCTGTCTCGACGAATCATTGAAGCTGTTTTGAGCAGCATCATTATTCGCTAAGCCAACGGGCGGCATGCCTACTGAAACATCAAAGCTACTGAGATTTAGTCTGTGCCCAGCCAGAGATTCCTTCAGGTGATTCATACTCTCCTGAATGATCTGCTTTGCACTTTCGTCTGAAGCGTGAATCTGAAGACCCACTTGGTGTCCGTCGGAAACTACGCGAAGTCTCAACTCCCCAAGATTATCCGGCTTGAGTCGAATGCGCATTTCACCTCCGCCATTTGCAGAGATATTTCGAATTTGCGCGCTCACTCCACCCAATGAATCCGTGCTGAGTCGATTCTTAGCCATCGCTCCCTTGGTCACCATTCCCGTTACTTCTGGTGCCATGGCCGGACCCGAAAGATCCGATGACTGCTGAGAATTTGTCGTTCCCAGCACAGCAGTTCCGAGTTTGGATCCCACGGTCAAATCCTCAGCCAAGACCTTCTTGTCGACTTTCTTTAAAAGCTTGTTCGACGCTGAAGATTCCTGGAGATCCGCCCGAATATCCGATTGAGCCATGGCCTGGCCCGCGACTATCGGGGCAGCAGATGGCTGAGTGAGTGCTTGGCCCTTTTGAGTCCCTTGCACTCCCATCAACGTATCCATAAATGCGCTGCCGCTTAAAGTCGCGTGAGATGCCACGGGCTTTTTCGGAACGGGATTGGATTTCACCACTTCAAACTCTGCGACACCCTGTAAATCATTGAGATCGGCCACTTCCGTTGCATGACCTCTCGTCGCATTCGTGCTTCTTTCACCATTCGCTTGGAAAGGAATGAGTTCACCCGCAGCTTGTGCTTGCGTCGCTTGCATCAGGGACTGAGCCTGCAACCCTTGCGATTCTTTTGAAATCACGGGTTGAGCGCCTTCGGCCTGTGCGGCTTTTGGTTTCATTCCCAACAAAACGGAAAGCGGGATTTGGTTTAAAGGATTCTCGGATTCAGCTTGCTGATCCTGTCCTCCAAAAACCCAATCCTTATTCCACGGCTTGAGTCCAGCCATTGCTCCTGCAGTATTCGAACTGGCGGTCGTCTTTAATGATTTGAGCAGAGTTCTTTCATCTCCACCTCGGGCTGCATCGCTCGTGAATTTGGAAACCGAATTTCCAGCTTTCAAATTCATTGCATCCGCTACCGGATTCAATTGAGCCATCACTGCCTGAAGGGGTTCCTGTCCTGACTTCTCATCCGCAAGAAGATCGCTTTGCACAGGTTTCACCGCAGCCTTATTCGCCTCCGGAGCAGTTGCCTGCACCATGGACTGCGCTAATGCTGCTGAAAAACCGAGTTCAGCTTCCCCACCCTCTTCAGCTTTATTCCGCCGACGATTCGGCTGAACTGGGCTGACCGGAGAGTTGACCTGAAGCGGCTGCTTGCTGCTGTCCGGACTGGAGAGACTGACCTGGCTGTCCTGATTGGCTGGATTGGCCTGGCTTAGATTCAGGTTGGCTGGGCTGCTTTTGTCCAGATTGACTGAGCTGCTTTGGGTCTGCGGGCTGATGATCAGATTCTGACTTTGTCTGATTGTTGGTATCATTTATTTTTTCACCTCCTTTTCTTTTCTTTGCGGCCTCTGAAGCGTCACGCGACGCTTGTTTTTTGGCTCGGGCCACTCCAGCCATTAATTCCGTAAGCCGCGACGAATCGTCCGGCTCCATCAAGTTCACAATCTTTGCTAATTTTTGCGTATTCAGTGCAGACATCGCTGCCACAGCGAGCGCGTCGTCGATCGACGACAAGAGTTTTGCCGAAGCCTTCGGGCTCATCGCTTCGATTGTTTCCACAATCTTCGCTACTTTTTCTTGGCGATCCGCTTTTTGTAATTCATTAATCTTGGCAATTTCATCGCGCAGATTTTGAAGGCTCTTAATTTCTTCTTCAAGCGCGATGCCCTTGGTCTTCAACTCTTCTTCTTTGGCATCGAGCACCTTCGCGCGCGCTTCGATTTCTTCTTTTTTCTTTCTGAGATCTTCAATAGCAGCAGGGTCGGTCAAACAAGCTTGCTTATCTTTGTCCTTCAACACGGTCGAAACAGGTGCCGTTTCTTTTACAGGTTCCTGGGCAGCTGGCGCTGCTGGTTCCGCAGCGTGAGTAGCTGGCTTTTCACTCGACTCGCCCACAGCCCAATGAATCCAAATACCCGTGATCGCGAGGAGTCCTGCAGTCGTGATTAAAAGATTTTTTGCCATGCCCTTCATGCTCGGCCTTCTTTCAGAATGCGCGCTCTCATGATGTTCAAATCATCCATGTCTTTTTGTTCGCGCTTTGCAGCTGCTTTTTTGTAGCTCTCAAAAGCTCGCTCTCGCAGAACTTCAATCATTCGGGTTTGTCGTCGTGCTTGCAGATATCCACGCATCGCTTTGTCGACCGCCTTCTGCGCACGCATGCAGGTGTGTTCTGCTTGTATAATTCGTTTCTTCGTCCCTTCCACAAAATCTGTTTCCATCTGAATTGCTGTTGAACTGATTTCTCCACTCGCTCCGAGTTGCTCGCGTCGATTCAAAGAATTTGCGAGGTCTTTGAAAAGCGAATCACGCCTTTCTCTTTCACGAACCAATGCACGTTGAGCGACACCGAGGGAGCGCAACGCTTCCTCTTCTTTCGCTTTCCGAACACGTTCGACTGCTTCGAGTTCAAAATGGAACTTTCGCATGCTCCTGAGATTGTCTGATTTTGAGGGCTAACCGCCTAGACTGAATGATTTTCCGCAGGGCAGCGTTTACCTCGTGAAATGCGCTAAAAACGCTAGGCAAAAAAGGTCTGACGCATGCTGTGAAATTATTCTCACACCACGATACACATTCCCGCTCCGCGTTACACAAACTTAATGAATTGCAAGAAAAAACAAAGATCGCAGTTGCAATTTTGACAGCAGTCCCATAGTTGTCCGGTCCGTAAACAATAACCCTATTGGGGAAAGGACCTAAAAATGAAAAAGGAAATGTTCTTGGTTGTTGGAGCTTTCATCGCTCTGGCTACCTCTGCTTCTGCTGCTCAAATCAACAGCGCATCCAGCTGGGCTGAAATCGAATCAGCTGGCTTGGTTGCTGCTTATCCGCAAGTTCAAATCGGCAACAGCTTCGTGAACGTCAACGAAGTTTGCGTGGTCGGCGATATGCTCCATGCTACCGTTTCGAAGTGTATGGCTACTGGCGTACGCGGTGAATGTGCATCGTCGGTTTCGGCAAGCACCTTCTCGCCTCTCGCTCGCACCGTCACCAAGTGTGTGGCTCAGACCCGCGCTGGCTGTTCTCAGTATGCATCTGAGAAGGTCACTGCTGCTCTCGAGTACACTGTGAATGTGTACGATGCTGCTAACTATGCACACGGCGCTGGCCCAGCTGCATTCAGCAAGACCTACAAGATCGAAGCTTGCAAAAACTAAGCTTCTAGCTTGATGGCCGAGCCGCCCTGCAGGGGGCTCGGCCAGATTTATCGACTCTCTCTGCACCGGTAAGTAGTTAGTTAATGGTTATTGTTTGCGGATCTAATTATTAGGGGGATCTACAAACACGGGGCAGAGAGGGTCGGGGACCCAAAGAAAAAAGGTGCTGGACTCTCTCTCGAGCCAGCACCTTTTTTTATTTCTAGAATCTCTTTCTACGTTCCCCACATATTAGGATCCGCACCTGGTTCGTTTCTCTAGCCAAAATCCATCACCACGAGCTGGGTCGGCAGGATTGGGAACTCCAAAACGAATCTGTGAAACCTGAATCACTCCTCGATACTTCTTAATCAGCTTCGGAATATGGGCGTCTACGTCCACCGTTTGATCTAAAAACTCTCGAACGGACTTCTGATTCTCTGGAAGCACTTTCAACTGAGTCTCTTCACGACTGCCCGAAAAAATGGAGATGTAAAAATCTTTCTGCTTCTGAATCACGGTGCCTTGAACTCGATAGTTTCCACAACCTTTAAATCGGTCTAGAGACCCAGCCTGAGAATTAGAGGTTCCAACGCTTAGCAGAAGAACTAAAATTTGAATGAGTTGCATGGGTTGGGCTCCTGCGTTTGATAAGCTCGATACATCTGTTCGTAAACGGTTCTTTCCAGCTCCCAGACCCTCTTCGCCGCTAAAGAAAGAGGGGCTGTCAGGGCCGTCTTCTTTGCCCCAACAAGAGCCAGATAAGCTGTCCTCTTGTTTAGAAAGTCTTGAAACTCGGGGTTTTTTCCCACTATATCTCGGGCGACAACCTCCCTCTCTAAGGATTGAATGCCTTTTATTGTACTGCCGTAGTAGGCGTGATTTGGGTTCTTCGGATCTTTGAGTCCTTCCAAACTATTTTCTAAATCTTTGATCTGTTTTTCAGTGTGCTGATTCTCCAAGTCATCGGCAACAGCATTCCAAGTCACCCAGACATTGCCACCCTTCTCGCCCTTAATGGGTACAGTTCTTTTCTCCGTTCCCAATCTGTTCAGCTCATCTGCCTTTTTTCGTGCTTCATCAAACAGCTTCTTGTAGTCCCTTAGAGCTGCAATAAGGTTTTTAAATTCCTGACTCTCTTCTAACCAAGATTTCAGCTGTTCATTCAAAGACCCCAATGCTTTTACGATCTCCTTGATTTCTCCAGCCACATTCACCGTGCAACAGTCTTCCGGTAGCTCTTTTCGAAAGCCTAGATAATCGACGTTTGCCAAAAGTTTCTGCATTCTCTCTTGAACAATGAGACCGGCAGGAGTGGAAATCTGAGGTGTTCCGTATCCTTTCGAGTTCAACCTGGCCCTGAGAAAGGCTTCTTCTAAATTGAATCCTTTGCGCATAGATTGGGTCAGCTGTATTCCAAAATCAGAACTAGAAACAGAATCGCCCGCGGCAGACACAGCACAAACCGCCTCTTGAGCGAACTTAATGCTGCTCCCGGAATAGCAGCTATTGTCCACTACGGCGATCTTCGGGGGACCTCGAAGCTTCTGGGCGATGGACTGAGACAACGCAAAATTGAACTTCTCCAAGCTGCACAAGCTGTCCCCACACTCCACGTCATGGAAATCTTTGTCGGCGGGTCTTCCGTGCGAATCCACCCAAAACAACACCTGATCCCCAGCCTCCGCTGCATCGATCCTCTCTTCAGCTTTTTTGATACCGTTCTTGTAAGTTTCGGGATTGAATTTACTTCGCACTCCTGAATCAAAATACTTGTAGACGTCCTCCTCGCTTTTGGGATGACCTCCATTAAAATAGAGATCTCCCTTCCAACCCAAAGTCTTCATGGACTGACCCATACTTTTAAACGTTTCGTCGAAAATCGTTTTCTCGAGGTCTGGCGCATCGCCTGAACCCCCGATAGCGACAAAGGTATTCTCAGCACGCACGGATGTTGCCAAGGTACCGATCAAGATAAGAATGCTGAAAAAGCAGGTGAAGGTCGTACCTCTTCCCATAACTTTTAATGATAAATCCCCGCCCCGCCGCAGCAAATGGGCAGAGTTTGCCGCCGGCAGCGGCTATCTCAGCTGTTTTGAAGCTAGCCCTAATTCTTAAGCACTTTGATGAGCTGGGCTTGATTGAGCGGATGCCAAACGTTTCCGCAATGCCCCCCAAACGGAAAGAGAATCAGGCGTTCTTTTAAGATGTCCTCTAAATAGGCGGGATCGGTCGAGCGGAGAACCATGTCGTCGGCATTCGTAATGACGTAGAGATTCGGATTTTCACGCATATAGGGCTCGAGGTCCGTCATGTCCGCACGAGCGAATAGGTCGCGAGAAGATTGAAGCTGCGAAGTCTCAGCAGGATGGCGTTTCAGAACGATGGGATACAAAAACTCTTCTACATACTGGGCAAAGCTAAACGCATTAGCTTCCTCAGTCCGTTCATTTCTTAAAAGTTCCGTGTAGGGACCTTTCAGAATTCCACGATCGTCGATCTGTTGAGAGGTGACAATCGCGTCTCGTAATGTTTCTCGAAAGCTTTTACCAATCAGGTACTGGACTTGTGGTTCGCCCAATTTCAGAATTTTATTCAAACTCATGATGGCGTTCGGGTTGTCGATATTATTCAGAGCGGTATCAATCACGTAGCCCATCACACGCTGCTTGTATTCATAAGACCAATTATCCCCTACCGCATAAAAAGCATCGAGCACTTTCAAAGCGTAACGAAGACTCGCGGGCGGATTCAGCATCACGGTCTTCTTAATTCCTAAGAGCTTCTTCTCTCGATCCATTCTAGAAATATGCGCAGACTCGAGAGCACCCATCGACAAGCCCATGATGTGCACGTCGCCAAATCCAGTCTGGTAAGTCTTTCGGAAGTCTTCCAAAATCTGATGCAAGATCGGATAGAGATCTTCCGCATCGTCCGGAAGGTAGCCAGGATAACCGTCCCGACTCAAACTGAGGATTCGGGTAAAAAAGAAATTCGAATCGATCGAAATGACGTTGAACCCCGATTCGTAAAGCGACTGAGTAATAAATTTATTGCCGCCACCTTGGAAAGTGCCGCCGATTCCGGAGAGATACAAAATCACCGGGGCGTTTCGAACATCCTTGCCCTTCTGAACGTAGACGCCGTAGCGAAAGTCTGCAAACTCACCCAGAACGGCAACTTTCTTCCGCTCCGGTTTCAAAGAAAGGGTTCGCACTTGCAGCGAATCCACCGCAGGTCGAATGAGCGCGAAGGTCACACTCGGTAAAAGCGGTTCGTTGTAAGGAAACGGATAATCTTTGGATTGAATCTGCGTGGCGTGAGCGACACCGGACCATGCTGCAAATAACAGCACGAATGAGCTGAGCTGGATCATGATGAATTTCCCCCAAAAGAATCGTCCCGATTCCTTTTTTGAATTGGCCATCATTTCTAAGGGGGCGGGTCTGAAATGTCTAGAGAATCAAAGTCAGCGGAAAGCGACCTTCTGAGGAGCTGGTCCTGTTGGTGCAGGCGGGGGTGCGCTAAAAGCTTCTGCAGCACGCACAATCGAATGCATTTGTGCTTCGGTTTCGGCGTAAGTCGCTCGCTCTTCAATCGACTGCGCTAAGAAATTTCGAATCCGATCGATGGCATAGACGGCTTGATCAATGCGGGGGCTCGTGCCTCGAGCATAGGCACCGATGTTGATCATGTCCTCCACCTGATTGTAGGTGGCCAACCATTCTCGAATCTTTCCCGCCCATTCTTGATGAGGTGCGTCCGTCACGGCGCGCATAACGCGGCTTGCGCTTTGTAAAACATCAATCGCAGGAAAGAGATTTCGTTGAGCAATTTTTCTGGAAAGCACGATGTGACCATCCAAAATTGCACGAGACGCATCAGCGATCGGATCATCTAAATCATCGCCTTCCACCAGAACTGTGAAGAGCCCGGTGATGCTTCCCGCTTTTTCACCCGTACCTGCGCGCTCGAGCAGTTTGGGAAGCTGAGAGAACACACTCGGCGTGTACCCCTTGGAAGCAGGCGGCTCACCCATCGAAAGACCGATTTCTCTTTGGGCCATACAAAAACGCGTGACCGAATCCATCAGCATCAGAACGTCTTTACCTTGATCTCGAAAATATTCCGCAATCGTCGAAGCCACGAAGGCTCCGCGCATTCTTAAAAGCGGCGATTGATCGGAGGTCGCAACAATCACCACCGATCGAGCCAAACCTTCCGGACCCAGATCGCGCTCGATGAATTCGCGCACTTCTCTTCCGCGCTCTCCGATCAACGCAATGACGTTGACATCCGCAGCGGTGTAGCGAGCCATCATGCCCAGCAAAACGGATTTTCCCACGCCTGATCCCGCCAGAATGCCCACTCTTTGGCCCTTGCCACAGGTCAGAAGACCATTGATGGCACGAATGCCTAGATCGAGCGGCTTTGAAATCATTTCTCGTTGCAACGGGTGCGTCGGCGACTGGTAGAGACTGCGTTCTTCTAAACGATTCTTAAGTGAATCCAGGGGACCTTTGCCATCAATGGGATTTCCTCTCGCATCGAGAACTCGCCCCAGAAGCTCATGGCCCACCTTCACGGTGGATGCCTTTTTCTTTAAAGACACCAGGCACTGATTGCTAATTCCCGGAAGATCTTCAAACGGCATCAGCACCACGCGCTTGTCTTTGAAACCGATGACTTCGGCTTCCGCACCATTTTCAATTTCACAAATACTTCCGACAGACGCACCGGAGAGCTGCGCCTCGTAAATCAACCCAAGTGATTTCGTGATTTTTCCGGCCTCGTGATAGACCAAGCCTTGATTCAACCGCTTTTTGTAGACTTCGGGATCAATCTTCCACGACACGCGCGGCTCCTGACTGAGAAGCAGCCTCGTAAATCCCCTTCAGCTGCTGATCGATGCTGGCGTCGATGAAGTTCCAATCGGTTTCAATCGTGCAACCGCCGCCCTTCACTTCTTCGGAAGGTTCAATGTGGAGGTTCTGAAGATTGCCAAGCTTCTTTTCCAAGCCTTCGCGCAAGCTCGCGGCCGTTTCGATGTCCGAAGGATTGAGGCGAATTTTAATATTGTCGCGCACACCGACGCGCTCAATCAGATCGGTGGCTAAGCGAAGAAGGTAATCCTTGTCCGTCTGTAACTCTTTTAAAAGAACCATTCGGCCAATTCTGAAAATTAAATCGATGAGAAACTTTTCGTTCTCTCTGAAAATTTCTTTCTTGGCGGCTTCACTAGCAGCCAAGAACGCATCAAACTGTTCGAGACGATTCTTTCCTTCAGCCTGAAACTCTTTATGAGCCTTCTCATGCCCTTCCTGTCGACCGGCTTCGAAACCCTCTTTCAGGGCTTTCTCTTTGGTTTCGTCAAATACAGCGGAAATACGTGAGCGCACCTTCTCTTCGATGACTCGACGTTCTTCTACCTCGATGGCCAACGGATCCCGAAGCAAGGAGTTGACGCTAAATCGAGAAGCTTTGCGAGTTTTTGCTGAACGATCGGGATCGGTCGCTGCGAGTGGGCCGAAGCGGGCTTTTACACTTTTGTATTCGCCTTGACCGGATTCCATCAGCTTCTGCGGCTGATAGTCGATGACTTTGGATGTGACTTCTTTGTCGAGCTGAAGGATCTGAGGGCCTTTGTTGTCCTCGCTCTGTTCCTTCGCAACATCGAAGCCATTCATTTTGAACTTGTCGGTAGCCTTGGTAGCCATCTACTCGTTCCCTTTTATACGAGAGCGTCCGCTTCGCCGCCTCTGCTGATGATAATCTTGCCTTCCGCTTCAAGCCGCTTCGCCACGTTGACGATTTCTTGCTGAGCGGTTTCCACATCGGAAAGACGAACCGGTCCCATGGCCTCCAAGTCTTCCTTGAGGAGCTCGGCCGCACGCTTCGAAATGTTGCGGAAAATCTTGTCGCGAATCTCTTCCGGCGCTGTTTTGAGTGCCACGACCAGTTTGTCGTTGGCCACTTCCTTGAGCAGCATTTGCATTCCACGATCGTCGATGAAGATAATGTCTTCGAACACGAACATGAGTTTGCGAATTTCTTCCGCCAATTGCGGGTCTTTTTCTTCGACACGCGCCATGATGTTTTGCTCGCTCGTCTTGTCCATGACGTTGAGCATTTCGGCGATAGGTTGGACGCCGCCGAGTTGCTGGGTGTCGATGGAGCCCAAAGTCGCCAATTCCTGCTTGAGAACCTCGTCGACTTGAGCGATGAGGTTCGGCGAAATAAAGTCGAGGTTCGAGATACGAAGCACGACTTCGGTCTGAATGGCTTCGGGCAAGCGCTTGAGAACTTCGCACTTCTTGGCCGGATCTAAATGCGCCAAGATAAGAGCGATGGTTTGCGGATGCTCGTTGACCAAGAAGTTGGCCAAGGTACGAGAGTCGACCAGCTCGAGAGCTTCGAGGGTACGGCTGCCTTCCACGACCGAGAGTTGACCCAAAACCGTTTTAGCGCGCTCTTCGCCCAAAGTAGCCAGAACGAAGTCGCGTCCCATCGCGTGACCAAAGATCAGATTTTCTTCTTCCGCGATTTCCGAATAGAAAGCTTCGAGAACGTTTTTCACCACCGGAATCGGCGCCTTCGTGACCTGCCCCATGGCGCTCACCAGACGTTTCACGTCGTTGTCCTTCATCTTCTTAAAGATCTGAGCCGTCACTTGGTTTCCCAGGACGTTCAGTAGAAGAGCCGACTTCTCTATTCCCGACATTTCGTCAAAGTTTTCGTAGGTCATGGCCGAGTATCCTCTTTATGCGCTCTTACCTTTACCGGGTGCTGAACCAGCCGCTTCTGCCTTCTTCTTATTCGATTCGCGGATGACCCATTCCTTCAAGATCAGAGCGGCTTTGTGCGGATTTGCATCCACCAAGCTGATAATCTTCTCTTTAATCATTTCGCCTTCGACCTTTTCGGGGTCGATCTTCTCAGGCATCACAGGGATATTGTCTTCCAAGTTCGGGAGAGAAGAATTCTTCTGCATCTTCTCGAGCTCTTCGATCGTCTGTGGCAAGAAGGTTTCCACGCTGTCGATCGTGTTCTCGGTCACCCAACGAATGAACGGACGAACCACGAACAAGAAGAACAGTGCAATGGTGATTCCGATGACCGTGTACATGAGCATCTTCTGGAAGTAGATCTTCTTCTCGTTATCCGCCAAGATGCGATCTGCTTCTTCAAAGTCTTCGCGGCTGAACTCAATACTCTTCACTTCAATGGTGTCACCGCGCTTGCGATCCAAACCGACGACATTCGCCACCAAGCCTTCAAACTCTTTTAACTTCTCAGGGCTCCAGGCCTCCACAGAAGCCGGAGCGCGAGTCCCATCTTTTCCAGCAGCGCCCTTCACGGTTTTACCATCCACCATGACTGCTACAGAAAGACGCTTGGGTTCACCCAAAGGTTTGCGTGTGCTCTTCACCACTTGCGGCACTCGATAATTGATAATTTCGCGATTGGTCTTCGTATCGTTTCGAACTTGAGCGTTCGGCGCTGGCGGTTGCCCCGGAGTGTTCGACGCCGCTCCTGCTAACCCATATGGGCCAGGGCGTGAACCTTCCATCGATTTCACATCGCGCTCGACCGATGCCGTTGCAGCAGCATCTCCGTCGTACGACGTTTGAGTTTCTTGAACCTGAGAGAAATCTAAATCCGCATTGACTCGGGCCACCACGCGACCATCGCCGACGACTTTACCCAACATCGCTTCGATTCGCTTTTCGAGATCGCTTTCCACCTTCTGCTTGTATTCCAGCTGAGTGGCGGTCTCTGCGGCAAACGGATCACGTGGATTGCTCGAAAGCACTTTTCCGAAAGAATCCACAATCACGACGTCGGAGATTTCCATGCCCTCAACAGCGCGGGCCACTAAATTTCCAATCCCGTAGACTTGTTTCTCGGTGAGAACTGTTCCTGGTTCCAAATCCAAAACCACTGAAGCAGAAGACTTTTTCTGATCTTCCACGAAAGCGGTTTTCTGAGGAATGGCCAGATGAACACGCGACCGCTTCACGCCTTTGATGGAACCGATGGTTCGCATCAATTCGCCTTCCTTAGCGCGCTTTTCGTTAATCTTCTGAACGAAACTGGTGGTCCCTAGGCTTTGCTTATCGAAAACTTCGTAACCGACAACACTCGTTTGTGGCAATCCCATCATTGCTAACTTCAACCGAAGGTCGTAAACGCTCTCTGGTGGGATGGCAATGTTCTTTCCTGTCGGGTCCACTGTGAACGGAATTCGCTCGTCCCGAAGAATTCGAATGATGTTAGTGGAGTCTTCCGGATTCAAGTTCGTCAGCAGCGGCTGATAGGTCTTTCCCCCAGCTAAGAAGAAGAGCCCTGCCATCGCAACCGTGATGATCGATCCGATCACCAGGAAGGCCATCTTCCTCGCAGGCGTTAAGCCGTTGATGAAGTCGGAAACATGTCCGTAAACTTTCTTAAAATATTCAAGCACAGTTCAGTCCCTCACCCACACTAGACCTGCATTCTCATGATTTCTCGGTACGCATCCAAAATCTTGTTACGTACTTGCATCATGAGTTTGAGCGACGAATCTGCTCGCTCAATTGTCAGCATCGTCTCGTGAATATTTTTGTTCCGTCCCGCAACCATTTCCTTGATCGCAGTATCTGCCTGAGTTTGGAGTTCGTTCACTTTAGAAACAGAGTCTCGCAGGATATCTGAGAAGGTCGTTCCGTTCGGCATCGCCGTAGCCGGAGTGAGCCCTTCTTTCTCAGCAACATGATTGACTCGAAGTTCAGCAGCCGCAGGACTTTGGCCCATGAACTGGTCCACATTCCCACTTTCAACAATTCTGCCCATCGTTTCGATCGTGTTATTCATCTACTATCTCCCGATCTCCAACGCCTTTTGTGCCATTGTCTTAGCGGCATTCATGGCGGTGACGTTTGCTTCATAAGAGCGTTGCGCGGCAATCATATTGGCCATTTCTTCAACGTGGTTCACATTCGGCATAGCGACGTAACCTTCGGCATTCGCGTCGGGGTGCTTGGGATTGTAGACCAATCTGGGAGGACGCTGGTCTTCTACAATCTCCTCGACTTGAACTCCTTGGATCTGCTCGTCGAGCTGATTGGTTAAAATTTCACCAAAGCTCTCGCGGTCCGTTTGTGCAGCTAACAAGGGATCTTTTCGACGATACGGTCCCGTCCCGTCCGCATTTCGAGTCGTCTCCGCATTCGCGATATTACTCGAGATGGTATTGAGGCGTTTCGTTTGCGCATCTAATCCGGTTGCGCTCACTCGCATCGATGAAAAGAAATCCATGGTTATCTACCTCCGCCGCCACCTTCAGAGATGGCGTACTTCAACATGGCCAGTTTTCGTTTGAGCATTTCTGCAGAGCTGTCATACAGGACGTGGTTTTCCGCGAGTTTTGCCATTTCCGCAGCCCGATCGACTGTGTTTCCATCCAGCGACTCCACACCATTGGGATCGTCGTAAATTTCTGGATTCACAGCTTCAGTCGGAGTGCGAACAAGGTGATCCGGATCGGCGCCCTGGGCTTGCAGGCGATCGCCGACGTTGAGCGCATCTCGCAACGCAGTTTCAAACTCCATGGTCTTAGCTTTGTAACCAGGAGTATCTGCGTTAGAGATGTTGGAGCTGATGACGTTCTGATTCACGAGCCGCAAGTTCAGCGACGTATTCAGCGCACCAATAGTAGGATCAAAACCGCTGTCCACCACAATTCCCCCTCGAGTCAGTATAACTCAAACTTCCGCCATCAATGCATGGCGGCAAATCTTGCCCACGCAGGCGACTTTACACTCGGATTCCCAAGCGGCGATAATCCGCAAGCTTGTTACGAAGCGTGCGAATGGAAATTCCAAGCGCGCGCGCCGTGTGAGTCCGATTGCCTAAGTGATATTGGAGCGCCTCAAGAATGACGTTTCTTTCGATGTCATCCAAAGTGCGACCCGGAATCCAGCCCGCCTTATCCATCTCGAGATTCGGGCCATCGCCAGTTCTCTCAATGTGAATATCTTTCGGAGCAACCTTCTGGTCCTTCGCCGTCAGAACAGCACGTTCCATCACGTTCTCGAGTTCGCGAACGTTTCCTGGCCAGCTGTGGGAATCCAAAAGAGCCACTGCTTCATCAGTGATGCAGTTCATGCCACGAGCCTGACCCGAATACGTTTCGATGAAGTGAGCAGCAAGAATCTTGATGTCACCCATACGTTCACGCAGAGGAGGCATCGTCAGATTCACAACGTTCAAGCGATAGAAAAGGTCTTCACGGAATTCGCCAGCCTTCACGCAGTCTGCCAAGTTCTTATTGGTGGTTGCAATGATACGAACATCCACCGGAAGGGGCTTCCGACCACCAATGCGATCGACTTCACCTTCTTGGATCACGCGCAAAAGTTTTGCTTGGAGGCGAACGTCCATTTCGGAAATCTCATCCAAAAGCAAAGTACCGCCGTTAGCGAATTCAAACTTTCCGGCTTTGCTGGAAACTGCCCCGGTGAAAGCCCCACGCTCATAGCCGAAAAGTTCGGATTCGAGCAGGTTTTCCGGAATCGCAGCACAGTTAATTGCTACAAACGGTTTATGCGAACGGGTGCTGCCTTCATGAATAAGGCCAGCCATCAATTCCTTGCCCGTTCCGCTCTCGCCTTGAATCAACACGGTTGCCTTGCTTTGTGCGACCGTCTTCGCGAGTTGGATCAGCTCGAGCATCCTTCGATCTGACGTAATGATGTCACTCATTTTTTAAGCCCTCCCTGGCTTTCTGATTTGCTAGCGCTTCTAGCGCTAACTTTTTCCAAAAATCATCGACCTTGCTTTCTGCAAGCTTTTTCAAAGTTTGTCCGGCAGTCGCGTAATCCTTGCGACTACCCGTTTTCTTCAAGGCGCGCGCATATTCAAACAAGGCCTTATTGCCGCTCTCACCAGATTGGATCGCGCGATTATAAGCCTTGGCAGCATCGCCCCACTTCTCTAACTTCACCAAAAGATCGGCTTCAGCCATGATCAGATTCGACATCGCTGGAGGAGGCATCACACCCAACGCTGCAGCAGGCCCCACCACCGATTTATTGAAGGCCGGCGCCGTTTGAAGATCGCGATAGAACCCAATAGCTGCTTCGTACTGTCCCAGCTCTGCTTGGAGACGCGCACTCCAGTAATGAAGACGGCTGAGCTCGTTTTGTTGAACTGATGCATTTCCAAACGGCACCAAAAGCGCCGCACGACTGACATGAGCTAAGGCCAACGCAGGCCGATCGCTCGCGTCGTCAATCAAGGCTTGAATCAATTCCTTTTGGTACGCGTAGGAGGAGTCCGAGCTGACCTTGCTCAAGAGCTCTTGGATTTCACCTTCGGCCGAAGAGCCCTTTTGTACCCACAGGGCTTTGGCTTCAGCGTAGCTCTTCTCAGCTAGTTTCGCAGGGTCCTGCTCTCCTTCCGAAGTAGAAGCAGGAGAACGGCGGGCTACCACATTCTTTTCAACATCTTTGTAAGCTGCGTCGAGATCGCGAGCCAAGCTACCCAAACCTAGGTGAGATGCCGCCAACGAAAGCTTCAGAAGGTAATCGGATTCTTCGATATAATTCACAAAGCCCGATTTCTTTTCCAAAATGTAGCGCTGCTTTTTCAGAATTTTTGACTTCTCTTGGTAGAAGACCAGAGCTTGATACTCATCACCCGACTCCAGAAGCTTCAACACTGAACGGCGCAGGAGCTTGCTGTAAAGTTCCGTCAAGAGTTGACGACCCTGAACACCCAAGGGCTGATCGAATTCAGAATTCACATACTGAATGGCTTCTTGTTCCTTCCCAAACGAAGTGAGACTTCGAACTCCGGCAAGGGTTCTAAACTCGTTGTACTTTTCCAAAGAAATTTCGCCGTTGCCGGAGAAATGCTTCGCTTCTTTGGACAGGAATGCCTGAGCCGATTCGACGTTAAAACCACCGTGATCTCCGCAAGGCATCAATCTCAAACGAGCCAACGTTGCTCCCGGACTGAATGGAAAGCGATTGATCGTATCAAAGAACCATTTGCGCGACTGTTCGACATCTTTGGGTTCCGATCTACGAGCGAAGATTTCACCTAAACGGAAGGTGGCTCTCCAACCACTCGGATGCGAAGGAAAGTTTTCTAGAAAACCTTTGAAGCCTTCTTCAGCCTTGGCGTATTCGCCAATCCAGTACAACGCCTCCGCACGATTCAATGAAACAGTCGGAAACTCTTCCGACTCCTTCTTAAAACGGTCCATTCCCTTGAAGTACGCGGCCAAGGCGCTTTCATACTGCTTGCGATCTAAATAGAGGTCGCCCAACCGCATTGCCCCTTCTGCTTGATTCAGACGGGTGGGCGCCTCAAGTGAAACCCAGAGATATTCTTTTGCCGCGCGATCGGTTTCCTTCATCGCAAAGAGCGCTTCAGCAGCGCCCATGTGAAAAACCCAGCTCAGCTGATGTTTGGGATGGTAGTTCGTCAACCAGAGAAAATTTTCGAGGGCCAGGAGATACGTGTTCTTTTCCATCGCCTTCGTGGCCAAGAACATGGCCGATTGCACCGCCACTGCAGACTCGCGCACGTCCACCATGAGCTGGGCCAGAATCTGGTGCGCCTGTTCCTGGTAACCCAGTTTAATCAGGGCATTGGCTCTTAAGAATCGCATTTGATGACGAAACTCCGATTTCGGAAATTTCTCTTCGAAGAAGTCAATCGTGCGATTCACCAAGGCAGTTTTGCCTTGCGCATAGAGATCTAAAGCCAGGCGAATGTACTTCGCTTCTTCGGTCTCAGACGTCGGCTTCAAATAAGTGTAGTTCGTGTCCGCTGTAGTCGAAGGCAGATACTTCGAAAGGACGAACTTCTGCCGAGCCGGACTGAACTGAAGAAAGATGTCCTTATCATCCTTCAAGGGTTCTTTACAAAAAGCCCCGATGTCTTCGATAGCGACCTTGATTTTCTGACTCGCAATCTTTCGATTGGCAATTTTCTTCGCGTGGTTCGCAGCCTTCTCGTAGGCTTGCTTCTCTTGGCGACGACGCTCAATGGTTCGCGCCTCAGCGAGGGTCGGGCCGCTCTTCACCCAGAAGTCGACGACAAAGCTCGGGTTGTTCTTATCCGTATAGTCAAAATGCTCCATACTCGGATTGGCTAAAGCCAGGTTCCCTTCCGGAAACTTCCACTTCCCCACCACCCGAATGCCGTTAGGGAACTCCTTCAGTTGTAGGGAGGCAATTCGAGAATCTTTGAGACGAGCTTGGCGCTCCTGAATCCATTCCTGCTCCTGGCCCAAGGGGCAGCCCAGGTCGGCTAGGATCATGCCTTTTAAGAAAAGTTCAAAACCATCCGCCGTATCCTTCCAAGAGGGCTCAATGCCCGTATCCATTCGGAAGCTGAGTCGGGAGTGGGTTTTAAAGGTGTGAAGTTGGATTGCGTCACCACCCCAGGCCAGCGAGCTGGCAAGCGTCATAATAGACGTCACGGCCACAGCCAAGATGGCTACAGCACGGGGCAGAACGGCATAACTAGTTTTCAAACTGAGCATCTTGCTCTCCAACCCTCCATCCTCCTGATGAAGACTTAGAACGAAACAGGGACTACGTAGCAAACATGGTGCCAGGTAAAAAAGATCTGCCGGAAAAGACTTCCAAAAGGCAGAAGCTTCCGACATCGTAGGAAAATCAGTCTCGGCAGGTTTTTGCTTCGGGGTAAGTTCGAACTCGGAGAATTTTGACCATTCGTCAGGAATACAACAGTTTACGCCGAGACTTTGACGGTTTAGATTAGTAGGACGGACTACACGAAATGCAAAAGCAGATCCTCGTTACCCTCATTCTGATTTTGGCTCCCGGTTGCAGCCTTTTCTTTGGAAATATTCAACCCACCTCTAAGAAGGCGGACAGCTACGACGTGCTCGACCTGACGGGAATGGGTTGGCAACATTTGGCTTCTGCGTCTTCCGCCAAGTTAGAAGAGGGCGAAGAAAAGGAAACCAACCTCGGATCCGATCGCTCTTATCAATCCAAGAAGACGGGCAACACGATTTCGATCAATTCCACCTGCCGCCCTTCAACGGAATATAATGGACGCAAAACCGAGGAACTCACAAAAGCACTGCTCTTAGGAATCACGCATGTGAATTCGCGTGAAGAACAGAACATCAAAATTTCTGAAATCACCGCTCTTCAAACCACGATTCACGGCAAGCTCAGCGGAGAACCCGTCAAGATTAGGACAGTCGTTTTGAAAAAGCAGGAATGCGTCTACGATTTGATGTATATCTCCCGCCCGGAAAAATTTAACACTGAGCTGCCGACCTTTACGCAATTTGTCAGTTCGCTCCGCCTACATTGATGTAAAATAGAAGTCACCATGGAAACCGTCCGGAATCTCTTGTTCAAGATTCCTCTCGCAGAAAGTTTCATTCACGCTTTAGGCCAGCGCACCGTGCGCTTGGTTCAGTTTGCCGGCGGCTTCGGTTATCTGAGTTACCAAATCCTTCGCGAGCTCTTTCGCCCCCCCTATCATTTCCGTCTAGTGGTTCAGGAAATCATGACCATCGGAATCCAATCCTTCATGCTGGTCGCGGTTACCGCGATAGCTACGGGTTCGGTGATGGCGCTGCAATTTGGAAATGGTTTAGCAAAATTTGGTGGCACGCTTTACGTTCCGAAGCTCGTTGCTCTCGCCATTGCTCGCGAAATGGGCCCCGTGTTTACGAGCCTTCTTTTGGCCGGAAGAATTGGTTCCGGTATTGCTGCTGAAGTCGCTTCGATGAAAGTGACCCAACAGATCGACGCCATTCGAGCCTTGGGCACTAGCCCCATTAAACGCATCGTGATCCCCAAGGTGATGGCCAGTCTGATTGCAGTTCCGCTTCTGACTTTATTTGCGGACTACATCGGAATCTTGGGCGCCGTTTTGATTTCTCTGCACGAAATGAAAATCCCCGTCGAGTTTTTTCTTTCCAAAGTGGTGGAAACTCTGCGAGTGTACGACCTCTTCACAGGGCTGCTAAAAACAGTGGTTTTTGCGCTGTTTATTTCCATTACCGCTTGTTGGAAAGGATTGAATACCGAAGGCGGAACTCAAGGCGTCGGCAATGCCACGACTTGGGTGGTGGTGACATCGAGTATCTTCATCATGATCAGCGATTTCTTTTTAACAAAAATTTTCATCCTGACTGTTTACCCGAGGTACTGAACTTGGCAGCAACGAAAGCTTCCCATGAAGTCGTTCTGAACGTACGAGGCATTCATAAAACGTTCGGGAACAAACGCGTTCACCAAGGCGTTTCATTTGATTTGCGGGCAGGAGAAATACTCGGCCTGTTCGGCGGCTCTGGCAGCGGGAAGAGCGTCATTCTAAGATCGATCATCGGTCTGGAAAAACCCGACCAAGGTGAAATTCTTTTCGAAGATCTCAACATTGTCGATCTCACCGAAGACGAACTCATGAAGGTTCGAACTCGAATCGGATACGTTTTTCAGAACGGCGCGTTATTCGATTCTTTGACGGTTGAGGAAAATCTTTCCTACCCTCTCAAGGCTCACACGAATTTTAATCCGCACCAAATTCACGAACGCGTGAACCAAATGCTCGAGCTGATTGACATGAAAAACAGCAATCAACTCCTTCCGAACGAACTTTCCGGAGGGATGCAAAAGCGCGCTGGGCTTGCTCGTGCGATCATTCTCGAACCCAAAATCATTCTCTTTGACGAACCCACTGCGGGTCTCGACCCCGTGAACACGAAGCGCCTCATCGACAATGTCAAAAAATTGAAGTCGACGGGAATCACCGGCATTTTTGTCACCCACGATATTCCGACGGCGTTCGAAATTGCTGACCGAATTGCCATTCTCTACAATGGAAAGATCCATACTCTGGATACTGTTGAGAACATCAAGAAGTCGAAGGACGAGATCGTACAATCATTTATTTCGGGAGCGCTGGAGTAAGGATAGTTACTTAAATGAAGAAGCTAGACGTCGAAGTTAAAGTTGGAATTTTTATCACGCTGGGCACTACACTGGCCATGCTCTCGCTCATTTTCTTAGGCGGGGTGGATAGCTTCTTCTCGCGTTACAACCGCTACTACACCCACTTTGAATCTGTCGATGGCTTAGTCAGCGGCGCCAAGATTGTATTAGGCGGAATTCAAATCGGAACGATTGAAGAAATTAGTTTTGATTCGAAGCAGGGCAATGTCGTCGTGAAACTGAAAGTCTTCAAGCGCTACGAAGCTATTTTGAAAAAAGACACGATGGCCGAGATTCTCACCCAAGGGGTTTTGGGCGATAAATTCATTTCCCTCACCACCAACAGCACGGAGCCCGACATGCTCGCCGAGGGTGCGGAAATTCCCGCAAAGCCCACTCGCGATATCTCTCAGTTTCTCTCCAAAGGAGATCAGCTCCTAGTTTCCCTCGATAGCATCGCCAAGAGTGTCGACGCGATTTTGAAATCGTTTCAGAAAAATAATCGCAACGAAATCGTATTTGAAAATCTGGCAGTGCTCTCTAAAAACTTGGGCGCTTCCAGCGATAACTTTAAAAAGAGCATCGGTCATTTAGAAGGCATCTTAGACAAGGTCAACAGCGGCCAAGGCACCCTCGGCGCGTTGGTCAACGATCCGGGTCTGTATGATGATGTGCGCGCCCTCTTTGGCGGCGCGAATCGCAACCGCATTGTTCGCAACCTCGTTCGCCAAACCGTTCAAAGTAACGAAGAAGCCGACGCTGCAAACGCTCGTCGCGGTAAAAAAGAACGCTAATTCTGTGAGGACACTCGCGGATTGATTCGACACTCCACGCGCTGAGTGAATTTGGCATTTCCCGAATAAGAGTAAATGGTCGTCGGAGTGGTTTCGAGCACCCAAGGGGTATCTTCTACAATCGTTACCGAACCCGCGGATCCCGCACTTTCCAAAGGGCGATCGTTGTAACCCGTGTAAGCGGAGAAATCCAAAGACACCTCTGAAAACTCCCGAAGCTTGGTTTGATAGATATCCAAAGTCATCTTCGCTTGGTAATCGCCCACCGTGCTCACTAACTCGAGTTCCTTCGGGGTGGATTCGGATCCAAACTCAAAAACTACTTCCGAGGGAGCAGAAGCTTCCACAGGAAAGTCCGAACGCTCGACTTTGTAAGTCTGTCGACAAACCAGCTTGGCTGTTCTAGGAGCCAAAAGTTCCGGCGCTAAAATCTTCACCTGCGCCTCACCCACCACGCCCGGAACTGCTTTGACTTTGGTGACCTTGCCACCGCAACCGGCGATTCCGAACCCTGCGCAAACCATCATTATATAAGGAAGCTTCTTCATGCCCTCCTTATATAGCGCAATGCGACATATAACAAACTGTTTACATGCAGTATATTAAGTGTCTGAATTTATTTAATTAAATCTACGAGATCACCCGTCCCGGGGCGAGTGATAGTACTGTATTAGTACTATTTACTTTCAACCAATGAATTACAGTCACCGATCGAAACCGGCAGCACCGTCTTCCCAAAAAAGAACCCCCGAAGCAGCATCCAGCCACTCCAGGGGTTCCTATCTACATCAACTGATTTGAGCTTAGTTCTCGAGAATTTCTCCGCCATTGCCATTCGAAGACGAATTCATGGCAGCGATGGCCTGAGCGTTGATTTCCATCGTATCTAGAGCTTCTTCGCTGACGCCACCCTTTGAAACCGGGATGATCATTCCGCGCTTACGGAGCTTCTCAACAAGGGTCGTGCGGTTCATCTTCAAGAGTTCGCTTGCGCGATTCTTGTTGTTGCCCGTACGAGCCAGAGCTTGATCGATCAAATGATTTTCAAACGCAGCAACGATGTTCTTCAGATCCACGCCCGAGTTCGGAAGAACCATTCTCGGAAATTCTGAAGCCGACAGAGCACCTGCGCCCGCCGGACGACCTTCAGCGTACTTCTGGAAGATGCGGTGTGGGAGGTCCCCTAAGTCCACCGTGCCTTGTCCCTTGAGAATCACGATACGTTCCATGAGGTTTTCAAGCTCACGAACGTTTCCCGGCCAGTCGTACGCCATCAGGGCTTCCAAAATCTGACCCGATGGAGCTTCAACGGAATGACCGGTCAGCTCGTTAAACTGTTTTACGAAATGTTGAATGAGTAGCGGAATATCCGTCTTTCTTTCACGTAATGACGGAATCTTCAGTGGAATCACATTTAAGCGGTAGTAGAGATCTTCGCGAAATTCCTTCTTTTGAACCGCTTCTTCTAAATTGCGATTGGTAGCTGCGACGATACGAACGTCGACTTCAATCGTCTTAGAAGAACCGACCGCTTCAAACTGCTTGGTCTGAAGTACTCGTAGAAGTTTCACTTGCAGATGAAGAGGCATCTCGCCGATTTCATCCAAGAAGATCGTTCCACCTTGGGCAGATTCGAAACGACCTTGGCGATTTTGCATCGCCCCGGTAAATGCGCCCTTCATGTGTCCGAAAAGTTCGGCTTCGAGAAGTTCAGAGGGTATTGCGCCACAGTTCACGATCACCATCGGTTTAGAAGCTCTGTTCGAACTCTCATGAATCGCTCGAGCTACTAATTCCTTACCGGTGCCGCTTTCGCCTGTAATCAATACCGTGCTGTCTGTCTGGGCCAGCTTTTCGATTGTTTTGAATAGATTCTGAATTGCTAAACTTTCACCCACTAGTGGTGACTGAAATGTGAGCATCAATGCTCCCCCCTTTTAAACCCGTCCTTGAGTCCTACAGGTATTGGACGTAATGTCCGCAACCCACATCTAAAAGGCTAAGCAAAGATTGCCGACCTGTCAAAAAATTTTGTACGATTTTTTGGCGCTAAACGACCTTTTGACCGGTGCGTCTTAAACTGAGGCAATTTATCTAAGAATTCCGAAAAGATGGCCACTTCCGCCATTTATTACCTTTTCGTTATTTTATTTAAAAAGACCAGCCCAGGGAGAGGCCGCCCCAGGGCTGAAAGGTATTTCCGCCAAAGAAACCATAGGCGGTCAAACGAACCAGGAACCCTGCGTCGCTTCGAACTTCATAACCCAAACCAACGTTGCCTACCACTGACGAAGACGTCCGAAGGTCTCCAAAAATGGTGTTCAATGTACTCGAGCCGAAGATTGTCACCCCAGCCGTAAGGTAGAGAGAGCTCTGCTCTTTCAAAAAGTAATAGTTTACATAGGCAGGAAAGGCAGAAGAATTCCAAACTGTAGTACCAAAACCAATCCCAGCAACAAGAGACTCATCGACGGCTCGGTCGTAATTTATAGACCAGATCCCCGCATGCCCCATAACTTCCAAACTCATCGCATTCGGATTCGTCACCCGAGTATTTTCCGCCCGAGCAGAAAGAGAAACCACCAACCCCGCCAACACCACGAAAAGAATCTTTTTCATCACTGTCTCCCAATCTGGCCTACGCCTAGAAATTTACCGACCCAGCGGTCAGCGTTTCGATCACCTCGGGTGATAACCCAAACTAAACTTAAAATAACGAGTACGGCACTCAGAAATAAAACCCATCGATAGGAAGGTTTTTTCTTACGTCGAAAATAAATACCCAGATCCACCAGAACTATGGCCAGCGGTACTGCCCAGTAGGGAAAGAAGCGTACAAGGTTATAGAGCACGTTATTTCAGGCTCTTGAGCGCCTGCACTTGATCTGTTTTTTCCCAAGTGAACTCGGGTTCAGCGCGACCGAAGTGACCGTAAGCGGCCGTCTTCAGATAGATCGGGCGGAGCAGATCCAGCGACTGAATGATGCCCGCTGGGCGGAGATGGAAAATCTCGCGCGCAGCGACTTCGAGTTTCTTGAGTTCCACTTTTTCAGTGCCGAAAGCGTTGACCATCACGCTGACGGGTTCAGCCACACCGATGGCATAAGCGAGCTGGACTAAGCATTTGTCTGCCAAGCCAGCAGCCACGATGTTCTTCGCAACGTAGCGGCCCATGTAACAAGCCGAACGATCCACCTTTGAAGGATCCTTGCCCGAGAAAGCCCCACCGCCGTGCGCGCCGTGGCCGCCGTAGGTGTCGACAATAATTTTACGGCCGGTGAGACCGCAATCGCCCATCGGACCACCGATCACGAAACGACCGGTTGGGTTGATGTAAAACTTGGTGTTCGCATCGAGGTACTTGCCGGGAATGACTTTCTTCACGACTTCCTCGATCATCGCTTCTTTAATCTGAGAGTGTTTGATGGCTTCGTCGTGCTGAGTGCTGACGACGACAGCGTCCACGCGGCGCGGAACCCCATCTTCATACTCAACAGTGACTTGGGTCTTTCCATCCGGACGCAACCAACCGAGGGTGCCATTCTTTCGCACCTGCGACAGGCGCAGTGCGAGTTTATGCGAAAGGTCCATCGTGAGCGGCATGAGTTCTTCAGACTCGCGCACGGCATAGCCGAACATGATGCCTTGATCTCCCGCACCTTGTTCTTGCTGATTGTGCATGCCCTGACCTTGGGTCACGCCTTGAGCAATGTCTGGCGACTGACGATCCAAGGTGACCATCACGCTGCAGGTCTTGTAATCGAAACCTTTGTCCGACGAATCGTAACCAATCTTCTTAATCGTCTCGCGAGCGACATGAGAGTAGTCCACTCGAGCGTTTGTGGTCACTTCTCCTGCAATCACCACCAAACCGGTGGTCACCAACGTCTCACAAGCCACGCGCGATTTCGGATCTTGAGTCAAGATCGCGTCCAGGACGGCGTCTGAAATCTGATCGGCAATCTTATCGGGATGGCCTTCGGTGACGGATTCAGAAGTGAAAAGATAGTTACGCTTCGAGCTCATAGAGGTCCTAACCTTTTTATTCTTGGTGGATGGCGAACTTCGGAGTCGTGCCTTTGTTTTGTTGCTTGCGCTTGCGGGCTTTCCCTTTGCGGGCTTTGCGAACTTTTCTGGCATTGCGAGTTTTTCCGGTACGTGACGACATGTTGATCCAACCTCCAGATCTAGGGTAATTCTTTTTCCCAGATCTAGCCTTCGGTACGGACCCTTGTCAATTCCATACTTCTGAGCTCTGCGGCTTAACTTGGCTTAATCCTTGCCCTTCTCCTAGCCATGAAACTCCAATGGCACTTCGTTTTTGCGGTCACTTCGTTTCTTCCGTTTCTAATGACAACTAGCACAAGGGGGACAGAACTCGTTCCTAAACCTCCCCTGGTTTTGGCCCAAGGGGAACAGAGATTGCTCCAAATTCCAGGCCTTCTTCGCTACTCCGTAGGCGATCCGATTTTGAAAGTCTACCCCCTGAAAAAATCAGTGCCTTCGGCTGAAGAGGCGCTCCTAGTCAAGGGCTTGAAGCCCGGACGAACCGATCTTTGGGTCTGGAAAACCGATGGTTCGACAGAGTTTCGGCCAGTCCGAATTGAGAAATGGGCTCCGGACGGGGCCGACGGGGGGCTGCGACGGGAGCTCGATCTTCTGCAAGAAGTCGAGGTCATCGCTTCGGGTCCAGGAGTGATCCTCCGGGGGGAGGTTCGAAGCTGGGAGGAAGCCAAGCGGGTCGGACGCCTCGCCGACGCGTACCGGGCTCTCGTTAAAAATGAGACCCTACCCACCGCCACCTTGCTGGCCCAAGGCCGGGAGCGAATCGACGCCTGGTTAAAAACCTCTTCTTACCGGGACAAAATCTGGTTCGAAGAACGAGAGACTGGAATCTGGGTCCGAGGAAGCGCGACCTCTCCGCAGGAGCAAGTACGACTCGAGGCCAAATTGAAGTCGCTCTTCCCCTTGGTAGAGAGCGACGTTCAGTCCCTTCCTGACGATGCTCCAACCATTTACTTCCGGGTTTTTCTTCTCGAGCTGCGGCGCAGTGAATTCGGTGCGCTCGGGGTGCGTTGGCCTGCCGAACAAGAGGGGGCCTTTCGAGTGACTTCTTCTGCAGTCGCTTCGAGCCTCCAACTGGATCTCACCTTGCAGGCATTAGAAGGAAAGGGTGCCGCAAAAATTCTCTCGCGACCAGAACTCGCGGTGCGCGCACCCGGTGAAGCAGAACTTTTTGCCGGTGGAGAAATTCCGATTCGCACCAAGACTCATTACATGTCCCAGGTCAATTGGAAGCAGTTCGGAGTTTCATTGAAACTGAAAATCACTCACGTGGCTGGTGAAAAAATTCGGGCAGACATTTCCACCGAAGTGAGCCAACTCGATAGTTCTCTTTCTCAAGACGATATTCCCGGGATGCAGGCGAATCGGATGCGCACTCAAGTGGATGCGAAGTTTGGAAAGCCGCTGCTGCTCTCGGGGCTCTTGCAACAGGGAATGCGCGACCAAGCCAAAGGGCTTCCGTTACTCCGGCAGATTCCGGTGCTGGGTTTACTCTTTGGCTCGGAAGATTATTTAAATAACGTATCGGAACTCGTCGCGATACTACTCCCCTACGCAGCTCCCCCCACCACGCGGTGGACGCTTCCGCGTGGCCCCCTTCCTCTTCCGCGCGATTGGACTTCTCCCGCAGCGGAACGCCAACTCAGAAACTCTCCAGGCTTTCCTTGGACGGCACTCGAATGATTCGCACTCCGGCTTGGCTTTCAGATCTCTTGGCTGATTCAGCCATCACCGACATTTGCATCAACGGGGAAAACCAGGTGTTCGTCGATCGAGGCCTAGGCTTGGAAGGTTTGGGACCGACTCCATGGAAAGAGGACGAAATCAAAACCTGGGTGGTCGAGGCACTTTCGGAAGCGGGTAAATCTTGGGACGCTCGTAACCCGTTTGCAGACGCGAGTTTGAGATCGGGGCATCGACTTCACGTCTGCTTTCCCCCACTGGCTTCTCACGGCACTTTGATTTCACTCCGCCGCCTGGCTCAGAAAAACGGCCCCACCCTACAACGTTGGGGGCAGTCTCCCTCGTTTGATTTTCTAGTTCAAGCTGTTCGCCGGGGAGAATCCATCCTGATATCGGGCGCCACCGGGAGTGGAAAGACGACTTTGGCCTCGGACCTTCTCAGTTGCGTCCCTCCTCAGGAGCGAATGATTGCCCTAGAAGACACACCCGAACTTCAGCCCCACCATCCCCATTTTCTGAGTCTGGTATCCCGCCCCCCGAATGCCGACGGGTGCGGGGAAGTGACTTTGCGGACCTTGCTTCGACAAACCCTCCGAATGCGACCCGATCGCATCATCTTAGGAGAGTGCCGAGGTAGCGAAGTTCTAGACCTCCTGCAGGCTCTGAACACCGGTCATCAAGGGGCGCTCGCCACCCTGCACGCCAATTCCCCTCGAGATGCCCTTCGTCGAATCGAGCTCCTCTGTCTGATTTCCTCGGAAGGAAAGCTTGCCCCGTCGGTCATCCGGGAGCTGCTGGCGGTTGGCATTCAATGGTTGGTGCAAGTCCGCAGAACGGGAGGGGTTCGGGCGATTGAGGAGATCTGGAAGCTGGAAGGGCGGGAAGGCGATACCATCCTTCTCAGACCGATAAATAATACATAACTGGCATCAAGACTGATAAAGCTAGGAAATGGCTTTCTGGTTCTTGGGCATCTTTTATATCGTGGCTTCGCTCTTTGCCTTCTTCTTTCCCAATGAACTTTGCTTTGCCCTGAGCTACGGAGTGCGATTCTTTCCGAGCTTCATTCCCCTGCCAGACGGCGGTGCTGACAAATTTTGGTCCATTTTTGCGGCTGCAGGAGCCATGCTTCTGGCGAGCCTGAGTTTTCTCTCAGCCACCCAACCCAAAAATACGACCTACACCTTGATTCATCTCTTTGCTAAAATCATTGTCGTGGCTGGATTTTTACACCTCTATCTAGACGAAAAGCAGTACCTCGCTTACTTGCTCGTCACGCTCATCGAATCTGCGATCGCGATTTTTCTCACCGTACACTTACTCATGACTGCAGCCTGGCACGCACAGACCAAACTGCGTGCCAGAGGAGGAAGCACCTAGTGGACACCTCTATCTGGGACTCGCAGATCAAGAACATCAATTCCGGCAAGGGTTACCAAGAGGTTTGGTACCTCACCATGATGGACCCGAAGAGTTTGCGCGCACTCACGCTCCGATTTTCAATTCTTTCCAGTCACAACGGATTTCGAAAAATAGCTGAGACCTGGGCCATTTACTTCGAACGCACCAAAGAAAAAGAAATGGTGAAGTCGGCGGTGAAACAAACTTTCGACATCCGAGAGTTCAGTTCCACGCCTACCGACGGCGGAGCGATTATTAAAATCGCAAACAGCTTTGTATCGCCCACCGAAACTCGTGGAAAAATTCAATCCAAGGGGCAGGGTGTGAGTTGGGATTTGAAGATCGACCAGAGCGGCGCATTTCGCTTCAATGCCGTTCCAGAACTTTTGCAAAATCATCCGAAGCTTTTTCAACACACGACCCTGAAATCTTACGAAGCCTTGAAGTTCAGTGGGACTTCTGAAATCGGTGGAGAGAAACAGGAATGGAAAGATGTTCCCGGTGTTCTCACCCATTCCGCTGGAACGCGATCGGGCGAATCTTGGGTCTGGGCTCATTGCAATACGTTCGTCAACGAACAGAACCAACCGGTGCCGTTTGTATTCGAGGGTTGGGAAGGCAAGCGCAAGCTTGGGCCTCTGCTCAGTCCCCGAGTTTCGTCGCTCTACTTCGTTTACCAAAATCAGGAGTATAAATTTAAATCCCTCTGGGACAACTTCAAGAGCCGATCGAAGTCTTCGCTCACGGAGTGGGAATTCCAAGTCGAAAAGGATGACCTCCTCTTCAAAGGGAGTGCGAAGTCCGAGTTAAAGGATTTTGCGGGACTCACTTACGAAGATACGGATGGTTCCCTGGTCTACTGCGCTCATTCAAAACTTTCAGACATCACGATCACCGTTTATCGCCGCGGAAAGCTCGAGTGTACTTTAAAGAGTGCCGGGACCGCTGCCCTCGAGTTCGCCGACCGGAAGAAGAATCCTTACGTTGCACTGCTGGTTTAAATTCAAACGGCGGAATGGGATCGAGTAACTTCGCAGCTCCCTCGGGAAAATCCCAAGCCTTCCCCCCAATAATCACCGAAAAGAATATTCCCCAGATCAGCCACTTAAAGACGAAACGCATCGGCTGCTCCTAAAAACAGTCCGGAAGCAAGCAATCCCAAAATCGGAGGTGCCACGCAAAGAAAGAGTGGCTTCAACGCCCGCGTTGCGAGCATGGAAAGCTCCTGCTCAATTCGGGTACGGACTTCGCTTCTTAGAGCCTGAAGCGCATTCTCCACTCGCTCCGTGCAAGGCTTGCCGTCCATCACGCTGGATTGAATACACCTTCGAAGATGTGTTCCTGTTTCAGCGATCACTTGAGCCAGCGCATTTTTCTGTACCGGCTGCCCTTCTTCAGATTTCCAAATGGACGAACCCCATTGCTCCAGCAAATCCGGACAGTGAGATCTTAGGAATTCTCCGGCTTGCACCCAAGCCAGGTCCGGAGGGGTCCCCGCGCGAACGACTGCCAAAAATCGTTCTCCTGCACACTGAGCACCCAAAATCCAGTTTCGTTGTTCTCCAGATAAACCACCCCAACGCGCGTCTTCAGCAATGGAGATCAACCAAAGTGTCCCGATCAAAGTCCAAAGCGTGGCCAGTGAACAAACCAAAAACCAAATCAGACTTCGCTCTGCGATTCCCGGCACCAAACCGTAAAGAAAAATTCCAAAAAGAGGGGCGAGCGCAGCACAGATGAGTGCTTGAGCAAAGGCCTGAGAGGCTTTGGCCTTCGATTCTTGAATTCGCGTCAGATGATTTTCAGCCAGAGCTCGAATTCTTCTCAGCGTAGGAAGAATGGCCCCACCCTGCGCCCGCAGCTTTGAAATACTTTCGTGCGCAAGATCTCCCCAAGGAGCCCCGATTTCAGCCAGTGCATCCCACTGCTCTTTTCGAGGCACAAGTCCGGCCTCTAACGTTTCTTGATATTCATGAAGCAGGAACACGCACTTCCGGGCCGATTCCCTTTCCTTCTTCGTTTTAGAATTGAAGAACTTCGAGATTTCGAGTCCAGAGAAGAGACTAGCTAAACCCAGGAGCGCCGCCAGAAACGTAAGAATCCATAAAACCATGCGGGGGCGAGAGCAAGTTTCGAGCCGGGAAAGAAGCTACTTCCAATACTCCGTCATCGGCACCTCACCGCCCACGGTGAGTTCGGGAATGCGTAAAGTGGGCTGAGCATCAGTGACCGGAGCGCCTTGGCCGTCTTTACCGCAAGTGCCGGTGTCGAAGTAACCGAGGTCGGTGCCGACGCGATCGACGATCGACAAAACCTTCGGACCATTGCCAACCAGTGTGGCGCCACGAATAGCAGAGCCAAGCTTTCCGTTTTCAATCAGATAGCCCTCGGTCACTGCAAAAACAAAATCACCCGTGACGGTGTTCACTTGTCCACCGCCCATGGCCTTTACGAAAATTCCCTTCGACGTATCTTTCAAAATCGCAGCGGGGTCGTCTTTGCCGGCAGCGATGTAAGTATTCGTCATGCGAACGATGGGCTTACTCCGAAAAGTTTCACGACGACCATTCCCGGTGGAAGGCATGTCAAACTTCATCGCCGACAGACGGTCGACCATGTAGCCTTTCAACACCCCATTTTCGATCAGCACATTTTTCTGGGAGGGCGTGCCTTCATCATCGAACGAATAACTACCGCGCTTGCCCGGCATGGTGCCGTCATCCAAAACCGTAATCAATGGAGATGCTACCAACTGACCCTTTTTCTCGGCGTAAACAGAAAGACCGTTGCAAGCGAGATCCGCTTCCAAGCCATGGCCGACGGCCTCATGAATCATCGTACCACCAGCATCCGCAGCGAGAACCACGGGCATAGTTCCAGCCGGAGCCGCCTTTGCCTGAAGCAACACTTTTGTTCTTCGGGCAGCCTCGGCACCAATTTCTTCGGGCGTAGTCTCATCAAAAAACTCTGCACCGACATAACCCCCGTCGCTCTCATGACTCATTTGCACGCGACCTTCTTTTTCGCCCACGACTTGCACGTACATCTGCAAATAGGTTTTAGAATCCCGCGCCATTAAACCATCGCTGTTGACGATGAAAATTTTTCGTAAAGTATCTAAGACCACCGAAGTGACTTGTCGTGCCTCTGGCAACTCTGCACGAGCAGCAGCATCGCCCCGCTTCGCCCACTCAATTTTTGCGGCAAGAGGAACTTCCCGCGGCGATTTCTTAATTCGATAGGAAGCAATGTCTGAAACCGGTTGCTTCGACTCTCTCCAATCATACTTGCGAGACACCTTTTTCTGAGAAGCACCTTGAGCAGCCGCAGATAAAGTTTCCGCCAGATCCAACAACGCTTTGTCGGTCAGAACCGTGGTGTAGCCATAGATGGATTTCCCATCGAAAAGAATTCTCAAACCTGCGCCGCGATCGGTACCTTGAATCACGGTATCCAACTTCTGGCCTTCGTAAATCACCCGCGTGGACTGGGTTTCTTCAAAATAGATTTCTGCGAAGTCCCCACCATTACGCAGTGCTGCATTTAGAATTTTTTCGTAATTCAGATCTGGCTTAAACTCGGACGGGGCTCGGGAGCTCATAGATCAAATCTCCTAGTTCACTGAGAACGCGTATCAATTCTTCCTTGAAATCCAGAGGGACGGTCAGCTCTAAGTCTCGGTGCGGAGTACCCACCTGGTAGTCCACAGTAGAATAGCTCACTATTCCTTCGTGTGACTCCAAAATACAGTACACGAAGGCAGAATCTTCTTTTTTAACGCGAATCAGCATCTGTTCGATTTGCATCGGTTTCATCTGTTTTCTTGCCGAAATGGACAACTCTGCTTATCCTTAAATGATATGAAGTCCCAACATCTTTATTACCTGACGTTTTTATTTTTAGTGGGGTGCGGCACTGCCGAAAAGAACCCCAACAAACTGGATGAACCCCGGTCCAATAATTCGGAACTCAACGAGATGCGAGCGCTGGTCTCGAGCCTAAAATCTCGGGTGGAATCGTTAGAAGTCCGACTCGATGGAAACAAAGACTCTAAGGACTCTAAAGACACTTCAAAAATTTCAGCGGCTCAGGCCGTGCGCGTCGCTCCTCCGGTGAGCGATCAAGCGGGCACTCCCGTCGAACCCAAACCCATCCCTACCGATGCAGAGCCTGGCTTTGTGAACGACGCTGCTGTCTTGGCTTACCGCCAGGCGCTCATCCTTTATACAGCTCAGAAATATCCAGAATCGGCACTGGGGTTCTCAGGGTTTCTGGATAACTACCCGGACCACGCGCTAGCAGGCTCAGCTCAATTCTATGTGGGCGAGTCCTATTTTAAACAAAGAGACTATAAGCGAGCCATCACGGAATATCGCCACGTCCTTACTTCTTACGATCGCAGCCCTCATGTAGCTGATGCGCTTCATCAGCTTTCGTCTGCAGAAGCCCTGATGGGAAATGCGGAAGAGAGTCAGAAGCAAAAACAATTACTCAGTCGCCTCTTTCCGCAGTCTCCAGCTGCTGCCGATGCCGCAGCAGTGACTGCGTCTCCAGAGTTTAAACCTGAGCCTAAACGAGAACCCGATCCGGTTCCGCAAATCGAAACCACCAAGCCGCAAAAAAGTTTGGGTGTAGATGAACCGCCAGCCACGGCTCCATTGGGGGGCACCTAAGAAATGAAGGCAGCGCGAGCTGGGCAGGTGACTTCTTCTCTTGTAGTCATCTGGATCAGCTCCTGGGCTGTTGCTGCTCCGTCGTATTCGAACGGAATGAACGAAGAAGAAACCGCGCGAGTCTCAAAACTGCTGAGACCCATTCCGGATGAAGAGTGGAATCAAATCGCGGGCCCTCGGACTTCGGAAACTTACGAAGTCACCAAAGGCGATACACTTTCAGATGTTTCTAAACGCATGTTTGGAGATCCCAAGTATTGGCCGAAAATTTGGGCCCTCAACAATTCGGGAATCACAAACCCGCATCGCATTGAACCGCATAATCACATCGCCTTCATGCCTGGGTCAGGAAACTCTCTTCCTTCGGTTGCTATTCAAAAAACGAACGGGACCTACATCGCTGCAAATACCGCTAATCAGAACAATAACTCAGTCAATCCTGCTCGCGGTGCGTACCAACCCCCCGAGGCTCAGGATTTTTATAAGGGTGGAGTCATTCCACGTACTCCGGGTCGTTCTCAAGAATGGCGCCGTCTTAATCGCCAGAAATGGGAATCGGTTGATATTCAACTTCCTCCCGATGTAGACCCTCAAGGATTCTCTAAAAATAATAAGATTATTTTTAAACTACACACCGGCTTTGACCTTCAAGCCATTGCAACCACCTCGTCGCTTCAGTCTATTGGAAAAGTAGTAGGCTCGCGAAGCAATGCGTTCGAACTGGGCGGCGGAGATCTGATCTACATCGAACCCAGCGGCAACGGCGAGGTCCCGCTGGAAACCGAAAAGACCTATTTGATGGTTACGGAAGACCAATCCATTACTGGCTCTGTCACGGGCAGAACTGGCCACGGTTATGCCGTCTACGGACGTGTTCGGCTCATTGCTGAACGCGACGGTTTGTTCCTCGGTTTCATTACCAATGCTCGCCATCCCATTTCTCGCGGAGTGGCGCTCATTCCGGACATCCCCAAGATTCAGAACGTCGCACCAGTCCCTGGCCCGAGTCCCATCGAAGCCAGCATGATTGTCAATGTGACGGAAACCAAAACTACCGTTTTCGCTCAGTTTGATACGGTCTACATTGACCGTGGATCTGAAGATGGCATTCAGCCTGGAATGGTTTTCCGTGCCTACAATTATAAAGATCCCAACACAGATAAAACAGTTACGAGTGCAAACTTCTTGGTGGAAGGCGACTTCTTAGTCGTCAATGTCACCCCAGAGTTTTCAACGGGCATCATGATTTCAGGTCGGGGACACCTTGAAACGCAAACGAAGGCTGTGTTGCTCACCGATGTTTCATCGATCTCGGCACGCCTCGGTGTTCAGAACCGCACGGCGGACGAGCTCAAAAGAAACACCGAACTCGACCAGCTGGATAAGAATAGCCCCGATCAGCTGAGCCCCGATGAAGAGCGCGAGCTCCTTCAGCTAGAGAAATGGGATGATACGAGCCCTGAAAAAACTCCGTTCTCACCCGATGAAGCGCTTCCCGAAGCGCCCATCGAAGGCGCTGGCCCCGAGACCACTCCGCTTCCGGACTCTCCGTCAGATATTCCCGTAGAAGGTGGAGAAGTTCCCGTCACGGGTGATGAAATTCCGTTGGAAGGAGGCGAAATTCCCGCACCTCCCACGGAGGGTGAAGTCCCCATGACTCCCGCTCCGGATGCCGGTGCACTTCCGGTGGAAGACCTCCCGATCGAAACCGCGCCTTAATTCTTGGCAGAGGTTTTGCAAATCTCCGCCCCCATGATTCTTTCTGCTGAAAACACCCCCGTCGACCTTTGGAACTTTCACAAAGACCTCCCCGAGTTTGTCGAAGCCATCGGTGAAGAAGAAAAAATTTTAGAAATCTTTTCACGACTGCCTTCGCGAGGCTTAGCAGTGGTTGGAACTCGCACGCCCCAACTCCGCTCCATCAACCTTGTTCAAAAAGCGATTCGAGCTCTTCGGGGTACAGATTTCGTCATCTTGTCCGGATTTGCTCGAGGAATTGATCGTGTCGCGCATGAAACAGCGCTAGAAGCGGGCCTTTCTACCGTTGCTATTTTGGGCTGCGGAGTTGACGTGATCTACCCTGAAGAACATCGGCAATTAAAAGAAGACATCCTAAAAAATGGCGGCGCATTGGTTTCGGAGTTTCCTGGCGAAGAGATCCCCTACCCGGGAAACTTTCTTCAACGCAACCGTCTCATTGCGGGTTGGTCTCAAGCGACTTGGATCGTAGAAGCCCCCCATCGGTCGGGAGCCATGAATACCGCAAAATGGGCAAACGAATTTCATCGAAAGCTTTTTGCCACCCCATGTTATCCAGGCGACCCTGCCTTTGCTGGCAATCAAAGATTGATCGACCGAGAGCATGCCGAGAACTTTTGGAATGTTTCGAGTCTTGGATCTCAATGGTTGGAATTAGCGACGCACGACCTACAGAAGAAAAATGACGCGAACACCTCTTCTGCCGCTCTACGAGCCCCGCGAACAAAGGATGAACAAGTTCTCTTGAGAAAGATTCGATTGCTTCGCGCCGAACATTCTTCGGTCTTTCCTCAAGATCTTTTGGAATGGGCGATGTCGTTGGGATGGCCTCCGCATCGCTACTTTGAAACACTCAATCATCTGCTTCAACAGGGCGCCTTGATTGAGAAAAACGGTCTACTCTTGAAAAGTGAAGTCGATTCCGACTAGTGTAAGGTATTAAATGAGGAGTCACACCGAATCATGGCCAAGAAAGCCTTAGTCATCGTTGAATCACCATCGAAGGCCAAGTCGATCCAAAAGTACCTCGGGCGAGAGTACATCGTCAAAGCGAGTGTCGGACACATTAAGGACCTTCCCAAGTCCAAGCTCGGCATCAATTTGGATAAGAACTTTGAACCGGACTACCAGGTCATCCCTTCCAAAACGAAGGTGATTGAAGAACTCAAGAAAGCCCAGGCCCTCGTTCCGGAAACCTACCTCGCAACCGACCCTGACCGCGAAGGGGAAGCTATTGCGTGGCATATTCAGGAAATCCTCAAAGCCAAAGGTAAGAAGTTTCATCGCGTTCTTTTTAACGCCATTACCAAGCAAGCCGTTCTTCAGGCCATGCAAAGCCCGCAAAAGCTCGACTCCGATAAATACAATGCGCAACAAGCGCGTCGTATTCTGGACCGCCTGGTAGGTTACAAAATTAGCCCGCTGCTCTGGGATAAGGTTCGTCGCGGCATCTCGGCAGGCCGCGTACAAAGCGTGGCGCTCCGCCTGATCGTCGAACGCGAAGCCGAGATTAAAAAGTTCGTGGCAGAAGAGTATTGGGAAATTGGTGCTGAGTTTTCTCAGAATCAAAATGAGTTTGAAGCCCGATTGTTCAAAACCAATGGCAAGGACCCGGTTCTTCCAAATCAAAAAGTGGTCGATAAGATTATTGCAGACCTCAAAGGTGAAAACTTCACTGTCACCGCCATTGAACAAAAAGAACGTAGCAGAAAACCTGCTCCGCCGTTCATTACCAGCCGCATGCAACAAGAAGCGGCCCGAAAGTTAGGTTTTAGCGCGAAGAAAACCATGTCGCTCGCACAGCGCCTTTACGAAGGGGTGAACTTGGGGGATATGGGAACTGCCGGTTTGATCACCTATATGAGAACCGACTCGGTTCGAATCGATCCGCCAGCTATTCAAGCGGTGCGTGAGTTCATTCGCGAAAAATACGGCGAAGACTACCATCCGGAAGAACCCAATTTTTATAAGTCAAAGAAACAGGCCCAAGAAGCCCACGAAGCCATTCGCCCGACTTCGATGGAATACACTCCGGATCGCGTTCAAAGCTATTTGGAAAGAGACGAATACCGCCTCTACCAGTTGATTTGGAATCGGTTCGTGAGCTCCCAAATGACTCCGGCGATTTACGATCAAACTTCGGTCGACCTCGTTGCTAAAGATAAATCCGGCAATGAACAGCAATTCCGAGCTACAGGTTCGGTCATTAAATTCCCGGGCTTTACGGCTGTTTATTCTGAAGGTCAGGATGACGGCGGCGATGAAGACTCCAATAAGATTTTGAAACTCGAACGTCTCAAAGAAGGCGACAAAATGCCTGCGAAGGAATTTTTACCCTCGCAGCATTTTACCCAGCCCCCTCCCCGTTTCACCGATGCTTCGCTCATTCGGGATTTGGAAGACAAAGGCATTGGTCGCCCGTCGACCTACGCAACCATTCTCTCCAACTTGCAAGATCGCGAGTACGTTGAAAAACGCGAAGGTCGCTACTGGCCGAGCGAGCTCGGCACGGTTGTCACCGAACTGTTGGTGGCCTCGTTTCCGGACGTGTTGAACTCCGAGTTTACTGCCGACATGGAAAACCAACTCGACGACATCGAAGAAGGAAAAGCCGATTGGAGAAAAACTCTCGGCAAATTCTGGAAGCCGTTTGAGAAGACCTTAGAAAAAGCCAAGGCGCAGATGAAGAACGTCAAGCGCCAGGAAGTTCCCACCGACATCGAGTGCAATAAGTGCGGGCACAAGATGGTCATTAAATGGGGTAAACTCGGCTCATTCTTAGCCTGTTCGAATTATCCGGAGTGCAAGAACACTCAAGACTTTAAGAAGGACGATCAAGGCAAGATCGTCATCATTCCAAAAGAGTTCACCGACAAGAAGTGCCAGAAGTGCAGCAACCCGATGATTGTGAAAAGCGGGAAGTTCGGAAAATTCTTGGCGTGCAGTGACTATCCGAACTGTAAATACACGGAAGCTTTCGGCATCGGAATTAAATGTCCAACCTGTAAGGAAGGCGAAATTGTCCAAAAACAATCTCGCTACAAGCGTCTGTTCTACAGCTGCAATCGTTGGCCCAACTGTAACTTTGCAAGCTGGGATAAGCCGATCGACAAAACCTGTCCGAGTTGTAGTTTCCCCATCATGCTGGAAAAAACCACCAAGCGCATGGGCCTAGTCCACAAGTGCAATCAAAAGGCCTGCGGCTACCTCGAAGTCATTGATCCCAACGCGGGTCAAGCTCCCGTGGATGATAAGGAAGCAGCTGAAGTGGTGTCTTGATGAAGAAACTGGGGGCGGGATTCTTCTTCAGTCTTTTTGCTTGGGCTCCATCGGTTCATGCTCATCCCAATGTGGATCTTTTCTGGGATTCCATGGCGTTTGCCATCCAGCATTTCAACGCAGATCATTCCAATGAACTTCGGGTGTTCACTCTCCCTCAGAAGTACATGTCTCAAGCCCTGCAAGCCATTAGCACCGCTGCACCTGGTATAGAATATGTCACCGAGCTGAATGATCTTTGGCGAGACAGAAAAGACCCGTTTCAAAATCTTCAGTTCACTATCAAGTCGAATCCGGCCACTGCGCAGGAACAGAACAGGAAGATTGAAAAGACTAAGGTCGCTCTCGAAAATATTTTCGGCGCTTGCCCCAAAGACCACGCCGTCGAAATGCGAACTCTGGACTATAAAACCTTCGACAACCCTTTCGCAGATTCTCAAACCAGAACGACCTACTACGTCGACCAGCGCTCTTCAAAAGCGCCGAAGGTTTGTATCAAAGACGCGACCATCGCCAAGATTGCAGAGACAGGAGTTTACCAAGTAGAAGTGACCGATACTTTGGTCGAACAATCCAAACGAACCTTTGTTGTAAGATTCTCTCTCGCGGTCACCGACTGGCGGGACATGCAGTACATCAAGAGTCGCCTCATCGAGATCCCCTCCCTCAAAGAGGTTGCTACACAGCTGGAGTTGATTGACTACCGCTCCTTATCAATCGGGAAATGGCGGGGCATTCGACTCAAAGACAGCACGGGGCGCGCAACTATTCAAGATCCCGTCCGTTTCGATTACTCCCTCGGCTGGAAGGACTGCACCGCCGGTTGCCGCTTCCACCACTATTGGACCGTAGAAGCCACCCCCACTCTTTTACCGAGCGGAGAGTTCAAATTCGATGTTAAGATTCTCAGTGAACGTGGGGATCCGGTTCCTTCCAATCTGAACCCCAATTAAACACGGATGTTTAAAGAAAATCGGTCTCTCCTCATTAAAGATCGCCACCTCTCCAGCCTTTACACTGGAACATTTTGGGCCTATAACTTCCTTTCAAGACACTAGAAGGTGTCCCATCTCTCTGAGTTCTTGATCCTAATCAATTCAATCAGCACACCATGAGGTCCTTATATGAGGTCAACCCCGATCCTCGTTCGACTTTGGCTCGCTCTTTTTTTGGCTGTTTTGACTTTGAGTTCAGCGTACTCATCCGATGCCGGCATTTCCTGGACGGATCTTCGAGGGCGCCTCGGAGAAGCAAAAAAGTTCGTCGCACAGCTTGAAAAGACCTCCGACCAGAAGTCTGCGAACCGTCTTCTTGAAGATTTAAAACTGTCCAAAGAAACTCGACTGATTCTGCTTTCACAGGTTCTGGTGCTTCAATCCTATATGGGACAACTCGATAGCTATACCTCCATTCTTCCTCTTTTAAAGAACGCCTCCCCAGCAGTTCGAGCTTCTGCTTATTTTACGGCAGCATTCGCTTTGAAAAATACGGGCCTTTCTCTTCGAGAGACCTCCCAGCTGGAACGAGCTTACTTTGAAGCACTGGGAAAAGAGACGCAACCTGCCCTACAAGAATTGGCTAAGGGGTATGTAAACTACTTTGAAGTGGGCAAGGGTTCGAATCCCCGTGATGTAGACTGGTCTCAGGTCGGACAATTCCAGTTTCAGATTCTGATGCAAGACTCCTGCACTTACTGCCTTCAGCTTTTGGCAAACCTCAAGACCGATGGATACGGAAATCCAAGTGAAGTTTTTCTCGATTATCCCGGAAACCCGCAACTTCCGGTGAAGTTCCTCGACATTGAAAAACTGGATCCTAAATTTTCTAAAATTAAGGACTTCGGAACTCCCACGCTCGTCATCACTCGAGGGAAAGACATTCTCGTGCACTCGACCCTTCACTACGGGTTAAATTATTTGGGCATTAAAAAACTGGTTTCAGATTCCCTCCGAGGTATTGCTCCAAAATCTCCCCCCGCTCGAGATCTCGCATTAGCCAGGGCCTTAGAAGCACGCCCTCGAGTTGATAAGCGTGTCCTTTTGACCAGCTCGGGAGAAGATGCGTGGAGCACCCCCATTGCCAATGCAGATACCCTAGTAGAAATTCAAGGCCTGCTTGCTGACTATGAAAGAAGATCGGATTTTTCGCTCATTACCCTTTTCGGAGCAGGTAACGATAGAACAGAAGCTGACACCTACGAAACTCTGGGAAATCTCATTCCTCGGTTCATAAAAGATGATCGGGTAAAAAGAGAGGGCTCCTTTACTCCATTAAACGTGAAACAGGTTTTTGAAACCAGTCGGAATCAAGGGGTCCAGAATCTTTTGATGATCGTATTTGGACACGGACAGCGAAAGGGGGTTCCAACTTGGCAGTCCGGACTCATGACTCCGAATGACTTTACAGCTGTGGACTCTGCTTATCCTGAAGGGTTGAGTGTCTTGCTCAGTGGAACTTGCTACGGTGGAGCTTTTGCAAAAAAGCTAAGCTGCGGTTTCTTTGCAGCTCGACCCGACATGCAATCGAGCGGATGTTATGAAAATCCCAACAACCGCACCGGAAACTATATTCTCAATTTTCTTTCAACACTTCCGAAAGGAAAAAATAATCGTACTGCTGATTGGAATGGAGACGGCACCGTAACACTCGAAGAAGCACACTGGTACTCGGTTTTAAATGCCTCCCCTATGGACCGCCCCTATTCCACTCTCGATGCTTTAGCGGACGAATACTTCGAAAAGAAGGGCATTCAACTTCCTCGCATTCTCTATAGTTCCGACATCAAGGGTATGCTCGAGGCTGGATCGGAGGGAGAATACAAAGTTTTAGAAAAACTCATCGAGCCCGGAGTTGAAAAGGTCGATCCTTATCCGAAGGTTTTACAAATCGTTCGCCGAATTCGCTATAAGCAGTTAGTCCAAGAAAATCGGGACGTGAATTACGAACGCTTTCTAAAAGCGAAGAAGTGCGAAGAAACCCCGATTCAAGAATTTGTAAATTAGGGCAGGTATTCGCGCGAGAGATCTTGTTTGCGACGATGGCGTTCCAGCGCAAGTTCAATCAAACGGTTGAGAAGTTCCTTATAAGGGACACCAGAGGCTTCCCAAAGTTTAGGATACATGCTGATTTGGGTGAAGCCCGGAAGCGTGTTGATTTCGTTTAAATAGAATTTGCCACTGTTCTTATCTAAGAACATATCGACACGGGCCATGCCCTCACACTCCAAGGCAGTAAAGACATCGCGAGCAATTTTCTGAGCCTGCTCAACCTGTTTCGCATCGAGCTTCGCCGGAATCATCAAGTGTGCGCCGTTCTCATCTAAATATTTTGCTTCGTAAGAATAAAACTCATGGGTGGGCGCAATCTCACCCGGAATGCTGACCAAAGGGGGCTCACCTTCTTTAGCATTCTCTAAAACCGAAACTTCAATTTCCCGAGCGGCGATCGCTTTCTCAATTAAAACTTTGCTGTCGTACTTAAACGCATCAGAAAGTGCTGGCGCCAAATCTGTGGTCGACTTCACCTTATGAACACCCACGCTCGAACCCATGTTGGACGGTTTCACGAAACAGGGAAACCCAATCTCTTTTTCTACCAGAGCGCCGACCTTCTTCGGGTCCTTCAGCCACTGACCCTTTTTAGCAACGACGTAGGGAACCACCGGAATACCCGAGTCCCGCGCCAGGCGTTTAGCCACGTCCTTATCCATGCCTACAGCTGAAGCCAAAACCCCACTTCCAACATAGGGAAGTTCTGAAAGTTCTAGGAGCCCCTGAATGGTCCCGTCCTCACAAAGAGGGCCGTGCATGATGGGAAAAATGACGTCCAAACTGCCTTCACTTTTCGAAACCGGATAGCTGGGAAGGGCCATCTCTGGCCCGTCTTGGGCGATTGACAAAGTTTTTGGAGAGTCCTGAATCAGCTTCATACTCCCAACATGCCACCGACCCTGTTTGTCAATTCCGATAGGCAGGATGTCGTAGCGGCTCGTATCCAGGTTCTTAATAACGGAAGCTGCGGACTGGAGGGAAATCTCGTGCTCTCCCGACCGCCCCCCATAAAGCACGCCGACTCGAAGTTTCTTTTTTCCCGAACTCATCATTTACAGATTACCATTCCCGTGGTTGATTCGCAGCCAAAAGCTGAGTAAAGTGCCCATTCTTTAGGAGAAACATTCATGTCCGACCTAGGTTCTTTAAGCTCACATCTTTGGGACACCAGCGATTTATATCGCAACGCAGTAATGCAACTTCAAGAAGCCGCAGTGACGATGCGTTTAGATCCAAACATTGCAGAACGCTTAAAGGTACCCAAGCGCGCGCTGATCGTGAGTGTTCCGATTCGTTTGGATGATGGAAGTATTCGCGTGTTCGAAGGCTATCGCGTTCAACACAATATGACTCTTGGACCCGGGAAGGGCGGAATTCGTTTTCACCCCGAGGTCAACCTCTCTGAGGTGGCCGGCCTTGCCATGCTCATGACTTTCAAATGTTCACTCGTGGGACTTCCGCTGGGTGGAGCAAAAGGAGGAATCCGCGTGAATCCTTCCCTGCTCTCTCGCCAAGAAGCGCAAGCCCTCACCCGTCGTTACACGACCGAAATCAACATGATCATCGGTCCAGATAAAGATATTCCGGCGCCCGATGTCGGCACCGACGGTCAGCACATGGCCTGGATGATGGACACGTTCTCACAAGAACGCGGCTTTGCCATTCCCGGCGTCGTCACAGGGAAGCCGATTGAAATCGGTGGATCTCTCGGCCGCAATGAAAGTACAGGCCGTGGAGTAGTGTACACGATTCAACACGCAGCCAAGCATCTTGCAAAGATCGGTAAACCCGGTCCGAAGATTGATGGCAGCACAACAGTTGCTGTTCACGGTTTCGGTAAAGTGGGAGCCGTGGCTGCTCAAGAAATTTCACAACTCGGTGCAAAAGTGGTTGCAGTCAGCGACTACGACAGTGCGATCTACAATAAGAATGGCTTAAACATCGCCGACGTCATCAAATACGCCACCAACAATAAAGTAATTCGCGGCTATCCTGAAGCAGAAGCGATTTCTAATGAAGACCTGCTCGCTTTGAACGTCGATGTCTTGATTCCCGCGGCAATTGATGGCGTGATTACCGAAAAGAACGTGAAGAACGTAAAAGCAAAGATCATTGCCGAAGGTGCAAACGGCCCCATCACCACGGAAGCTATCAAGGTATTAGAAGAACGCGGCGCTTTCATCATTCCGGACGTACTCTGTAATGCTGGCGGTGTGGTGGTTTCGTACTTCGAGTGGGTCCAAGGCATTCAAAACTTCTTCTGGAGCGAAACCGAAGTGAACGAAAAATTGGCAGAAGTCATGGCCAATGCCTTCAACAAGGTGATCGATATTCAGCAGAAGCATAAGTGCGGAATGAAGACAGCGGCGTTGATTGCGGGCGTAGATCGTTTGAATCGCGCCATGCTCTTGCGCGGACTGTTCCCGTAATTCGACTAGCGCTTAACGCCGAGCTCCTTGAGCTTCAACTGGAGTCCCTTGCGAGACAGGCCTAAGCGCTCTGCCGCGCGTGTAACATTGCCTGAGGTTTCGCTCAGCGCCTTTTCGATCAGTTCGCGTTCTAAATTCTGCGTTCGATGACGAACGATCTCTTTAAAAGATTTCGTGCTTTCATCCCAGCCCAAATCAGAATTATGCACTAACTCGGTGAGTTCTTCTGGCAAATCTCGAATCTGAAGATTTTCCGATTCCGTCATCAAAATGGTTCGCTCGATGACATTTTCCAACTGGCGAAGGTTTCCCGGCCAACCGAACTTTTGTAGGACGGGAATGCAATCCACATTCATTCCGGAAATCGTTTTTCCAAGCTTATGGTTGAATTGGTCAATGAAGCGGCTCACTAAAATCGGCAAGTCCTCTAGGCGCTCGCGTAGCGGAGGAACTCGGACCGGCAAAGTGGCGAGCTGGTAATACAGGTCTTCTCGAAATTCGCCGCTTTTTACTGAGGCTTGAAGATCGCGAGCTGAAGTGGCCACCACCCGAACGTCCACAGGAATGGAATTCAATCCTCCCGATCTTTCGACCTTCTTTTCTTGAAGGACCTTGACGAGCTTGGCTTGGACATCTGAAGGCAATTCGCTGATATCTTCTAACAAGAGCGTGCCTTCATGGGCTAATTCAAAACGTCCTGGCTTCGATGCCACTGCTCCACTGAAAGCTCCTCGCTCGTAGCCAAAAAGTTCGCCGTCCATTAGAGCCGACGGAACAGCAGAACAATTCACGCGAATTAGAGGGCCGTTTTTTCGGGGTGAGCTTAAGTGAATTTCGTTGGCTACCAATTCTTTTTCGGTGCCGATTTCCCCGGAAATCAAAACACTCGAAGACGAAGGAGCCACTTTTGAAATCGTCCGCTTCAACTCTGCGACTGCAGCGCTTTCACCCTGAAGGGCCGAAACGCGCGTGGCAGTATTCGTTCCCAGAGTGGAGGGCTCAAATTCTCTTTGCCGTGAAGTTTGAACGGCCTTCTGAACCACGTTTAATAAATCGGTTTGATCAAAAGGCTTCGTAATGAAATCGAAGGCTCCCTGCTTTAATGCAGTCACCGCTGCTTCCACAGTTCCAAAAGCCGTGATCATCACCACGGGAAGCTGTGGAAAGTTCTTTCGGCAATGAGCAAGAACTTCCATTCCTCCAACCAGGGGCATGTAGAGATCGGTAATGACGGTATCGAGTCCACCCACTGCTGCCTCAGAGTCGATGGCTTCTAATGCAAGACGAGAATCGTTGAAAACCAATGCTTCAAATCCGGCCCTCTCCAACATGGCCTTAATGACAAAGGTGATATTCTTTTCATCGTCAATGACGATCAATCTGCCAAGACTCATGATGCCGCAGAATCTCCTTCCGTTGGAAGCGCCACCCAGAAACGGGCGTACTTCCCTTCTTCACTCGATACCTCAATACGACCGTGGTGGGCTTCAATAATTTTCTGACAGATCGACAAGCCCAAACCCGTTCCACTGGGAGCAGTTGTGAAAAATGGGATGAAAATCTTTTCCAGGTTCTCTTGCTTAATTCCAGGACCGTTGTCTTCTACACTTAAAATAATCTCGCCACGATCAGAGGTGTTCGCCCGCTCGATGCTCACCGTAATTTTAGGGAATTCTAAAGACTCGGTGGCTTTAAGACTGTTTTGAATCAGATTCAAGACTACCTGTTGCAATCGCTCCGCAGAACCATTCACAAACTGTGGAGTCGAAGGCTTCTTAAAATCAATTTTCACTTCCTTACGCAAAGAGGGCTTCAGAAAGTGAATGGTTCTTTCAACCAGGTTTGCTAAATCGACAGGAGTGAACTCCAAGGCATGGGACTTTGAGTAGTCTAAGAACTGCGTGACAACGCGATTCAAACGGTCCACCTCTTCAATAATCACCCGCAAGAAATCACTTTCTGGGCGATCCTCCGCCGGATTTAAAAACTGCGCTGCACCCTTAATGGCGCCGAGGGGATTTCGAATCTCATGTGCTAAACCGGCAGCCATTTCTCCTAAAGCTGCTAAGCGCTCTTTTTCACGCTGCTTGACATAGATGTCGAGATTTCTGAGAACTTCAGCGACCTCTGCAAAGTAGGGATAGAGCATGGTGAGAATACCCCAGCTATTTTCCCAGACCTCCGGAAGCTTCGAAACATAGAGGGTAACAAAACCTAAGAGCTGTTCTCCGTCAAAAACAGGGATTAGAAGGTTACATCCCAGTGCTCGTAAACTGCGAATCAGAGCGCGATAATTTTCTTTCTGAGTCCGTGTGGCTGAGCGAGCAGCTTCGTTTTCCAAGTGCTGCAAAAGTACGATTGGCAAGTGCCCCTTTTTCCTTTGCCTCTCGCAGTATTGAAAAAGCGCTTGGCCCATTAAAACTTCTTTGGGTTCCGATTCCTCGTAGCCCTTAGAATCAATTCGACGAAACTTGGTGCTGTCACTTCGAATGGCGTAGAAGGCCATTCGATCGGGCTCGATCATATCGTCCAAGAAATCAAAGACGGCATTAGCCAAGGAATGCGGATCCACAATCCCCGCTAGGCGCTTTTCAGCATTTTCCAACTTCTGTTGAAACCGTTGATGCTTCTTAGTCAGAAACTTTCGAGTTGCTAATCGCGCCAAACGCTCAAGTGGATCTAATATCATCAAAATGAGAAGCGAAGCGATGAACGAATTCAAAAAGAATAGCGGAGGACTGTCCTTAATCCAAGAAACCAGAACTAAGTAAATCGCAGTCAAAGTGAGCGCGACGCTTACCAAGACGATGAATTTAGAAATCAACGTACTGAAGTCTAGGAAGCGCTGCTGAGAAACAGCCAAACTCAAAAACACGAGATAAACCGTCAGCCCCAGGTTTCCGAGAGCTGGAATCACACGTCCCATGAACGGAATATGATCCATCACGGAAAAAGAAAGAACGGCAAGCGCACCGATGTAAATCCATTCGCGCCGTTTCGGAAGCTGGTGCCCTGATTTTTTCAGCCAACCATCGAGAGAAATGATTCGCAAAATATTCAGAACAATCAGGCCGGGAGAAAAATAGATCAGCTGCTGGAATCCCTCTAACGGGAAAAGTCCAAAGGCAATGGCCACCGTTAGCGTAGTAGCCAAAACTAAAGAAGTGTCTTTTAAGAATTTGATGAACCGATCTTGAATGCGAACCAACTGATCAATGAAGATTAGCGCCGCAGGAGCCATCCAAACATTGGCTATTAAATGATACGGATAGAGACCGCCCCAGATTCCGTTTAAGAAAAACGTCGCCGCCCAAATGGAAATCACTCCGCAAAGAGCCGCATACGATAAGAAAAGTTTATTCTTAACGTTTCGCGTCAGAGCAGAGAAACCCAGTGCGAAGCTCGTCAGCGTGACCAGCAGCGCCGACTGCACCAGAATATCCATTTCTAAATGATAGGTCTGATACATGACAAACTACCTAAAGTACGAAGGCCCTCTGCCCGATATGGCTATATATGGCTGGGCCCCAAACCGTTCATAACGTCAGACGATTCAAAATCAATCCGGTCGAATTGGCGATCTTCGCCGTTGTGACCATGGTTTTCTTGAATTCCGTCTACAACCTTTTTTACGACAGCCAAAACTTAACAAAGCCTGTTGAAACCGAAGGCTCCAAAGAGACGGCTGATGCGACCAATCCTTCTACCATGAGTCGCTCTCCCGCTACCAGTGCATTGCACTCCACTTTTATGAACGTCGAAGTGAGTTGCGAAGAAAAGATTTCGAAGCAGGTTTCAGCCAATAAAATCAGAATTCTTGGGCAACTCTGCGGAGATAGCCCGGTTAAAACATCAGTAATTAATAAATCGAACCAATTTAATGCGACGGTCTTCACCGATGTCACGTCGAATAAGTATTCGACGGACTACATTCCCCTCAAAACGGGTGAAAACCCAATCCACATCGAGTTTGCCTTCGCTGGCGGTAAAACCCTGGCTCAGGACCTCGTTCTTACGAAAAAATAAGGCTACCGAGCAGCACCCGACTGCCCTTTTAGCTCCTCTAAACTTGCCTTTAACTTGCGGTGTTCTTCCTCCAGTTTTTCGAGCGCCATTTTTAAGACTTGAACCGACTCCGGCATAGTCCTCGAGGTCATCAACGCATCGATGGCCACGTAGGCATCTCGGCGAACACGCCCATCTGAATCCAACAGACGGATTTTCTGGAGAATCGGAATACTGTCTACATCTTCAGACCCTTGCAGGGCCGCAATCAGTCGAACTCGGACTCGGAAGCGATCCTCGTCGGCCACTCCATCTAAGAGCTTTCGAATCTTAGCCCGCTCCGTGGGGTTTGCGGTTCGCGCAATTTTTCCAAATGCATCGATTGCCGCTGCTCGGGTGTCCTCGGGCTTACCCGCGGCCAACCATTCGGTCAATCCCTTCCAAGCGCCCACACGTTGCCCTTGACCGACGCCCGGTAACTCAGCAAACGACCGTAAAGCCGCTCCGCGAATCACGTCAAGGTGACTGCCCTTCGAAAGCTGGTCGATCAAAAACTTCTCGACCGCTTCGGGTTCTCTTTCCGCTGCTGACACCGCATAAGCGGCGGTCGCTTCAGCCTCCACCAAGTAGCTCGGGTCTTTCGAAGCAAACTTTTTTAATGCTTCGGACGCTTTGGAGTCTTTGAATGCCCCCAGTGCCCGAGCAATTGCTCGACGAGCTTTCGGGTTCGAAGTTCCTAGTGCTTGAATCAGATGATCGCGAGCTGTCGGAGTACGTAGGTCCTTTAAGACATCGGCGACTTCCGCTTGCACGCCCCAAAAAGAGTCGTGAGCCACAGCCTGTCCCAGGGCCGTAAGAATTTCAGCGTCCGCGATTTTTCCAAGTTCCTTTGCGGCTTCAATTCGCCCCATGCAGTCGGAATCTTTCTGCAGCTGATAAATCAAGAGCTCTTTCGGACGTGGAAAGCTCAACGTCTTCGGAATGGTGTTCTCAGGATCGAAACGGACCATCGCTGGTTTTGTCTCGCAAGGAATGAAGAGCCGATCTTTAGCCTCTTTAATTGGCAGCGAAAAAACAGCCTTTTTACCGTCTTTTTGAGTAATTTCTATCTTCACATCTAAATGAAACAGACGGGTGATGACATCGTCTTTCACCAACTGACTCTTGCCATCGGTTTGCTTCTGCTCAACTGCAAGTTCGACCAGTTTCTTTTCTTCATCCCATTTGTAGGCGACTTCAAAAACAGGATGGCCAGCACCAAAAACCCATTGATCAAAGAAGCGGCGCAGATTTCTTCCGGTCGTATCTTCAATCGCGCGAATTAAATCCAAGGTCTCCACACTCTGACCTCGGTGACGCTCCAAATAGGTGTTCACGGATTTCCAAAACATCTCGTCGCCCAACTCGGCACGAATCAGATTTAAAACCAGCCCACCTTTTTGATAAAGATGTCGATCAAAGAGATCGATCGGCTCCACATAAGTGTTGCAGACAATCGGACGCCGGTAGGCACTCGAATCCTCCTGGAGATATTCCAAGAGATCCAAGTAAGAGTAGTACTTGGCTTCTTCCCAAGCGGCCTCCTTGCTTCCATATTCTCCGACGTTCGATTCCACCCAGACGCGTTCCATGAAAGTCGCAAAGCCTTCATTCAACCAGCCGTGAGACCAGTCTCGGCAAGTCAGTAAATCCCCAAACCACTGATGAGCTAACTCGTGAGAAACCAAGGGATCGGAGCTGTTGTCGAGCTTCGCGCGCTCATCTAGCAAGCAGCGATCGGTCTGGGTCGTGGCCGAAGTATTTTCCATCCCACCAAAGATGAAATCCTGCACCGCGACCTGGCTGTATTTTTCGTAGGGATAGTGAACGCCCGTCGCCTTCTCAAACGCTTCGATCATTTTGGGAGTATTGCCAAAAGCGCGCTTAGCGTCTTCTTCCCTGCCCGGAGCGACAAAATATTGAACAGGAAGACCACGAGGGCCTTTGTCGGACCACTCTGAAAACTTTGCCACCACCAAGGAAATCAAATAGGTAGTAAGAGGCATACCCAGCTTATAGTGAAACTGTGTAAAAGCGCCTTCGTCCTTCTTTGAAACAAGCCCTCCATTGGCCACAGCCGTATAGCCTTTAGGGACCTTGGCCAGAATCTCAATCAAGACCTTCTGGTTGGGGTAGTCCAAGGTGGGTATCCAATGGCGATTGTCTTCGTCCTGTCCTTGAGACCAGACCTGAAAGGGCTTCTTGGGATAGTCTGCATCGGGACCCGTGAAATAAAGCCCCCGGCGAGGGTTCTGAACCGAGTACTTCACCACAAACTCAAAGCTGGAACCGGTGGCCATTTTTTTGACTGCGTCCGGCAGCTCGATAAACAGGTGTCCACCCTCCAGGTAAAAGGCTGCCTTGGCTCCCTCCACACTCACTTCATTGACCTGAATGCCAATCTGGTCGAGACGAAGCTGCTTCAAACCCGCCGCCATCTTCTTCGCCCGCTGAGTGAGCACAGCCTCTGCCGTTTTTTTCTCCGGATCGATCGTCACATCCAAAATCAGCTTCTCTAACTTGACCGAAAGATCTGGGGCATAGTGAGGAACGGCCCCCGGAAAATGCAAAAAGGACCGACGAGCGGCACGACTCTCACACTTTGAACATCGGATTTTTTCGTGAAGGTTCATGGCCTCGAAATAGCACAGGTACATGAAATTTCGGATTATTTTTTTCCGCCTTTTTCTGTCAGACTTAAGTCTGACTTTTTTAATACACTATAACTTGTGGAATTTACTCAATTTTTCTTAAAGTCGGCAAATTTTTCACCGATAGGTGCTGTGAGACCTGCAAGGAACTAGTGGGTCGTAGGAACTACTTTCACGGAGGAGGTGATTTCAAAAACTGACTAGGAGGAAACTATGTCACTGCGTATCAATACTAACGTGCAGGCTCTCGCTGCACAACGGCACTTGAGCATTAACCACGAGGCTCAAAACCGTTCGTTGGAGAAGTTATCATCGGGTTCAAGAATTAACAAAGCCGGCGACGATGCTGCAGGCTTGGCAATCAGCGAAAAGTTGAAGGCCGATATTCGCAGCATGAAACAGGCTAGCCGCAACGCAAACGATGGCGTGAGCTTGATCCAAGTTGCAGAAGGTGCAATGAACGAGCAAAGCAACATCCTCATCCGTTTACGTGAATTGTCGATCCAAGGCGCTTCGGACACCATCGGTGACGTCGAACGCGGCTTTATCGATAAAGAAGTTCAAAGCCTGAAGGAAGAATTCGACCGTATCGCCCAGGTCACTGAATTCAACGGCACCAAGCTGTTGAACGGCCAAGGTGGAGATCTCGAAATTCAAGTGGGTATCAACAACAACCCGTTTGAAGATCGTTTTCAATACAATGCCGCTGCTCAGAACACGACCACTGGCGCTATGGGCATCGAAGGCGTTTCGACCGCTACGAAACAATCTGCTCAGAACAACCTGATGCAATTGGACGCAGCGATCAGCAAAGTGAACGACAACCGTTCTACGCTCGGCGCTTTGCAAAATCGCCTAGGTTCAACGATCAACAACTTAGCGATCTACACCGAAAACTTGTCAGCCGCTAACAGCCGCATCCGCGATACCGATGTTGCTGAAGAAACCAGCGAGCTGACCAAGAACAACATCTTGACCAATTCAACGGTCACCGTCTTGGGCCAAGCTAACGCTAACCCCCAAGTCGCGTTGAAATTGCTCGGCTAATAGCCGGATGTTGGGTTGGCCGATAGGCCAACAATGGCCGGCCCCAAGGCCGGCAAGTGAAAAGATACGCAGATGTGAGGTCTGGGAGAGGTTCGATGATCGAACCTCTCCCGACCGAAATCATTGCGGATCCCGCCCAGTAGTAAGAAGTTGAAGTATGAGCTTTAAAAGTAGTGCCTGAAATTGGAGAAGACCATGTCAGACGAAACCGCAAAGCCAGCTGAAACTGAAGCTTACTGTGTGAAGTGCAAAGCGAAGCGCCCGATGAAGGATCCCCAGAAGGTCACCATGAAGAACGGCAGAGATGCTCTTCAAGGAAAATGTGAAACTTGCGGAACCGGCCTTTACAAGATCTTGGGCAATAAGAAGTAATCTGATAGATAGGGTTCGATGTCTGAACGCCTATCTTTGCAGCACCCCGATTACCGCTACCCGCCTCCTCGCAATCCGTATTTCAATAAATTCTCAGAACTTCCTGGCCCACGTCGAATTTTCTCTGATAACGATGCCGAACTGCACCGCTCCCACTGGAGCTCCCAGTTTCCGGACGTTCTCTCAAAAAAAATCTCATCAGAAAAAAGACCGCTTCATTTAGAAATTGGCTGCAATGGCGGCCACCTGCTCTTGGAATACGCGGCCCGCAATCCTAAAGACTGCTTCCTGGGTTTGGACTGGAAGTTTAAACAAATCTATTTCGGAGCTGAGAAGGCCATTAAACGATCTATCGATAATATTCTTTTTCTACGAGCCCATGCCGAACGCATCGACTATATGTTCGCTCCCGGAGAAATCGACCACCTCTATTTATTTTTCCCCGATCCCTGGCCAAAGAATGCTCATGTCAAAAACCGGTTGGTTCGACCAGAAATGCTGGCCAAATTAGCCAAGCTAGTGAAACGTGGCGGATCTTTTGAAATTCGAACCGACCACCCTGCTTATTTTGAGTGGATGCTCAAATCAATCGATCAATCCAAAGAGCATTGGGAAATGCTTTCCATGACCCGGGACAAACATGCAACTGATCGGGAAGCCGCAAAGAAACTCAAAATTCCGGAAGTGACTCTCTTCGAGCGAGTCTTCATCCTCGAGGATATTCCGATTCAACAGGCGATCTTACGAAGAAAATGAACTTACGGATTGCAATCAAAAGAGGCGGGACCAAGCATGTCCTCCAGAACAGCAATCTGAGCAACCAAGTGTCCCCACCCTAGTACCACCAAAGCTTTATCGTACTTCATTAGGGTGTCAGAGATAACTCGCAGCATTCTCGGATTCCGACCCCGATCGCTTAAATACATGATTTTCTGAAAGGTATTGGAAGTGGCTGAATTGTCCGGTCTAAAAAAATCCGTATTAAGTTTTGTGGAATCAAATTCCTGTTTTGTGACCGACTTGAAACATTTTAAGAAATCTTCGTACGTGAATTGAACCCCAAGTTTTTCTTTTAAAGAGAGCGAGAACTGCTCTCGATTGAACTTGAAACGGGGATGTGAGTTTGAAAACTCTTCCCCTTGAAAGGTCAACATCACTGTCCACCTAAAACAAGCATAGTCGCTCTTACTAAATTCTGGTTCAAGACTCCTTAAAATCTCCCGCTCAGACAACTCAGTACCGATGAATGGAACTCCCTGTTGCCGAGCCAGAGATGCTGAAAAGTGAATCTCGGGACAGCTCTTGAAAGACTCCTTTTCGCAAACAGGAATCATGTCGGTTATAGTAGTGGAATTCACACCCTCAGAATGAGGCAAAGACTCGAGCAAAACCACCTGAGGGCGATCTCGTTCAACTGCCTTGCGGATGACCTGAAAATGGGGGTTTTGCGATTCGGGTCCAAAGCCATGCTGAACAGAAACAAAAGAGAGCTCCTTCCCATTCTTTTTGAAACGAGTGACATAAGGGGGATCTTTGCAGGAAATAAGTTTTTGACTCAATTCATAAGAGAAATCGACCAGCAACTCCATCTGCGGAGGACTGGGTAAGGTGCTTGTCAAAGATGGTTTCGGACACTCGGCAAAAGCAGTCGAAGTCCACAATCCCAAGAAAATGACAAAAACCCAAGAAACTTCCATCGCAACGATAATAGCATAAGAATCCAGGCTCGCGCCAGGGTGTGCTTAGAAAGTGCAGGCCGGCCTCGCGATAACTTTCTCGAAGGGCGATGCAAAGCGCTTGACAGGTTTTGGGAGAGCAGTCGCTCGCAGTTCGAGATACAGTTTTAAAATCGTTCTATTTGCGTTTATTTCTCATTCTTCAAACAAATAGAGACACTTTTTATTTCTAAAAAATTTTCGGGACTTTTTTCACTGGCGAGTCAATGTGCTCGTCAAAAAACCCCGTGTTACACAGCTCTCATGAAAACTTTGCACGAAAAAGCGGTGGCGTTTGCAAAAACGTATTTGAAATCTGAAAGCGATTTGATTTTGGTTCTGCAGGAAATTGATCGCCGGAAAGGTTATCGGGAACTTGGGTTTAAAAGCCTGTTTGAATACGCCCGGTCACTTGGGCTGTCAGAAAGCGTGGCTTATAATTTAATTGTAGTAGCCAGAAAAGCACTGGAAGTTCCAACGTTGCAAGAGAGGCTTCAGGCCCAAGAAATCACTCTTTCCAATGCTCGGACCATCACTTCAGTTTTGAATTCTGCCAACCAAGAAAAATGGATTGAGAAAGCATGCACTCTTTCTAAAAGAGAACTGGAGAAGGAAATCGCCAAAGAATTTCCGGAGAAGAGTGTCCCAGAAACCACTCGGTACTTGGCAGAAAACCGGGTGGAACTGAGACTAGGCATTTCAGAAGCCTTGCTGAAAAAGCTGAAGCGCATTCAAGACCTGGAATCCAAACAGGATGCAGCAAGTTTAGAACAAACACTAGAAGCAATGGCCGAATCCTATCTTTCAAAACACGATCCGATCGAAAAGGCGAAGCGAGCTAGAAAGCCTGTCCCGGAACAGGTTTTTTCAACAACTCCCGCGGTGCACGCACATCTGAACACCCGAAAGAGATTCTACCCTGCTCCCCTTAAACATGCCGTCCACCTCAGAGACCAAGTCCAGTGCACGCATGTCACTCATAACAAACGCTGCACTGAAAGACGCTGGCTCGATATTCATCACAAGAAGCCCCTGTCACAAGGCGGGCAAACGACTCTCGACAATTTAACAACGCTCTGCCGGGGGCATCACCGGCTCCTTCATCATGGCAGATAGTCGCTATACACGCCGGCGCGAGTGCTTTGGAACGCTTGGCATTTTCATGCGGATCGTTTTGGATAATTTCAGTAAACCCAGACCCTCAATGCAAAATAAATCACGTCACATCGAGACTAAGTATTGTCTAATATATGCGCAACAGATTTTCTCCTGACCTATCTAGCTCGCAGCTTTGACTTCCGTCCAAATACGATCCCAAAGAGTATGAGCTTCTCCTAAATCATCCATCCATTCGCAATTTTTTAAGAGATCATGAGATGGAAAAAGGGCCTTATCTCCGACCAATTCTTTCGAAAGGAAGTTGGGGACTTCTGACAGCACCGGAGCTACAAGAATTTTCTTTACCGTTGCCGCACTCGACTGCGGAGTCAACAAGTGCGCCAATAATTGATAAGCTTCGCTCTTGTGGGGAGCGGAGCGAGGAATGGCTAAATTGTCCGTCCACTGCGTACAACCGTCAGACGGAATAATGTATTCAATATTTCTCCCCGATTCGCGCTTAGCCTGCAAAACATCCATCATATAAGCGTGAGCAACAGCTACTTCTCCGTTGATCAGGGGCATCTTGGTTTCGGAATTGAAGCTCTTTACGCGGGGACGGATTTTGATCAGCAATTCCTTCGCCCGATTCAGATCCTCGGCCTTCTTCGAATTCAGACTCAAACCCATCGACTTCAAAGCTGCTGCAGTGACTTCCCGAGAATCGTCCAAGAAGGTGAGCTTTCCAGCAATCTTCGGATTCGAGAAAACATCTTTCCAGCTCGTAATTTTTTCAGAGGTCAAATCATGATTGACCGCAAACCCGGTCGTGCCCCAATCATAGGGAAAAGAGTACTCATTCTTAGAATCATAGTTTCGACCGACGAACCGCGAATCAAACTTCTTAATGTCAGGAACGAGAGTGCGATCTAACTTTTCCAGCAGGTTGAGTTTCGACATGATGAGAACCATGTAATCCGAGGGAACAATCACGTCATAGTCCGAAGCTCCCGCTTGAATTTTTGCGAGCAGCTCTTCATTAGATGAATAATTTGAAATTCTAACTCGGACTCCTGTGTCCGTTTCAAAGTTAGAGATCACGGCCGGATCCAAATACCCGGACCAAATGGCCAGATTGACTGTTTTTACATTCTTCTTAGTGCAACCAGAACCGAGAGTTGCAAGAAAGCAAAGCGCCACACCCACCGAGATATAAAATTTCATGAGAAGTTTTTACTACTGACTCACCTAGGAATGTAGCGAAAATTCACAAAAACCTTCTGGCCCTTCCCCACCTGAACGGTCTTTTCAGGAATAGACGCGCCATCCCCTATGGGAGAAACCCTGACGGTATGAGTGCCTGGCTCTACCGTAAAACGAGCCATCTGCAGGTCTCGCGGCAACAGACTCCAAGAGCGAAGATCAGCTTGATCCGCACTATAGAGAATCAACCGAGCCAACGCGCCCCAGCCTTGATTCCCGGTATTTTTGTCGATCTGATCAGCCACAACCTCTTTAGCCACGACCCCGGCCAGCTTTTTTGCAATCAGTCCAGCATACTTTTCATCCAGATTTTCCATGGCCGTTGCCTCGATGTTGTGAAGGACAGCCGTAGTACCTACGGGTTTTCCATCGATGTCGACATTGGCCTGCAAAACGGGGTTGTAGCGGGGAAAGAATTTGGGAAGCGTCCGAAAACTGGGGTTGGGTCGTTTCACTGGCGAAATTCCATTTTGGTAGATCACCACAATCTCGGCCTTACCTACTCGAGGAGAAAGCTGCCTCCCTGCACGATGGTCTTCATCCCCAAGACCGTACTCCCGATCCCAGCGCTCCATCTCATCACTCATTCCGAGTAACCAAGCCGTACGCCAGAGGTCCCGCCCCAGCCCCGGATAGTCGGGCACCAGCTGACGAGTGTTCTTATAGTCGACGTAAGCATCATTATAGTTACGGTCGGCTTCATACATCACAGCCGAAAGGTAGCGGGCAAAGGCGTTCTGCTTGTACTTGCGCTCCCCTTCACTCACCATCAGCGAAAGTTTGCGGTTCACGCGACGGGCCTCGACCAACGCGTCTTCATGGTCTCCCATCAACGCAAAATTGATTGCCAAGTAAGTGTTGATCAGAACTTTCTCGAAGTCCTCGCCCTTATAGTCCTTCGAATTTTCTGAAACCAGAAGAGTCGCGCCTTCGGAAGCCAGGCTGGTGTAGTCCTTGATTTCTGCGATCTTATCGGCCTGAAGAAAAACCTTATTGCTCTCTTCGTAATTTCCCGAAGTGTGAAGCGTGAGTCCGAGATCTAAAAGATAGAGTAAGAGGTCACGTCCCCCCTCGCCTTCCCTCTCAACGCCCTGGCGCAACCGATTGGCAGCTTCTCCGTATTCGCCGCGACGAAACAATCCGTCCGTGACGGAATCCGACATTCGAGCAGAAACACAAGATGTGAGAATGCCCGACCCCGCCAGAACCAGGAGAAGAATTCCCGCGCGGGTACTTTTAAACACGAATTAGATACCGACGCTGCGCTTACGGTACTTCTTGCGGAGCTCGCGCTCTTCGGTGCAGTCGATGGTCGAGGTATCCATATTCGTCATATTCATCGTCAGTTTGTAATAGATGAACTTGTCGTTTCCGACTTGCTGAACGTTGGTAGCTAAGGCGCCGCTCAAAATATAGTCTGCGCCGATTTGAGAGCCCCGCTTCTTCTGAGAGGGACCCGAAACATTTCCACCGGCGTTGTAATCATACTCTTCGTCCAAAGTGCCACGCTCTTGCTTGTTCACGAAGCGAACTTTACCGCTCTTAATCAGAGCAGTCCGAATTTTATCGGTCATCGAAACGGTGTCGACGTGTTCTTCTGTGCGATTCTGAACCTTTTCAACAATCACCACCGGAGGCTTCGGCGCATTCGCAACGTACGAACAACCCACCATTGCTTTAATAATGGTGTCAGCCATTTGCTGCATATCGGATTCATTAAACTTATCGTCTAAGAGTTCCACGCGAGTGGGGTCATCGTATTCTCCTTTGGTAAAAGCTTTGGGGCCACAACCGGACAAAGCCAGCACCGCCACCATGGAGAAAAGGACAGAAACTTTGCTCGTATTTTTCATAGGATTCCCCTCATTTGCCGATAATTTTAATAAGCCTCTAATATGATGGATTGATTGCCTTTGCGCAATGTGTTTTTCTCCCAGAAAGATGAGCTTCCAATCTGTTTTCGAGAAAAACCTGATTTTTATTAACGGAAAAGGCGGCGTCGGAAAAACCCTTCTGGCACGCGCTGTTTCGCATCATCTTGCATCCCAGGGATTCAAAACACTTAACGCAGTATTTGAGGATCCTTTGCGGGAACCCGGCGAGCTCATTCAGCCAGACCCGTCTCTTCCTAAGCTCTGGTCTTTCAATTGCGAAGCCCACAGCGCTTTCGAAGAATATATTCAGCAGAAAATCCCTTTGCCGCACGTGAGCCGTCTTTTTTTGAAGAATAAACTCATTCGCTACCTATCGAAAGCGGCACCAGGAATCCACGAACTGGTCCTCTTAGGAAAAATCTGGTTCGAGCGCACACACTACGATCGCATCGTCGTCGACATGCCATCGACGGGTTACGGCCTTACTATGTTTCAAAGCGTAGTCAATTTTGGAAAACTTTTTCAGTCGGGCCCCATTCATAAAGATGCTGAGCTCATGCTAGAAACGCTTCGAGACCCGAAACAAACGGGGCACCTGTTAGTCACCCTGCCCGAAGAAATGCCCATCCGCGAAGCCATTGACCTTCAGGGTTACCTGCAGAAACTTTTTCCTGAAAATCATTCTCAGTTTGTGGTGAACAAAAAGTTTCCCCACTTGGAAACACTGACTCGACAAGAAGACAGCTTGTGGAAAAATCCCGTTCCGAAATCTCTACTCGACTACGCCCTGAAGAAAAGTCACACCGAGGCGGAACACCTTCAGCTTTTACGAGAACGGGGAAAAAACTTTCAAGAAATTCCGTACATTCCCCCCACCTTGCACAATGCTCCTGAAAACCTGGTTCGGGACTTAGCAAGTTATTTGAAGGAGGGGACTTCATGAACTCCTCTCAAATCGATCAACTCATCCAAGAACGAAGAATCATTGTCACCTGCGGAACCGGCGGGGTTGGAAAAACAACGCTTAGTGCTTCACTCGCCATTCGTGCAGCCGTGCTAGGAAAAAGAGCGGTGGTCATCACGATCGACCCCGCGAAGCGTTTGGCCACTTCGTTGGGCTTCGACAAGCGCGTCGGCGATGCACCTGCTGACATCACGCCTCACTTGCAAGAAGCATTAAAAAATCATTCTGAAGCGGCACCGGGAAGTTTAGGAAAACTTCATGCGATCATGCCGGACACCCAGGGAAGCTTTGAAAAACTCGTCGCACAGCTCGCGCCAAACTCTGCACTCGCGCAGTCGTTAATGCAGAATCCGATTTTTGAAATCTTCGCGCGCGAATTTTCAGGTGCAAATGAATACATGGCACTGGAAAGATTGATTTCCCTGCACAACACGGGTGAATACGACACCATTATTCTGGACACCCCACCGTCGCGAAACACTCTCGCATTTTTAGATGCGCCTCAGCTCCTGGCTCGACTCTTTGAAGAAAAACTCATTCAATGGCTGGTGGTGCCTACCAATCAGCTTTTCTCAATCGGAATAAAAAAGGCACTTGGAATTTTGGAGAAGCTGACAGGTTCGGGGTTCATGACTCACCTTTTTGCTTTCGGCCAGGCTCTTTTCGATGTTCGAATTAAATTCCTCGCACGGCTAAAAGATGTCACGACCCTGCTGCAATCCCAGGATGTCGGATTTATTTTAGTCACCGCGTCTGTTCCAGAGGCAATCCCTGAACTGCAGCACTTCGTCGATTCGGTGAAGGATCACGGGTTTCACTTCGATGGACTTCTCATTAACAGAACCCTGGGTGGGCTTGCGGATGATCAATCCGAATGGCGCAGCGCAGGGAAGAGCTCCGAACAAGCAAAACAGCTGGGAAGGGCAAGACAACTTCTCCAAGCCCTGGTAGAAAGAGAGAAAGTCTCTTACGATGCATTCAAACCCCTCCTCGAAGGGTCGAGAAGGTTAGGTGGAGGCTCGATACTCTATGAAAAACTGCCTGAACTTGCTCGCGACATCCACTCGCTTGAAGACCTTCTGTACGTTGCTTTTGCTCTCGGTCGCTCTTCCGGCGAAAGCGGCCCCTGAATCCGTTTACCTTCTTTGGAACGATGGCAAAAAAGCTTTTGAAGCAGGGGACTATCTCAAGGCCATTCAGAGTTTAGAACCCATCGTTCAAAAACATCCTGCCGAAAAAGACTATTCTCTCGCCCATTTCTATTTGGGCGTGGCGTACCTAAAAACTAGCCAGTTCAAAAAAGCGAAGGACCCGCTTCGCTACTATGCAAACTCCACCGGGAACACCTTGGAATCCGTGAAAGCTCGTCTCTTCTTGATTCGTACTTACATCGAGCTTCAGGATTTTCATGCTGCAGATCTGACGTTGATTGAAATTTTTAAACGTAAGAATGAACCTCGTACCCCTTTAGAAATGCAGAACGAAGCGTATATTTTGAAAGCGCGAAGCTTGCTCGGACTCAACAAGGACTCCAAGGCGTCGCAGGTTCTAGATTCCATCAAACCCGACCTCAAACGCATGGGAAAACGACACCCGTCCGGTCCTACCCTTTACGGAGAATTGCATTGGTTAGAGCTAAAAATTCAATCGCGAGAATGTGCTCGAATTGTCGGGAAGAAAAAACTCGATGAAGGCCAGACTCGTCAGCTCATGAGCCGCAGAGGCACCTGCTTACTCGAAGCAGCTCTCGACTATAAAGAAGAGCTCGATACTGGCACTGATTCCTGGATCAAAGAAGCAGCGGACGAACTCATTCGAGGTTTCGATTCCTATTCACAAGCCTGCACAACACCGCCACCAGCCGTTGGAAAGCGAACTGCCGTAGAACTAAAACGCTACAACGAAGAACTTGTTTTCTATCTTAAAAAAGATTGCCGAGAAAAATACACCAAAGCTTTAGAAATCCTTTATAACTGGCGGCCCGGTGCCAGAGAAACAGCTGCTCAATCTATCGACGTGGTGACTGAGTCGCTGACAAAAATGAAGGATCGACTTCTGTGAGTGCTGCAAAATTTAAATCACCGCTGAAATCTCAGCTGGCCGATCTCATTCAAGCAAACCGAAAAAAACTTTGGGATTGGCACATGAGCCATGCCGAAAAAGTGAGCGCTCCGTTTTACTGCTCAGTGGATTTGCGAGACTCCGGTTTCAAAATAGCCCCCGTAGATAGCAACCTCTTTCCGGGCGGCTTCAACAACATCTGCCACGAGGACGTAAAAACCTCGATGCCCATTTTTCGAGCACACATCGAAGCAGAAATGTCTCAGCTCAACCTTCAGCGGCCCACTCGGATCTTGGTTGTTCCGGAATCGCATACCAACAATAAATATTACATCGAAAATCTGTACTACCTGACCAACATCCTGAAGGGTGCGGGATTTGAAGTTGCACTGGGATGGTACGGTTCGTTATCCGAAGGCGTCTCGCAAGAAATCGAGCTCGTTGCAGAATCCGGAAATAAGCTCAAGGCCTATCCGATGGTCGTAAAAAATAAGCGCGCCCAAATTGAGATCGCTGGAAAAACTTTCGACCCGGAAATGCTGATCTTGAACAACGACTTTTCAGGCGGCTATCCGAAGATGCTCGATGGCCTGGAACAACCCGTCTTCCCAAGTCACAGTCTGGGTTGGCACTCCCGAAAAAAGAGCCGGCACTTCTATCATTATAATCGCTTAGCAGGAGAGTTCGCGTCGATTGTCGGAATGGACCCCTGGGCCATCCAGGTGGAAACAGACGAAGTCACACCGGTAAATTTTAATGAAGAAATAGGCATCGACCAAGTGACTGAAAAAGTAGGCAACATTCTCGAGCACACTCGAAAAGAATATGCCCAGAGAAAAATCGAACAGCCGCCCTTTGTTTTTGTGAAAAACAATTCCGGTACCTACGGAATGGGAATCATGATGGTTCACTCGGCTGACGAACTCAAAAAAATGAATCGTCGCACCAAGAACAAGATGAGCGTCGGAAAGAATCGTCAAGACATTGGAAGCGTTGCTATTCAAGAAGGCATCCCCACCTCCACGATTGTCGACAAGCATGCTGCAGAGCCCGTCATCTACCTGGTGGGTTGCGAATTAATCGGGGGCTTCCTTCGAACGAACACGGCAAAAGGGGTGGAAGAAAACCTGAACTCCGAAGGCATGGTGTTCCGAAAACTTTGTATGTCCGACCTTCGCGATCCCGTTCAAGAGGAACGCCCCACCGCTGGAGATTGTGTTCTGGAACTCGTCTATGGGTCGATCGCCCGACTCTCGGCGCTGGCCACTGGCTACGAACTCCTAGAGGCCAAAACCCCTCGTTAAGAAAGCCTGACGAAGGCTGTTGCAATTCGCCTTTAGGGCCGATATGCCTGTCTCCATGTTGCAAGAAAATGTCCTCAAAGTGATTGGAAACACTCCGATTGTTCGCCTTAACCGTGTTGTTCCGACCGGTGGTCCGAACTTCTTCGCAAAATTAGAATTCATGAATCCAGGAGGTTCGATCAAAGATCGAATTGGTTACTGGATGATCGAGGATGCTGAAAAAAAAGGACAACTCAAGCCCGGTGGAACGGTCGTGGAATGCACGAGCGGAAACACGGGTGTGGGATTGGCCATTGCAGCTGCCATCAAGGGTTACAAATGTGTCTTTGTACTTCCCGACAAAATGTCGACCGAGAAAATTCGCAACTTGCGCGCATTCGGAGCTCGCGTCGTGGTGACTCCCACTGCAGTTGAACCCGATGATCCGCGCAGCTATTATTCGGTCGCAAGACAGATTGCCCGCGAAACTCCGAACTCGGTTCACCTCAATCAGTATGACAACCCGTCCAATGTGGAAGCACACCATGCGCTGACGGGACCAGAAATTTTGAAACAAATGCCCGAGATCGATGCTTTCGTCGCCGGCATTGGAACCGGTGGCACTCTCTGCGGTGTTGGAAAATATTTGAAAGAGAAAAAACCTTCGGCTCAAGTCGTGGCTGTTGACCCCGTGGGTTCCATCGTCACTGAGTACTTTAAAACCGGAAACATCAAAACTGCTCCGAAGACCTACAAGATTGAAGGTATTGGTGAAGATTTCATTCCCAAGAATTACAACTTCAAAGTCATCGACGACATGGTTCAAGTCGAAGACAAGGAATCGTTTTTAATGACCCGTGACCTCCTTCAAAAGGAAGGCTTGTACACTGGCATTTCTTCGGGCTCGGCCGTTTGCGGAGCCATTCGTTGGGCAAAAACCCAAGGCGACAAACTGAAGGGCAAAAACATTCTCATCATTCTTCCGGATAGCGGGAATCGCTACCTGTCGAAAGTTTATGATGACGATTGGATGCGTGAAGCAGGCTTTTTGGACCGCCCCTCGATGGGAACAGTCGCAGACCTTCTGCATGCTACACGCTCAAAGCTCGGCGGAATTGTGATGGCCAAGCAAAGCGACAAGCTCTCTTCCATCATCGAAATTCTCCGCGACAAAGGTATCAGCCAGATGCCGGTGGTCGACGAGAAGGGCTGGATTAAAGGAGTGGTCACCGAGTCGGCCATTCTCTCAGCTCTTTACGAAGGCCGCGCGAAACCCTCGGACCTCGTTGAGCGCTTAGTCGATGCTGCAGTGGAATTTGTAGGCATGAGCGATTCGATTGAAAAAGTTTCCAAACTCGTCACCGCTGGCAAAGTCCCACTGGTCAGCGATCCGGATAAGAGCGGACAACTCCTCGGCATCATCACCAAGATTGATCTCCTCACTTACTTAGGAAATAAAACATGACGACAAAATCTGATGTAGGCTTTGGCACTCTCGCGATTCACGCTGGTCAACCGGCAGATCCCACCACGGGCGCAGTAATGGTCCCCATTTATCAGACCAGCACTTATGCTCAAGAATCGCCCGGCAAGCACAAGGGCTATGAATATTCGCGCACGGACAATCCGACACGTACGGCGTACCAAAACTGTGTTGCTGCTCTCGAAGGCGGAAAACATGCTCTGGCTTTCGCTTCCGGTTTGGCCTGCACTGGGAGCATCACACAGGCCCTTTTAAAAAAGGGCGACCATGTGGTTTGCTGCGACGACGTGTATGGCGGCACCTTCCGAATTTTTGACAAAGTTTTTACTCGCCTCGGAATTGAATTTACCTTTGTCGACCTTTCGGATTTGAAAAAAGCTGAAGCGGCTTTCAAACCCAATACTAAAATGATTTGGATCGAAAGCCCCACCAATCCGATGCTGAAAGTTCTCGACATCGTGGCACTGACTTCCATGGCGAAGAAAAAGGGCGCGATCTCGGTGGTCGACAATACTTTCATGAGCTCCTACTTTCAGAAGCCGTTGCAGCTGGGGGCAAACATCGTCATGCACAGTGTGACGAAGTACATGAACGGCCACAGTGATGTGGTGGGCGGAATCATGATCACCGACGATCCCAGTATTTATAAAGAAGTGAAGTTTGTTCAAAATGCCTGCGGTGCTGTCCCAGCTCCGATGGATTGTTTCTTGGTGATGCGCGGTTTAAAAACTCTCCACGTTCGAATGGAGCGGCACGCTCAGAACGCGATGGAGATAGCTCGCTTCTTAGAGAAACATTCCAAAGTGGAGAAAGTGATTTACCCCGGGTTGGAATCGCACCCACAACACTCCATTGCTCGAAAGCAGATGACGGGATTTGGTGGGATGATCACTTTTTTCATCAAAGGTGGTTTACCGGAGGCTCGTCGTTTCTTGGAACGCGTGAAGGTCTTCGCGCTTGCTGAAAGTCTGGGCGGCGTGGAATCGTTGATCGAGCACCCGGCCATCATGACCCACGCAAGCGTGCCCGCCGAGAACCGAAAGGAACTCGGTATACTTGACAACTTAATTCGGGTTAGTTGTGGCATTGAGGACGTCCAGGATCTAAAGGCCGACCTCGACCAGGCCCTGGGGTGATTTTCCTTGCCCTGAATGGGGTTTTCTTCTAACAATTAGTCTCTATGAAAAAATTGCGCCGGCTGCTCAAGCAGCTCCTCAAATCCAACTCTCGTCTCGCGCTCGCCTAGGCTAAACGCAAGAATTTTGCGTCGATGTCGATGACAGCGCAGGTGCAGTCCTGTTCAGGCATGTCATCATCTGAAGTAAACTTCGATTTCAATTTAAAGACTAACTCATTCAAAGTCGTATTCGCATCTGCAGATCGCTTCTGATCTAAGAGCTCGTTTAACTTTTTGCTCGAGTCGACACCTTGTAGGAAACCATCGGAAATAATCACGAGTCGATCTCCCGGGGCGAGCTTTGCTTCTCCTTCGGCGCGAGAATCGGGAAGTCCTTTTGAACGACTCAACACTTCGCCCTGAGCCTTGAGCAGCTGAAAGCCATTCCCACTCTTGGCGTGATAGATCAGGGAATTTCCAAAGTGCGTGTAGGTAAACTTCAAATCCTTGCGCGAAATCAATCCGTAAAAAAGAGAGAGGTAGTCCTTGTCACTTAAGGCCATGGCGACATCTTCAAAAAAACTGCGCGTCGTATCGTAACTCGACCGAGCCTGATCAATGGTGAGTTTGTTGGCTACACGAACGAGACTGGATAACACCGCGCTGGAAAGCCCGTAGCTTGAAGAATCGGAAAGCAAAAGTGAGATGCAGTTCCCGTCGCGAGACTCCGCGAGGTCGAGATGATCTCCTCCCGATTTCAATCCCGCCAGATAGCGCTGCTGAACCTTGAATCCCTTCACTTCTGGAAAACGATGTGGAAGCTTTGCCTTCTGAAGTCTTTCGGCCAGCTTAAGATCGTCGTGCAAGCGCTCAATCAATCCCGCAAACGAAGCGTTCAGTCGCGAGACTTCATCCCAAGCTAAAATCTGATGGTAATGACGAAGCTTAGAAAGAACTTCCACTTGGCGAAAGGGAGATACCAAGACGTCATCTACCCAATGTTTCTTCAACGCCTGCGGAATGGATTGACCTTCTTTTACGAGCAAAAACACTGCTCTTCTACGCCGATCCAACTCTTGCAAGGTTTGTTCGAGATTAGAAATTTCCGCGTCGACAAACAGAACCTGACCCAACTCCTGTTTCGAGGCAACGCCATTCGAACTTGCAGCAGTAATCTGATACTGACCCACTTCTTCGGATTGAAGCGCTGTCTTGAGTTGTTGAGCCCAAGTATTTTCTTTTTCTGGAGAGCTGGACAAGACTGTAAGCTGAATCACGTGCCACCGTTGTTTAGTTTAAAAAACCCGAAGTTGGTAATTAAAAATAAACTTCTCATTCTGATTTGCGTGCCAGGAAGTCCCTAACTCTTCACTGTACCAAGAGATAGAAAATTCTCCACGCTTGCTCTTCAATCCTATACCCGCTGAAGGATAGCCACTTCCGAAACCACCGCGAATATTGAAATAGTCTTTGATGACGATTTCCAATCCCGCGGTCATTCGAACTAAGAAAGGAGTCCCTGAAGCATTTGTCAGATCGCGCATCTGCACAATCCAATTAAAATAGGCGCCCTGAGCAATTCGCGGTTGAATGCTGAAAGAAGCGTCGATGCTCATCGGATCATCTGCCGGAGGGCCGCTTGTGTTCTTTGCCACGCTAAAAAGCGTCGACGTGGTGTAATGCGCTCCTGCCACGTTTCGTGCAACCACGTTCAAAGAGGGCAGATATTCAAACGGCAGAGTAAACGCTAAACCGAAATTGTGTGAAAAAGCAGATCCCTGCGCCAATCCCTCGAGCCAACCCATCGGTGAAGCCGACTGAGCCACCGTCAAATCTCCAGAGGCCTTGTTCACCCACTGAAGGCTATAGCCCAAGCGTAAAACCCCTGATGCTAATCGAAGGCCGGTCGCAACGGTGGGAATGAACTGATAGAGAGCGCGGTAGTTGATGTTAGTTCCGACTGCCTGCGCCATAAGAGAAGACTGGGCCAAAAAGCCAAAAGCAAATCCCCGGGTGGCAAAGCTAGGAAGAAGGCTGGCACCCACCCCCGGTCGATTCGCGGGGTAGTTCATGAGGGTGCCCGCGTAGCCGTCCAGGCCGGTGACCTTCAGGAAGTTGCGGTCAATAGAGTTAATGTAACCGGAGTTGACATCCAGACTGAGGTTCAGAGGCTCGACAACGGTCTTTCGAATCTTACCGACGTTTGCGGGGTTATAGAAAAGGGCTGCTGCGGCGTCTTCTCCCAAGGGGAGGTAAGAATCGCCTAGGGCTGCGGCACGAGCTGCCGTGTAACGAGACCCTGGAACGGAATCAAAACGGGCCCAAGCGGGTGCACTGGCAATGCCCGTTGCCAACAAAAACCCTAAGAATAACGAATAGCTTGGATTCCTTTCCACATTCGCTCCTACCTAACTTATCGGCTTTATGTGGAAAAACCAAAGGGGGCGGGGGGTATTGAAAAGGACACACCCCTCATTATATACTTAAATAGTCGGATATTCGTACAGGGTGGGCAAAAACTTCTTAATTCGCAAGGGATACTGTCCGAAAAGGTTCTGAGGACGTTCGTTTAAGTATCGCAACGGGGAGCGAAATGGCATCGAATGACATCCCAGATTGGGCATACGCAGTAGCAAAAGCATTGCTGGCTACTGTTCGCCAACGAGACCCCTACACCTACGGTCACTGCCGTCGTGTAGGCCGACACGCACGCCTCCTGGCTCAAGCAGCAGGCCTTCCTGAAAACGAACAACGCAGCGTCGAGCTAGCCAGCATCTTTCACGATTTAGGAAAGATCGCGATTCCGGATTCGATTCTTTTAAAGCCGGGCCGCCTGACGGAAAAAGAAGAAGCCTTGATGCGTGAACACCCCACAAAGAGTGTCGAGATCATTTCTCCGCTCGCAAGCATTCCCATTTTCAAATCGACCATTCCAGGAATTCAATTTCACCACGAAAGAATCGACGGCGCGGGCTACCCCTCCGGGATCAAGGGCGAGCAAATTCCGCTGCATGCGCGAATCATTCTCATCGCCGATACTTTCGACGCCATGACCACTACCCGTCCTTACCGCAAGGGACTTCCACACGAGATCGCTTACAAAGAGTTGAAGCAATTCTCAAATCGTCAGTTTGATGCGCAATTGGTGAAGGTGTTCTTGCAGGCTCACCCAGGCTGGGGAGAGCTCGAAGAAGAAATCACTGAAGAATTTGTCCGTGCACATTTCCCAAAAGCAGCTTAGACCTCTCTCTCCTTCATTTCTCTTTTTCTAAACCGCGTCGGGGCGAGCATCCATGCTCCTTGGTCCCCGCATCCTGCGGGGCCCTTTTACGCCGCGGTTTAGAAAAAGAGAAATGAAGGAGAGAGAGGCCTAACCACGCTTTGCGACGCGCGTACGGACAAATTCTTCGGTGATCTCTCCTTCGCGCGCTCGCCCACAAAACGCCGGGGCATCCTAAAGCTTTCCAATCTGGGCTAGCTGCTCCTACAAAGTGTTGAGGGCTCTGGGGGACTTCCTTTATTTCACTCCCTAGCAGACCTAAAAGAGCCGACCACGAAGGGAGGCGATAGGAGCAGGGATGCTTGCCTGGGCTGCTAGGGAGTGAAATAAAGGAAGTCCCCCAGAGCCCTCAATGGTTTAGGAATTCAGCTAGCCCAGGTTGGAAAGCTTTAGGATGGCTTCGGTGATTTGCTGGGTCGACATTTTGAAGCCCGCCAACTCCGGACCATGCCAAAGCTTCAGAACGGGGTCGTCGCCCTTTTCCGGTCGCTTCAAATGGCCGGCAATATTCGAAGCAAGCGCTGTGAGCGCCGTTGGTGTGTAGAGGTTTTTTCCCAGGTCCTTCACCAAGTAAGGATGGTGATGATACAAAACAATTCTCTCGCAGGGTTTCAAGATTTTGAAAAAGCGACAGACCAGCGCGCCAAGAATAGCGTGATTGGTGCCCCACATTTCATTTTCGGCAAAGAGACGGGCTCCGCGCGGAAGCTCTTTCTTTCGAGACTCTTCATGAAACTCGATATACTTCGCATCTAATAGCGCCAGTACTACTTTTCCAATATCGTGAACTAAACCCGCTGCAAAAATATACTTACTATAGCTAAAATCCGGTACGTGCTCGGAGAGTTGACTTGCCAACTGAGCAGCTCGTAGTCCGTGTGCAAAAACTTCATCAATGAACGCTTCGTCCTTTTTAGGCTCTCGTAAATTCTTTGGATTTTCCGCGAGCTTGGCGCCGATCAGCTTCATTAAGTCAAAAAGCAATCCGGCTGCATAGGGAACGTCGATGTAGGCTTCTTTTCTAGCGACAGCCACTTCTTCGGTTTTCAGCGCGTACTTTAAGTGGTCACTCGATTTGAATTCAATCTTTCCAGCCGGATCCCAAGTCGGATGCGCACCTGTGACGTGCCGATAGAGCTGATACCCCACCAACAAATTGCGGGAGTTTTGCATCCCCAATAAAACTACTGCTGCTTCTAAAGTGATTTGCTCTTCTCTCTTCGCGAGCGATTCGACCACTCGACGAAAAAGATCTTCGTAATAAGGATTATTTCTTAACGCTTCGGAAATTTTCTCTGAGGTCACATCGATATTCGAAAAATCGCGAAGAATGGCGTGACTCGTGGGAGAAAGCCGAAGTTTGGGAGCGATCTCTTTCAGAAAAGCTGCAAAGACCTTTCCAACTGGCGCCGCATCCAATCCCAGAATAGGACTCCCACCGTCACTGGGAGCGGACGACAAAGTTTTGACTGTTGCGGAGTCATCTTGAGGTGCTTTTTCAGCGGCGGGAGAAGATTGTTTTTGTGAAGGCCGCCCTGCCGGCGGAGGCTTAGGCTGAAGATTCTGCCCAGGAGGACTTTGCGCTCCTGGCTTGGTCGGAGCCGGTTTCTGAGCTGGCGCGGGTTTTGGGGGTGGCTTCTTGTTCAAAACCATTCATTATCAAGAGTAAGGTATGTTAGAATTTTTTTACAGAGTGAATGTATGAAACTCAAACTAGAAGCCCACGAAGATACTCCTGTGGTCTCCATCTCTGAGAAAATCACCAAAGACCAAATAGCCGCGCTGCGCTCTGGCCTGGTCCGTCTCTTCAAGACTGCAAAGTCGGGCTACATTTTGGATATCTCGAAAGTTGAAATTACAACTCCCGAACTCTTCGCCGAAGTGATTGCGTTTGCTAACATTGCTAAGGAATATGGAGTGCCCATCGTCACTATCGGGCCACTGAAGCAGCTCGGGCACTTTGCGTCAAGAAAAGAGGCGCGAGAAGCCCTGGGCCCGCGCTCCAGCCAAGTTTTTGCTCTCGAACGCTCGATTAAGGGTCTAGTAGAACAGTATAAAAAAGATATTGTCGATCTGAATGCGAAGCTTCAAACAGCGAAGGCCTCTGTGGAACTCATTAAAAAAGAGAAACGCAGAAACAGCGATCTCATGTCTCGCCTAAATGAGCTCAAGCTCATCATACAAATCTACATGAAACGCCGCCCTTCTTTTGCGAAGAAAAAAGGATTCTCAGAAGACTCGAAGTATCCCAACGTTGCTTCGATCGCGAAAAAAGTTCTGATTCAAGAAGGGTTTATTAAACAAAAATAATATGGCCGACGCACAAAACCCCAATAACAAGCCGCCGGGTGCAGGAAAACCAGCTCCTGCCGCAGCGAAGCCAGCACCCGCCGCCGCTGGAGCAAAGCCTGCTCCGGGAGGAAAACCTGCGCCTGCAGCTCCTGGAGCTAAACCAGCACCCGGTGGAAAACCTGTTCCACCCGGAGGAGCAAAGTCCGCACCGAACCCGACAGCAAAACCAGGAGCTCCGGCAGCTGCTGCTCCTACGACCCCGACGCCAGCTCCGGCAATGCCCTCTCCGATCGATGACGCGCTCACACGAGTGCAGGCGATGCGCGAAGAAATGGAAAAACTTCAGGTCAGTGCAAAAACTCTTAAAGGACAGCTTTCGAATTACGACCCGAACATTACTCGTGAACTAAAAAAGCAGAACGATGAGTTTGAAAAGAAAATCGCGGAACTCGAAAAGGCTCTGCAATTTCTAGCTTTAGAGGCCCTTCAACCCACGACATCTGAGAATTCTATTTTAGCATCTGAAATTCTTAGAACTGCAGTGATAGACTACTGCAAAGAAAACAATATCAAAGTGGAGCTATGGAAAAACATCGAATCCTGATTATTGAAGACAACGCGGACACCAGAAGATTTCTCGAAGCCATGCTCAGCAAGGAATTTGAGATCATCACTGCTGAAAATGCGGTGATCGGCATCGACTATGCCAGAAATAAGTCTCCAGATCTCATCCTCCTCGACATCATGCTCCCTATTTTAAGCGGCTACGATGCTTGCAGCTTGCTCAAGAAGGATGAGCGCACCAAGAGAATTCCTATCATTTTTCTTTCAGCAAAGAACACAGTGACCGACATCACCCAAGGTCTGAGCACTGGCGCTGACGACTACATTCCAAAACCCTTTGACTATAAAGAGCTCGTAGCCCGCATTCGTGCCCGCCTTCGCACGGATGATGGAAGCTCGACGCAGCCGTTCCAGGTGGGAGAACTTCGAATTGACCCCGCCAAGAGAGAAGTCACCTACTCGGGTAAGAAAATCATGCTGACCTTGACGGAATTCGACATTCTTTCTCTACTGGCTTCCAAGGTAGGGGCCGTACTTTCACGTGAAGATATTTTGAAAGAAGTTTGGCGAGACGACTCTCAGAAAACTAACGATCGCACCATCGATGTGCACATTCGCGCACTTCGCAGAAAAGTACCTGCATTAACAAAACACATCATGTCGATTTATGGTGTGGGTTATAAGTACGAGAAGTAACTAACAGGCTGATGAAAAATCCAAATTTTAGTGTTTGATTTTCTCTGAATCTGGATTTTCTTTCTTTCGTTTTGGTT
>JAIEMT010000010.1 GCA_019751945.1 bacterium
ACATTAATTGACGCAATCAAATCAGGTGTCGTCCGGTATGTGGGACGATACTGTCGTCGGTTACATGGGACGGGACACCCCTTGGCTGGATTTCTTAGGTCTCTCCAAAAAAATTCAAGATTCGTGGAAGAGCCAGGCCAAGAAGGAAGAAGAATCTCGTTCTAAAAAGAAATTAGAAATTCCAGCACCTTCGAAGGAACAATTGAAATCTGCGTCGGCTGAGACCGATCGAGCCATCGCGCAGTTTCGGAAGCAATCGGCAGGATTTCTTGCAGATTGGAAGCAGCAATCGGAAGCGAGTGAAAGAGCTCTCGGAGCTTACTTAAAAAATCCATTGGAAATTCCAAAGGACCTCCCTCGGATGAAGCCTCCCGAACCCGTTAATGCGGAACAGCTTCGAGACAAGCTTGTGAATTTGGCACAAGACCGACTAAAAAAATGGAAGACCACCGGGAAATTGGACGGAAGCCTTGGAGAGTTCATCATTCAAGCTGAGGTTCTGGAACGATTGATGAGAGATGGAAGTTTCGATGCGAAGCAAGCGGAAGAAAAGTATCTCGAGTGGTATCGCGCTGATCGAAGGGAATTAGGTGCAATAGGGGATATTCATTCTGCTCGGATTTTCTTACATCAGAAGTATATTGGAAATTACCGCCGCAACAATGCGTCCATGACAGACTACTATGAAGGAGTGAAAGGAAACTGCGTCGCAAGCTCGCTCTTGTATACGGCGCACTTTCTCGACAATCCAAAATTTATTCCGAGCGATCACCGGTTTGGAGTTCAGGTTTATCGAGACCATTTGCAACCCGAGTTGTTCCAGAAGAAGAACGAGTTCTCTGCCAGTTCTCCTTACATGGTTCGCTCGTTGGTCAGCGGGGAGAACGTAGAAGGTGTTGAGGCGCCGCTTTTGGATCCAGCATTTTTCTATGAAGCGTTCTTGAATAAACACGGCAAGACTTCGCAAATTTCGCCCGAAAAGTTTGTTTTAGTGAATTCGGATGCCTCAGCTTCAAACTTGCGACACTTTTTTTCCCCTCTAGATGAGGGGGACGACGGCCGAATTTCAGCGTTTAAAATAGCAACTTGGGGACAGAACTATTTCGCGGATGGAGAAGTGCCCTTAGAATCCTCAATTCAATATAAAGACATGCTCTTTTCTCCGAATGCTGAGGCGAAAAAGGCAGGAACTAGGCGGTACACCTCACAAAGGCGTGAGCATGCAGATCCGGCCCCCAGTCAGTTTGCTTCGAAGAGGATGAATTGGACGGTGGAGGGCAGCATTTCCGGTGCTAGTCTCTTTTCAAGCTGGGGAACTTTGAATTCTAATCCTTCAGGAAAGGGCGAGATGTTCGTAAAAGTTTTCGGCCTGACTCCGGAACAAGGCGAAAGTGTGAAAAAAGCAGTTCAGAAGGGGGATGTCGACGCCATAGAATTTTTAAACGGAATCCTTGAGCAGGAAAGAAAAAAGGTACTCGCTCATCCCGGAAAGAAGAAGCTGGAAGATGCTCTCCGGGATCCCTTCATGGCGGTTCAGTTTACCAAACAAGATATTCAAGAAATGGGCGTCTATGTGGGAAAGGCTACGAGTCTTTCCTCTCAGTTGCGCGAATCGAAGGTTTACACCACCTTCTACGAAAACCTAGCAAAGGGCAAAACGCTTTCAGATGCGGAGATAAAAAAGCTCAAGGAGCGGCAAGAAGAAGTTCCGCAGGAACTGACTTACCTGCAGTCCAAGAAGGAGTTACTCAATCTCAATTTTTTCAACCCCACACCCAATCTTTTAAATATTCAAGTTCCTGACCGTCGAATCCATGCCGATTTTGAAAGCTATTTTCGCTTTTATACTCAGGACCCCAAGCGAACTCTCCAGCTCATAGAAGAATTGCCCCCTGCTTCCAGACGGGCCCTGTTCGATTTTTGGGAGTTTCTAGGAATTTCGAAGCCCATTCTTTCGTTGCTGGCTGCTCAATTTGAGACCGGACAGATTCAGGTAAAAAAACCGGAAGCTAAGCCGGAGCATCTTTCTCAGCAGGGCAAGCAAGTAGAAGGGTTCTCTTTTACGTTGGTGATTAAAAAGCCCGTCGAATTACCCAGTCAGCCTGCTTACAAGCCATCCCAGGTTGAGGCTCCGTTGCTGGGGAACCCGGATGGAAAAAGGGCCTTCGAGTCTCAGGACAAAATTCGTCCGGCCGTTCCTGGACAAGAAGTGAAGAATCGAGATTACAAATTCCCTCGGATGCCCACTGGTGCTGTTTCGTGGATCTCTGAAGATACTTACACCGATCTAGTTCAGGAATATCTAGCAGGTATTTACCATATAGAAATTAATCCAAACATTGGATCTTCGCCGTCTCATCTCAGGCAAATTGCGAGCATAAAAGAACTTTTCGCTAAAGGAAGAGGGCTTCTACTACCCATTGATGAAGAACTTTTCGAGAGGGCGTTGGAGAAGCTTTCAAGTTTCCTTTCTCCCTCCGAGTTGGAAACTTATAGGCAGCGCCTGAGAGTCGTCTTGCTACACAACCTGGCACATATGGCAGAGTTTCCAGCAGAATATGACGCTCAATTTGTGGCTAAAGCTCAGGATCGGGAAAAGCGGGATATTCGAGTAGTGAATACTGCCGACGGGAAAGCCTTTGAAATTCGGAATGCTCCCAAATTTTGGGCCGATGTGATTCGAGACGCGGATGCATTGGTGAAATTGGGAGAACCCAATAATGATGCGCAGGAGTTTCTTTTTCACGAAAAGGAAAAGCCCAAGAATTGTCGGGTCGTGGGAACAGATATACGAAATCAACCCATTGTACTTTGCAACTAGCGACCTACCCCAACGCCTTGATCAAATTCATCGCATCAAACGGCGAATACTCTTTTTCATCCGTAGAGAAATAAACAAACACGTCGAGCCCGCTGTCGGCCCAGGCTTTCACCTGCTTCGCCCATTTCTTAATCGCCGCCGGCGTGTAACCCTTCTTGTACTTCTTATCCTCGCCATGCATCCGCACGTACACAAAGTTGGCCGTGATTTCTTCGATGAGAGGAGTCTTGCTGCTCGAGTCGGCAACGACTGCAGCGATTCCTAATTCTTTCATCATCTGCAGAAACGTCTCATTCTGAAAACTCTTGTGACGAAATTCGAAAGCATGGCGGATGGGATATTTTCCGCCCGGGTCGGTGCAGGCTCGGTCTTTGATTTTATCGCTGTGTTTTAAAGACAGCTCGGCTGCTTTTATAGAGTTGTGGGGCAGGAGCTTGAAGAATTTATCGAATCGATCGTCTTTGAGCATCACATTCGGCGGGAGTTGCCAGAGAATCGGGCCGAGTTTGGGTCCGAGTTTGAAAAGTCCCGACGCGAGAAAGGTGGCGAGCGGTTCTTCGCATTCTTTCAAACGTAGAACGTGGGTCATGAACTGCGGGGCTTTGACGGCGAAGATGAAATCTTTGGGCACTTGATCGGCCCAGCTCTGAAATGAATCGGGCTTTTGTAGCGAGTAAAACGTTCCGTTGATTTCGATCGACGTGAGTTTGCTCGCGGCGTACTCGAGTTCTTTTTTTTGCGACAATCCCTTTGGGTAGAAATCGCCTCGCCAAGGAGCGTAAGTCCAACCGGACATGCCGACGCGGATTTTTCCTGAAGCCATTGTTCTATCTTATCGGATTCTGCAGCGAAGGATCGAAGTATCTTTATAACCCGGGCTCTGGGATTTGAAAACCAGGCCTTCGATATCTTCCTGAGTCTTGGAGAGCACTTCCATGCACTTTTCTAAAGAAGTGATCAAGGGAAGCGTCTTTAAATGAGGCGAGATGAAGTCACGGGGGAGTTTTTTCCAGCGTTCTTGAAACGACAAGCGCTCCAAGGTTTTTCCGTCTTCCTTCAGGAAGTCGAAAAGAAAAATCTTTTCCTTCGGCTTGAGCCATTCGCCTTCCACCACATTCCAACCCGTTGAAGGAGTGAAGAGGCGGCGAATTTCTTTTTCCATCGCCGGTGAGAGAATTTGTTTATGCAGCTGCCCCTGGCGATTGTAAGCCAGAATTTTCGTGTCTTCATCGGAAGGGATGTGAAGCTGCACGCGATGACCGTGAATTTTGAGTTGACCTACCCAGCCTGCGTCCAAAACTTTTTTCACCGCCTCGGAGTTCGGGCGAATTTCTGTTTTTGGATGAGGTGCACGAATAAAACGGGACGGCATTAGCGGTACTCGCTTGGATAAAACGGTTTCTTCGAAAATCCCCGGAAGCCGACTGACCATCCCCTGCATAGGGATTTAGAGGTAGAAGGAAAACCTCCGGAGAGCAAGCTCGATTTCATTACCGGATGTAGTTCTTAATCTTGAGCTGCTTGAGTAAGTCTCTCAAGTCTTCCGACTTTTTTGCGTAGCGCTTTGCGCCTTCTGCGGCACCGGGTCGAGCTTTCATAAGCATCGGTTTAAATAGGTTTGAAAGAACTTCCTCAGGTAAAACCTGAAGTGCTTCGACGACTGCGTCATAGTGCGCTTCTAAAACTTTTCCGTCAAAGCGCACGCTCGCGTAATCGCGTACGATCAAATCTTCAGCGGCTTCTTCGCCCCAGGCTTTTGCAAAATCTTCGGCGTCTTCCTCGGTGAGGCCAGCGCTTGCGTCCATGATGACGTAGGTCACCATCGTTTCATCGCCCAAAACTTTGAACGACTTGTTCATGCCGTTCAGCAGGCGCTTGGAATATTCTTTCTCGGTGAAATTTAGAATCACATCTTTGTGGATGGTGGCTTCGCCTTCAAAGTGCTTGGCTTGGTCCTGCGCCTCGCGAAACTGATCAATCGCGCGCGCGACTTCTGCCGGAGGAGTGAGCGTGTCGGCCGACTCGGCTTTGTCGGTTCTCGTCTTCCGAGTTTTGAAAGGGTCAGCTGCTGCTTTTTTAGGCTTAGATGGAACCATAGTTTCTCCGCGATAGAACGATCGACGGGTGGCGCGAAAAACTTAACTCTTTTTGCGGTGAGTTAGAAGCTTTTTCAAGCACTGAGCGATATCGACTTGACGCTTGAGGAGCGGATCCCAGAGATCTCCCAAGCGATCTAGTCGGTCAGCAGAATTGTGGATCGTATAAGCCGTAGGATCCAATTTCGGCGTCACTTCCGACCACTTTAAAGGAGTGGAGACGGGAGCTCCCGGACGCGGGCGTACGGAGTAAACAGACGCCAGAGTTTGGCCAATCCGATTTTGCATGAAATCGAGGTACATTCGGCCGCCGCGTTTTCCCGGTGCACGCTCGAGTGTGGTCATCGAAGGAAAGCGGGTGTGGATTTCTTGACAGACGGCTTCGGCAAACTCGCGGGCTTTTTCGAATTCGAATTGGGCGTGGAGGGGAACACAGACGTGAAGTCCAGTGGCTCCCGAGGTTTTACAGAAATTTTCGGCGCCGATTTTTTCTAAGAGTTTGTGGCATTCGAGTGCGACTTCCACGACCTGAGAAAATTTTTGGCGGTCGGGGTCGAGGTCGATAACCAAGTAATCGGGGTTGTCGATTTTTTGGGTGCGCGAAAACCAGGGATTCATTTCGATGCAGCCTAGGTTTGCGAGATGCAGAAGGGTTTCTTCGTTGTCGCAGACAACGTAGTCGACTGATTTTTCTGCGGACTCGGAGTAGATGCGTTCCGTTTTTAGCCAGCGCGGTTTGTAGCCGGTGTAATCTTTTTGATAAAAACCTTGGGCTTCGATTCCGTCGGGAAATCGATGGAGCGACATCGGCCGGTCTTCGAGGTGGGGCAAAAGCGCGGGCGCGACGGATCGGTAGTAGTTGATGAGATCTTCTTTCGTGATCTTTTCTTTTCGCCAGTAAAGTTTCTTGAGATGGGTGAAGACGGGGCTGCGCGCGGTTTCTTTGGATGTCTTCGGTGCGTCGCCTTCGATTTGGAGCCAGTCGGAGGAGACTCCGCTTGCGTACGGGGAACTGGGATTGCGTGCGAGAATGGCTGCGGCCTTTGGGGGTTTCGATGCCGTTTCCGTGGTCTTCAACGGATTTTTGGTGAGTTTTAGTTTCTGAAGTTTTTCGAGGCGCTCATTCAGGGGCGCATCTCTCAGATCTTGTCCATCGATGTAAAGTAGGTCGAAGATGGAATACTCACTTCCATCTCGGGAAATTTCGCCGTCCAGAACTGCGTTGAGATTTGCGGCTTCCAACGCCTGAGTGATCTTCGGAAATTTCCTCGTGAAGCTTAGAAGTTTTTTGGAATGAATGCTGACTCGCTTGCCTTCTGCTTCGCTGATGGCGCGGAGTCCGTCGGTGAGGGGAGTGTAAAGCCATCCCTTGCCGAGTTCTTTGGATTTTTCTTGGCGAGGAAGCATGGGGAGCACGCGCCTGGGGACGGGATCGGATATTCCTTTTCGGGGTTTTGCAGACTTCGCAGCGGCGAGAGTTTTCGGCGTGAGAAGGGAAGTTGGCGCCGCCTTCTTCGCTGCGCTCGCTTTCTTGGTGAGAACCTGAAGCTTTGCTTCTTTCGCGCGTTTCGGAAGCCAGACTTCTCCTTTCTTCTCAGCTTGTGCAGTGATCTCACTCAGCGTTCTTCCAGTCGCCGCTGAACGATCCTCTTCTTTTCGAATCTTGTAAGAGGAATGCTCGTCGCGTTTCTTCACCAGGAGCCAGCTCTTCTGGTCTCCGTCTTTGAATCGAATCAGCGCAAACTCGCCTTTCAATTTCTCTCCGTCGAGAACGAAGGTGATGTGGCCTTTTTCGAGACCTTTGAGCATCGCTTTCTCACCACCGCCGCCGCGCTCTTCGTAAGTCCCGTGATCCCAAATCATCACCGTGCCCGCGCCGTAGTTTCCCTTCGGAATAATTCCTTCGAACGAACCGTAGGGAATGGGATGGTCTTCGACGTAAACGGCCAGGCGTTGATCGGTGGGATTCAGCGACGGCCCGCGCGGAACGGCCCAGCTTTTGAACACGCCATCCATTTCTAGTCGGAAGTCGAAGTGCAGGCGCGACGCCTTGTGCATCTGAATGACGAAACGCAGATCGCCCTTTCGCGGCGCCGATTTTCCCGGTGGCTCAGGAGTTTGGTCGAACTTTCGTTTACGGTTGTATTCACGCAGGCTCATGGATCTGGTTCCAGATAAACAATTCCATCTTCTTGTAAGCGGTTCAGAAGAAGTTTACTCCTCCGGCCCATTCCTTCCAAGACGTTCAAGAGAATATAGTTGGCGGTGTTCTTGTACTGGCGGCCCCAGTCCACAATCTTCGACCAGGCCAATCCATCCCAAAATTTCCTGGCGCTGCCCTTAATCGCCCCGGTCATCATCACGGCAACGGTGCCGGCAAATTCGCGTAAGAAAGCTTGGAATTGTTCTCTTTTGCGGGCCTGTACTAGCAGGTGGAGGTGGTTTCCTACATTGGCGAAGCGATACACGCGGATCTGATTTTTTTTGGAAATGTACTTGAGGAGCTCTTGGATTCGCCACTTTTCTTGGATCAGCGAGCGGCTTCCTCTCGTGCTTCTGAGTGTGAGATGCATGGTGCGCTTCGGGTCGAAGGGGCGTTGGGTTTTTCGTCGACCTCTTCTGTGGCTGCCTCCGTGTTCTCTTTGGGGTTTGGGTAGGAAGGAGAGCTGGTTGGGCATGGAGTGGTTATAGCAGAAATTATTTCAGGGGCAATGGGTTTTTATTTGATTATTTGCGATATTTTGATTGGATTTTGAAGATTGTGCTGGTGGCGGTGTCTGCCTAACGCCCCTCCTGGTTGTTCCTTCGGGACTCTCGGCCATCCAGGCCTCGCCTGCGCTGCGCGCAGGACCGTCCCGAAGGCCTTGGAGAAGGGGAGTTTGGGTTGTGGATGTTTTTGTTTTGGGGAATCTTGGTGCTTGTAATTCTTTTTTTGGGAAAAGTTATGGGCTTGTGAGATTGTCGCCGACTATGTTGATGAGTTTGGCGCCGTTGAGGAACAACCGGGAGTATCGGCTGCTGTTTTTGGGGCAGATGGTTTCGTTTTTGGGTTCGATGATCACTTATGTGGCAGTGCCGTATCAGGTTTATGAGCTTACCAAAGATAATGCCTTGGTGGGGATGGTGAGCATTGCGGCGCTGGTTTCGGTGTTTGCGTTTGGGGTTTTGGGTGGGACTTATGCGGATCGTCTGAATCGTCGCAGGTTGCTCTTGGTTTCTGAAGTCCTTCTCGGTTTTTCGGTCATCGGCCTCATGGTGAATGCCAGCTTGGAAAGGCCGTCCGTTCCAACCATTTTTATTCTGATCGCGATCAAACAAGCTATCGCGGGATTTCACCGGCCAGCTATGGAAGCGCTTTCTCAGTCCATTGTCGACAAGAAAGATTACGCTGCGATTGGGGCGTTAGGTTCCCTTCGCTATTCTATCGGAGCAATCTTGGGTCCGATGTTGGGTGGACTTCTGCTGGCAGGATTTGGAGTTCAGGGCGCATTTTTTGTCGACCTACTCACCTACGTGATTGCGTTTATTAGCCTGGCGTTGATGAAGCAACTGCCAAAACCAGCCCCTTCAACGAAGTCGCCTTGGACCGATGCAAAAGAAGGGGTTTCTTTTGCGCTTTCAAAACCTGTACTCATCGGAACCTACGTCACCGACATCGTGGCCATGGTGTTTGCATTTCCCGTCGCGCTTTTTCCGGCCATGTCTCAGAATTGGGGCGGCCCAAAAGTCGTGGGGCTGCTCTTTTCCGCGATGGCTATCGGGTCACTTCTGGTCACGCTCTTCAGCGGTTGGACTTCTAAAGTTTATCATCATGGACGCGGTGTGATTTTTTCTGCGGCGCTTTGGGGCGCGTTCATGATGGGCGTGGGTTTCTCCAACAATCTGTGGCTCTGTGTGTTCTTTTTGATTTTGGCGGGCGGAGCTGACATGTTGAGCGGCCTGTTTCGAAGCGTGATTTGGAACGAAACCGTTCCAAACGCGCTGCGCGGTCGCCTCTCAGGGATTGAAATGATTTCGTACATGATGGGACCCCTTTTGGGAAACGGCCGTGCTGGCTGGGTTGCAGCGAAATATTCTGTCACTACAAGTTTGATTTCAGGGGGAGTGATTTGCTTTCTCGCCGTCCTCATTACCGCCAAATGCCTTCCTCAATTCTGGCGCTACAGAAGTGAAATAAAAACCTAAGAGACTCTCTGCGTTAATTTGAAATTCGATTGAGCATCGCGATCATGCTCAGTAGAATGATGCCCCAACTTCAGATTCACGAACGGAGCCCGCATGAATTCCATCGAACTCAACGCCGTCACGAAAGATTACAAACTTGGAAAAGTAGTGGTGCCTGCTTTGAAGGGTGTTCACATGCAGGTGAGTTCGGGAGAGTTCACCGTCATCGCCGGCCCGTCGGGCAGCGGAAAAACGACGCTGCTGAATTTGATCGGCTGCATGGATACGCCGACCAAGGGTGTAGTGAAAGTGGCTGGGCAGGAGACAGGGAAGCTGAAAGAGACGGAGCTCACCGATCTTCGACTCCATAAAATCGGATTTATTTTTCAATCCTTCAATTTGATTTCCGTATTGGATGTTTTCGACAACGTCGAGTTTCCGCTCCTTTTGATGAAGAGCCTCAGCAAGCAAGAACGGCGGGAGCGTGTACTGAACTACGTAGAAAAGGTGGGATTGAGCGGGCACTTGAAGCATCGCCCGAATGAACTCTCCGGTGGTCAGCGCCAACGCGTGGCCATTGCTCGCGCACTGGTGACGAAACCTGAAATCATTTTGGCCGATGAACCCACGGCGAATCTGGATTCCAAAACCGGTCAGACCATCATTGATCTCATGAAAGAAATTAATAAGACCGATCAGACGACGTTTCTATTCTCCACCCATGATCACCAGATCATGGAGCAGGCTCGTCGCGTGATTCGCCTCCAAGACGGAACCGTGGTGAGCTGATGGACAGCTGGGTGACTTGGAAGATCGCCTTCCGAAATCTCTTTTTGCACAAGTTCAAGACAGCGGTGATTGGTTTCATCATTGTTTTTGGAACCACACTGGCCATCGTGGGAAATTCTCTGGTAGACGCCATTTCATCGGGGATGCAGAGGTCGCTCACCAATAGCGTCACCGGCGAGATTCAAATCTTTTCCTCCGATGCTAAAGAGAAGCTCTCTGTTTTTGGAAACATGGATGGCAGCATGCCGGATGTCAAGCATGTGAACGATTTCGTGAAAGTTCGTGATGCGCTCTTGGCAAAGGTGCCGAATATTCAGTCGGTCATCCCCATGGGTACGGAAGCGGCGATGTGGAATCCGGGAAATATTTTGGATGTGAAGCTCGAAGATCTGCGCGCACTCTATTCGGCAAAACCCCGCGACGTGGAAAAGATTACTAAGCTGAAGGAATATGTTCGAGCCATGGTTGAGAATACTCGGCGACGCTTGGACGAGAGCCGATCAAGCGTGAGCTTAGTTTTAAAGAAGGATGATCTTTTCGCGAAGGCTCCCGCAAATTTGAGTCAGGCCCTTTCTTCCGAATTCTGGGCCAGCTTTGATGCCCATGCCGAAGAACGGATTGAATTCCTAGCCAACAATATTGCGCCGCTCATTTTTGACGATAGTTTTGTTTGGCTGAGTTACATGGGCACGGTTCCGGGTGAGTTTCAGAAGGCATTTTCGCAGTTCGAAATCGTGAAGGGCCAACAGATTCCAGAAGGAAAGCGCGGATTCCTTTTCAGCGAATACGTTTACGAAAACATCATCAAGAATCGCGTAGCGCGCCGTCTGGACCAGGTCAAAAAGCGGATTGAAAAAGACGGAACGAAGATTGCTGGCAATCAGCTTCAGACCGATGCCATCTCAGCCTGTGTTGCTCAAGCGGCCGAAATTTACACTCAGATTGCTCCAAGTGACGTTCAGACGCTGGCTCCGAAGATGCGAAAGCTCATGGACTCGAAAGAGAACGACTTTCCCAAGCTGATCAAAGATTTCTTGGCCATGAACGATTCCAACTTCATGGAGCGTTACAAATTCTTTTATGAAGAAATTGCCCCAAAGATTGTCCTTTATAAGGTGAGAGTGGGAGATGTCTTTCCTGTCACCGCATTTTCAGATTCTGGTTATTCCGTCTCGGTGAATATGAAAGTTTACGGGACCTATCATTTCAAGAGTTTCGAGAATTCGCCGATCGCTGGGAATTTCAACATCATGGACATGATGTCGTTTCGCGAGCTTCAGGGCTTCATGACGGCAGAGAAACGTCAGGAAACCAAAGCCCTCGAAGCCGAGATGGGCGTGGCCGATGTGGGTCGCGACGATCTGAATGCCATTTTCGGAAATCGGGACGACAAACCGGCTGCAAAAACCACCACACATATTTCCAATGCTTTAGCTCCGACGACGGCAGGAAAGTTTGAAGCCCGCAAACGAGTCTTTGAACAGGTCTACTCGCAAGAGGAAATGACAAACGGAGTATTCTTGAATGCCGCGGTTCTATTGAAGGACGCTTCGAAGATTTCGCAGACGTTAAAACAGATTCAGGATGTCGCAAAGTCCGAGAACCTGGGGATTCAAGCGATCGACTGGCGAGATGCTGCAGGCATGATGGGGCAGTTGACGATCATGGTTCGAGCGGTGTTGTACTTCTTAGTCCTCATCACGTTTACGATCGCTACCTTTATTATTATGAATTCTATGTTGATGGCGACGATGGAGCGGACGCGTGAGATCGGAACCATGCGTGCTATCGGGGCTCAGCGAAAGTTCTTACTAAAGCTCTTCTTGCAAGAGACTATGATTCTCAGCTTCATTTTTGGAGCCATCGGAACTTTGGTGGGCGCGCTGATTGTCGGTACGGTAGGAGCTCGCGGAATTCCAGCCATGGGCGATCCGGCACAAGGCGATGTCAGTACCTTCTTCTTTTCCGGAGATCGCCTCTACTTCCATTTGAATCCGGTGCACATTTTGGTCGTCTTTATCTGTATGACCTTGGTGGCGATTATTTCAACCCAGTACCCAGCTTGGCGGGCGATGAAGATTTCTCCGCTCGAAGCGATTTTGAGTAAGGAGTAGCCGATGCTGCAATTTTTAAGAATCGCCGCAAGAAATCTCATTACTCATCAGACCCGAACTCTCTTGATCGGGGGAGCCGTGGTTGCGGTCACCGTGATCTTGGTTTTCTTGCTCTCTTTTACAGCGGGAATTCAGAATACGATTTTGCGAAACTCCACGGCTCTTGCTAGTGGGCACGTGAACGTCGCAGGGTTTTACAAACTCAGCCAGACTTCGTCTGCACCCCTGGTTTCAGGATACAAACCCATCTTGGACCTTGTGAAAAAGAATGTTCCAGAGGCTGCGCTTTTTTACACGCGTATTAAAGGATTCGGAAAAGTCATTTCGGATTCTCATTCGGTTTCGTTGCCCATGTGGGGAATTGATCTCAAGAATGAAAAGGACGTCATCGGGCACCTCCAGCTGGCCAAAAAGTCGACGTACATAGAGAATTACAAAACCAAAGAGGGGGAGTCCGAAGTCGAAGGGAATCTTCAGGACATCGAAAAACCTGGCAACATGGCTTTCTTTGCTACGCATGCCAAAAAACTCAAAGTGCGAGTGGGTGATACGGTCACGATCTCCGTTCCCACGACTAGAAACATTTACAATACGAAGGATGTGCGAATTGCAGCGGTGCTCGCGGATATGGGCATGATGTCGTCGTTCACGACGTTTATGAACGAACACGACATGCGCGAACTCTATCAGACCCCGGATGATACAACCGGACAAATCATGATCATGCTGAAGAATCCGAATGACATGCCAGCGGTCGAGGAGCGACTGCGGAAAGTCCTCACCCAAGCGGGCCACGCCTTGATGGACAAGGAAGAGCAACCCTACTGGATGAAGTTCGATCGCGTCTCGGGCGAATCCTGGGTTGGGCAGCGCATCGATGTGACCACCTGGAAAGATGAGACGGCTTATACGAAGTGGGTCATGAGTTTGCTCGGGGCTCTCACCTTCGTGTTTACTGCGGTCTTGCTTACCATTGTCGTACTGGGAATGGTGAACACGCTTTGGATGGCCATCCGGGAGCGCACCTCAGAAATTGGAACGTTGCGGGCAATCGGATTGCAGCGGCGCCAGGTTTTAATCATGTTCATGCTGGAAGCGCTTCTGCTCTCAGTAGGAAGTATCGTGGTGGGAATCGGGGTCGGAACATTGATTGTGAGTCTAATCAGTGCAGCCCATATTTCTGTCGAGTCGGAGGCTTTCCAAATGTTTGTCATGTCCAATGTGCTGGAGTTCAAAATCGATACCGGCAACTTGATCCTGACTTTCAGCTTGGTTTGTTTTTTCCTGGTTTTGGGTTCACTCTTTCCGTCTTATCGAGCGAGTAAGATGAAGCCAGTGTCGGCCATCAACCACGTCAATTAGAAGGGGTTAACAGATGAAGTTATTTCTAGGATTCGTTACCGCACTTGCTCTAATTCCCCAGGCTAACGTTTGGAGTGCCGAAACTCTCAGCGATGCTGAAGCTTTTAACATGGTCAAAGAACTCGACAATCGTCAGCGAAATTCAGGCGACTACACTTCTTTGGTCTATGTAAAAGAAACCGAGAAGAACAAAGAGCCCCATGTTTTTCAGGCCATCGTCTATCGACGCGATAAAGACGACAAGCTCATCATTCTTTTTACTAAACCGAAGGAAGAATCTGGCAAGGGCTACCTCAAGATCGATAAGAACCTTTGGATGTACGATCCCAATACGGGAAAGTGGGAGCGTCGCACGGAACGGGAACGAATTGCCGGCACGAATTCTCGACGCGAAGATTTCGATGAGAGCCGAATGGCCGAAGAATTCAACATCAAGTTTGAATCCAATGGGACCTTGGGGCCTTATAAGACTCATATTCTGAAGCTGACGGTAAAAGAAGGGATTGATGTTGCCTACCCGATGATCAAGCTGGCTGTGGATCAGAAGGACAAGAACATTGTTCGTCGCGAAGAGTTTTCTCTATCAGGAAAATTGATGCGGACGACGTATTACCCCAAGTGGAACAAACGCTATAGCGAATCGAAGAAGGGCGATGTGTGGATTCCCGAGGAACTTCGAATTTTTGACGAGCTCGAAAAAGGAAACACTACCACCATCTTGATTAAGGAAACGGATTTTAAGAATGTCGACAACAACATCTTTAGTAAGGCTTGGATTGAATCGAAGAGTAAGTAGTTTCTTTATATTGCTTCTGGCCACCGTCGCATCTGCGGAAGAATTTCCGTTTAAGAGCGGAGACGCCGAATTTGAAAAGGGCTTTGGCGACAAAAAGGGCCTGACTCAAGCTGACAAAGATTTTGTCGAAGCGGACCGCCTGAAGATCGGCGGCACGCTTTGGAATGAGGCGACCTTTGCTCAAGTCGGAACCGGAACTGCGGCAAACGGCTACTTCTTCAATCCCAATTCTCTTTGGGTGTACTTCGATGCGCGCTTGAAGGGCGATGTGCGTGGGGTGATGAAGTTCAAGACGATCTTCGATCCAACCCTTACCGATGGGGCGACGAATCCTCTGACAGGTTCCACCAGCCGAAGAACGCAGACCGATCTCGAAGAATTGAAGATTCTTTTCTCCGCAAACAAGAAGGTCTTCTTCACCATCGGAAAACAGAAAATTAAGTGGGGCGCGGGAAAGTTTTGGAATCCGACCGACTTTTTGAATTCGGACCGCAGAAACTTTTTATATTCGACAGATTTGCGCTCAGGGATTTCTCAGGTCAAAACCCATGTTCCACTAGGGGCTTCTAACCTTTATATGATCCAGGGCCTCGACCAAGCCGATAAGATCGACAAAGTACGCCACTCCTTACGGGCAGAGGTGCCGTTGGGAGGAAAGGGCGAAATCTCCGCTTCGACGAGTTTCAAAAAGGAGTCCCATCCCCGATACGGGATCGATGTTTCTTCCGCAGTCGGAGATTTCGATGTCTATGGCGAGGCCGCGTATGTCGGTACTTCGAGTTGGGTGCTCGGAGTGAGTTACGATGCGGTTTACGCGGAATCCGACACCATTACCTTTGGTCTGGAGTATTTTGAGAACGGCGCGGGATACTCCAGCACTTCGGATTACACCGCGGTTTTTACCAGTGGTGCCTACCAACCGTTTTACCTGAGCCGTCGCTACGGCATGTTCATGGTCTACTTGCCGAAACCTGGAAACTGGAATCACACGACGTTTACGATTTTTAACCTTCTGAATCTTTCCGACTACAGCGCCTTGACCCGCGTCGAGGCCCTCTTCACAGCAATGGATGACCTTTCCATCAACGTGGCCGTGGGCGCTCACTACGGAAATGGTGACGGAGAGTTTAAGATCGGCGGGCAGAACTTGGACGCTTCAGTCCGGCTGATGCTGGACTTTTAGAAAACACGTTGACGCAGAGACCGAGGATCACCAGCGCTGCCGCGTAGAATTTCCAAATTGGGAAAGGCTCGCCTAATACTAGGGTAGAGCCCATGAATCCAAAGAACGGGACTAGAAGCGAAAACGGCGCGATGGTCGCAGCCGGATAGAGCGTCATTAAATACGCCCAAATCGAGTACCCTAGGTGTGTGGACATGTAGACGATGTAGAAAACCGAGAGTGCGGCGGTCCAAGAAGTATGAACGACAGAACGGACGATGACGGTCGGACCTTCAAAAATCAGCGACGTCGCCAACAAGAAGGGAATGGCAAATAAACTTCCCCAGACCACGAGTGCCAGTGGATTTACCGTCCCAATTTTTTTGGCGAGAATATTTCCGCTGGCCCAAGAAAAAGCTCCGAGCAACGTACAGATCAACCCTATCGCGGTAATTTCTTTTTCAATGTGAAACGCTACGACGACAATTCCTAAAAACGAAATGCATGCGCCAATGATTTTTGGGGCAGTGGGGCGCTCCTTGGTCAGCCAGGCGGCCAGGCCAATCGTGAAGAATGCCTGGGTTTGAGCAAGCAATGAGGCTAGTCCTGGCGACATTCCCGCTTTCATTCCAGAAAACAGAAACGCAAACTGGAATCCGTAGAGCACTACACCGTAGGTAATCAGCAGCTTCAGTGGAACTTTGGGACGTTTAATAAAAAATACAAAAGGATACGCGGTGAGAACAAACCGGAGCACGCAGAGAAAAAGTGGGGGATAAGAGTTCAATCCCAAATGAATGAAAATAAAGTTGAATCCCCAAACGAGGACGAGAAGAAGAATGAGTCCGAGATGGTTGAGCTTCATGAGCGCCAGTTTTCGAAGTTCTTGAGGCGATAAAATCCCGAGCGGATCGGCGCGGGGTGGGTGCTGCAAATCGTTTCGACGAACACGTTCATTGCTGAAGGAAAGGCCTCAGCGAGTGCAATGAGATTCGGCGGCTCATTTTCTAAAGACGCGATGACTTCGCCACGTTCCTGAATCCAGGCTGCCGCATTTTTCTTATGGTCTAAATCCGGCTCATCGAAAGTTTTCTTCAGAAGGAGGTGAGTGCGACCGGTGTCCCACGGAAACCCATCTCGAACCAAATTCGCCCGTGTTCCAGTTCCCATTCCAGGCTCATCGCGTCCGGTGAGGTAGACAATCTCGGCTCCCAACTCGTGTAACGACTGGACCCATCTAGCTGCGCCGGGGTAAGCGAAGTCGGCTTCCAAATAATCATTCGTAAAAAATCGGGGCTGCCAAAAGTTTTTTATCGATTCAAAAATCGCATCATGATTTTCAGAGGTGTCGAGAAATGAAAAGAGGTCTCGAATGGAGTAATTGAGATGTTCGAACTCGAGTTGCAAAATGCGGTCGCGCGCGCGCGGAAAGGCTCCACTGTTTTTGGAATCACACCATTCGCGCAAAATTTTATGCGTCCGCGTTCGGACTTCATACAGAGTCGAATCTAAATCCAGAATCACTATCGGATTGCGTTGCGACTTCGCACGCGCTTGCGTCACTCGTCGCACGGCTTCTGTCATCACTTCTCGGTCGCTCATAGCGTGGAAGGACATTCTGCCAATCCAATCCTGACGAACAAATAATTTTTCATCGTTCTGTGTCAGCATTCGCTGGGCTTTATGCCGTATTCCTGCTTGAAAAGCTACGGGTGAACGGCTACTGAAATCGAATGGCAAAAAAGCGTGACGGAGTTCCCAACCATTCCCCAAAATTTCGAAGACGGCGGGCGCTGAATTGGATTGTTCTCGGTTTGACGTACTCCGCCATGTATATGGGGCGTTACAATCTTTCTTTTGCCAACGTCTACCTTTCGAAGGAGTACGGTTGGGACAAGACTCAGATTGGCGCCATCATTACTGCTGCTCTCACGATTTACGGATTTTCGGCCCTTTTTAACGGACCGCTGGCAGATCGGATCGGCGGACGTAGAGCGATGTTGGTGGGAGCCACCGGAACCGTTGTTTTTAACTTCTTTTTCGGCTTAGGCGCTTACCTAGGATTTCTGGGAAAAGGTCCGTTGCTTTTGGGTTATTTCACTACCGTTTGGGCTCTGAATTCTTATTTCCAATCCTTTAGCGCTCTTTCTTTGATCAAGGTGAACGCCGGTTGGTTTCATATCGGCGAGCGCGGCGTATTCTCGGCAATTTTTGGGTCCATCATTCAAGGCGGCCGTGCGCTGATTTTCTTTGTCGGTGGGGTGTTAGTGACCATCCTGCCCTGGCAGTGGGTGTTTTTTATTCCTTCTGCAGTCGTGGCATTCATGGCATTCCTCACTTACCTCTACGTTCGCAACGGACCAGAGGATTGCGGGTTCCCCGAACTGGATGTTCAGGATGCTTCGAGCGGAGATAAGAATCCCAGCGGGTTGAAATATGTGTTGAAGAAAGTTTTCTTCAATCCCGTAACATTGACCATTGCGTTGGCGGAGTTTTGCACCGGTTTCGTTCGCCATGGTTTTGAGCAATGGTTCCCGCGCTATATGATTGAAGTGCAGGGAATGGCCCTCAATTCCTCAATTTTCCAAAAGGGGGCCGCCGCAGTTGTCCTTGCGGGAATCGCAGGTGCGTTTTTTGCGGGTACGATTTCGGATTGGGTTTTCAAGGGGCGCAGGCCACCCGTCGCATTCTTGGGCTACATCGTTCAGGTCGTTTGTCTCACCATTATTTGGAAGGCCCCCGGTCTGTATTGGGTTATGGGTGCGTTTATTTTCAACTCCTTTGCCATTAGCGTTGTGCATTCCATGCTTTCGGGAACGGCGTCTATGGATTTTGGCGGCAAAAAAGCGGCGGCAACTGCAACGGGACTTTTTGACGGGATGCAGTACATTGGTGGCTCCGTTGTCGGTATTGGAATGGGTTGGTTACTCGAACACTATGGTTGGAAAATGTGGGGTTCGAGCATGATCGGGTTTTCGACTATTGGCGCTATCTTAATGATTGCGCTTTGGAACCAACGTCCGAAGGCGAAGGGCGCTTCCCACTAGACCTTTTGAAAATTTCTTCCTAAGATCTGAAGATTCGTTCAGGAATATATTCTCAACGGATTTGCTTAGGATCATGGAAACACAAAAAATCTTACTGGTAGAAGACAATCCCGATGATGAAGCCATTACGCTTCGTGCTTTAAAAAAAGGGAGAATCATCAATCCGATCGATGTCGTGCGGGACGGCGCGTCGGCATTGGAATATTTCTTTGGAAAAGAGGGTGAGGAGCCTCCCACTGGACCTCTTCCCGCGCTTGTGCTTCTCGATTTGAAGCTGCCCAAGGTCGACGGGCACCAGGTTCTACAACAAATTCGAAGTTATCAACGCACGCGGTATTTGCCGGTGGTGGTTCTCACCTCCAGCGACGCTGAAAGCGACTACATTAAGAGCTTCGAAGGCGGTGCGAATAGTTACATCGTGAAGCCTGTTGGAATGATTCAAATAGCGGAAGCAGTTCAGAGTCTCGGCCTCTACTGGTCACTGCTAAGCGACCCCCGGGGGGGCAAATAGAAAAGTGGAAAAAAAAGTTCGAATTCTCTTGATTGAAGACTCTGAAGACGATGCCAAGTTATTGCTTCGGGAGTTGGAGCGGGGAGGTTTTGAGGTTTTTCCAAAGAGAGTGGAGTCGTTAAAAGATTTTTCAGACGCCCTAGATCAAGAGAGCTGGGACTTAGTGATATCCGATTTTTTCCTGCCTAAACTTACGGGCTTGGACGTTCTAACAGTTTTCAAATCAAAGAAAATAGATATTCCCTTCCTTCTTGTTTCGGGGAGTGTAGGAGAGGAACGCGCCGTTCAAGTCATGCGGGCTGGTGCGCATGATTTTATTCCCAAGGACAATCTCTCTCGTCTAGTTCCTGCTGTAGAACGAGAACTAGCTGAATCCAAAGTGCGAGAACGTTTGCGCGTCAGCGAAGCACAATTTATTCAGTCTCAAAAAATGGAAGGAATAGGACGCCTCGCCGGCGGAGTAGCGCACGATTTTAACAATGTGTTGGCTGTGATTCTGATGAATGCCGAGGCTGCTTTAGAAAATCTGGAGCACAAAGAAGTTGTTTCTCGAGCGGTGGGACAGGTTAAGAAGTCCGCCGATCGTGCAGCGGGACTGACTCGTCAGCTCTTGGCATTCACCCGCAAGCAAGTTCTGGAATTTAAGGTGGTCGATCTCAACATCGTCGCTCGCGGTATGAAGGAAATGCTTCATAGTTTGATCGGTGCCGATATTGATCTCAAAACGTCTTTTGATCCAAACCTCTGGCCGGTCAAAGTGGATTACGGACAGATGGAACAAGTGATTATGAATTTAGCGGTCAATTCTCGCGATGCCATGCCCGGAGGGGGAACTCTGAGTCTGCAAACAGAGAATCGGGTCGTGGATGAAAAACTTTCCTTAGACCTGGGCTTATCTCCAGGTGACTATGCCGTTCTCGTCGTAAAAGACAGTGGCTTCGGAATTACAAAAGAAATTCAGGCAAAGATTTTTGATCCTTTCTTTACAACGAAGGCCCCCGGAAAGGGAACTGGGCTAGGATTGTCGACGGTTTTAGGGATTGTCCAACAGAGTGGCGGGCACATCACCGTTTCAAGTGCTCCTCAAGAGGGAACTGCCTTTCACATCTATTTACCAAGAACTGTCGAAGTGGAGGAAAGTGCTAAAAAAGAGGCTGAAAAGTCGCTAGCAGCGCAGGTTCAGAGTCGGACCATTCTAATATTAGAGGACGAGGAAGAGCTTCGAACCGTCTTAGGTATGATGCTTAAAAAAGAGGGGTACCAAGTGTTGATGCCCGAGAACTCCGAAGAAGCAATTGCTTTGTCTCAGGAATATTCCGGTCAGATTCATATTCTGCTTTCGGATGTGGTGATGCCTAAGATGAGTGGACCAGATGTCGCCAAAGTTTTGATGGAAATGCGGCCCGACCTTCGATTAATATTCATGTCGGGATATCAGGACGACAAGTTGGATAGTCAGGACGGGATTTTAAAGTTAGCCAAATTTCTTCAGAAGCCTTTTTCAAAAAATCAGCTCTTAGAAAAGCTGCAGGAAATATCCGCTGACTAAATTTTTTCATTTTACTCAATGCATCATGTTTTGCGAAGAAAAACTTCGTGTATACTCAAAAAAATATGGTGATCGTGGTCATTGGTGCTGCCGGGACTGGAAGACATACTCAAGGTTATATGTTGATGAGGAAGTGGGGTCTCACTCATATCGCCCTTCGAGATTTAATTTACGCTGCCGTGGAAGAAGATTCTGATTTGGGACGAGAGATGGCCCCCGATTTGGAAAGAGGCGCGAAAATTCCGGATAAATTGGTTTTTGAATTGTTGAATCGCCATTTGAGTAAGGTGAATTTTGATAAGGGAGTCGTCATCAATGGATTTCCGGTGACGATGAGTCAGCTCACCGCGCTTCAAAGCTCCTTAGGGAATCTGGGAATTAAAATTGATCATGCTGTTTTACTCGAAGTTCCTTTGGACGAATCCATTCGTCGTTTGAGCGGCCGTCGGAACTGTCCTTCCTGCCACGTGGGTTACCACACGGCCTACAAGCCTCCTTCAGTCGATGGTTACTGTGATGATTGCCATAAGATGCTGATTCAGGACGAAGAAGATCGCCCTGAAATCGCTCAGAAGCGAATCGAGTGGTTCCAAGAAACCTCTGCTCCCGTTGTCGAATCCTTTGAAAAGTCGAAGATCCTGCGCCGAGTGAACGGGGCTCTCTCTGTTGAAGCTGTTTTTAGAACCATTTCTGAAAAGACTGGTATTGAGAAGTGGTTTGCGGCTAATAACTAGGGCGTGTCGCTTCAATCGCCCTTTCTTTTTACCGTCTGCCAGGTCGGTGCTGAACCCGCTCTAAAAAAGGAAGTCGCTCGGGATTTTCCACAGTTGAAATTTGCTTATTCTCGTCCTGGCTTTGTAACCTTCAAGAGTGCGGAGCTATTAAGCGTCGATTCTGACTTCCAGCTCGTCTTTGCTCGACTGTCTGGATTGAGCATGCCGAAGATTGCCAGTATCCCCGATTTCGTGAAGACTCTTCAGTCCTTGAATCTCTCTGGCCCGATTTGCGTTCATGTTTTTGAAAGAGACCAACATATCCCGGGTGAAGAACCCAAGGGATTTGCATCCGGGGAATGGAGTGGTCCAGCCATTGAAGAGCTTCGCGTTCAAGCAAGCTCCCTTTCTTTGGAGATCAACCGTCCGGCTCAAGCAGGAGAGTTGGTGGTGAGTCTGATTCTTCTGGGGCCTCAGGAATATTGGATGGGCGTCCACCGCGCACGGGCGGGATTGAGTTTTTATCCGGGCGCAAATCCGGGTGTTACCCAACCGAAAGAAGCGCCCTCACGAGCGTTTGTAAAATTAGAAGAAGGCCTGCTCTGGTCGAAGGCGCCGCTTCAGGCGAAAGATTTGGCCGTCGAATTTGGAAGTGCTCCCGGTGGGGCCAGTTACTCCTTGTTGAAACGGGGCCTTCGAGTAATCGGTGTAGATCCTGGAAAAATGGACCCTCGCATTCTAGAAGAAAAAAATTACCGTCATATTTCTAAAACGGTTGCGACCGTTTTTCCTCCGGAGCTCTCTCAATCGGTTCAGTGGCTCTTGGTGGACATGAATGTGAAGCCGTCGGTTTCCCTCTTTGCGGTGGATCGATTCGCGGTCGCCTTCAAGAGTTCCTTGCAAGGGGTTTTGCTGACGATCAAGCTCAACGAGTGGAAAATGGCCGATGAAATTCCGAGTATGATTGAACATGTTCGTTCTATGGGAATGAGTCGTGTGAAGGCAACTCAGCTTCCGAGCAATGGCCAGGAAATTTTCATCGCAGGATTTACGCGCCAGGCACTTCTCTAAATCAGTTTCAAACCTTGGCCGACTTCTTTGAAAGCAGTAATGCCTTCTGTGAGATCCTTCTTCAAATGAGCGGCAGAGATCTGAACACGCACTCGAGCCGACCCTCGCGGCATCACCGGGTAGCAGAAGCCAAGGACCAGAATTCCTTTTTGATAGAGTCGATTGGTCATTTTTTGCGCTAAAAGGGCGTCTCCCACCACAATTGAAACAATGGGATGCGTCGATGGGACAACGTCAAATCCAGCGTCGGCCAATCCTTTTCGAAACCGTTCCGTATTGTCTCGCAGATTCTCGAGGTCTTCGGAACCTTTGTCCAGAAGCTCAATGGCCTTTAACGCAGCAGCACTGATGGCTGGGGTGGGGGAGTTGGAAAAGAGGTACGACCGGGCTTTTTGTCTGAGCCAAGAAATGATCTCTCGTCGACCTGAAACAAATCCTCCACTCGCCCCGCCAAGCGCGTGACCCAAACTGCCGGTGATGAGATCGACTTTACCGAGGAGGTCCAGCTCTTCAGAAATTCCGCGTCCGGAGTTTCCCAAGACTCCCACTCCGTGAGAGTCATCGACAATGACGATGGCGTCGTATCTTTTCGCAATCGCCACGATGTCGGCGAGCGGTGTGATCCTTCCGTCTTGAGAAGAAACAGCTTCGGTCGCGATCGCGCGAAACCGCGCATTCGGAGAGCGTTTGAGTTTGTCTTCTAAGTCATTCAGGTCTTGAGTTTTAAAGATGAAATGCTTCGCGGCGCTCAGGCGAATGCCATCCACCATACTGGGGTGCAAAGAAAAGTCACAGAAAATATAGTCCTGCTCATTAAAGAGGCTCTCAAAAATTCCGAGATTTGCCTGATACCCGGAAGAAAAGAGCAACGTTTCTTGGGTTCTTAGAAACTGCGACAGCCCTTCCTCAAGTTTTCTGTGGGTCGCGTGGGTACCGCTGAAAAGTCTGCCAGAAGCCCAGCCCGTTCCCAATTCATCGAGGGCCAGCTTAGCAGCTTCTTTTAGGGAAGGATGATTTGCCCATCCTAAGTAGTTGTCGCTCGCAAAGTTGAGCAGGTTCTTGCTGCCGATCTTGATATTCGGACCTTGAGGAGAATTGAGCGACAAACCTTCCTGGAGAAGGCCGGCGGCTTCGAGATTGTTGATTTCTTTTACAAGAAAATCGCGGAGTAGTTTTGACATTAGCGATTCACTCCTATGTACCAAATGATGGCGGACACACAGGCCTGCCAGGGAATGTTTTTGACATCAGAATTCTTAATGCAGTAATCGTCGAGCTCCCGCGCCAAGCAGGCGTGTTCTTCCGGCCTACAAGTTCGTTTTTGCAGCAGGAGAAGCTCGGTGGCGAGGAGAGCATATTTTCGAGACACCAGCCGAGAATAAATAGCGGCGTAGTTGCCGGTGCCTTCTTGCTTCATGATTTGAACCCGCTCTTCTCGGGTTACAAACTGCTTTTCATTGAGCTTGTTCACGACAATGACATCGGAAAGGAGGGGGCAGTTTCCTCCTTGCGACTTGCAGTTGCGTTGCACTTGTTCCTGGAGGCAGCTCAACGTCAGGGCGTCGAAAGCCGAACGGCAGCTACTTTGTTCCACCATGGTTACAAACTGGTAGAGATTGTCCAGAGTCTGTTTCGGCGCGGAGAGAGTTGCTGCCAGAGCGTGCTTGACGTAGTCCTGTCGTTTTTCTTTAGGAAATGGAGCTGCGGCGAATGCTGGGCTACAAAAGAGAAGAAGAAGAAAAAGGTTCTTCATAGGTGAGTCCTCTGCATTCGATAGCTTTGTCGGAAGAGCTGAACAAAGTGGTAGAGGTGGTAGTAATAAGGATAAACCTCGAGGAGATCTTCCCGATCCTGCAGCCAGTCGTTACCTAGAAAGATATCGGTGCTTTTTAGATTTTCCAGATGGGTGAAGACATAGTTCTCTCCGTCAAAGGCTTCTGGTCCCGTTTGCCACTGGTTGGCGGTGTTTGCGCTCTGATGACTAAGGTAACCTGTATAATGAAATCCGTCCGCGAGAGTCGCTCCTAGATTTTTCAGGACGTCCACACGGATTTTTTTAGAGGCTTCCCCCTGAAGTGGAAAGCGAGTTTCGGTGACCGTAAAATTCTGCCCGAAGACTTTCACGGGATGAGTTTTATTCTCAGTTTGCGTGTCCTTCTCTTGGCGGACAAAACATTGAAAGCTAATGATGGTTTGGGGGGCTGGAAGGACTCGCGGTTTTAGTTCCCCAGATTCGCTGCGCTCTGGTTTCATCGGTGTGCCGATGGGTTGTGCAGAACCCGCAATTCGAGCTAAGTCGGATTCCAACTTTTTATATTCGTCTCGTTTTTTCAGCCGAGTCAGAACGGTTTGTACCTCTTCAGCAATGCCCTGAGATCTCAAGAAAGCTTCGGGGTTTTTGGCGAGCCGATCACAGCTATCGACTGGAGCGCGCCAATGAATTTTGTACTCGTTACAGTTTCCAACGCCTTCGTCGTACTTCGAATGAAAGAGCATCTGACCGTAGGCATGTTCGAGTGCGCGGCTGGTGCCCGTGTATTCCTTAGCGTCCGTTTTTAAGGTGTGGGGCATGTTCTTAAAACGAAGCATGCAGTCATTGGGTTGAAACCATTTTCTCCAAACTTCTGCCAAGGCCCCATGGGGCGAGGGAAGGTTCGTAAAGATGTGATGAGAAGCTTTGGGGGTGCTCATGACGACGTTACGTTCTTTTCCGATCAGTGCATCAAAGTGTTGGAGTTGTTTTGCCAAGCGCTTTCTGGCCTTCTCAGTGACGTCGGGACCGGAAAACTTCTTTACCACGTGGTCAAAGTGGCTGAAGAAAAGGCGCACAGTATAATGAAGGTAGGGTTCGTCCACTTGGCGAAGAGTACAGAGCTCGAGTTTCTCTTCCTCTTCATCTGGCGTGCAGGATCCCAGCGACTTCACATACCCTAAGCTATAGGCACGGTACATCAGCTCGCAGCCGGGTTTCATCTTTGGTACCGGCTTTTCCTTTTCTGGAACTTCCGGTGGACAGAATTGAGTTCCGGCGCCAATGAGCTTGCGGGGGGTGTCGAGCATGAGATCGACCGTATGCTTGTTGAAACAAAGGAGTGCAATGCAGAGGCAGATTCCCAATGAAAGGGTGCGTAAGATTCCATGGGAAAATTCCTCTGGAGCCTTGCGTTCCGCCCACCCCGCCAAAAGAGCGTAGCCTTTGAACTCCAGAACGACCTGTTCCCCTTCCCAGCGGGGGCCATTTGAGATTCGAATATAGGAGCGACTCGTGCTGTTGAGACGCCAGAATCGATAGAACCAAGTACCCACCAGGACGGCGAACGTTCCGATTGAGAACGCAGCCGCGGGCGAAAGATTGGCAATCGATTCCGCTGCAAAGTGCCCTTCGGAGAGAGTGACCCCGAAGCTCAGCAGAAATAGCGAGGCAGTCGTGATGCTTTTCGTTCCAATCGGTTTCATTCGTTTCGAACTTGGCTCACCAGGGTGTCTTCAATTTGAATTCTACGGTTTTTAGATTTTGCCTTTGCTAGAGCGTCTTTCTGAGCTGGCGTGAGTTTGCCTTTTAGCTTTGGAACTTCTTGTGAGGGGGAGTTGTCGGCGTGGGAGCAGAGTACGACATGGTCGGGGACTTCCTTACTATAGCGGGTAATCTCGCGGTAGGAAGCCAGCGCACGACCAAAGCCCAGATGAAAGTTTTCGTCCTTTTTTCCGTCTCCATCGGTGTGACCGTGAATGACCAAGAGTCGTTTCATCAGGCCATTGCTTTCGAATTGTAAAACGGATCCCGCATCATCGCTAAAGAGTTTTTGAAAGACCGTTCGTCCATCAGTAGTGAGACTGGTCTTCCCCGGCGCAAAGATAATGTCACCCGGTAGACTCACGATGCGACTGGTGTGGTCGCCCATGGTTTCCGTGATTTTTACCTTCTTGCCCTGGTTAATGGACCAGAGGATGACGAAGAAGCACATGATGTTGGTCATTAAGTCGATGTAGATGACCTGCCAGATTTCTCGATTTCGATCGGGTCTTTCCCTTTTTAAGAAGCGCTTCATTGAGAGATCTCGATTCTGACCTTGTTCTCTATCAGCACTTGGAGGGCGCGACAGAAGGTTTCATAGTCGTAGTCCAGCGCGCGAATGCGTTGCTCAAACCGAGAACCCATGATCTTGTAAACCACGGCAAAAAAGGCGCCGTAGAGCGTATTTTTTAAGGCCATCGCCAACTGTGGGGAGAGTGCTTCCACCGTGATGTCTCCGCCGAGGTTGTCGAACATAGACATCAAGCCGAGAATGGTGCCCATCAAACCTACGATGGGCATCGAAACCGAAACGAAGTCGAAGTTCGCACTCGAGTAGTCGTAGAGCTCGTGACATTCGACGTAGTAGGAGTGAACGACGTATTCCGCGTAGTCGAAACCCTTCTCTTCAGCGAGAAGGCGTTGAATGTCTTTCACCAGCGGATTGTCTGGAAGGGAAATGGACTGCCCCGGTTGCAAGGGCCCGGATTTGATTTCGCCCTTGGAGTCTCGGATAAAATGCAGCGCCTCTCGGAGTGCAGCCAGCGTTTCCTGAATATAAACGGCCTTGGGTATGAGATGTCGGGTAGAAAAGAAGATCGTAAATGCTGAGAGAAAGACTCGGCCGACATCGGTTCCCGTGACGTAAATCAGGAGGCCGACTGAGATCACCAGCATCGAGATGAAGTAGTTTTCGGTGACGAAGAGAATCGAACCGATTGCTAGCAAGCTTGTGAATCCCACAAGCCCCGTCACTCCGGCTCCCGCACCGCCCTGTTTGACGATCAAAGATCGCTTCTTGATTGCCTGGAAAAATTTGGTGTTACTTTCTGCCATTGCTTTGCTCCTGAATGCGTTGCTGACGCTCTTCTTCTTGTTTCTGAATCTTCTGCTTCATTCTTTCCATTCGGGCCTGGTAGACGGAATGGTACGTGTACGAATCTTCTAAAAATGCTCCGGCCACAGCAATGAACAGGAGTGCCGCGGTGAGTATGGATATCTGTCGAATTATTCTTTCGCTTGGCCCTTTCACAGAACCGTAAAAGAATTCCGAAAGCCAAATCAGCCGATTTCGAACAGTGGATCGAAAGGGCTGCAAGTCTTCGCGGGAAGGTTCCGTGATCTCAGCATCTCGAATAATTTGTCGGGATATTCCGTAGAGAGTGCTCTTGTTGGCTCGTGCTGTGAGATTTCCCCGAGTGTCCGTGAAAAGGTAAGACAAGTACTGGGCGAGATGATTTCTGCCAAAGTTGAGAGCGGCATACGCATCTGCCACCAGATCGGGGTATTTTGAAAAGGTCATGGCATAGAGGCGTCGAAGCGCATCTATGCCCTTGGTGATCAAGCTTGGAAAGTATGGATGAGCCAATGTCAATGCGAGCGAAACTGTAGAAAGCAATTGATTGCGTTGTTCAATCACCCCTTGTTCGCGCAAGAGTGCGCCAAAGAGAAAATCCTTATCGGTGGGGTCCGTGTCATCGAATTCTTGGTCCTCTTGTTCTTTTGAGAACTGGGAGTAGTGGGCAGTGAGAAGTTCTGCCAATGCATTGAAGTCTTCACGACTATTGGCAGCCAGGGCTTCTGTTTCTTGAGGAGACGGAATCATGTAGCCCAGGGCGGTGGCACCATGAAGATTGAAAGCAGGCCCTGCTTGAAGTTTTCGTTCCGGGGCCTTCGCTTTTTTCTGAAAGAAGTTCCAGGGGAAGCGAGAGATCTGAATTTCACCAGTAAATGCGGAAGAGGATTTTTTGCGTGGAACAATGCGTCCCGCCTCATAGTCGGCGAAGCTTGTTTCGGTAGTTTCGTCTTTATCTTGCTCTGGTAGCGCTCCCATGGCGTAGATCAACATAGAAGAACTGAGTACTACTCGAGGAGCAACTAGCCCGCCGCCGTAGCTTACAACGGGGTCCGCATTTCCTGGAAAAAACTGTGTTCTCTCAAAAAGGCGTTCGTGAATATCCACGCCGAGACGATTTACGTATCCGCGAAAATATTTTCGAATTTCCGAATTCCAACGGCGCCTCTCGGTTTCATTTTCTGAAACCAAACGGGAGTCGATGTAACGAGTAAGATAAGCCAGCCAAACCAGGTACCACACATACCCCGTGAGAATGGAGAAGGGCGCGATGATCATCCAGGAACTGACTCGCCCCAACTCTAAAAACTCTGCGAGACCCAGTCCCACTTTTAGAAACGGGAGAAGAGCCAGAACAATCAGAGCAGCTTTGAATGCAGCCACCGCAGTCCAAGCGCGAAGTAGGGCGAAAATGGTGAAGAAGTTGACCCGGTCTAGACCACGAAGCGAAGGCAGAACAAAACGGTGGGCCACAACGAGAACAGAAGCCCAACCTGCTCCTCCGAGCAGGTACTTCATCATTTGAAAAGCTCCGGCCTTTTCATGAGCTAGGAAATAGGCCGCCGAAAAAAAAGAAAGGGGGAGCAGGGCACTCATGGAATAAATCCAACGCTTCACCGTTTTTCCCGGATCAATTCCGCTCAGTAACACAGGAGGAAGCCAGAAGAGCAAACCCAGTAAGACCATCGCCGCAATCAACTTCATCAGACTCTGTTCTCCCCGAGCAGACTCCACCGCTCGAGGTTGGGGTTTTGTATAGCTCAACCCCGCTTGATGTTGATCCAGTAGCCCGCCTAGTTCGACGAAGGGCTTGATCAGACGAAATGCTCTGTGGCGGAAATCTGAAAGACTGGTCTGATCGCCAAAGCTCAGTTCTGTTTCACCGACTAGGGAGCGAGTCCAAGTTTCAAAAGACCGGAGGTGAAGTTTGCGATCTTCTTTCTCAATAGTGCCGAGGATCCAGATATCGATGTTTTTAAAACGCAGAGCTCGAAGCATGCAGTCCAGCTGTTCGGGCTCGCAGGAGTTTTCGGATGTCAGAGATTTCGACTGGATCGAATCCACCAACACAATCCGATCTGAAGTGGCGAGATTCTGAGCAACGGCTTCTTCGATGGCCCGGGCTTTCCACTGTGTTGCAGGAGTTTCCGTTCGAACGTGAATCCAAACTCTGCCTACGGGCTTAGGGGGTTGCGGAGTATTTTTTTTAGGCGGTGGTGAAGATGCGTAGGCCGAAGCATTCGCCAAGACTACAGCGAGCGCAAGAAATGACCAGGGGAGTCGAATTTGCCAATCCTTTGACAAGGTGCCCAATTGTCAATGATTCTACTAGTTCTTCAGGAGCTTTTCCAGTGAAGCAATGTCGTTATCGGAGTGTTTGGGCTCGGCTTTTGATGCGGTGATGTTCTGATCCTGAATCTCGACTGGAGCCTCGTGATGAGTCGTTTGAATATCTCGAAGAACTTTTTCATCCTGATGGCGAACTTGAACCTTTCCTTTACAGGTGCAGAGGTAGGTTGGCTGTCCCGACTCTTGCCGAACGTAGAAGGCGGTGCCGCGAACCCCCATAGTCAATGAACGACTTCGAACCGTGAAATGTTCCTTCCGCTTTTTAGGATTTTCCACTCGTGAAAGAAGAGAGCCACCTAGGAGAAAGACCGACCAGTCTTGCTCTTCCTTCAGCTGTAGCCGGACGGAAGTATTTTCTTGAATCAAGGAAACGACATCGTTGCCGAGGCGCAGGGTGACTGAGCTGGATGGTCCCACCGTTACAACAGACTCGGGAAGGAGCTTGTCCCCGACTTGAATCGGAACTGGTTTATCTTCGACCTTCGCCATCATCTTCATGTGCTTTTGGGATTTTGGCTTGGTGTTCGGTTTGGCTTTGGGTTTAAAAACTTCATTCGGTGAATAGCGGCTGGCTTGTCCCTCAACCTTTAAAACCTCAGCAAACTCAGCTCCAAATGCAGGAGGAACGGCCAAAAAAGCCAAGAGAAGGATCCACATAGTGTTTAAAGTGTAATGACTAGGGCGGGTTTTTTCAATTTTTTCGGACAAGCCAATGGCGAAGGGCTTCCAGAAACTGTGTGTTGTCATCTGTGAATTCGGCATAGGCTCCATAGTACTGATTCTCAGCATCAAACCAAGTCGCAGTTACGTTCGTGAGGAGGTCCTTTGTTTCAGCATGTATCTGATGGAGAATATCGCTCTTCAGTCGAATCACGGTTTCTTTGGGGATGAGGTGTTTGCTCACCAATCGAATTCCGTACTCGTCTATCTCGCTGATGCGACAGCCTAACTCGAGTTTGGCTTGATAGACCCCCGCAGGAAATTCTACCGTAGTTCCTTTGGAGTCTTCCAATCCTTGAGAATTGATGAACTGTGAAAGCTTCGAAATGAGAAGATTTCTATCGAGAGGCTTGAATATGAAGTCGCTTGCCCCGAATTCAAGGGCTTGTGTGATCAATGTGGGGTCTCCACCCCCGGTGACAATAATGATAGGCGTGGCTGGATCTAAGGTTTTGCGAAGGGTTTCAATAATGGCAAAACCATCGTTCGTTTCTTCCACGTTAATGTCGATGAGGTACAGATCTGGCTTCAGGGTTTCTGCTTTTTTGTAGAACTCATCGGCAGTTCCAACACAGTGAGAGGTAATATTCAGGCGCGTCAGGACTGCGTTCACGATTTTACGAAAAACTGGGTCATCGTCAATGGAAAGGACAATGGGCTTGAGTCTCATGTCTTTTTCTTTCCTTCTTTGATGCGAGTACGAATTTTTTTTGCGATGAGATCATTGATTCCAAAGAAAATGACATGATTGATATAACGATTTGTTCCCAGGTATTTCGAAATCTTTTCAGCACTACGAAGAATTGCATTCGAACCTTTTAGGTCCACAAGCAATTCAGATTCGAGAGCTAATTCTTGCATTGGCGCTATCTTTACCGGACATTCCAACATCAGACCGCCCTCACTCATTTGACGAATATCAGCCGATAGTGTGAAGGTGGCTGTTAGCATTTCTTCGAAAGTGTGTTTCTGAACTGAATTTCCGAGCAAGGTCCTTCTCAGTTTTTGTAAAAGGGTGACGGAGCGAAAGGGTTTTAAAATGTAGTCATTGGCTCCTAGTGCAATAGCGCGCGAGACTGAATCTTTATCTTTGGAGCCACTCAGGACTATCACCGGAATTTTTTTTAGATCTTGATCCTTTTGACGTCCTTCCAGAAAATCGAAACCACTTTTTCCACTAAAACTGAGGTCGAGAAGAATCAGATTCGGAGAGTATTCGCTTGTAAGTTTCTCGGCTACCTCGATTGAGTCAGCCTCGCGAACGATACCTCCGTCGCCTTCAATGACTTTTCGGGTCAAGAGTCGAATATCCGGTACATCTTCGACCAAGAGAATTTTTGTTCCGTTCAATGATGGCATTTACAGTCCCGTGTCTTTTCTAAAGATATCGCAAATCGTATTAAATTCCGAATCCAGGGTCTGAAGTATTTTTTCATGGTTGGGCTTGAGCTGGTCGGGCGAAGTGTGCTCAATCAAATCGAGAATGCGCGAAAGGCGTTTTGCCCCAAGATTTGCCGCTGTGGATTTGAGTACATGAGCTTCATTTCGAACTGTTACGTAGTCGTTCTTTTCTAGGCCTGACTTAATTGACAAAATTTTTCCAGGAGTACTAGTGAGGAACATCGCTTTGAGTTGGTAAAGCAGGGCTGCCCCGTCCGTGCTCAGGCTGATCAAATCATTCACTCTCGCCTGATCAATAATTGGATACTCATCCAAGTTCAGGTTCATAGTTCTCCTAAGAAGCGGTCTTAGCCTTTTGCTTCACACTATTGACCCACTTTTGCAGAACTACGCCCAGTTTTTTTACTGCAATGGGTTTCGGAATATAGTCGTCCATGCCAGCATTGATGCAGCGGACATCGTCACCGTTCATGGCGTTCGCAGTCATTGCCAAGATCGGAATTCTCGGATTGGAAAGCGTGGTGGAGTTCCGAATAGCCGCAGTGGCTTGATAACCATCCATCTCCGGCATTTGGCAGTCCATCAAGATGAGATCATAGGGATGTTCGTGGAGCGCTTGAATCACTTCTTTCCCATTGGCTACCACGTCTGCTCGGTAGCCCAATTTTCTTAGCATATTGAGCGTAATGACTTGGTTGATCTGATTGTCTTCGGCCACTAAGACACGAATCGTTTGATCGAGGTTGATAGCGCTCTCGTCCGGTTTGTCGTCGCTGTCTCGATCCAATTTATGGCCGGATTTGAAGTTTGCGGTAAACCAAAAAGTGCTTCCTGCGCCGAGCTGACTATCCACGCCGATTTGTCCGGACATTTTTTCAACCAAACGCTTGCTGATAGAAAGGCCTAAACCCGTCCCACCGAATCGACGCGTTGTTGAAGCATCGGCTTGGGTAAAGACTTGAAAGAGTTTTTCCATTGCCGATTTCTCGATTCCAATACCCGTGTCTTGCACTTCAAAGCGGAGTATGGAATGGGTGTCTGATTTATCCAGCGCGCTAGCCCGAACCGTGATGCCACCGGTTGATGTGAATTTGATAGCGTTTCCAATCAAATTCATAATCACCTGACGGAGTCGTCCCGGATCTCCTTTGACGTAAATAGGAATAGCCGGATCGACATCGACGGTAAACGAAAGCCCTTTTTTGTCGACTGCATACTTAAAGGTTTTCTTGATGTCGAGGAGCGTGCTCGTGATGTCGAATTCGATTTCTTCAAATTCCAGTTTGCCGGCTTCGATTTTTGAAAAATCGAGAATGTCGTTGATAATGGCTAAGAGAGATTCCCCACAGCGTTCAATTGTTTTTGCAATGTCCTGCTGTTCCGAAGGGAGCTTCATATCCAAGAGCATTCCCGTCATTCCGAGAATTCCATTCAGCGGTGTGCGAATTTCATGACTCATATTCGCTAGGAATTGAGATTTCGAAGCAGTTGCTTCTTCTGCTTCTTCCTTAGCCCGAGTGAGTTGGAGCTGAGTTTGTTTCAGTTCTTGGATGTAAGTCTGTTTTTCCTCAAACTCTGAAGCTTGGCCCAAGGTCGAAGCAAGCTGACCCATGATCAATTCAAGAGTTTTGATGTGAGACTCTTGGAAAGTATTTGGAACACTCGAGTAAATTTTCAGTACCCCGATGACTTTGTTTTGATGTCTTAGCGGAACCACAATCATCGAACGAATTTTTGCCCGTCTGCAGGCCTCACGATCTACTCGAGGATCCGTTTCCGTATCCACGGCGATTTGAATCTTCTCTTGCTTGACCGCTAGTCCGGACATGCTGGCCTGCAGTTTCACACGCATTCCAAGGAGGTGCTGAGCACTCTTGCTTGCAGCTTGATAGATGAGGTAGTCGCCTTCAATGATTTCAATCACAGCACCTTCCCCGGAAAATATTTTCTGGGTCTGCTCGGTGATGATTTCCATGATTTTCTCAGTGCTCAGACCGGCCGAAGCCATGGCACTTTGAATTTCAACAACCTGGGAAAGGTTGGTTTTCTGTTTTTCCAGATCCCTGTTGAGCTCTTGAAGCTGGATCTCGATCTTACGTCGACGATAAGCGCTGCGTCTTAGTAAGAGCATTGAGAATACGACCAAGAGTGCGGCTACGATGCTGCCCCAGAGTACGACACGTGTGCTTCTAGCTAGAATGACTTCCGCCAATTCGGAGTAGAACTTGATCCGATCGAGTTGTTCCGCTTCCATCGTTTGGGCAATCTCTCGAATTTCGTCCATCTCTGCTTTGCCCTGGCCAGCACGAATAATTTCCAGTGCTGCGTTAAGACCTTTGGATTTACGAACTCGGATCGTTTCATCGAGTTCTGCAATTTTGGTTTCATAGTGGAGCTTAATTTTCTTCAGTCGGTCGAGCTGGGTCGGAGCTGCGGAAAAGCGTTTTTCCAGCACATCGAATCGTTGGGAAATAATAGGACGCGAGTCACTGAAAGGTTTGAGGTAGGTCGCATCTCCCGTCAAAAGGAAACCGCGTTGGCCAATTTCCAAATCCTTCAGAAATGAAATCGTTCTTTCAAGTTCAAAAATAGTTTGACGAGCATGTGCTCGATTGTCGGTAGAAACTTTTAGCGCCGACATATTTTGCTGGGCGTAGATTCCCAAAATAATCACCGGCAAGATGACCAGCACCGAGAGAGAATTTATTCGAAATTCTGAATTCGCGGACTTGGATCTGAACATGTATGTTTCCTAAGTAACTATCGGTAATATTACAAAGAAAGGTGATTTTGATGTCGCGGTGCATTTGGGTTGACGTAACTAGATGCCAAGGGTGTCGAACCAGGTCTCAGTCCAAATATATTGCAGGCGGGAGTCTAGTGGATCTGTAGATAAATCCAGTGGTTCGCCCTTCCTCTGAGAGAGCTTCTTACCCACTTTCCGTATGTGGTTTTTTTGCCAGCTCGGATTGGTGCGGGTAATGAATTTTCTGTCAAGTCTCAATGCCCGTTGTGTAGCGTGACGGGTTAAACTCGGATTCTCAGGAAAGAGATTCTTCATGGCCCTTGCGATTCGGGGTGGGGAATAGAGCTCCAGATTCAAATAAGTGCTCAGCATCGCGATCTGAAGGTAGTTTCGGTAATCGCGTCGAGAGCGACAAAGCCGGCTAGAATGGGTTCCAGGATCATAAGCCGCTCCCGTTAAGTACAGGGCCCCGGCCAGTTTTGGGCCGAGTTCGTCTCCTAGGGCCATGTCGGCCACGACTACCAGGCTTTCAGCAAAGTTGAGGTACTTTCGAGTCCCTTCGTGTCCCTTAGGGCAGGGAGGGAGCAGGTTCCAAAGGATGCGATGATTCTGTTCGTGGAAGAGTGCGCAGACATAGGTTCGCACTCTCTGGAGTCGGATGCCTTCCTTCTCGCCCGGGTCGGTCGCGGCCCAAAGTAATTCTTCGTCCACAGGACTATATTGGATCTCATTTTCTAACAAAGTGGGGGAGCTGAGGGTTCGGGGAGAAGACACCAGCGTCGCTACAAATTTCCCTTTCTTTTGTTGATATAGAGTTCGGCTTTTTCGAAAAAGTGCACTTTTTGCCAGTAAAAGGCCGTCGAATGGCTGACCTGGAAGTGCCTGTTTGTGAGATGAAGACGACGCCTGTTGCGAATGAAGCCAAGTAACTGCCGATCGAATTCGATTCAGTTCCGATTTTTTCACGGAGTTCTTTGTAACCTGATTTTTAATTCTTTGCAGAGAGCCTTTATTTAGATTGGAATAAATGTTGCGGCGTGACAAAACGCCTTTGCTTCGGGACCTGGAGCGAGATGGATATGACTAAGAGACGCAAAAGCGACTCTGAATTAATTGAAGAAGTGGAAAAGAGTCTTCGGAGGCTCGGCCCCAAGTACCTTCGCGATAAATGGGATGAATTTAAGAATCTCAAGAAGAGCGATGACCTCTTGGATTTTCAGCGGCTTCAAGAATTTGGACACAAATTGAAGGGCAGCGCTGGAAACTATGGTTTCAATCAGCTCGGGAAGCTTGCGAGCTTGCTTGAGCTCTATTGTCAGCGCCACGACTTTCAAAAGGTGGGGCAAGTCGCAAAGAAGATTGAAGCGTTCTTAAAGGAAAAGTCTTCTCCAGAAGTTGAAGTGAAATCGGAAAAAAAAGAAGACCCAGTTCCTTAGATCAGATCAGGGCGTGTTCGATATATTTTCTACATTGATTGAGCTGAAAGGGTTTCTGCAAAAATTTAGGCCAGAGCTTGGAGGTATCTAGGTGAGCGCTTCCGAACTTGAGTCGTCTAGAACTCATCAGCAAAAATGGAATTTTCAGTTGCTTTTCTCGGCAAAATTGCCAAATGTCGAGTCCGGTTTTTCTACCTTCTAGGACATAATCGGCTACAATCAGGTCGAATCGATTGTTTTCGAGTGCTTCCATGGCCGTTTCTGCAGAGGTTTCCCAGTGAAGCTGGGCATGGTCATCGACTAATCCGAAGATAGTTTCCAGAACGGGTTTGCAGGACTGATCATCTTCCACCACCAAGACGGATTTTCTCTTTGATCCCTTCTCGTTATAAAAACCGAAGTACAGAAGGTCCAAGATCATGGGTAGTCCTTTTTGAGGGAGTGAGCGGGTTCATAGGAAACGAGTGCTGGCACAGCTGGATCTTGTGTAGCCAGGGAACGGAAGTCGGGTGCGTATTGATTCACGACCTCTCGTTGGGTCATGACGGTGGTTTCGACTTTAGTAGAACTCGCCCAAAAGGAGGTAATGCCGATAGTGCTGAGGATCACACAAATCACAGCTGGATAGGCCCTAGCTGCCAATTGAATGGTAGAGAAACTTTCATTTCGTCCCATGGTCTTCCTCACTTTCAAAAAAACCGCGTCCGTTCACCCCCTTTTCCAAAAACCTGTAACCCTTCCTTATCCAAGATCCATACCAACGCTGTGCAGCTCATTTTGGGGTAGGGAACCCTCATTTTGGACAGTTTAGGGGCAGTTTGACGCAAAAGGGTTCCCACTTTTGCCCCAAATCAGATATTAAGACGCAATGCAGGAAAATATCATTGTCATTGATGATGACACCGGAATTCAAGACCTCCTTCGAGAACTTTTCACCGCGCAAGGGTATCAGGTCCATGTTTTTGCCGATGCTCATCAGGCTTTGGCCGCTCTTCAAAAACTAAACGAGTTGGAACTCTCTCGCACGCTGGTGATTTCTGATTTGATGATGCCCGGAATTACCGGAATGGAAGTGCTGCATAAGATTCGAGACCTCGGTATCGATGTGCCGTGTGTTTTAGTGACGGCTCACGCGAGTGTAGAAACTGCGGTGCAGGCGCTGAAGCAGGGGGCTCACGATTATATTACGAAGCCCATCAATCTCACTGAGATCGACATCATTGTTCGTCGAGCTCTGAAGATTCGGGGGATGGAGCGCGATTACAAAAAACTTCAGCAGCAAGTGGTTGGGACTTCTTCTTTCGAAGGAATATATTCACGCAGCCACAAGATGCATAAAATTTTTCAGCTCATTGAGGCAGTTGCCCGAACACATTCGAATGTGATGATTCATGGGGAGAGCGGAACCGGAAAAGAAATGGTGGCTCGCGCAATTCACCAGCGCAGCGATCGTCGCGACCATCCGTTTGTCGCAATCAATTGCTCGGCGATTCCCGAGCAGCTGCTCGAGTCCGAACTATTTGGTCATAAAAGAGGCGCCTTTACCGGTGCAAATGAGAATCGGAAAGGACTTTTCCAAGAGAGTGAAAAAGGAATTATTTTCTTGGATGAAATTGGGGACATGCCCATTTCTTTGCAGGCCAAACTGTTGCGTGTCATTCAGGAACGAAAAGTAAAGCCGGTGGGCGACAACCGTTTGATGGATATTGATGTTCGAATTATCGCGGCAACTCACCAAGATCTTAAAAAAGCGGTTGCTGAAGGACGTTTTCGAGAAGATCTTTACTACCGGCTTTGCGTGATTCCGATTGAGATTCCTCCGCTGCGCGATCGTAGCGAGGACATTACAATTTTGGCCGAGCACTTTGTTTCTAAGCATTGCGCTCGAAATAAGATGCCGCTGAAAACCTTTAGCCGTAGGGCCTTGGCGAAGCTCATGCGTTTGCGATGGCCGGGAAATGTTCGCGAATTGGAAAACGCCGTCGAGCGGGCTCTTGTTCTTTCGGTGGGCGATGTCATCGACGAGACAGATATTCAGATGGATACCTATAGAAGCGGTGGCGCATCGACAGTGGATGATTTTTTTTCCAAGCTTCCGACTTTGGAACAACTCGAGGCCGAATACATCAAGTACGTCCTCACCCAGGTGGACAGTAAGAAGGACCGGGCCTCAGAAGTTCTGGGTATCAATCGCAAGAGCCTTTATCGAAAAGAAAAGACTTATGGAATTCGGGCTGGTGCTCGGGCTCTAACGAGTGCAGGACAGGATCTGAGCCAGAATCTGAAGCACAATGAAATCATGAGCCGTGTTGATGAGAAACACTTTCCAGGATCTCATTTCCCACGCGATCTTTGAGAGCTGGTGGGGAACATAGAATCCCAACCAGGTAAAAAATCCAGCAGAGAAACCGTAGGTGAAATCAGGAAAATCTTTTCCCACTCCCCAGACTGAAGGTCTCCAGACTTGTGTGAGGTGGGCCAGAACAAAAGTAGTTAAAAATAGAATGACAACCTGAAGGGAGAGGCCCTTCATCATCTCGCTCTGCTTGGGCTTGCGGTTCATGTTGTAACCCATGGCCTTGCCCCAGATTTTTCCAAAGAGGGGCCCGTACCAGAGAAAACCGAAAATGAATGCGGCCACCATGGCCAAGAAAATGAGCTTCCAGTTCAGAACGATTTGGGGATGGGTCATCTGTAAAAGGTTAAGGGTTGACGAGCCTCCCGGCAATAACAAAGTGTAAGAATCAGACTAAATCTCTATTTGTTTTCGAGGAGTTGCCTCCCCGCTCGGGCTTCTATCTCGAGCTTTCTTGCATTAAGGAATAACCTTTTTAATCCGATAAGTTACCGAGAACTTATGAGTTCCTTTAATGAGAAAGAGTACTTTGCAGTTTTGATTGTTGCGATTCAGGCGGAACGGCCCGTTCCGTTTGATTGCTACGTGGTTCTATCGGCGAACCAACGAGTGGTGCTCTTTAATCCAAAAAATGAAATCCTCCCCCAAAACAAACTCGATCGGCTGACCCAGCACCAGTTCACTCAGCTCTTTGTGCACATCAGTGACTACGACGCGTACAAAAACTACCTCGTCGACTTTCTGACTTCTGAAAAAGGAAAGAGCGTTGTGAATCAGATTCTGGAAGCGGGGGATTCCGGAAATCTAGTCATCGAAGGAATTCCGGATGATGTGATTCAGAAGATTCGCGTGGGCGATGGGATCTCGGAGCAAGATTCCCAGACTGAACATTCGAACGAAGTTCGCGAAGAAGTGATGCAGCTGTTGAAAGAAAATGTGAGCGCCCTTGACGATCAGTTTTCATTGAAGGCTTCTTGGGAGGGTGACGACGAAACAGTCATTTCGCAGATTGCTGAGAAGCTGTCTGAGGATCTCGTTCGAGTTCGGAAGCTGAAGAAGGAAGATCTAGAAAATAACGAGACCGTCATCAAAGATACCTTTGCCAAGGTCAAAGAGGAAGTGCTTCGAATTAAGGGAGTAGGGCAGTCCAAAGATTCCGATCGGTATCAAATGCTCGGGAAATATGCAGACACCGTCCTTCAGCGAGTGGAAGAATATGAGAAGGAAATTTTCAATCCAGAAGAAAGCGACGCTGAAAAAAGAATTCAAAAGCGTTTGGGAGCAGACATCTGGAAAGTAAAGCGCCTCGCCCACAGTAAAAATCAGGCCATCTTGTCAGATACCCTGTCTGATATGATTGAAAGCGTCCAAGAGGTCATCGGAACTCAGCTATCTTTTCCTGACAAAGCTGTGGCCTTTTCCAAAGAAGTCGCGGGGAAAACTCCGAAGGAGATTCAATCGATTGTCGCAGCTCAGTACCAGCGCATTTTAGATTTGAAGCGTCGATTGGGCGAAGCGAATGATGCGCTAGGAAACCTCAAGCAGAAGTGGGCAGAGTTTGAAACCTCGGGAAGGCATTCATTCGATCAGGCCACTAGGATTCATTCTGAAAAAATTGGGGTCGTTGTCGGCGAAGTGAGTAGCTTGCTTTTGGGAGTGAATCAGAGCTCCGAAGACCTTTCGAGTCTGAGTGAAAAGTTGAACGACCGAGCTGGCCTCACGGCTGAGGATCTGAGTATGCAAGAGGGAGAGACGCCTCCCATGGAGCAGCCTCAAGATGAAGCCACCCCCGATGAGTTCGAAGCCACCGGGGACGACGATTCCATCCGAACTGAAAATAAACTGCTCCAAGCGCAGCTGGAAAATGCCAAATCCCTATTGGAAGCAAACGAAAAGAAGTTCGCCGAGCAAGAAAAGCTCTTGGCTTCCCACGGGTCTTATGTTGTCCCACTTGAAGAAGAAGTCCGAGAGCTGCGGAAAACCGTAGCTTCGATGCAAGAGAAGCTCGACGCTGCGGAAGAAGCCAAAGATCGTCTTACAGTAAGCGTTCAAGATGCAGATCGGTCTCTTCAAATGGAAAAGAGCAATGAAAAGATGCTCGAAGATAATGCCTACAATTTGAAGGATCGAATTGTGACGATGGAGCAAACTCTTGAACTCTACGAAGGGCGCTTAGGCGATGTCCGTTCCGATCCGCGCCTGGTGGATAAGAATTTTGAAGAGGGGAGTATTCCTCCCGATCTCATGGCCGCATTGAGCGCAAAAGATCGTATGATTGCAAAGCTCAATGAACACATGGCTGAAGAAGAAAATAAGAAAAAAGACTCTCGTCAGGAGATGATTCGCCTTCAGAATCAGCTTCAGCGCATCGACCAACTGAAGCAGCAAATGGGCCATAAGTTTGAAAAGTTGAAGCAAGAGCGAGATGTTTCCAGAAAAGCGGAAGAAGCCTTGAATCGAAAGATTGCTGTACTCACGAATCTCCAGGACGAGTCGAGATCTGTGGTTCAGAAGCTCACCGTTGTCAACGAAGAGTTGAGACGAGATCGCTTGCTCTATATAGGTAAAACCAACCAAGCTCTCAAAGACTTTAAGGAGATGGTCAGCAAGGCCAATAGCTTGAATAGCCATGTTCAAGCCGAGGTTCAGCGGAATAAAACGATTTTGGAGCAGAACGATATTCTTAAGGCGAAACAGAAGGAAATGCTAACTCAGTATGCCAATCTCCAAAAGGAATTTAAGGCCTTAGAGAATGAAAGCGTTCGTCTTCGCCGAATTGCTGAACAGGGGAATACCGCTCTTGCAGCTCCCGTCGATCAGAATCCAAAGATTCTTGAGGCCCGTCTCAGTGAAGCCAAAAAAGAGAACGAAGAACTTCAAAGTAAGCTCAAGAATGAACGCCGAAAGATGCAAGATCTCATTGATAAGTTTAAGAAGGTCCAAGCCGAGCTTCTGGCTCGGAACATGAAGAAAAAAGAATCGGCATAATACAATCCTGACAAATCCCAAATAGAGAGAAAACCTTTCTCTAATAACCTGAAACCGTGATGACACTGGTTTTAAGCGCCTTGCTACTGATCTGGGCATTGGCACAGGGATTAACCCTGGTAGGCACATTCATCGGGTTGAGAAGTTTTAAGAAGGTTCCCCCGCACCTTGACGCTCCCTTTCGTCTCTATCCGGTGACCATTCTCAAACCCCTGAAAGGTGTGGACAGCGGTGTGGGATCCAACCTTCGCAGTTTCTTTGAGTTGGAATATCCCGAGTTTGAAATTCTTTTTTCAATTGCTGATGAAAGAGACCCGGTTCGATTCTTGGTGGAAGATCTCATTCACAGCTATCCGAAAGTCAATGCGCGTTTGATTGTGGGCGAAGTCGTGGTGGGGCCGAATCCTAAGGTCAATAATCTGATTCGAAGTTACGAGAGTGCACAATACGATCTGGTCATGATCAGTGATAGCAATACGCGTGTAGCTCCTGATTATCTGCGCAGGATGGTGGCCCAGATGGATAACAATGTCGGCATCATTACTGCTGCGGTGGTGGGCTTTAACTCCGAAAATCTGGGTGGCCGCCTCGAGGCGAATTTCTTGAATACTTTCTACGCTCGCTGGATGCATCTTGCTGCGTCTGTGGATCGCACCTGCGTGGTGGGCAAGTCGATGCTCTTTCGGCGATCGGTTGCAAAGCGTTTCGGCGGCATTCGCGAATTGGCTCGCTACCTCGCTGAAGATTATATGGCAGGGATTGCTATGAAGCGTTTGGGCTTACGCGTGATCGTGGCTACAGATCCGATCTATCAGCACATTGGTAAATATAGTTTCAAGCAATTCTGGGATCGGCATCTCCGCTGGGGACGGATTCGAAAGTCTCAAGCTCCGCTGCCATTTCTCTTCGAGCCCCTTTTTACGGGCGCAACTCTGTCAGGATTGGTTGGAGCTTTGGCATTCTGGGGACTTTTCGGGGTCTCCCCGCTTTTATTTCTTAGCATTCATTTTGGCCTCTGGTTTTTCTACGATGTGATTCAGACTTTACTCTTGGAAGGAACTCTCGATCATCGAATGCCAGTGGTATGGGCGCTTCGAGAGGCGTTGTCGTTCCCCCTCTGGTTTCATTCCATGATTGGGAACACCGTTCAATGGCGCGGGAAGAAATACACGCTTCTTCCGGGCGGCCTACTGGAGAGTCTTTGACAAGCAACCCACCGACCGAGCGTCGTAATTCATTTCTATGGGGTACTGCCACGAGCAGCCATCAAATTGAAGGTGGTAACGACAAGAACGATTGGTGGGCCTGGGAGCTCGAAGGCAATATCGAGGGAGGGGCTCGCTCGGGGCAGGCTACTGATCATTGGAATCGATTTCGTGAAGATATTCGCCTGGCTCATGAGCTTGGCTTGAACAGCTATCGTTTTTCTTTGGAGTGGTCTCGCGTCGAGCCACAGGAAGGTCAGTGGGATTCAGGCGCTTTCGAATGGTACGAAGAGTTACTAAATGAGTGCGAGAAGTATTCCCTCACTCCGATGCTCACTCTCCATCATTTTACTTCGCCCAAATGGTTTGCCGACGCGGGTGGGTTCACCTGGCCTGGTTCAGCCAGGCGGTTCGCAGAGTACACCAAGAAAGTTGCGCAGCGATTGGGGTCGCGTGTGCCTCTCTGGTGCACCTTCAACGAACCGATGGTGATGATCACCGGAGGATACTTAGGAAAGTTCATGCCCCCTGCGAAATTCTGGCCGGAGGGCGCTTCACTCGCGTGTCGAAATATTTTGAAGTCGCATGTGCGGGCTTATGAAATTTTGAAGCAGGAAATTCAGCGCCCGGTCGAAGTGGGCATTGCTCATAACCTCTTAGATTTTATGCCCGACCGGTACTGGCATCCGATGGAGCTGGTGATCACCCAGGTGCTCCATCGGTTTTACAATCGGTCGTGGTTGGATGCAGTCACCGGTCGAAAGCAGAACTTTGGAGTGCCGGGTTTGGTTCCGAAGCCCCGTCCCGTGATGGATGCTTTGAAACGAAAAACGGTCGATTTCATCGGCGTGAACTACTACACCAAGGCCTACGTGAAGTGGCGCTCCCGTGACGCCGCTGAGGGTGTGTCGAGCGACTTTCCGATCGGCTTAGCGTTTTCACGTCGGCACGAAGCCGTCTCGGATGTGGGTTGGGCCGTTCATCCTCAGGGGCTTAAAAAGATTTTGAAGTTTGTCAGTGGCTACGGTTTACCCATCTACATTACTGAGAATGGAATCGCCGATCGCTCCGATTCTTTAAGGAAGGAATATCTTTCCAGTCATTTGGCTGCCACTGCTGAAGCCATTCAAGAGGGGATGGATATTCGGGGATATTACTACTGGTCTCTGATGGATAACTTTGAATGGGTGAAAGGTTTTGGCCCGCGCTTTGGCCTATATAGTGTCGACTACGATACCTTTGATCGGCAGCTGCGGGATTCAGGGACGTATCTGTCTCAATTGATTCGAGCCCATCGAGATGGAAATGTATGGAAAGCCCCCCGCTCGGAACTCCTCTAGACATCAGCCCGTCGACCGACTAAAACCGCATTCAATGAAATCTATTGAAACTCATTGGAAAGGATCTGCCATTCCGGGGCCGGTGCCTCCGGGGCGATTCCAGCCAGAGCTGGCCGCCTGTCCAGAGGGGCAGTCTTTAGACAATATCGGCGGGTACTTTAAACTCTTTCAATATAAGGAGGGGCACCGATTTTCGACGGACGATTTGCTCGTGGCTTGGTTTGGTACGACCTATGCTCCAGCGGTATCCCGAGTTTTAGATTTGGGGAGTGGAATCGGATCGGTGGGGATGATTGCGGCTTGGCGGCTCCCCAGTGCTCAGTTTGTCACGGTAGAGGCGCAAGAGATCAGCGTGGCTCTGGCGCGGAAATCTGCTCGTTACAATGGATTGGAATCCCGCTACGAAATTCGCTTGGGAGACTTTAGAAACTCGGACGTTTTTAAGTCGGGAGAAGTTTTCGATCTGGTTTTGGGAAGCCCTCCCTACTTTCCGTTAGAGGATGGCCTACAGGCCGAGCATGAGCAGAAGGTGGCTTGCCGGTTTGAAGTGCGTGGCTCCGTTGCAGACTACTGTGCGGCTGCAGTACCTCGTCTCTCCCAAGGTGGGGTCTTTGCATTCGTGTTCCCGGTAAAGCCTGCTCATCAACTGGAGCGGGTCCTCGAGGCCGCAAAGGCTTCTGGTCTTCAGATCGTTCGAAAAAGAGATGTGATTCTTAAAGAAGGGGAGGATCCCTTACTTGGACTTTTCTTATTGATGAGAACTACCGACGTTCCGGAAAGTTTCCGGCACCAGATTTGGAGTGACGCTCCCTTGATCATTCGACGTCGGGACGGATCCGTCCATCCCGAGTACTCCCTGGTCAAGGCCGCTATCGGCTTTCCACTTCCATGATGTAAATTCATCTTCTGCGACGCTTTCAAATTTCGCACGGTGCGGAGTTCCCTGCGTGAGGTAAACGAGGGCGTGATCAAAGAAAGTCAGTGGCTTCTTAGTCCAGAAACTTCGTTTTAAACTCTTCCAAAGCCGCCAGGGTCGAATCAGCATTCCGAATGAATAGTGCAGGGCCATCGTTCCAAATTGAAAAATGGGCAGCATCCAGTTTGGGATGTGCTCAGACCACGACACGGTTTTGTAACCGCAAACGACCGCACCCCTGAGAAAGTCATTGTAAGTCCCTTGGGCAATCAATTTTTCTAGGTCAATTCGTTTACTCTCGACGAGCTCGCGGTGGTACTGGCTGCCAGGATAGGGTGCGAAAGCGTGGCAAACCACGTCATCGACACCGAGCCAGGTCATCTTGAGGGCAAAGCGCACGTTTTGGAAGGCTTCCTTGAGAGTCTGTCCAGGGAAACCAAAGATCAGCGGAGCGCGCATGGGAATTCCGAGCTTGTTGGTGTAGATCATCGCTGCAGTCATTTTGTCGAAGTTGATGCGTTTTTGTATTCGAGCAATGGTTTCTTCCGAGCCGGATTCGGGAGCGTAAGAAATTCTCGACGTCTTCGACTTTTTAAAGAGATTGAGCATCTCTTTGTCTAGAATCTCCGACCGAGTTCCGGCACCGTGGTGCCATGTCACCGGAAGATTTTCCTCGACCATCAGGGTCAGGAGTTCTTGCGTCCACTTTCGATTGATCACACCGACGATGTCGAGAAAGTCGACATGGTCGATGCCGTATTTTTTCACGTAAAGTTTGATTTCATCCACTACGCTGCGAGGGCTTCGGTACGAAAGTTCGTTTCCCCACATCTGAGGAGCTGAACAGAACGTGCAGCTAAAAGGACAGCCCCGAGATGCAATCAGGGGGATGGCTACGCGATTCATGGCGGACATGGAGTATTTTGCGTCGTGATAATTTCGAATTGGAAGCTTGTCCCAAGCGGGTAGGGGCATGTCGTCCAATTTTTTTGACCGTCTTCGTGGAGAGTTCTTCTTCGGCTGACCTTGAAATCTGTAGGCAATACCATTGACGGTGTCGAGGTCGTGACCGAGTTGGAGGCACCTTAAAAGTTCGAGAAGAGTTTCTTCTCCCTCACCTAAGACGCAGTAGTCGATTTCAGGGCAGACGCGCAACAGATTCTGCCATTCGGCTGTGACATGTTCTCCTCCAATCACAATCGGGACTCGAGGAAACTGGGCTCGAATGAGTTTGATGATGTAGTCGTCATAAAACCATTCCGAAGAAAACATACAGCTCATGCCGATGATTTCGGTGTCTTTTGGAATGGCTTTGAGGATTTCGGAGGGGGAAATTCCATTGATGAGGACATCGTACTTCGCAATTTTTCGGAACTCTCGAATTCCCTCTCCAAGGGAATCGATGACAGTGACGTCATGTCCGGCAGCATCGGCGCAAGCGACCAGGTACGCGAGTCCCACCGGGGGGATCGTACTTCCAGCTGTAAAGGAAAAACGATTCGAGACGGCTGGGGGCCGAATGAGTGTGACTCTCATCTGAGACCTCTAGTTTACCATCCCTCAGGATTCTTATCCCAGTGTTATTTAGTCCCTGGAGGAATGAACGCCGATTTCCGTGCGGTAATGATTTGGCAGGTGGAGCGTATTGAAAATTCGATCCCAGAACGAAAAGATAAATCCAAAGTTTTGCCCATACTTACCGTGAAGTTCCTTTGAATGGTGCCAATAGTGATTCCGAGGAGTAATTAAGACCCAATCTGCAACGCGGGGAATCCAGAGTCGTATATTCGAGTGCTGAATCATGCAAGCGCTCAAAAAGATGAGATTGGTGTAAAAAATGACGGAATAGGAAATCGAAAGAACGCCGAGCAAAAGTCCCTGAATAAGCATGTGTGTGAAGACTTCCAAACTATGATGACGAAAGGAAGAGAGCGCGGTGAGTTCCGTCGCGGAGTGGTGAACCCGATGAAGCTTCCAAAGTACTGGAATGGAATGGAAGCTCCAATGCACCCAGTAACTCGTAAAGTCGAGTAGGAAAAGAGTGACTAAGAATTGTAGCCAGAGTGGGGAGTGGTACAGGGAATAGAGGATGGGGGTTGGGCCCATTTTTTGTGAGATGAAGCTTGCTAAACTGGGAAGCGCGAAGGCATTCACTATCAGTAGAAGAAAATTCTGTCTCACTTCCGTGCTAGGACGCTCGTGAGATTGCCTTGGAAATAGCCACTCCAAAGCGCTGAGTCCTAGAAGTGAGGTGATGAGAAAAATTCTACCGGCGTCCATCCGTCATCCTAATAAAGAAGGAAAGATCAGGCGATCTTTCGGCCATCATCTGGTCAAACCAGGGAGTCGATCGAACGACCTGTCCCTTCATGATGTCGTAGTAGCGTGAGAGTGCGGCATCTATTTTCTTTCGCCCCTCTGCATCTGTGTAGAGTTTTAACATCTTGGCGCCATCGAAGGAGAAATCTGCAGCGTAGATTTCCGCACCCGCACCCACTACTTTGTTGTCAAAAAAACCGGCAGCCGTGAGCGCTCGAACTTTCTCGCCCGAATTGAAGTAGTTGAGAGTGGTCATGGCTGCGAATAAGACGCAGCAGGAAAGGGCGAGGGTTCTCATAATTTGCTGATCCTTCCACTTTAGTCGAATTCCTGTGATCAGTGCAGCGAGCAAAGCGGAGTAGAGAAGGATATTGAAGAAGTGGTGCTTTGTATTGACGACTTGAACCGAAAACTTTTGTGACATCGCCGCCATCGATTGAGACCAAAGGTCTCCCAAAGGGAGTAGGTGAAGTGGATAGAGGTAAGGATTGAGACTGTCGATGAAAACAAAGGAGATCATCCAGAAAAGATGCCAGAGAGCTAAACCCCAGCCCCAGAGCAGAAGCTGTTTTTTTTTCAAACGCATTTTTGAAATAAAATAAGAAAAACCCAAGAGTAAAAAAACCAGAACGTTGAGTCCCATTCGCCCGGGAAGGTGATCCTCCACCAAATATCCAATCAGTGGGAGTGTTCTGAAGATGGTGAGACCTAGAATCCACACGCCCAATATTGAAAGGTCTAAACCATTGAGAATTTTCTTTTTAAAGAGGTCTCTCCCCAGCCAGAACATTCCGATAATGCCGATAAAATACGGCGGATTTGTAAAAAACATTCCTCCCGGAAAGAAATAGCCTTTCACAAAGGACACCACAAGGTCGACAGGTGAAAAATGAAAGAGCATCAGAATCGGCATTTGGGAGTTGATCATCTTCCCATATTTCAGAAATTGATTGAGGACTTCGCATCCAACCAGCAGAGCGACTGGCACTAAGAAGGAGAGGTTCTTTTTATTTCGAAGAATTAAAAAGGCCATGTATCCGCAGGGAACCCAATAGGTCGGCCGAATGAGTACGAGGATTCCACAGGCCACACCCAGCATCCAAGGGGAGTCGATCGCCTTCTTCTTTTTTACGCGGAAGAAATTCCAAGCGAGATAAGCGAGCGCAGGAAAAAGACTGACGTCAATGACGGTGATCGCAAAAAAAGAGAAATAGAACAGTGCCGTTCCAAAATAGAAGCAAAGAAGCTGACCCTGAGAAATTTTAATACCAATTTCCTCAGCCGTCTTCTGGGTGAGTCGAAATCCCACAAAGAGAGAGAAGAGACTCAAGCTTCCTGCGGCGAATGGATAGGATGTCCAGTCGTGATGCGTCAAAGTTAGGAACTTGGAAAACTTCTCGAGCAAGCCAAACAGGAAGAGAAGGGGGGTCTGAATTTCCGTATGTTTTGCAGGGTGAAAAAAGTTTGGAGTGACAAGCCATTCCATGGGTGCGGGCACATGATTGATGATGTTGAAGTCACCATCGGCAAAAATGGATTTTAAATAGCTGAGATAGATGCCCCCTTCATAAAAATCAGGCCCGGCGATCAATAAACTCAGGAAAAAATAGCTGAAGAAAAGAAGAAACGACTTTCTCAACATTATTTGTAGTTTAAATGATTTAGGGATGAATCGCTTGCATTATTGGACTTCACTCCATACTATTATTGCTAATCAATTTTCACTACGGGGGCCCTATGATCAGTTACCAAAAGAAGTTTATTCTTTCAGTGACCGTGTTGTTTTCATCTGCCTTGGCGCTATCTGCGCAGAGTGAAGGAGAGCTTGCAAAGAAGCTTCTTTCTCAGGTGATTAAGAACACGAAACCTGAAGTAACCCCCATGGCCAAATTGCCTCAGAATTTTGGTGGCAAGCAACCGAAGCTCGACATTCATCAACAAGACAAGATTAACAAGATTGCCTTAGGGATTGCGTCATCAGACGAAAGAGAGTTTCAAGGCGTATTAAAGGATGTGGTTTTCCCCCTTGAGAGAATGTTTGAAGCCAAGAGAGTAAATCTAGGTCAGATTTCAGAAAAGTCATCGAAGTACTCTTTCAAAGACCAGACCGCTACCAAGAAGCGAGAGGTGGAAGGAATAGCCGAGTTTTCGTGGAGCATCAATTCTAACGAACTCGCCATTTCTGAAGCTGAAACCGCTTTCAATGATTATCTCTCGAGTTTTTCGAAGGTCGATTACGTTTCTTTGAGCCCCTACTCGATGTCGACTCCGATTTCTCAGCGCGAAGCAGCTTCGAATTTGCCAAAGGCCTTTGAAGTAGAAGCTCGAATGGATTTGCGCGGTATGGATTCTGCCAAGAGCCGTCGCAATGATCGTGGTGTGGTGAAGTTTAATGTCTCTTACGATCTAAACTCCAATCATTGGAAGGTTACAAGTTTTAAGATGGTTTCAGGCGAGACGCTGACCTCGAAGACAGCTGCTTTTGCCGAAACCAGCCCGTTCGACAGTAAGGCGCTTTCAAATTTCTTAAGAAAAGAAGCCATTCGTCGCGGTGGATACGCTCTTGCTGTGAATGATCTGGACGGCGACGGCGTTGTGGACATGATCGTTGGCCACCTGGGAGCGCTCCAGATCTATAAAGGTAAGAAGGACGGCAGCTTCGATTTAGTGAGCAACAAGAGCATGGGTTTCAATGACGAAACTCTTGTAAAGAGCGCCGTCATTGCTGATTTCGACAATGATGGAAAGAAAGACGTGCTCTTGACCCGCTTTGCTCCGAGCGAAAAAGAAGGCAATGACATTGCCCTCTATCAAAATCAGGGTGGATCCAAGTTCAAGAAGGTTGAGAAAATTCAGAACCGTTCACCGGCTTACTACGCCATGCCGTCCGCAGTGGCAGACTTCAACGGCGATGGCATGTTGGACTTCTATGTCGGATTTCCTGGCGCGAAGGATTTTACCGTGCTGAATAAGAAGGCCACCGGGTTTGAAGGGAAGAAGGAATTCCTTCCCCAAGGGCTGTTCTACAACATCGGAAATTTCTCGTTCAATGAAGTGACCAAAGAACGTTTGCCCTACTCGAAGAAAAGCAATGCGTACACCGACGGCTACCCGGAAATGGCGGCCATCTTTCCGCATGCGTCGATGGCAGTGGACTATAACCTCGATGGCAATATGGACATCGTGGTCATCGACGACAAGGCTAATTTGAGCCCGCTTTACAAGAATAACGGCAAGGGTACTTTTGAACAGGTGGCTGAGAAGATTGGTCTCACCAACTACGATTTCGGAATGGGTTTTGCTGCAGGTGACTTGAGCAACCGAGGATCCCTCGACTTCGTTTACACGAACGTGAATTTCCTTCCTGCTGAAAGATTGCACAACAGCTTGGCAAAGAATTTTTCGGACTATTCGAAGCTTCCGGGAACCTACGGCCTTCGAGTTTTCAGAACGGCTGATGGAAAAAACTATTCCGACATTTCGGCTCTTACCGGAGTCAACAGCTGCGGACAAGGCATCGCAGGGGTGGAGTTGGTCGACTATAACAATGACGGCTTGCTGGACATCTATGTAGCAAACGGATTGTGGAGTGGAACGACGAAGCAACAGGATCTTTCAAGCCTGTTCGTTCGAGCTTACTCTAAGTACGACTACGATTTCCAAGAAGTATTGGGAAGTAGCTCGGGCGTGGAACAAGCAAACACCAGCTTCATGAAAATCTTGAATGGCTTTGAAGGCGATCTTGAGTCGCAGAGCTGGCAGAAGGGCACGCGTCCTTCGATGGCCGGCTATCAGCGCAACTGCTTGTTCCGCAATAACGGCGACGACACATTCACGGAAGTGGGCTATCTCGCCGGTGTGGATTCGATGGCCGATGGTTACATGATTGCGACTGCGGACCTGAATCAGGATGGAAAGATGGACCTCATTCTGCGCAACGGGGATCCTGGCGTGGAACAACATCGCTATCCGGCAGTTCAAGTTTTCACAAACAATACGGAAACCTCGAACAAGAGCGTGATTCTCTCGTTCTTCGGTCACAAGTCGAATCGCGACGGCATCGGCGTCATTGCTGAGGCCTCCGTGGGCGGCAAAAAATTGACTCGTCATCTGATTGCTAACAACGGAGCTGTTCAATCGGAAAGCATCCTGCACTTTGGTTTGGGCAAGCAAGCAGCGATTGATGAGCTCACCGTGCGTTGGCCCTCTGGTAATGTTCAGAAGTTTAAGAATGTTCCGGCAGGTCGCCATTTGATCGAAGAAAGTAACGAGTCCTCCAAAGTCGCGTTAAGATAAGGGGGAAGGAGTAAGTCAGCAGCATGTTGGCTCTTCTGTCTGACGTCTTCGACATCCTCTACACGCAACGACTCTTTCTCTCATTGGGATTGGTCTACATTGTCTTGGAGCGGATTTTTCCGCTGGAGCCCGCTCAGCGCTTTAATCGAGAGGGGTTTGGTCAGGACTGGATCTGGTATTCTATTACCGACATCCTTCTTCCGCGGTTTATAGCTCTGATAAGAGCGCTGATCTTCTTCAATCTCTTCAGAGTTGCGGTCCCTCAGTGGAAGGGATTTGACCTCGGTAGCGCAGCATTGACGATCGTCGTCGTGTTTTTTCTCCGCGATTTTCTTTCGTATGGATTGCACTACTGCATGCACCGCTTTCCCCCGCTTTGGAGGATGCACACACTCCATCACAGTAATCGGCAACTGGATTGGCTCGCCGGCTTTCGTGGGTACTGGGTAGAAAATTTGCTTTCTGACGTTATGCTGACAATTCCCCTGCTGATCTTCGCAGTGGGGATGAACGAGGTTTTCATTCTCTCGATCATTGAGATGAATGTCGTCATTTTTGTTCACGCCAATATTCGGCAACCCCGGGGGAGTTGGGAAAGTTGGGTGAATAGCCCTCGTGCCCATCGCTGGCATCACGACGTTTTGTTGCACAAGCGGTATGGACAAAATTTCGGAGTGTATACGCTGATCTGGGACCAACTCTTTGGTACCTTCTATATGAAAGACGGAGTGCCAAAACAGTTGGGCGTGGCCGAATCCCTTCGGTATCCGGATGGATTTTTTGCGAGGTTCTTCTATCCATTTTATTCTAGGTCAGGTGAGTTCTTTCTCCGCTTCTCATATGGCGCCCTCTGGATGCTGGAACAGGTGTCTCCCTTCGAAAAACTGAGAGCATTTCTGTCGACGAAAAGAGGGCACGTTTATCGAGAGCTTCTAGCCGTCGCACCCGCTCCCGCTGAAAGGACTCATACGGTTTTAGAGGCCTCTACCCGCGAACCCATTTGCGTCGAAACCCTCTCTCGACTGGACCTCACTCAGCCCGCCGTGTTTCGAAAGTTGGGGGCCGACACCGAGTGCGTGAAGAAATGGGACTTTGAATACCTAGGAAAAAAACACAGTGGAATGAATCAGCCTTTCTTTTCGTCGGATGACGTCGAAAAATCGATTCGAGTCTTGGAAATTTCAGAAACTCTCCAAAAGATTCAGAATCAGAACGAGCGCCTTTCCATTATTTTTGGAGACTTGTTACATCGTTCTCCGGACACTTTGAAAGAACTGCAGCTCAATACTTGGGTAGATCCCGAAATTCTTGGAAAACTCAACCAGTCGTACCAGCTCTTTGTTTCACCAAAGGGGTCCTTCACCAATCTGCATGCAGAGATTTGTTCGACGTTCACCCTTCAGATTACTGGGAAGAAACGTTGGATTATGTTCAAGCCTGAGGACAGCTTCTTTCTTGAACCCAAGGTCACCCACATGATGTACCTGCTGAGTAGCAAGAAGTACCAGAACTTAACCTTGGAAAGTCTTCCCCCGGGAATTACTCCTTGGGTAATTGATCTCGAGCCGGGAGATGTTCTTTATACTCCTCCGTTTGTTTGGCATTTTGTAACCAATCTCGAGCCGTCCATTTCTGTGGGGGTGAAGGGGTCTCACTGGAGGACGCTCTGGGACCACCCGCTCCTCTCCTTTTTTATTCTGACTTCTCGAAATCCCTCGATCTTGAGTCGAATGGGTCGAAGCAAAGGGGATTTCGCCCCGGCCGGACTGGAGCTGACCTAATGGATTGGTTCTTCTTAGGGGCCTGTGTAGCAGCGATTTTGGGAGAGCGTTACCTGCCTGAGAAACGTTACACATTTCAAAAAAAGCAGATCCCCCAAATTCTGTTCTGGGTGTGGTTCAGTGGATTTGTTTTTTCAGAGGACAACGCATGGGTACTGGCTATGACCTCCGGTCCTGCCCGATTTTTGGCTAGTCTCAATACGCCGAGTGACTGGAGTGTCGGGCAGATTGTTCTCGCCTACGTCGTGGTTCGAGAATTTTTTTCTTATGCCTCGCATCGACTCTTTCACAGTGTTCCGTTTTTCTGGGCCTTCCATAAAGTTCATCACAACATTCATGAAATGCACTGGGGAAGTAACTTTCGCCAACACATGATTGAGCAGATTTTATATATGGTAATTGTCACGTGTACCTTTCAACTCTACAAAATCGATACGACTGCGCTTTGGTACTTGAATGCGTTTCAGCTGACCTTCGGAATGTTACAACATTCGAATATTCACGTTCGTCTGGGGCCGCTCGACTACTTCTTGAATTCCCCTCACGCGCATCGTTGGCATCATGCCACTCATACAGAGTTTCATGGGGGGCAGAACTTTGGAGCGATGACTTCCATCTTTGATCGGCTTTTCGGAACCTACTACGCGCCAAAAGAAATTCCGAAGGAGATTGGCTTTCCAGGAATGAAAAATTTCGCCGTCTCGGTTCCCGGACAAGTTGTGGGGTCTTTTTTAGACAGCGTGGGACTATTAAAAAGGAAGTGGTCGAAACGGCTCGTGGGTTTTCTTGACCAGAGTCCCGTCTAGTGAGCCTTCTTGGAGAGATAGTACTCGTAGTTTCCTTCGTAAACGCGCAATTCTCCGTGATCGACTTCGAAAACTCGATGCGCCACTGCTTTTAGAAAGTGGCGATCGTGGCTCACAATCATCACTGTGCCATCGAAATTTTGAATGGCGGACAAAAGCATCTCGCGCGATTTAATGTCCAAGTGGTTGGTTGGCTCGTCCAACACTAAAAAGTTCACTGGGGTGGCCAGGATCGTCGCTAAAACGACGCGACTTTTTTCTCCACCGGAAAGAACACCGATTTTTTTATAAACATCGTCACCGCTAAAAAGGAATGCTCCCAAAAGATTTCGGACAAAGCCAATGGTCGCATCCGGAATGCGATCATGAATTTCGTCGAAGATGGTTTTCTTCGAATCCAAAATATCCAGAGAGTGCTGACTGAAATAACCGACGTGAACACCCGCTCCTAAATCAGAAGTACCCGAGGTAGGTCTGGTGTGACCACAAATTACCTTCAACAGGGTAGACTTACCGGCACCGTTGACTCCGACTACCGCGATTTTATCTAGCCTACGAACAACGCCCGACACCCCAGAGAACACCGGAGTGATTTTTCCGTTCTCCTGTTGCCATTCTTTTTTCAAATCCTTGAGCTTCACGACATCGTTGCCACTGCGGGGTGGGCTAGGGAATTCAAATTCCATGACTTTGTCTTCAGCAGGAATTTCGATGCGTTCAATTTTCTCCAGCTTCTTCACGCGAGACTGCACTTGTGCTGCATGGGAGGCTCGCGCCGCAAATCGAGCGATGAACTCTTCTTCCTTGGCAAGCATGTCTTGCTGCTTCTGATTGGCAGCGAGGAGTTGGTTTTTTCGAATTTCCCGCTCTCTCAAGTAGAAGTCGTAATTTCCGCTGTAAGTCGTAATGGCTTTATTGGCCACTTCAACGATTCGGGTCACAATCCGGTTCATGAATTCGCGATCGTGGCTTGTCATCACGAGAGCGCCCTTGAAGTTCACAAGCCATTCTTCTAACCAGATAATCGATTCCAGGTCCAAGTGGTTGGTCGGTTCGTCCATCAGAAGCACTTCGGGATTGAGAGCCAGAATTTTTGCTAGCTCGATGCGCATTTTCCAGCCACCGCTGAACGATTCCACCGGGCGGTCTTGATCGGCAGGGCTGATTCCCAGCCCCGTGAGAATTTCTTGCGCTCGAGCCGTGAGGTCGTAGCCTCCTCGCTGTTCGAATTCGAGTTGAACTTCTCCGTACCGCTCGAGCAGTGCGGCCATGTCGTCATCGGACATGGGAGTTTCAGCGGAGTCCTGCAGTTTTTTTTCAATTTCGGCGAGCTCCTGGGCCAGCTTTGAGACTTTGCCCGCGCCCGACTTCACTTCTTCCAGGGCTGAACGACCCTTCATTTCCGAAACATCTTGGGAAAAGTAACCAATCACCAGCTTGTCGGCGATGTTGACGCTGCCGGAATCGACCCCCTCCTGCCGCATGACGATTCGAAAGATGGTGGTTTTACCGGCTCCATTTGGGCCTACCAAACCAATCTTATCCCCCGGGCGAATTTGAAAACTCGCATTGGTGTATAAAACGCGGGAGCCATATTGTTTAGAAACGCCGGTAAGATGGATCATGAAGAAGGGATATGTACTGGATTCGTGCGGAGAATCCAATAAAGACTTGAAAAATTACGCTTTGAGTCATAGCTTCCTGCGATCCATGAATCAGGAGAGCTCTATTTTTATGAACCGCTTATTCTTAGCTAGTGTATTGGCTTTTTTATTGGCTTCCGGCGCCGTTTTTGCGGTGGATCCGACCTCTCCTGCTTCGGCCTACTCCTCCTTTGTGGGTTCCTGGCTTCTGGTGAAGTGTGATGAAGGTAAGCAGCCTGCCAAAGTGGTTTTTTCGATGTTGAAGAGTGGGAAGGGAATTCAACTCAAGGTCTACACTCACACGGATCGTCCTGAAGAGCACAAATCCTACGACATCGTAGAAAAGAAACTGAACTTCCATGGCGGGAAGGGGACTGCTCTGAACGCGGGAAATCCGATTGAGTGGAAAAGTATTTACGCTCTTGATCAGAACAAAGTGGTGGCGAGCATTCAATGGTGGCCGGGTAAGAATGATCCGAAGGCTTTCTGGTTAGGTAACGCAGTGGGTACTTACACTGTGGAAGGAAATGATCTGATTTGGGAACGGAAGGGATCCACATTTGATATTGAAGAAGGCAGTTCTTCGTACAAGTTAGCGCCTTGGTCATCCCGATGTGTTTATAAAAAGTCTGGCAATTAGGCGGGAACTGCCTCAGAATTCTTCTTATGAAGAACCTGACCCGTTGGAATGGTGTTTTGGTTTTATTCTCTGCTCTTGCTGTCTCGGCCGTTCTGGCCAGCCCCTCTTGGGCAAAAGACAAAGAACCCAATCGAGAACCAGCAGCTTATGGCAGCAGTGCTTCCGATAATGGTTCTGAAAAATACTACGTCGGTATTCTCGGCGGCGCGGCTTTCCTTACTTCTGGAGGAAGCGTTACGAACGGCGTTTTCGGCGGACATGCCGGCATGAAATTGACGCCTGAAATTAATGTGGGTTTTTACGGAACGTACCAGCAGCAATCGGTTTTGAATACGGCGGTAGGTGTGAACACCACCAATCGAACCACGAACCTCGTCTTTTTAATGGCTGAGGCTCAGTACTATCTCATTCCGAATGAATTGCTCTACATCGGTGCAAAAGCCGGTTTAGCAATGACGATTGTGACCGGTACCCAGACCATCAGCGGTTTCACAACGAGCTTGAATTCCAATACCAGCAGCTTTGGTTTCGGTGGATCCATTGGATACATGAAGAAACTCTCTTCGAGTTTTTCAGCGGGACTCGAAGGAAGCTTCTTGGGTGTGGCTCAAACGGGTAGCATGACAGGGATGTTTGATATTACCGCTTCTATAAACTTCCACTTTTGAGCGATCGTTTCGATTACAACGACTTCAAAACCAATCTCTTAGCCCTGCCTGCGGCTTTTGGTTTTGCTTTTCTTTGCAAGCTTCTCAAATTTCCTGATCTGATTCTCTGGTACTTCTTTTCTATTCCCACTCACGAGATGGGACATTCCGTTGTTGCGTGGTTGGGAAGTCGCTTTGCAATTCCGGTCGGCGCTTTTATTCCCATGGCTGCAGTTACCATCACCTTTCCGGGAAGATCTATTTTTCTATTTTGTTTATTTAGCGGGCTCTTGCTCTGGTGGATCTGGGTGAGCTTTCGAGATGGACTGAGCTATCCGTTGGTGCTGAGCTCATTTTTACTTTTTTTATTGGTTCGAACAACTTGGTGGATGCCCGATAAGACCTGGCAAATGTGGATGGGTTACGGTGGTGTAGGTGGCGAGTTTGTTCTAGGAACCTTTCTGGTAATCAGTTTTTACTATCGTCTGCCGGAATGGATGAGGTGGGACTTCTTTCGATTTCCTTTCCTGATTGTTGGAAGTTATTCGCTCACCTCAGCCTTTTATCTTTGGTCTCAGATTCGCCAGGGAACACAGCAAATGCCGCTGGGAACTTTCTTAGATGGAAGAGGGGATGCGGGCGGTGACATGGACCGCCTTCAACAGCACGGTTGGAAAGTGGCAGAGTTGGTAGATAGTTATTATCGGCTGGGAGTGATTTGCGTGGGGGTCGTGCTTTTACACTACGCCTATTTTCTTACGAAAAAGAAGCGGCGGTCGCTTCTTGCTGAAACCCGCCGCTCCCCCACCCCCATGGCCGATTCCATGGAGTAATGCTTCGATCACCGATACCCTAACGCGAGCTCGTCGCAGTCCGGTTGAGTTCGCGATAGATGACCCAAGCATCAAAGACTGAATTTCAAAAATAGAACTAAAAGAGTTCCCCCACGGTAGTATTCAGCAACAGCCGTTCCAAGCCCAGGTACTGAAATAAAAGGGGTTTTTCGCGCGCGAGCGTCTAAGCCTTAAACACTGTCGAAGCGGTCGACGGAGATTTATTCAGATTCGAACGAAATCGGAGCCTGGAAAATAGGCTCGCCTGCGGTGCCGGCCTTGCCCTTGGTATTGGCGAGATTACGATTCGCAGCCAAGGTGGTGCTTTCGGCGTGGTCGTCGGTGATCTTGATGATCGCATCTTCTGCGTCGTCATCGGTCGGTGCAGGATTGTGATTGGTCTCAATGATCATTTCGTGAGTTTTCACTTTTTTACGACGAACTTGTTTTTGTAAGCGACCAATATTCTTTTTCTTCGTCTCGCCCAAAATGTTGTCGTACAGGCGGTCTTCATAGCGAGACATGATGTTTTGTGAAGTCAGCTCAGCGTAAACATCGAATTTTCCGCGCATGCAACGAGGATCCGAAATGTACTGAGTGTAATTGCGTTGCTTTACTTTTGTGGAGCATTTGTTGATTTCCTGCTCAAAATGGCCGTTTTTAATGAGTTTTGTAGCTACTGTTAAGCACTTTGCAGGAACGGGCTTAAAGCGCGCATTGCTGTGCACGTATCTGCCGTTGCAGATATCTAATGCTACCGAATAGGCGTTGAAGTATTGAATGTTTTCATCGTGCACGCGTTCGCGGCACTGAGTTTTCAATGAACTTTGCTTTTTATCGTTATAAGCGGAATCACAAATCTTATAAGAGTATTTGAGTGGATTGAATCCGGAGGGAAGTGGAGCAATTCTAGGATCTGAAGCATATGCCATTTGAGGTGCAATTAAAGCAGCACTCATAGCAGCTAGAATCAGGCCCAGCCCTAGGACTGAAGAAGTCATCGTCATGTTGTGTGCAGCTTTTTGAGCCTTCATTTTTTATCTAACCCTTGGATATAAATGGCTTCCAAAGGCCCCTCTTGAGTATAGATATAGCTAGAAGCATGCCAGCTGGTAAGCCTTCTCAATTGAGCTGAGTGTCCAATCTTAGGGCAGTGGCAGGCCTCGATACAATAGGGTCGGTTTCTTAACTCTCTTTGTTTAATATAAACGAAGTCGAATTACTTAGGTCTTACAGGGCAGTAGCCCGGTCTGGGGCCTATTTTGGGGAATTTCCTGCAGACTTCCGGACGCTTATCGTAAACCGTGCAAAGCCGGTTCTTATTGAGGTAGATGCAGTCGCGTCCATTTCGTTGCTGCAAAATGAAGAGCTGGCTGTGGGCTCGATAGCTTTGGATAATGCCCTCTTTTTCAAGCCGTCGGGCGATCTTTTTCTGAGATTCTGCAGCTTCGTCTTCCGTAGCAAGTCCTAGCCGAATGAGATCTGAAACACTTACTTCCACGGGAAGGGTACAGCAGCCGGCCCAGCACCCTTCGCACATTCCCGTTTTATATTTTCTCCATTCCCCTGGTCGCTGCGGGTCCATTTTTATCCCGTCATTTTGTGAAGAATAGAAACGGCTTTTTCAATGTCCGCCTCAGTGTTGTGAATGTGGGGTGAAAATCTCAGGACATGGGTGTCGTGAATTTTTGGGGTCGCCAACTGAATCTGATGTTTCAAGAAAAGGTCGCCCATTAAATTCCATCCCATTTGAGCCAAAGCTTGGGGGAGGTGAAATGCGAGGAGTGGTCCTCGAAAAGGCCCGCGTGGGGGAGAGGCCAATTCCCAACCCAATTTTTTTGCGACCAGATCTTCTGCAAAATACTGAAGCTGCTGAATTCTAGAAAAAATTTTCTGGGGCTGATGATCGTTCCAAAACGCGAAGGTTTCATGGAGCGCAAAGAAGGGCGCAAAGTCGTAACAACCCACCATTAAATGTTGGTTGGTGAACTTGTTCTTTTCCGCAAAGCGATCAAAGGGAGTTTGAATTTCAAAGGTGGTCCATCCGGCCGCTTGGAGTTGCAGCTTGGCTTGATTGCGCTTCGGCACCCACCCAAACGAAGTGCCTTTCGGGGCAAGCATCCACTTGTGCAGATTGCCTCCGTAAAAATCTACATCCTCTAAAGCCGAAAGATTTAAAGGAAGCGAGCCCGGAGCATGTGCCCCGTCCACAATGAGCATCACCCCTTTTTTTCGAGTTTCGCGCGCCAGCTCCGCTAGCGGAAGGACTAGGCCATTTCCTGTCATCACGTGACTGACCACAAAGATTTTTGTTTCCGGGCGAATCTCAGCAGCAAGTTTCTGGGCCAGCGATTGAGGGGGGAGGCCTTCATACTCCTGAGCGTGCGAAGGAAGGTGAACTTTGCGCAGCTTCAACCCGTCCCGCTCAGCCCGGAAGCGGCAGATGTTTTCGACTGCGCCGTATTCCAAATCAGTCAGTAAGATCTCTGAGCCCTTGGGGATTTCGAGTCCCAGAATAAAAAGATTCATGACTTGCGTGATGTTCGAGCGCAGGATCAAGTCTTTGGGGTCGGCACCGAAAAACTTTGCGACCTCCGTTTGAATATCCCAAAGTCTCCCCCAAGCATTGAAGAGACTGGCGGTGGGGTTCTTCTCATATTCTTGCAAGTGTCGGATCCAAGCCTGCGTGACAGACCTAGGACAGATCGAATGCGTGCCAGAATTGAGATAGGTCAAAGACGGGTCGAGATCGAATTCTTTATGAAGGGACATAGAACAGTCTTCTCAGAGTCCGAAGACAATTCCAAGAGTCGCGTACATGGCGCTGAGATTCATGCTCTCTTGGCCAGTCGCTGAGCCGGATTGCCCGGCACCGAGGTAGGGGATTCCGCTCAGGGTCATCATACGATACCCCAGGTCGATCTTTAGGAGCGTGCTGCCATCGTCTGTGAGCGGGAGTGTGCCGACGATTTTTCCTCCAAAGAGAATGCCTATCACGTTGGAGGTAGTAATGATGTTCACGCCCGAGCCGTTCCCCGCCGAGTTCATCGAAAGGCCCGCTCCTGGAGCAATGAAGATATCCAACCCTTTGCCATTTCCATTCACGACTTTGAAAGCTGCCGAGAGGTTGGCTACGAAGCCGTTTGAGAAGTAGTAGATCGCCGTAGCAGGTGCGCCGCCGGGAGCAGTGAAGGAGTAGTAGAACGCATCTGCATCGAGCCAAATCGAGTTACTGAGTTTTAGCATGGCCGATGCGCCGTAGGTTAGGCCGCCACCACCCGCACCTGTGGTTCCGCCAATTGCCGTATTAAAGGCAGTCGCATTCACGCCCAGGGTGTAACCGAGTTGCGGGCCAATGTAGAAATCGCTCTTGCCGTGGCGTCCGCGAGCTGCTGGACGTGAAGCGGAAGATGCTCCTGCACCCTTTTCAATTCTGACTGAATCTTTTTGAATCCAACCCTTGGTGGCGCCTTTAACCGGTTTACTGAAGCTGATGCTGTACCAACCGGTCTTGGTAGCCGAGACCAGATTCACACCTGTTCCGCTGCGCAAACGGCCGAGCACTTCACTGCCACCATCGGGACTGCGATGAACAACTGTATCGGAAGTTAAGGTTCCGCGAACGACTGCCGACGCCGTGGCCGGGAGCAAAATTCCTAAAGTCGCAATCAGGGTCAGGAATTTATGGAGTCGCATACCTTATCTATTAAGTTTGAAACACTTAGCCATTTTTTCAATAGAAATATGATTTATTCTACGCAGCTCGGCGATAATGGGACGTGTGCGTGCCTTTTTTGACGGTGCGAAAAACCACGTCCGTTGAGTGATGAGTTGGAATATTTGGAACCAACCCTTTTCCAGAACTGAAAACTCCACGGACCCAGTGCTTGAAGTCGCTCTTCCAGGTCAAGCGATTGTCGGTCAACTTGGGTTCAAATCCTAAGAGTTGAAGAGCGCGGCTGAGCTTTTTAATCTTGGCTTTGGTCTTGGTGTTGAGATTTCCAAACTGACATCCGAATCCGCGAGCATAGCCTTTTTTCTCACCCTCTTGTCGAGCGTGAACGGCATGTCCGGGAGCGGAAACGACCAGATTCAAAAAGCGAAATTGGATTTCGATGTGTTTGAACTGCGCAATTTTCTTCGAGCTAGAAAACTCTACGAAGAATCCGCCTTCAGAGATGTCTAAAATTTTACACGGATAGGTCGAACCATGAACTTTCGCTGAGGCGCCGATCTTGACATCAAAGCGCGGTGAAGATTCCCACCAGCGGAGGCGAGAATCAAAGTACCCTAAGCGTACTGCTGGGATCAGGAAGTAAGTGACCAGACCTAAGTTCATGATCTGTACGGCCGCCAGGCTTGCAATTCCAAAGACGTCCTGAGTTTCTTTCCAGGTGAAAAAGTTCTGGTAAGCGTTCCAGAACATGATGGCGAGGAAGATGGCATAGCTCCAACGCTTCATCGCAAAGATGGAAAGTGCGGCAATGACTGGTAAACCAAAAATTTCGAGATTGTTTTGAACCGACCCGTATTTCACCAAACCGTTGAAGAGCAAGATCGGTGAAATTTTAGCCATCCAAGCGGAATAGCAGAGGCTCACCACGGGTGCGAAAACTTGGATAAAGGAGAGTACTAGGATTGGCCAAGGGCGTCGACGCATACTGACTTATCGGGCAATCACCCGATATATTTAAGTTCTTTGAAAACCTTTGAGCAGCTGGTCGAGGAGCGGGCCGATGCAAGTCCAGTCGTAGCGATCTTTGACGGTCTTCAAAGCGTGGTTCCCCACTTCCTTCCGGAGATCGGGGTTCGTCACTAGACGCAGAATGTCACTCGCAAAAGAATCGGGCTGATCGGAGACAAATACATCGTAGGTGGGGGTGAGCGCCAATCCCTCGGTGGCATTTCCAGTGGTAACAACGCAGCGCCCTGAGGCCATGGCTTGCAGAATCTTAATCTGGGTTCGGCCGCCTTCTCGAACCGGGATGAAGACGATGGCCGCTTCTCCAATCAGGTCTAACATCGAGCTCGGATTCGCGCGAACGTCCACAGCATGCGATCGAAGATGATCGTTCAATGCAGGAGAAGGATTGTTTCCTGCGACCACCACCCGTGGCATTTTTTCGCGAAGAGCGGCACGTAGGCGAGGCAGAATTTCTTCGACGAACCAGTAGAGTCCTTTGATGTTGGGTTCGTAATCGAGCGAACCGGAAAAGAGCAGAGACTGTCCTTGATGGGTGCAAAGCTTTTCGAAGTAAGGAGTATCCACAAAGTTGGGGATGACTTGAAGCCTTGCTTCGCGAGAAATTTTTCTCACGCGTCCTGCTTCCGCTTCTGTCGGAACCACGATGAGATCTGCTCCGGACAAATACTTACGGGGAACTCCATCGTCGTCGCAGACGATTTTGTACCCCATCGCGCGCGCGCGAAAAAAATAGTCGTACATCTTCGGTCCCGAGAACCAGATGAGCCGGCCTGGTGCAGCTCTTTGCTTCAGTGCTTGAATGAGGGGCTGTCCCCACATGAGGAAGCTGGGACTGCGAATTTGAGTGAAGGTGACGTTGGCTAACTCCGAAGGCGCGAACAATCCGCGCAGAGAAGCTACCGGCATTTCTTGAGTGGGATTTCCCTTTCGGAAGTATAAAACTTCCACCGGTACTTTTTCGCTCAAGAGCTTGATGAAAAGCGCTTCGCGAATCCTTCTTCCGCCGACAGGAGGAAAAGGAGCTTCTTCCGTAATAAATAAAAGAGGTTCAGACATTTACAGAGAGAATCCAGCAGCCTCACTATCTGCTTTAAAAGTTTTCACTGTATCCAAACTGACTGACTTCAAATCTTTTCCGAAGCCAGTCACTTTCTTAATCACATCCGCAGGCGCCGTAATGATGTGGCTCCCCGATGCTTCAGCCTGAACAACATTGTACGCCTCTCGCGTGCTGGCCCAAAGACATTCTACTTTGGGGCCCGTTTCTCGGCAAAGTTCCGCGCTCGCAGTCATGGTCGGCATGGGGTCGCGACCGGTGTCGGCAATTCGTCCTGCGAAAACCGAAACAATGGCCGGGGCGCCGCCTTTGACAGCTTGGCAAGTTTCCCAAACCTGGGTGAGAGTTAGAATGGCGGTGATATTGATTTGAACCCCGCCCTGGCTCATCTCTCGAATCAGGGGAATGGTGGATTCACCGGTGGAATTCGAAATCGGAATCTTCACGTAAACGTTCTTGCCCCAGGTAGCGATTTCCTTCCCCTGACGTTTCATGGTGGGAAGATCGTCAGCAAAGACCTCAAAGGAGATAGGTTTTCCACCAATTTGGGTCAGGATTTCCTGGCAGTAAGCTTTGTAGTCCTTCACGCCCGCCTTTTTCATCAGGCTGGGGTTGGTGGTGAAGCCTGATACCAAAGGGTTTTTTGCCATTTCAAGGATGGCGGGGCGGTCTGCGCCGTCTAAGAAGATTTTGATTTTGGGTGAGCTCATCCAAACCTCATACCTTATAAAAGAAGACTTCGGCATCTAGAAATTATTTGATTATATGCGTCCACTATGATGAAACAGTGCGGCATGCGTGTGTCCGCCCTCTTTATAAGAGCCCTTTCTTTGACCCTCACTTTGGCTTTGATTTCCTGTGGAGATCGCCGGGTCGACAACTATCTGGAGCTGAGTTGTCCTGGAGTCGCAACGGACCAAAGTCGATCGTTCATGCCTTTGGTAAAATCGGGTCGTCCGGTTTTGGTTTTGATTGATCCTTCCTTTTCCCAGTTTGAAAAGGACCAGATTGCTGCGGCTGCAGCCAGTTGGAATGCGATCAACTCTGTCCGGGGGCGCCGAAACTTTTTCGAAATTGAAAACGCGCGCCCCGAGCGAGTCTCCGTCCTGAAGAGCGGCCCGAACTGCGACTTCACCAACGGAGAATTTGATACGGTCAGCATCGTGCGTGAGGTGGATTCCAGTTTTTGGTCGAAGGTGGACACCAATTCTGATCACCCGCCGGGGATTACGATTCGTTGTCCTAGTCGAGATGGCCTTACGATTTCCAAGCAAGCAACCGTCATCAACCCGGGCCGTGCATTTTCTTCACAGTTTCGAAGCGTGGTGATGCACGAACTGGGACACGTGTTGGGTTTGGGCCATAGCTGTGCGGATCCCAGAAAGGGCGAAACCCCGAGTGAAAAATTTGTAGACTGTGATCAGTTGCCAAAAAATCATCCATACCGTAATGCTGTGATGTACCCCTTGCTCAGAATCGGAGAAGTAAAAGAAGAGCTTCGCGCTAATGATGTTGAAAGAGGCCAGTGCATAGCGCAGAATTCTTTATAGGAAGTCCATGCAATCCACTTTGATCTTTGCTCTCTCAGCAGCTGCCGTCGGATTCGTGCACTCGCTCTCACCCGGACATTGGTTACCGGTGGTGTTGGTGGCGAAGAGCCGCAAGTGGTCTCCCGGAATGGCAACGTTAGGAGCTCTGGCGCTCGCTTCAGGACACATCCTCCTGTCGTTGATTTTGGGAATCGTCGGCTTAGAAATCGGCTCGACTTTGATTTTGCAGCACCATGAAGCGACGATCGAACGTTACGGCGCAATCTTGGTCATCGTTTTCGGAGCGATCTATGCATTCATCGCTTATCGCCGGCACTCCAGCTGCCATGGGCACGGCCATCACGGGCCCGACGCGCCCAAGGGACCGAAGTATCAAAGCTCGCGCTCGGTTTTACTTTTTCTCTTCTCTCTCGGATTTTCTCCCTGCATTGCTGTGTTCCCGGTTTTCGCTGCGGCTGCAATGAAGGGTACTGCGACTTTGGTTATTGCGATGGCCGCATTTGCTCTTTCAGTTGTGGGAGCGTTAGTGCTGGCTGCTCAACTCGCGGTGCATGGATTGACCAAGCTCGATCATCCGGTTCTGGAACACTATGGAGATCTGATCACGGGCCTGTGTGTGATAGGGCTTGGAGCATTTCTTTATTTCTTTCCATAGCCGTGACGTATTCGTGAACTAACCGGTTCATAATTTCTTTCACTGATGAAATATCCTCAATGAGCCCCACGCCCTGACCGGCACTCCAAACTTCTTTGTAGGTGGGACCGAGAATGGCATTCTTCAGTTTCTGAGAGCCGATCCAGATTCTCGCCATCTTCACATATTTTTTTAGTTTCGGATTTTTCAGCAGATTGGCTTCAACAATTCCCAGCTCCGTGCCAAGTTTTTCAATGTAGGGAGTTTTGATCACCGCGAGATTCGTACCCGAAATCTTTTTGGTGAGCATGATGTCTTCAGGATCCGACTTCAAAATCGCATTCTTATAATTCTCTTCGACGTGAGCTTCGGTGCTGGCAATGAAGCGCGTGCCCATTTGGACAGCAGAAGCCCCGAGAGTCATTGCGGCCGCAATCTGTTCACCCGTAGAAATTCCTCCAGCAGCGACGATCGGAATTTTCAGGTGTTTCTTTAAGTAAGGGATTAGAACAAAAGGAGAGATGGGGCCGGCATGTCCACCCGCTCCGCTGGAAACGGCAATGACACCGTCGGCGCCAAGGCCTTCTACTTTTTCAGCATATTTTAAATCCGTTACATCGCAAAAAATCTTTCCCCCGACTTGATGCATCGCTTGAATCACTGTCTTGGGATTTCCTAACGACGTGATGATCATCGGAACTTTTTCTTGAACGCAAACTTCTAGATCCGCCTCTTGACGAGGATTGGACTGATTCACGATGAGGTTTACTGCAAAGGGTTTCTGAGTTCGTTTTTTCACCGCCTGAACTGCGGTGCGAAATTCTTCGGTCGTTCGCCAGTTGAGGGAGGGCATTCCTCCAACGCCACCTGTTTCGCTCGTTGCGACGACGAGGTCCACGTCGCTGACCAAAAACATCGGGCCTGCGATGATGGGATACTTACAGCCCACCATTCGGGTGAAGGTGCTTGGAATCTGTTGGGGAAGAGAACTCATGAAGTCTTTAAAACCTCGGGTGTGTGGAGCTTGCCAACGGATCGGCAAAGTTCGTAGAGGCGATCAAAGTGGTACATGCCGGTGGAGTGTTTATCACTCCAGGCAATGTGAACGGCGTAGCGTCCCATCAAACCCACTTCGATAGGTCTCACGTCCGCATCCACATCTTCTTTTTTGATGGTTCGCTGTCCGGAATGTTCATCGACACAGGAGGCGCAGGGGCACTGAAAGCGAAGTTCCGTAAACGCGATCGTGTAAGTCTCGCCGCTGTTCCAGGTCATCAGCATTCTGCCCCCTTCGGCAGAGTCAATGCGAGTTGGAAAAACTGGAATTTTCTGCGCCGCCTTTGGGTCTTGAGCGTCTGTCATTTCAGGCCACCATAGCAGGAAGTTATTGTGTTTGCAGCCAATCTGGTCTTAACTGTTCAAATTCCATAGGAGTCTTGAATTGGAGCTAGTGGAGCCACTGCGTAAATTTATTCTGATCTTGGGGGACTTCTCTCTTTTCATGGGAGAGACGTTTCGCTGCTCGGCTCAGTTCTGGCGTCGTCGGGGTTTATTTCTCCGACAGTGCGAATTCATCGGTGTGAGTTCCACCGGAGTAGTGGCCGTCGCTGCGATGTTCATGGGTGGAGTGTTGGGTTACCAGCTCTACGTTTCACTCCATGTATTCGGCGCAGAAGGGCTCCTGGGTGGGACCGTCGGGGTTGCTCTATTTCGAGAACTAGCCCCGGTGATGACCGCGATCATGGTGACAGGCCGTGCGGGTGCAGCGATGGCCGCGGAAATTGCCAGTATGAAGATCACCGAACAAATTGATGCGCTCGAAGTGATGGCTGTGGAACCGCTGGAGTACCTGGTGGTGCCGCGCATTTGGGCGGGGCTTCTCATGCTCCCGCTTCTGTCTGTTTTCTTTGCCATCGTGGCCTCTGCTGCTGCCGGCGTGGTTGCCTGCGGTGTGATGGGTCTCGATATTCCCGTGTTCGTTGATCAATACCTGAAGATCACCGACCCCATGGAGGTCGCGCATTGCGTTATTAAGGGGGCCGTCTTCGGAATGGCCCTCACATTCGTGGGATGTTTCTGTGGTTTTCGTGCCCAGGGTGGCGCTCGTTCGGTGGGGCTGGCTACTCGAACGACTGTGGTCGCCACTTGTCTCACGATACTTTTCAGTGATTATCTACTAACTTCCTTGCTACCCTTCGGTTTCAGCAATCTTAAGGTGACGTAACTATGAACCCAAATGAAGCGACAAAAATGATTAAGTTCAAAGTGGGGGTTTTCACAGTCGTATCCCTCGCTGTGATCAGCCTGGTCTCAGTGCTGGTGAACGATCATCCTTATTGGTGGCGCCGTTGTGATCTCGTTTACATCAATATCGATGATGCAACGGGTTTGAAAACAAAGTCGCCTGTGAACTCCCTGGGCATTCAAGTCGGCTACCTGCAATCGATTGAATTGGCGGAGACCCATGTTCGCTTGGGAATCTGTATCACGGCTCCAGTGGAAGTCTTGCCCACCACGCGCGCCTACATTCGCGGCCAAGGTTTCTTGGGCGATAAGTTTGTCGAAGTGAAACCCGTTCGTTACTTGGGTAAGCCGGTCGATACTTCTAAGCTTTTGAATCTCATTATTCCGACTGCGGAAGCAGCGCCAGCAGCTCCAGCCACGATTGAAGAAAAACCGGTGCGTCGCGCAGGCAGTGGCGGCAAAGATATTCCCGTCGGTCAATCGAATGAAAATATTCAAGACCTGGTCAAACAGGTCGACTCGCTTGTCGGTGAAATGCGGGGTCTGACTTCGAACTTGAAGGACGCTATCAATCCGAAGGAATTGCGCCAGACCATGAGTCAATTGAACAAGACTTTGGATAGCGCCGCCCGCACTCTTTCTCCGGAAAGTAATCTGAATACGACCGCGCAGCGAACTTTGGCGAAGTTGGAAGATGCCATCGAGCAGTTCCGCGATTTGATGACTCGAGTAAATAAGGGAGAGGGCTCGGTCGGAAAACTTTTGAATGACCCTGTTTACGCAGAAGATATTCGGGAGTTGATTCGGAACGCGAATCGCGTTCTTTCGCGTGTCGGTGGCACCCGATTTATCGTGGATGCGGGAGCGATGTACGTCACCGGTTACGAAAATACTCGCGCTCACTTCCAGTTAGGAATTTGGCCGGACCCGGATCGTTACTACTTAGTCGGTCTGGGTTACGATCCGCGTGGACGTGTGACGGAATTGAACACGGTCACAACCGTCGGCGGACAGTCGGTGACGACGAACACGGTTCAAACGGAGTTAAACGCCATTGTCTTCACGGCGATGTTAGGTAAAGTTTTTGTAGACCGTATCGATCTTTCAGCCGGTATTTTCAATAACGACGGAACAGCGAGCCTTCAATTCTTAGCAGGCCCAGACGGATCCGAGCGAATGTTCGCCATTCGAGGCGACGGCTACTCCCGCAAGAGTCTGAACGGAATCCAAGCCCGCGCCACTTTCACGACACGTCCGTTGATTAACTCGAAGCTCTTCAGCTCCGTGTACCTTACCGGCGGAATCGACTCCCTCCAACGAGTGAACGGAAATCTACCGTTCTTCTTCGGAGCAGGCCTCAGCTTCGACGATCAGGATATTAAGATTCTATTTGCTCTGAGATAGAAGAAAAGCTGTTTGCTGTTTGCGGTCTGCAGAAGCGGGCAGCCGTTTGCAGGAGCTGTTACTGTTTCAGTTGCAGACTGGGTCTGTGGCAGAAGCAGGCACCGCAAACAGATGCCTGCTTCTGCAGACCGCAAACAGCAAACGGATTAACTACAGCAGCGCTTCCATCAGAATGTAGAACACTGCGGTTAATGCAAATCCGCAGGTGATGACACCCTTGATGGTGGTGAGTGGGCCGGTTTTGCCCTTCAAAGCATTGTATTCTGCGCCGCCGATGATGAGAGCGACTGCTAACATGTAGAGACTCGTCTTCGGATTTTCGCTCATCGCGAAGGGGAGGTGGTTTGCAGCTCCCATGAAGAACAACATCGGAATCGAGAAAAGGACATTCGTGCGGGAAGCAACGCCAGCGCGTGCGCCGCGAGTGGCAGCATCCGGAATGGCTTGGCCTCCGCTAGCAGCTTGCGTAGCAGATTGAATGACCACCTTTTGATTGGGCCAAATCACCAACCAAACGTTCAAGAACATCAGGGTGCCGAGAGCAGCGCCGGTAAGAATGGCAAAACCCCAAGAGGTGCCGAAAATACCGAAGCCCCCTTGATGACCGCGAGCCATCAAAATAATGAAGCCGGTCAAGAACGTGTACATCGCACCCCAACGGAACCACCAAAGAGCGCGCGGAACTAGCTTTTGAGTGGCAGCCGATTTCGTTGCCGCATCGGTTTCAGCAAAGAAGGCGCCTTGAACAAAGTTGAAGTAGTAAAGCAAGCCGATCCAAATCACGCCAAAAAAGAAATGGAACCAACGAAGCAAGAATAGGAAGCCGTCAGTGCTCAATAGTGCGAGTTGCATAGTGATATCCTCTTGGAAGTATTTGTAACCCGATCGATTGAATGACTCAACCTTAGAATAGGATTTCTGACTGATCGCGCCCGGAGATTCCGAGCAAATAAAGAATCGATCGCAGATTTTTCTGATTCAACGACATGTGGGCTTTTTCTTTCACCACGGATTTGGCGTTGAACGCGATGCCGAGTCCGGCCTTCTGCAGCATGAGCAAGTCATTCGCGCCATCGCCGACGGCAATGACTTGATCGAGGTGAATGCCTTCTTGCTGGGCTAGGACATCGAGCAGATCTGCTTTTCTCTGTGCGTTAACAATGGGGGTGAGCACTTTTCCAGTGGCCTTACCATCCGACATCTCGAGCTGATTCGAATACGCAAAATCCAAACCGAGTTTGGACTTGATGCGATCGGCGATGCAGCTAAAGCCACCGCTGATCACTGCAACTTTGTACCCCAATTTTTTTAGAATCTGAATGAGCTCTTGTGCGCCCGGAGTGAGTTCGATTTTTTTATAAACGCGATCGATCTCGTCTTGGGTCAGGCCTTTCAATTTATTGCAGCGCTGTTGAAGGGCGTCGTTGTAATCGAGCTCGCCCTGCATCGCGCGTTCGGTGATGGCCGAAACTTCGCCGTAAACGCCTTTTTCGCGGGCAAATTCATCTATCACTTCGCTTTGAATCAGCGTGGAATCCAGATCTAGAACAATCATGCGTTTTGAGCGGCGAAAAAGTCCTTCATTCTGAAGGGCAATGTCGACCCCGTTTTCTTTCGCGATGACGAGCAAATCCGTCTTCAGCTGATTGCGATCGAGCGAAGCGGTCGAAGACGCGATGATTTCGACACAGCTGAACTGATCTTCGCTCAGGCGTTCGATGGAATCGATGTTCACTTTGTACTTCGCTAGAGTTTGGCTGACATCGTGAAGTGCTTGAGCGCTGATTTTATCGGCAATTAAAGTGAGTGCGTATCGGAATGATTTCTTTCCGAGTCGATCGTTCGACTTCAACTGATCGGGAGTGAAGACTTGGTAATCTAGTTTGAGCCCCATTTCGGTGGCTTTAAAAAGCAGATCCTTCAGGGGTTGTTTGGAAGTTTCGTGAATCGGATCGAGTTCGATCAAAAAGCTCAGCGAGAGCAGGTTGTGAATCACCGCCTGGCCAATGTCTAAAATCGTGGTGCCAGATTTGGCGAGCATGCCGGTGAGCTCAGAAGTGATCCCCGGACCGTCGGGGCCTGAAACCGTTACTAAAATCACTAGGGCCTTCTTGCTCATATTTCTGGGTTAACGTACCAGAAAAATACCAGTTCCAATACCTTGAAGTTATTGAAAAATTCGCCCTCCTAAAGCCCGCTCACCTGGACAAATAGTTGATAATAATAGTACAATATAGAGGTTGTCCGTATGGAGGTCGTATGAAAGCTCTCAGAAACGAATGGATAGTTTATCTCTTTGTTCTCAGCTCAGTTGCCTGGGGCCGAATGGCTCGGGGCGATGAGGGTGCTGTCGACCGTGGTCCGTCGTCAGTGAAGGCCTTGAAGAACTCGCGTTCTTATCCGAAAACGATGCCTGCCATTGTGAAACATCCCGCTTGGCACTTCGGCGCCAACCATTGGGAGCTGCCGACTAAGAATCGCCCGAACGGCCAAGCCGTGAACTTGGGACCGATTTCAAAAGTGCAAAGCGGTCGGACCCAAGCCATGGGCCGTCCGTACTACAACGAAGATAATTCGACTCCAGAGAGATAGGGAAGCGAACGCCTATTTGCGGGCGTTGACCCAAAGATCACAGAACGATTTATAGTTCTTAGCGACCTGATTGGCGGCTTCTTCGCGGCTGATCTTGCCTTCTTTTGCAGCCTTCAAAGGTTCCCAGAAAATCGTCCGACCTACAGCAAAGCCGATTACGCCTGGGGTCTTCGTAGCGACCGTGAGCCATTCACGGACCTTTTCAGCGTTCTCACCCCGGCCCAATACAATCACGCCGACGTTCTTACGGGGGGTGGTGTTGCGCGCCTGCTGGGAGACCTTCATCGAGTCTTCCGCGCCTTCAATTCCTTCGAGCTTCCAAACATCGGGTTCTACGCCGAAATCCTGAAGTTCCTTCATGGCCTGGACCATCAAGGCGGGGCGGAGCTTCTTGTCGTAGGCACCGACGTCGCCGCCAAATTTTTCAAGCTGAGGCTTGGTGGCAGGCACCAAAAGTTCGAACATGTACTTGCGCTTGTTTTCGTGCAGGTAATCCGAAAGTTTCTTCAGGCGCTCGGCTTGTCTGCGATTCATCGCAGCGTCGCCTTCAGGATTGTAGCGCACCAGCACCTTCACGAAAGTCGGGTTGATTTTTGCAATGTGAGCGCCAAACTCTGCGCCGTGTTCAAAATCAAATTCGTCTTGGCCAGATTTTTCAGCCGGACAAGCGGTCATGAAGCCTGCAGCAAGAGCGTCTTTTAAGACGTCCATGCCGAATTGTTCGTCTACTAAGATGCCGGCTTTGTCTTTCGGCACGCCTTGAGAGATGGCTTTTTTGAATCCTTCGTAAATAATCTTTTTGTAAGAGGCGATTTCTTGGGTTTCGGTGGCGTTGGGAGTTCGTCCCTTGATCCCGAAAAGCTTTTCTTGAAAGCTGCCGCGATGGTCGAACGGCATGATGAACAAGTCCCGAGTCATTCCCAATTCATTGTGCGTCATTCGGCTTAGCTAACAAATCTAGAGATTGAAAGTCAAGTCATGATAAGGCTGGAATATGGCTCTTTCGACTCAACCTTACAAAGGCACGCGTGATTTTTATCCCGAAGAAATGCGGATGCGTCGGTGGATGTTTGGCAAGCTGCGTGATGTCGTGCAGTCGTATTCCTACCTCGAATACGACGGCCCCATGCTCGAGCCGTTTGAGCTTTACGCTGCAAAAACTGGCGAAGAAATTGTGAACCAGCAGCTCTACTGGCTGATGGACCGGGGCGAACGCAAGATGGCCATTCGCCCGGAAATGACTCCCACCTTGGCTCGAATGGTGGCCGCTAAATTTCATGAACTCCCGAAGCCCGTTCGTTGGTTCAGCATTCCGAATCTCTGGCGCTACGAGCGCCCCCAGCGTGGACGTTTGCGCGAACACTGGCAGTTGAACGTCGACTTGCTCGGGGGGGATCCGCTCCTAGCCGATGCGGAAATTTTGAACGTCGCGCTCGACATCGTAAAAACTTTCGGCGGTGAGAAGAAAGTCGTCATCAAGATTAACAACCGTAAGCTCATGGATTTTCTTTTCAAAGAAAAGCTGGGTTTGGATGCCGACGCGGCTTTGAAGGTTACGAAGGCGATCGACGCTCGCGATAAGATCGGCGAAGAGGCTTACCAGAAATGGTTGGGCGAATTGGGGTTGAGTAGCAAACACCAACAGCAGCTCGAGCTTTTCTTTCGTTCCGACTTCAACGGCGTGAAAAAAGATTTCATGTGCGAGGGTGTGAAAGAATTGGATCAACTCTTTTCGCTGCTCCGTGAATCTGGAACCCCGACAGAAAAGATCGTTTTCGACCCTTCCGTGATCCGCGGATTGGATTATTACACGGGAACCGTGTTTGAAATGTACGACACCTCCCCAGAAAATCGCCGCGCCATTTTCGGCGGCGGTCGCTATGACAATCTTTTAGGACTTTTCGGAAATTACAAACTCTCTGGCGTGGGCCTGGGAATGGGCGATGTCACCCTCGGCCATTTTTTAGAAACCCATCATTTACTTCCGACTTTTGGAGATGAGATTGATCTCTACGTCACGCTCCCGAAATTAGAGATGCGCAAGACGACCGAAAAAATTGCTCGCGATGCGCGCGAAAAAGGCCTTCGCGTGATGACGGCTCTATCCGAGGACAGCTTTGCAGCTCAGCTGAAGGCCGCATCCAAAGCGGGTGTTCGGTTTGTCGCTCTTTTAGGCGATGACGAATACGCTCGGGGCAGCTGTGTGGTGAAAGATCTCCGTGACGGTCAACAGACGGAATGTCTGTTTAAAGACGTGGCGGATTGGGTGCAAGCGTCTTCATCCAGGTAAAAAGTTCGTGCATGGAGCCGCCAATCCAAGTCGGTTGCAAATCGGGACGACCCAGCACGGGCGCTTCTAAAGCATCTCTCTGAAAAGTCGTGAGGACTGCTGCAGCAGGAATTTTTGCCATCAATGCCGCTTCTAGTCCAGGTGGAGAATCTTCCACGGCGAGACAGTTTTTGGGATCCACTCCCACAGCCGCGGCTGCATACAAGTAAGGAGTCGGATCGGGTTTTGCTTTTCCCGTTTCTTCGCGCGAGCAAACGCAATCAAATAAAGACAAGATGCCCAGCACTCGAAGGGCGGAAGTGAGTTCCCGATTTCGCGCGTTTGAAACCACAGCGATCTTGATGCGTTTGGATTTGAGCCACCCCAGCCCTTCTTGAACGCCGCCAAAAAGTTTGAGCTGGGCTTTGATCTTGGCCAGATAAAAATCGTTTTTGCGGACGGACAGATCTTTTACGTCGTACTGCGCCTTGTCCCAACCCGGGCGGTGCAGATCGAGGAGGGCTTCCAGGATTTCCGGCGCAGTGCGGCCGACATGGGCGCGGATCTCCGGTTCGTTAAAAGGGATGTCGATTTCCTTGAGAAGTTCACCCCACGCCGCGACATGGATCGGTTCGCTGTTGACCAAAACGCCGTCATGATCGAAAAGGACTGCTTGAGGGAGTTTTTTCATGGAATCCGTAAATTCAATCCGCGTTCAACGTTTATCGCAAGAAGCTATTCTTCCGACTCGCGCCCATGCTGACGACGCTGGGCTCGATATTTATTGTTTGGAAGATATCACCTTAGAACCCAAATCGGGTAGGGCAATTCGTTCGGGCATCGCACTCGCGCTTCCGCCGAAGCACGTGGGCCTGGTGGCTGATCGATCGTCGTTAGCGAAGAAGGGTGTGAAGTGCGCCGGTGGCGTGATCGACGCTGGTTACCGCGGTGAAATTCACGTCGTGCTCTGGAATATTTCGGGCGAACCGGTTTTCATTCGTCGCGGGGATCGCATGGCGCAGATTCTGATTCTCCCGATTGCGACTCCTGCAGTGATGGAAGTGACTGAGCTCGACGAAACCACGCGCGGAACAAAAGGGTTTGGAAGCACGGGAGCCTGATTACCAAGTTTTGGGATTGCAGGTAATTCGAATCCACCCGTGGTCTTCCCAGAACTCTTCAAATTTGAACGGCTGAAACTTTTTGAATTTGAATTCTTGCGGGGCCAACGGATTGATCTGACCCGACGGCCCTTGCATGGTCATTTGGTAGTCATCGGGGCTGATTTCATCACGCTGAGTGAATACGAGTGAAAGATAATCCCCGTTGAAATATTCGCCTAAGTTCGTGTCGATGTAATCGCGTTCCAGAAAAAGTTGGAAGGGAACGATGAAGTCGTTGCCGATGCCTTTTCGAAGATAGGCTTCGCAGTCATAATAGGTGAGGGTTTGAGCCTCGGCATGAACTGAGAAAAGAAGTGCGAAGAGGGGCAGAGTTTTTCGGATCATGTCCGGGTCCTCGCCTCACAGCTCAGGTGAATTTTTCCGTAGGGTTCCCAGTTGTAGTTAAAAACAAAATCCTTCCCCGCCTCAAACTCTATTTCGACTGCGTTGCTGTGTTTGTCCATGACAGCGACGGGATCGTTGTACTCATCGAAACGTCGAAGCTGAAATTTATAGGCCGGTTGCCCATAGACTGGGGAGACATAATAATTCACCAGCTGATTTTGGAGCGGCCCCGCAGTGATATCCACATAGGTAAAAGTACCCACCGAGAAGATGAATTCGTTGGTGAACACCTTCCCGTCAGCGCCTGTTAATCTATTCTCACAGTAGAAAAAATCGAGGGCGAATGCATTGGAACTGAGAAGGAGTAAGCCCAGGAGTGCCTGTCGGATCGGTCTCATTCCCTCTGAGACTAGAGGGCTTCTGAGGTGACGTCAATATTTCGACACCCTGCTTCCTATATTTAAAAATGACGCTGGGTTTACCGAAAAGAAGGGGATGGGTTCCCTTCTGAGAGTTTCTCCTCTGCTGATGCTTTTGGCCGTGAGTTTTTCCGCGCCGGCGGTGGTGCGGGCGGCTGAAAAACTTTCTGTGGCAGCCCAAGTTTCCGCGCTTGAAGAGGATCAACAAACCTTCCCGGATAAACTACTTCAGAAGAAAGCAGACCCCGAGTTCTTGCAGGAATATTTCAGAAGAATTGACCAGGGAAGTTTAAAAATTTCTCCGTTTTTAAGGGCTCGATTGGAAAAAGCCTATGCTCAGATTGCGGAACATTGGGCGGCAGGGGTGCGGCCCCCCGAGACTCGACTCTCGATCTTACAGAGTGTGTTGGCCCAATTCAGTGCGCAGAGTTTGAAGAGCGACGCCTCTCGAAATGCTGTCGTTTCTATTACGGAAGGTCTCTCCAAAGTTTTTAAGGCTCCGTCAGCCACCGAGCAAATGTTTCAGGAATTGGAAGAGGGTTTTGAAACTAGCTTGAGTGCGCTGAAGCAGAGTCACGAAGCCCGACCTTTGGAGCCAGCCCAGATTAATCGCGTGATGAGATCCGTACCTTCTCGAGTCTTTGGTCAGGCCACATTTTTTTCGGCTGTGAGTAATGTCGTCGGCGTGAATCCACTTCTTCGCTTGCTTAACGCCACTTTGAAGGAAGTTCCTCCCCCTAGCGACATGGGACGGAAAGATCTCACTATTCGGGCTGGACAGATTTGGGCAGCAATTGAGCGTTATCCGAGTCTTTCGGGTGAGCAGAAGGAGTTTTTAAGGAAGGCGATGATTCCTGATGCAGGAAGGAAGGCTCCCGATCATTTCACTATGGCCATTGTTGGATCTCCTAAGCTGGTAGGGGAGTTGATGCCCAACGTTCCGTACGAACGAATGACCGGTGCACGAGGCACCAACAACGAGAAGTACCGAATGATGGCAGCGTATCCGGATGAATTGAGAGAGGCCGGATCAGATTTGGAGGCTCAGCTCCGTTTGCAAGATCGGGCGGGAGCAGAAATTCGAAAGACTTTAGGATTGCTCGACGACAGAGATATTCTGGTTGGTCTCGAAGAGCAGATGGGGAAATATCCGCCAGCCTATGCCCGAGTTCAGCAGCTTTTGAATCGTGTGGGTACTCGTCCCCATCTCGCAAAGAATCCGAAAGTCTTGGAAGCCCTCGCTCATTTTTCCAGTCTCGGGAGAGATATCGTTCGAACTTTATCGAATAGAAGTTTGGCCGATAAAAACCTACTCGCTCGTATTCGGACTTTGAATACTCTGGCTTTGCTAAGTGAAACTTCTTCAGATCCGAAACTCTTCGAACCTATTCTGGATGCTCTTGAAAAAGAGAAATCGACTACTGTATTGAAAACGGCCGCGGACTCCATACTGGCTTCGACAAAACCTTTGCCGTTTGAAACCAATATCCGACTCCGTAGAATTTTAAGTTCCGGTAGATTGGACACTGTAGAGGGTCTGGACCTCAGTCAACTCCGGCGCCGGGTCTTTACCGCAGGCGCAAGCCGTCCGGGTGGCGGCAGCGGAAATCCCGCCCCGAATGGCGACGACGACGGTGGGGGAAGGCCCAAGCTCTCCATCGTTTGCGCTGAAGATTATAAGTTTACCGGGCCGAAGAAGCCTTGAGGTCCGGGTCGAGCGCCACACGCTCGTCGAAGACAAAGCAATCCCCATTATAATGAGCGTCGTTGCACTTCTCGAAATATTTCAGAATGCCGCCTTCGAGTTGGTAAACTTCGTGGAGTCCTGCCTGCGCAGCAAAGGCCGTAGCTTTTTCGCAGCGAATGCCTCCGGTGCAGAACATGACCACGGGTCGGTCTCGGAGACGGGGAGCAACTTCTTTCCATTTTTCGGGGAAGTCTCGGAAGGTCTTGAGACCGAGATCGACGGCGTTTTTGAAGGTGCCGTGCTTCACTTCGTAGTCATTGCGGGTGTCGACAATCCAAACCGGGCGGTCTTCATCGAGCCAGCGCTTGAGTTCTAGCGGGTCGAGGCGGTCCCCGGTGGAGAGCTGGGGGCGGATCTCTGGCTTACCAAAAGGGATGATCTCTTTCTTGAGTTTCACCTTCAATCTTTGAAAGGGAGTGTGGTCGGAGAAGCTCTGCTTGAATTCTAAGTCCTGAAATTCTGGGCGGGACCGCAGCAGCGCGGTCATTTCATCGACTTGTTTGGTCGGCCCCGCCAGGAACCCATTGATTCCTTCCGGAGCCAGAATGATGGTCCCCGAGACCTCAAGCGCCTTGGCTTGAGCTTTCAGTTCCGCCCTGATCTCCGGTAGTTGAGTCAATTCGACGAATTTGTAAAACGCGATGTTTTTTACTTCCATAGGGACGAAATACCATAGCAAATCGCGTGAAAAGAAGGTAGATACTCCTCACATTCTGATTTGGTAATGGGGGTGTAGCTCACCTGGTAGAGCGCCAGCTTTGCAAGCTGGATGTAGCAGGTTCAAGTCCTGTCACCTCCACCATTTTCCACAGAAATCATTCCAATAAAAATTCTAATTTTTTCCGCATCTCTCTCTTCGAAAAAGGAGTGGAGGTGACAGGACTTGAAGCGAGAGAGCGACCCGCGGACAACTCCAAAGGAGTTGGGCGCGGGGCAGAAAAACAGGATGTTTTTCTGAGCGACCGAGGGGAGGCTACGCAGAGAGCGAGCTGGAAGCGAGCGAACGAAGTAGCCAAGCCCCGACTAACCAGATTCCCGGGCCGAAGAGAGCATTCCTCCATGCCCTTGTCCTCCATTGCCTTTGTTTGCTTTTGGGTTATCGTTATTTCATGGTGGGTAAGGTTTCGAAACTTCTAGTTCTATTCTCACTTTGGGGACAATTGGCGTTCGCTCTGGATAGCGACATCCGTCGGATTGAAATGATGTTGAGCGATCCACCAATTATTCAGAGATTAGAAAAACAAACGGAAGTACAGTCGAGTGATACGTCGGAAGTCCGGCTGCGACGGGAGGATTTGAAAAAGTCTATCGCGGCATATCGAAAGGTGGCGGCTGATATCCGGGCCAAGTATGAAGGGTGGATTGCCAATGGCTATAAAGCCGATGAAGTTCGACGTAAAATCCAAGCTATGCAAGATTCTGAGTATGTGAGGCTTGCCTTGGGTCAGATGGAGCTCTGTTACGTCAATGTGCAGGGGTTTCTCTTGGCGCCTAAAGGAATGAAAGGCAGTGTGGCAGAAGCCACTGAGAGTACCACGCTTAGTGGATTGAAGATGGGTTTAGAAGCTCAAGAGCAAGAACTTAAACAAGCACTTAGAGACAGTAGAGAAGTAAGAGCCGCCCCCGCACCCTAGGGAACTGACAGGTTTGGAGTGCAGCGGAACCAACTCGAGCAAGGTGCGATAAAAAAGTTCTTACAGCCCGCTACTGCCTCTTTCGAATATCAAGGCAGCCTGTTTGAGGGGAGGCTACGCAGAGAGCGAGCTGGAAGCGAGCGACCGAAGTAGCCAAGCTCCGCTCAACCACAATCTCAGGTCGAAGAGAAGTTCCATCCCCGCCCTTATCCTCCATTGCCTTTCTGGGACATAAAAACTCCTGCTCCGACAAATTGGCTCAAAATACTGCTTTGCGGTATTCGATTTTCCCCAGCAGATGGCTTGGCTCGCTCTTTGCTTAGTCAGTGAATTTTTCAATTTCAAACTTGGAGGAGATCATGAAAAAATCCGCTATTAGTTGCAGTGCTCTTTTTGGATTCGTCGCGCTTGTAGAGGCCAGTGTTTGTTTCGCTCAAACAGGTCCGGCTCGTCCCCTGACATTTCCGGCAACGCAGTTCGAGGAGATTCGGATTCATTCCGTCTATTTTCCGGTTCAGGGATACGATGACAATGACAACGTTCAGATCATGATTGGCGGAGTGACTCCTGATCCCTGCTACACGCTGGGCCCAATTCAGGTGGACCGCGATGACGTGAAGAAAATGATTACGCTTCATCAGATGGCTTGGAGAAGGAACGGCGGTCTTTGCGAGCCGGGTGATCTTTTTGAGGAGAGTGAGTTCAATAAAGAGATCATGCTAGGAAGGTTGCCCGCCGGTGATTACAAGATTTCCTACGGGGATGGCGTGACCATGAAAAATTCCCGTCCAATGCACGTCGATCATGTGACGGTCGATCATATCGATAATTTTAATTATGCTCGAGTTCGGGATTTGAGATTGCCACGTGTCGCCTTAGAGTCTCAGCGGATTGAAATCGTCGTCGGGGGTATTTTTTCCGCGCCTTGTAATGAGTTAAAGCGGCCTCTTCAGCCTCAGAGAGTGGGTGGAGATACCTTTGTCATTCTGCCGGTTGAAATTCGACCAGCTGTCATGTGTAAGTCTAGTTCCATTAAAGAGTTTCAAGAAACTTTTGACCTGGGGTTCCTGCCGGCCGGAGAATATCTCATTCACGTTCGGAGTAAAAACGGGGGAGTCGTTCAGGAAGTTCTCACTGTCTACCCCCGTCCTTAAAGGAACAAGGCGAGCGAACGGGGCAGTTCAGTTTCCTTCTTAGGAACTGTTGCTCAGGTCGCTCGCCTACTTGTTATTTGAATTATTTGCGAGAATGCTCAGGGCTTGGTGCGCCTGATACTCTACTCGTAGCAAGTACCCCCTCAATCCAACTTTTCAAATCCGGGGTGATCAGTGTAGAAAATCCAGCAAACCGAATCCCCTCATCCTTCAAATAAGGGGCGAAAGAATTGACAGCGATAATTTCTCCCGAAGCATTTGTAATGGGTCCTCCGGAGTCGCCTCCCTTGAGTGGCGTGTTATCTTTCTGAATGAGGACGTGTTCCTCAAAGATGGATTTGAGGAAAGCCAAGGGATATCCCGATCGATCTTTCTTTTCTCCTTCAATCAAGCCTTCCAGTTCATCTGCGTCGGCTGGAAACTCTGCCAAGACTTCAGACAAGGAAACGGTTCTATAATGATTCATTCGGTGACCTTTGTAGATCCCCGTCAACTGGGAGTTGTAATCTCTTTGATCAATTGGGCTATCGAATAAAATAAAGGGTTCGAGGTCATTGAGGATCCCGCCAGCGAGCTGATCCGTAAAACCGTATCCGAATACTCTCAACTCTGGATGACTTTCCAAAGATAGATTGGCGGCAACCTTCAGGGGAACGGTCTTATCCGAGAATTTTTCGACGAGTTCAATAGCCATCAGATCTTTATAGATGTGATTTCTATTCGGAGGTTTGTAGGATGTGGGAGGGAAGTAAATTTTCTTTATGGCTAAATTTCGCCGAAGCTCTCCTGTTTTTAGGCAGAGAATATCTACCTTGTCAGATTTCAATTTTTGAGGATTTTCGTTGCCAAAAAATATCTCTTCCTCAAGATAGCAGTGCCTTGCCATGAGTAATATTCGGTCTGTCAAAAAGGCAGTAGTGCAGGATGAGTGTGGGAGTGTCGGTTTTATTTTTTTTGTAATGGACGAAAACCGGTAATCCTTAAATGCGATCTGACAAACTCCTGAGGGAAGCTCCTCGATAGGGATCAGTTGATTTCCAGAAATGGCGTAAGAAAAGTAGGGCTGAGACAATACCGCTAGGAAGAGTACTGATGGTGAAAGTGCTTTTAACACTGCCTGACGCGTTTCTATTTCGGGCTTAGTGTCCCAGTAGCCGAAACAGCATTAGCGCCATCGGTAAAGGTGTAATGACCTTCCACCATGTAGGGAGAAGCGGATGCTCCGCCGAGAAGGCCGAAGTAATCATTGATAGTATTTTGGGCGAGGTTTACACACTCATCTAGGCTCAGACCTTTTTTATAAACGCCCCCCGCAGACTCTTCGAGAGAGGGTGTTCTATTTAAAGGGTACTGAGAAACCTTAACATCGCAGGTTCCTGCTAATGCAGAATTCATCAGAGAGAGACTCGCCAACCAAAAAAGTCCAAGGTTCAAAATTTTTTTCATGGGGTCTGTATATAAAACCCTGCTTTTAAAGTCAATTTATTACATTGTTGATATTTAATTATTGATCGCTATTTAAGTAGTGAAAATGATTGATATTGGACACTGTTTCATAGGTTTTACTAATCACACCCATCCACCCTATCTATTCGTCCTGTGTCTGCGGGCAAGGTAGCTTCTAGGAATGAAAGCAATCCTGATAACTCTAGCAGCACTCATGGCAACGAAGCCCGATGTTCAAGGCAAGAACATCCGGGTTTGGAATATTCGCCAAACCAACATTCTCCGAATCAACTTAGTAGAAATGAGCGGCGAGCTCCCGCTGCACAAACATCCCGATGCTGACCATAGTCTGATGGTCCTGGAAGGAAGAGTACGAGTCCAAATCGGCCAAGAGATTTTCGAAATTGAGAAGGGGGACTATGTTTCGATTCCCCAGGACGTCCCCCATAAATATTGGGCACTTACTCAGCCAGCACTTTTAGTGAGTATGGACGCCCCTTACTACGATCCCAAAAATACGGTGCAGCTCGAGCCTTAGCGAATTTCGGAATGGCGAATTTTTCCGCCTTGAAGTGCGGTGGCCATGTAGACCGTGCAGCCGTGAATGGCGAAAACGAGTAACGTCCATTGCAGCGCTTTTACCCAGGTCTTCTTTTTACGAACGGCCCACTCGAGTGCGATGGCGAGTGTCGCGACTAAGAAGCCTGAACGAAGTGCCCAGACTGCCGCTTGTTCGTGGGCGTGAATGAACGTTTCAAAGTCGCCTCCCAGCGCTTTTACAACCTGTTCCGCTTTTTCACCTGTTTCGTAGGAGATCCATCCGAATATCCCGGTGATCACAAACAGCACGCTAGCCAAAGTGCGAAGTTCCGCTGACTTCCGCTTCATTGAAAAGGCGAGGGCAAAAACTCCAATAACGAGAGTAAAAAGCGAAACGTGATTGATCATTAAATGCAAGTGAGCGTCGTTCATTTCTTCTCCTGATGGGGAGGACAGTACTGAGTCTCCGGCCGGGGTTTAGTGTAATCAAAACAGAGTAAGTCTTGGATCTTTGGATTGGCAGTCAGAATGCGGTTTCGTTCGGGCCCCGAGAGGTGGCCCTTGGAAGAAAAGTCCATTCCGCAGTTCGTGCGAAGGGCGCTCTTGATCGCCTCGCGTTTCAGTTCTTTTCGTCCTGAGAGGCCGGCGATGTATCTTGGAAAAATTTGACCGCCCGCCCAATCGGCCCAGAGTTCCTCCTGGTCGACCTTTCGAGTGCTGGGTAGGTTGCCGACGACTTTCTCGTAAAGGCAGTCGAGCACTTTCGGAGAGCGCTGTTGGAGAGCACTCGAAAGAACGTGTCCCAATTCATGACTGAGGATGAGTGCCAGCGCATGTTCGCTCGTGATGGTCGTGAGAACTAATCCGCCAATTTCTACCCCGCGGGCTGAGGCATTGATTCTCATTTCCGAGAGCAGGCCAGGTCTTTTCTTGTAGTCCCTGACGACCTTGAGGTTTTCGAGAGCTTTGTCGACAGCTTGTCGGCAGTCGGCGGTCGTGCAGATCTCCTCTGAAAACGCTTTCGCTTTTCCTTTGAGCCCCTTCAGGATTCGGTCAACTCGGTCGAGCTTTTCGTCGAAGTCGTTTTGTTTGTAAAACCGGTCGATCAGATAATCCTCTTTTTTGGGCCGAGTCGTCGGGGGAAGTTTCGCCCACTCCACTGCAAAACCACCCAGGGCTTTTTTTTGATTTTCGTAATTCACTTTGTTGTGCCCCGCCTCGAGCAATGAAGCAGAGTGGCCGGTGCTATCGACCGGAGGCATGGGCGAACACGAGGCCACGTAGCTATCTTCGCACGCGTGCTTACTCGACTCCGGAAACAGGGGTTGCAGAATATTGCCCCGAAGTTTCATGAGTCCCTGGTGGGCGACGTAGGGATCGAGCGAGTCGGGGATGTCGCAGTCGGGATTGGATGCGGCCGAGCCCGGAATTGAAACTAAAAAGAAGAGGATGGGTGGGAATCCCCAGAGTCTCATCCTCTTATTCTAGCCCAAGTTTTTTCTAAAGACTATCGATCAGCCCCTTCGACTAGCAGGTTCCACCGGCAAGGCTTCTCGGAGTGGGGTAGACTATAAATTTCTTAACGGAAATCACTTCCTTCGGTGAATAGGAGGTTCCCACCATTTCAAGTTGAACGTTGCTGGTGCCTTGGCCAATGACTTCAAACGGGAAGACATCCCAGGTGTCCTTTGCGTCGGTTACTTGAAACTTGCGCTGACCTTTGAGGACTTGATTGTTGACCGAGCCTTTCTTGATCCGGGCTTTGAGTCCTGCTTCCACGTAGATGTGGACTTCAGTGCTGGAGTGTCCGCCGGTCGACGCCGAGGGAATGTCCAAATCGGAGATTTTTTGGCCGCTCACCACTTTATTAATTTTCACGACCTGGACGTCTTGAGACTGGTTTGTGAAGATTTCTGCCTCGCCGCTATCGACGACTTCAAAGGCAAAGGTGGAGAGTCCGTTGCTGGTGCCTTCTTTGCCGATGAATTTGAGTACACTGGCATCCGATGTGGCAATCATCAAGCCTTCCTTGTCTGTCACTGCGACTTTCACCAAGGTTTTTTCGTTTCCGCCGACCGCTGCTTCGTCAATCTGAACGACGCTTGAGCCGAAGCGTGCCGGATTCACGGAATACACTTCTTCCTTCTGGTAGGAGTCTCGGGCTGTGTAGCGCTGGTAAACTTTCCAAACCGTTTTGCCGGAATAGGCGGGAAAGCAACTATGTGCCGATGGAATATCGATGAACATCGGCAGAGCTGCAACGACTGCGAAACCTGTAAATGCAAGAAGCGTCTTTTTCATTTTAAAATCCTCTAAATTTATTCTTCGTTTTTAGGAAATAAGCTGCTGGGGCAATTGTCTCTGGCGATTTTTGCAAGGCTTCTTGCTGCGTCTCCCCTGCGAGAAGTCATGGAGCCCCCGTCGGACCAAATGACAAATTCGCTCACGGGCTTTTCTGCGCCGCGAACACTGCCCTGGATGGCGATTGCCGGGACCGTCGCGCGAATGTGCAGGGCCCGAGTCATCTGTGCTTTCGAAGCTTCGCGAATGTCGTTCGCAAACTGATCGGCATTGAGGTTGTTTCTTTCGGCGGTCAGGGTTTTTACACCTTTATTAGATACCGTGATTTCAACCTTGTCGGGAAGGATGCGGCAGAGGACCCAGGTCGGGTCATTCACGATGTTTCCGTAAGTCATGGTCACCAATGGGCCGCCCATCGGACTGCGAGCAAAGCTCGGTGCCGCCACCAACATCAACACGAACGCGTAATAAATGGTCTTCATTCTGAGTCCCTCATTCCTTGGGTTGGCTCATTAATCGCTAACACCCCGCTCCGCAAGCTCTAAATCCCCTATAGGAAACGGGGGGTTACTAGATAGTAAAAATAATTTCACAATATAAAATTTTACTTATAATATGGTCTTCTGGCCCCGAATTTGGGCCGGAGAAGGTAGTAGAAGTTGCTTTACTGGGTGTGGTTCAGCCTAGCACTAATAACCGCTTCTTCCGCTCAGGCGGCTTCCCTCAAGGACATCCTTGCGGCTAGCAATGCCAAGTGGAAAACCCCTACGCCGGCTCCTACAGCGGCTCCAGCTCCTGCTCCTTCGCCCTCCGCTGCAGTGGATCCTAACGCCCCCTCCCTTCGGAAAGAGACCCAGGCCATGAGCAAGACCTTGGCCTTCCAATATGGGGCGGCGGCCAGTTCGACCGATGTCGGAGTGGATACGTCCATGAAGGGAACCGTCATGGGAAAGGAAAAGTCCCTGGTTCAGGTCGAGGCCGAGGCCCCAACCGAAACCACCCCCGGCGTCTCTGAGATTTACATTGGCGGGCTTCAGCTTGTGTCCGCGCAGATTCCCTTGCGCGACTTGGCTTACAAAAAAGAATTCAAACTTCCGACGATGGACATTCAAGCGGTGCTTCTCACTTACCCGGTGGGTCCGCTTGTTCTGCAACTCGATGCAGGGTTTTCGTTGAGCGGTGGCCTAGTAGTGAGTGTGTTGCCGATCGCAGCGATTCCTGTGGAAGAGTCCTCGGTGCAGGTGGAGATCGTCGGAGAAGTGCAGTCCATGGCGTACATCGAAGGATCGGTGACGCTGCTGTTTCTCAAAGGGGGAGTGGGAGGAGAGGTCACAGTGGCTGACGGCAGTTTGAACTTGGTCACACAAGTTTACCTGAATGGTAAGCGTCCTTATTATCATCTCAGTGGGCATCTCGAGATGTTTTCGGGCGAAATCTATGCAAGCGCAAAAATCTTTGGTCTATTCGGCTTTAAATGGCGGGAATTCTGGCATCACACTTTCTACAAGTGGAACGGGCTCTGTTACAACCTGACCAATAATTTGCAATCGAGTGGTCGATGCGCTTATCTGTAATTATTGTGTCGGGTGCCTCCGTCGCGTCAGTTCTCGCGCTCGGATGGCTTTCATTTCATTCATCCAAAACTCCTGAAGTACTCACAGCGAAAGCAGCGCGTTCGATTGCGTCTGTTGCGGTGAGTTCGGAACCGGAGCGACGGTCGTATCTCTTTAATCGAGAGATTCACGCTCGCACAGGGACGCAAGATCTCTTTCGCCTGAGTTTGTTTGGAAAACTCTGGGTGCACACCGATCAAAACGGGACGGAGTTCACGATGAAGATCGATTCGCCCGAGCAGCTTCGATCGAGTCCGCTCGTTCGACTGGTAGTGAGCAAGAGCAATGAGCTGACTCAGGTTCAGATTGTTCGGGAACACCAGGGGCGGCATGACAAAGATTTTCGGGAAACTCTTGCGAGAATCGGTGTCGATCTGTTGCAGCAGTTCTTGTTCTTTGAACAAAAAGATCTGCAGGGATCGTACGAAGCGCGATTTACTCAGGTCGATTCCTTGCATTTTGAAAAAACAAAGCTGGCCTATTCTAGCGAGCCTTATTCTAAAGCTCGCCTAGAGAATTCGCACCACACCTTGTCGTTAAGCCCGACGGGCGCGCCCGAAGAGGTTCGAGGAACAGAGCTCTTGAAAATGGGCGATGACGCTATGACCTTGGTGTCGAATTCTAGCTACAAGATTCTGCGAGAATCGGACCTCACTCCCTGGCCTTGGTTGGGGGAAGGGGCTTCTTGGCAGGAAATTTCGTTGGCTTCGGTTTTAGGAACCCCTGTGGCTTCTCGTCCTTCAGCAGGACTTCAAGAAGCGGAGCTTACGGAAATTCCATCGGTGTCCGCGCTCATTCAAACTCTTCGAACTGGGAAGTTAAAAACAGCCCAACAGCGCCTGGGTGTTTATCGGCGCCTAGTGAAACGCTTGAATCACAACGGATCGGATGTTTCTCGTGTCGCTGAAGCACTTCCCGGCTTCAAGAGTCGAGAAGCCGAGTTTGGAGTGCTAGTAGGGGCCTTGGCGTCGAGCAATCAGCCCGATGCGCATCAGGTTCTACAATCTGTGTTTAACGATGGAAGCTATTCTCGAAATGCTCAGGAGTTAGTTCTGAATTCTTGGGTAGTGACGGGCGCAGAGTTGCCGAAGGCCACCACCGAGTTTTTAAAGAAGCTCGCTGCCGATACCGAGCGGACCGAGAACTCCGGCGCTCTCCTGGCGCTGGGGTCTCAGGTTTCTCGTTCGAGTGACCCACAGCAAAAAGCCGACCTCGAAAACTTCTTGGTCGAGCGGTTGCAACAAGCTCGCGGGGAATCTGAAAAAGTCGCAGCTTTAGATGCGATGGGAAACGCTGGTTCAGCGGGATTTTTGCCGTATATTCGGGGATTCTTAGTAGACCCGAGTGAGCATGTCCGCGCTCGAGCCTATATGGCGCTTCGCTTGATTCCAGGCGATGACGTCGCCCGCATGTTAGAAAGTGGGCGTTCCGACCCCTCTCCCGAAGTGAAGCGCTCAGCAGACCTGGCGCTCAACCTTCGCAGCGGTTAGTTCCTGGTCTTGAGCTCTTGCTCCGGAATGTAATTCACTTGGAGTTGTTTGATTTTCTGTTCGCACGTGTTGATTCGGGCTTTGATAGAACCTTTCACATTCTCCTTGAGAGTGCGCTGGGTTCTTTTGCCCCGCTCATCCACTAGCGTAAATTCACCCGAATATTTTGTGAGGTATGCTTTCGCGATTCTCACGTACTTATTGAGGAGTTCGAGTTTTTCGGTATTGCTGGCTTCAGAAGCCTGATCGGTGTGGAGGGTCACTTGAACGGTGGATTCACTGAGTTGTTCGGAAAAAGTGAGGCCCACAGTAGCTAGCGCGTCTTCAGCAGCGACAAGCTCTTTAGAGTCCGTAATGACTTGGGACTGTTCCACAGTCTGTCCGGATGCGCTTTCCTTGTTTCCACCGCAGGATTGAACTGCGAGAACGAGGAGGGCTACGACGGTGCCTGCCGCGATACCTTTGAAAAAATTCTTCATAAGCAACATATGTTCGAACCTCTTTAACCGGGCCACTTTATATGACAGCTTGCAACATTAATCAATGTAAATAAGTCAACTATATAGCTAGTTAATATTTAATGATTATTCAGGGTTTATGCTATTCGGGTTTTCATAGGAATTGAAATCAAGCAAGGGGGTTGAATGCGTGTTGCACCACGTCAGGGGATGAGTTAGTCAACTCTACCGATGTTGCTGAAGAGATGGGTTTTCGTATTTTTGCTTTTGGCTGCCACTGGTATCAGTGCAATCGAGCAAGAACAGCGTCCTGAGGTTCGGCTCCCCCTCTATTTCATGACCTATGCGGAATATGGGTATTCGTTTCCGCGCCTCATGTCTCGATTTAACCCAGAGCTCCGGTCGGCTGGTAACAGCACCGTGTATCCGGATACGATTACTTATTTTGATGGGACCTCGACCGATCCAGGTCGGTACGTTTTATCCAGATATGTCGAATATACTCAGGGGGTTTTAAATCCATTGCAGGATTGGCAGGGTCGGTCTCGCGTTAATTTAGCTTACATTCACTTTTCAGAAGTAGAGGCCCTCATTGCCAGTGAAGAAAAGCTGGGCAATAAGAATCAGCTTTTTTGTTATTCCGGGACTCCAGCAGAGGTGGTCAAAATACTTCAGGGCTTAGTGGATTCCCCCCTTGGTGAGAACGTTGCGATTCAGGCTTACCGTTTCAATAACGTTCCGATTTACGTGAAACACACTGAGAACGAATTGAAAGAGTTGGGCTTGGTCTTGCCCACGAAGTGGAGATTAGGAGGCACTGGCGGAGCTTCTATTCTCCTCTTGGTAAGCGACAGTACTCCTTACAGGGCCATGGATCTTTCAACCGTCACGCTTCCAAAATGTCGCTGAGCTAAGGCGATGTGTTCGACTTCTTCTTCTGCGATCTTTCCAAAAATCTTTGCTGAAATCGGATCGATTTGGGCCATGGCTTGAGAGAAGCGCTCTCCGGCTTTTCTTCCCCGTTCTTCTGAGTTCGCCATAAACAGCGCGAATTCGCGGGCACTCGTGCAACCGATTAAAGAACGCCAGAGAAGGTCCGAAACTTTTCTTTCCCGAACGTCGATTCCCAAATCCTTCATTCGATTGAGAAGCCAGGTGAGGTGTTTTTCTTCCGCCTTTGCCAGGCGGCGCCAGGCTTCGCGCAACTCAGGGGCGGCGTCTTCGAAACGATCGGCCGCCCAGTTGAAAGCATCGCGGGCTTGGATTTCCGCAAATGCTGCAGCTCGGAGTCGATCTCCAATTCCATCTTGCGTATGAATGGCGCGCGGTGCATCGCCGTGCTTGTTGGAGTTCAGATCTGAAACGATGTGAAACTGGTTCCAATCTGGAGCGGGAAAACTCACGCCGACGTATCCCCAAGGGTCAGAATTTTTTGAAAATGCTTTTCCGAAATCGGCATCACCGAAAGACGAGATTGTTTAATGAGGGGGAGATCCGTTAATCCCGAAGCTGTCTTAATGGTGGCCAGGGTCACCGGTCTTTTGAGCGCTTTCACCGGGGCAATGTCGATCTGAGCCCATTCCCGATCGTCTTCCGGAGTCTGATCTTTGTAAGCTTCCTTCACCACTTTCGCGATGCCGACGACCGACTTGTCGTCTCCGCTGTGATAAATCAGCGCCACATCCCCCGACTTCATTTTTTGGAGATTGTTTCGCGCTTGGAAATTGCGAACGCCGTTCCAGTTCGTCTTCTTATCTTTTAGAAGTTTCGAAAAACTGTAGGTTTCAGGTTCTGTTTTGAGGAGCCAGTATTGGGCCATGGCCCATGACTAACGCGAGTCCTGGGACTTCGTCAATGCTGTGGTGGTTTCCGGCTTTTGAGCGGGAAGACGGCTCAATCCGCGGGGTAAAATAATTTTTTGAGACTCTTCCCATTGATTGATTTGGCTGACGAGTTCAGGTGAAGGCTGAAAGCTTTTGCGAGAATGATGGACTTCGTTGAGCGCGGCCAAAGCGACCCCAGCAGCCACTAAGAGGCTCCAGAAAATCTGGCCATTTCTCAATTCGGTGAATTTAGTTTTCAATTTCTTCGGAGCCAAGCTTACGAGCTTCCTTCTCTTTTTTATTCTATCGATGTTTAGGGGGTCGCCACAATGTGTCATCTTCGACACGCGGCTGGACAAATTTGAGAATTCTTGGGTAGAAGTGCTCCATGACTGCCGAACTTCTATACGGTCCGCTCACGGAATGGCTGAGAAGCCTCCGGCCCGCAGATCCTGCGCCGATTGTCGAAATTGAAGTCATTTCCCTGAAGAAAGATTGGACAGAAATGACCGAGGCGGACTTGGGTTTTTTGTCGATTGAAGAGCGCGAACGACTGGATCGGATTGAAACCCCTTCTCGAAAAATTGAATACTGGGCGGGTCGAAGGGCTTTGGCTCGGGTTCGGGATCGATTGACCTCCCAAGGGGTGGGGCAGGGCAGCTATTCCCTGTCGCATTCCGAGATTGGCGGTAGGCTCTTGCTGGTGGCGATTGGAGTGGGGGCTGGTTTGGGGGTGGGAGTGGACCTTGAGGCCTCTTCGCGAGCCTTTACCGAGAAGGCCGCTGGCCGTTGGACTCAGCCGTCCGAAGCTCGCTGGGTCTCGGGTGACCTGGGCGCGCTCGGACTTTGGTGTGTGAAGGAAGCTTGTTTCAAGGCCCATTCCGAAGGCGGCAAGGTCCAAACGGGCGCCTTGGTTCCCCAGTACGAAGTGAGTCTGGTTCAGGCCTTCGATGGAAATCGAGACCGGCTACAGGGAAGGGCGCAGTGGAAGGGGAGCACAGCAGGATTCGATTTTCTGGTTCTGCGCGACACTGCGACTTTGATCTGTTTTGCTCTGAAGACCGGTTCTGGGGTAGATTGAGCCTTAGGTGAAAAAGCACAAACACAACCATTCTCATTCCGACCACGATCATGATCATGACCACGATCACGGTCATAGTCACGGTTCGGGGCATTTGCACATGCACGGTTCGCCGGCGGACAGCGAAGTTCGCAAAGCACTGATTCGCGCCATGATGATCACTTTTGTTTTCATGATCATCGAATTTATCGGCGGGTTGTATTCCAACAGCTTGGCATTGATGTCCGATGCCGCGCACATGCTGACCGATATCGGCGCCATTCTCATGAGTCTGTTTGCGTTCTGGTTCGCGCGACGTCCTCCGAAACCCACCATGAGTTTTGGGTATCATCGCGCTGAGATTTTGGGAGCACTGAGCAGCGGTGTTGCGATCTGGTTCATTGCCGGTATTTTGATTTTTGAAGCCGTTCATCGGGTGAGTCATCCCCCCGAAGTGAATGGAAAGATTCTTTTGATCGTCTCGATTTTTGGGTTGTTCGCAAATCTGGCCAGTATGAAAGTTTTGCATTCGGCTCAGAAGCAGAGCCTGAACGTGAAGGCCGCCTACAAACACATTTTTTCGGATTTGTTAGGAAGCTTGGGCGCCGTCACTGCGGGAGTGGTGATTTGGATCACCGATTGGCGAATGATCGACCTGATCGTGACCGGTCTTTTCTCGGTATTGATGTTGATCAGTTCGTGGGACTTGATCAAGGAATCGATTGCCATTTTGATGGAGTCGTCTCCTTCGGGGGTGGATCCCCATGAAATTCGCCAGGACCTGCAGGGGGTTTCAGGAGTTCTCGAAGTTCACGACCTGCATGTTTGGTCGGTTTCCAGCGGTCGATTGGCCCTGAGTGTGCACCTGATTTCCGTGGAAAATGAGGGAGTTCTCGAGCGCGCTCACCAAGTTTTGGCTTCTAAGCATGGGATTAAGCACACCACCATTCAGGTCGAACACCCCGAGCGCTTTAACTCCGAAAGATGTTACGATTGCGCCAATAACCGCGTGGTGTTAAACGATTAAATCCATTGTCCGTGATGCGCGCCCGTAGCTCAGTTGGATAGAGTAGCTGGCTTCGAACCAGTTGGTCGGGAGTTCGAATCTCTCCGGGCGCGCCATTTTCCATCTGTCTCTGGGGACTCTAGAATTTCTTTCTATAAAACTGAGCCAGGGGGAGCTTCCCTGCTCCTTGGTCCGCCCTTCCTGGGCGGCCCTTTTATGGCTCAGTTTTATAGAAAGAAATTCTAGAGTCCCCAGAGACAGATGGAGTCTGCGTTTTTTGGGGGCGATCAAGCTAGTTTTGGGTGATTTCGGTCTTACTTCTTTCGTTGTTGAGCAATGGCGTAGGTGATGCAGATTAATAACCCAAGACCGCCGCCGGCTCTGAAGGCAATGATTCCTGAAAAATTGAAAATATAGGATGCGAGAAGAATGATGAGACTCAGTCCAATGCAGATGAAACCAAGTTTGAGAAAATGAGGATCATCGAACGATTTGATCTGCAGTTTTTTCATTCAACAAGAATAAATATCGAGAGCCAGCTTGTCATTTAGCGACTTATTGCTGGAACCATTCGCGTTGAAACCAATTTCCGTACCCATTGGATTCAAGAAATACGGCACCCGATTCTAAATGGATTCCTCGAACAATGAGGGGGTCGCCTGACTCAACTACTTTTTCTTCTGGATTTAGCTCAACCCATTGGCCATTTTTAAATACTACATTGGAAGATTTTTTTCTGCTGATATGCGAAGTGTTACCGCTCTATGCAAAAAAACCGAATCACCGATTTTCAAACTCGAGTGTTTTACCTCAGTCGAAAATACAATATTGTCAGAGGAATATCCCGTTTGACCAAGTAGGGATGCCGATACTGTTAGTAAGCACAATAATGTTTTCATAATAATCCTGAAATGTTTCTAGCGGTTCTGAGGATTTTATCGTCCTCAAAACCAATGGTTTCCTAGTGCCGGATTATTTACACTGATTGTATATAATATACAATACTATTTTTATCGACTTTAAGTCTAAAGATTTACCTTGAGATTAGGGAAGTTAGTCCACGAAGGTGCCCATTTCCATCTGTCTCTTGGGGGGCGAATTTCGATTACGTGCTGTTCTGGCTGCACCTTGAACTTGGTGTTGGTCTAGGTTGTCTGATTTTCTGGAGAAAACTTTTTTTCAGTTGAAATTCTTCGAGAGAAGAAGCGTTTTAAGTTCAACTCTTATCCAGCCTTCTTGACGTGGAGAAAACTTTTTTTCAGTTGAAATTCTTCGAGAGAAGAAGCGTTTTAAGTTCAACTCTTATCCAGCCTTCTTGACGTGGAGAAAACTTTTTTTCAGTTGAAATTCTTCGAGAGAAGAAGCGTTTTAAGTTCAACTCTTATCCAGCCTTCTTGACGTGGAGAAAACTTTTTTTCAGTTGAAATTCTTCGAGAGAAGAAGCGTTTTAAGTTCAACTCTTATCCAGCCTTCTTGA
>JAIEMT010000008.1 GCA_019751945.1 bacterium
GACTGTTGATACTGCTGACGAACTTTCGTACTCATAGTTAGGGGCTCCTGGTTTAATGGTTGCTCGGAGTATCTCCGAGCGGGAGCCCTTCTTCAAACCCTACCGATTAGATGGAAATTTTCAGTTTCATCCGATGGCTTTAGGAACTTCTGGAGAACGAGGCCTCATGCAGCTCATGCCGAAAACGGCAAAATGGGTTGCGCAAAAATATGAAATTCCCTGGCAGGGAGACAAGACCCGTCGCGACCCGGTCATGAACATTCGAATCGGCGCCGCCTATCTCGCTCACTTAAGAGACCGATTTAAGAATCAGGGTGTGATGTACCTTCAAGCTTACAACATGGGCGTTTCGAAATTGAATCGCGCGATTAAAGATAACAAATCTCCGCAAGAATATGCGAATCGCGTTTCAAAAATTTATCGAGAATATTACGGAAAACTCAGCAAGCAGAGCAGCCCGTCGAGTTAAGAAACTTTTTTAACTCCACCCGGGGGAAGAACTCCGCCCGGAGCACCTGCTGCTGGCGCTGCAGCAGCACCCGGAGTACCCGCCGGAGTTGAGCCCGGCATAACTGGACCGGGCTGACCCATCCCACCTACTTGCCCGGCACCCGGCATTCCACCCATTGGACGCATCCGATTCTTCGGATCTAAAGGCAGAATCAAGGCCTTCTCATTCACGGCTTCGTAACCGTCTTCGTAAGTGACTTCACCCGCCTGAACCGCATCGACGATTGCACGGTCAATGAGTTGCATTCCGTCCTTCTTGCCAGTTTGCATCACGGTGGTGAGTTGGAATGTTTTCCCTTCACGAATCAAATTCGCCACAGCAGGAGTATTTACCAGAACATCATGAAAACAAATTCTGCGCCTCCGATCGGCCGAACGCACAAGCTTTTGCGCAATGACCACTCTCAAAGTTTCTGAGAGCACGGTGCGGATCTGAGCCTGATCCTCTGCCGGAAAAGTATTGATAATTCGATCAACCGTCTTAGAAGCGGAGTTTGTATGGAGCGTGGAGAAAACCAAGTGTCCTGTTTCCGCAGCCTTGATAGCGAGTTCTACCGTTTCTCGGTCTCGCATTTCCCCCACAAGAATAACGTCGGGGTCTTCACGGAGGGCAGCCTTAAGAGCCGAAGCAAAATCCGTGAAATGATTTCCAAGCGAACGCTGATTCACCATCGAAAGCTTCGATTCATGTTGAAACTCGATTGGATCCTCTAAAGTCAAAATATGACCCTTGGTGGTCTTGTTGATGTAGTTGATCATTGCCGCTAACGTGGTCGACTTCCCGGAACCCGTCGGGCCGGTCACGAGAACGAGTCCGTTGGCTTGGCTACATACGGATTTACAAATCTCAGGAAGTTTCAGGTCATCAATCTCGGGGGGATTTTCTGTCAGCAAACGAAGTACGGCAGAAATTCCATGACGTTGATTGAAAATATTCACACGGAAGATTCCCACTCCCGCAGCGCGGAACGCGAAGTCCAAACTCATCTTCGTTGCCAGCTCCATCTTCTGCGGATCCGTCAGGATCTGATTGCACATCGCTTCGGTTTCAGCAGGAGTCAGCGCGGGAACGTCGAACTTCACCATCTCGCCACGAACTCTCATCATCGGCTGAGATCGTGACGCAATGTGCAAGTCGGAGCCCTTGTTTTGGACCATCGTCTGCAGAAGTTGAATCAAAGACACACCCATATCTTTTCCTGTATCGGCTGAAAAAGTAGGTGTCTTTATAACGTTATGGCGGTTTGGGCTAAACAGCCTTGAGTTGCTTAAAAATTTTGCGACCGCCGCCAATGATCATGGGCAGGACCGACACAAAAATGACGATCACAATGATTTTGTCCAGGCGATTGGCCAATTCGGTACGACCCAGGAAGTATCCCAGCCAAAGCAGGGACGTAATCCAAAGCACGCCACCTGTAATGTCCCAGAAAACAAATTGGCGATAGGGCATTCGGGCCATGCCCGCAGCAAAAGGTACGAAGGTTCGAAAAATCGGAATGTATCGAGCCGCTATGACGGCAAAGCCGCCGTAAGTTTTATAAAAAGTCTGGGCCGCTTCCAAATGTTTGCGCTTATAGAACCGACCATCGGGACGTTTCCAAATCCGCTCCCCCATTCGATTTCCCAGAAAATAGCCCGTCTGATTTCCCAACGTGGCAGCAATGATCAAAGCCACATTCATCGTGTAAATATTCAATCCCGGAATGAAGTTTGGATTTACAGGATTAGAAAGAACCCCGGCCGTAATGAGCAAGGAATCTCCGGGGAGAAAAAAGCCAAAGAGTAAACCCGTCTCAGCGAAAATGATGCCGAACAGCACGTAAAGTCCGCCCGCGCCGACGAGCTGTGCAATGCCCTGAGCCGAATGAAGTTCCTGCAGCCAATTCAACATAGGTCTTGGACGCTACCTCGCAAAAACGGTCTATGCTATGCTTTTTTTATGAAAAATTTCCAAGCTGGGGCCCTGATCTTTTGTTCAATGTTTGCGTACAAAATTTCTCATTCCGCTATTCCCGCACAAACAGCGTTGGACCTCTGTAAAACACTTCAACCCAAGGGCGATGCACACTGGGCCGAACTCAACGACTATTACAAAAGCTCTCTCAAACAGTTTGCCAATCATAAATCGGTGGCTTCGGCAGCAGATCAAACTCTGACTCGTCTGCTGTCAGCAAAATCTCCTGCGATCTTAAATTGGATGAAAAATAGAAACCTCTTTGATGCTCCCGAAGACGATGTGGTGAAAGCCTGGCGTATTTACTATGCAGAGACCTTTGCGCTGAGCCAATATCCATCGGGCAAGGTGGACTTAGATGTCACCATCGAAACTTTTATCAATTCGGTGAACAACAAAGTTTTTGATGCGAAAAACAAGAAGACGATTCAGAAGATTTTTGACCGGAGTAAAAATCGGGCGGTCCAAGCAGTTCAAAAATTTCGCATCCCACCGGCTGCTCAATCTCAGATTTTAAAACGGATTCGCGACATCGACCTGTATTGGATGAAAGCTTTTGCCACATCGAAGTTCAGGAACCGTCCCCAGGATTTCATTCTCTGGGGAGTGGCTTACGATCCCGTGGGAAATAAAATACAGATTGGCGTCGAAACTTTGAACTATTTGATGATGTCCGAAGACAACCTCATGACTGCCTTTGCTCATGAGATCGGTCACTCCTTTGACTCCTGCCGCTGGGGCTCCTTTTACACGGGCGACTTTCCGTTCAATACAGTGGCAGAATGCCTGAGAACTTCCGAAAGTGTGGGTGCTAAGAAGCGCGACGACGGACCATTGGCAAAGTATTCGGACAAACCGGAGTTCAAAGAAGTCCTCGCCACTTTGAAATCCAACCCCACCTGTAATGTGAAGGACTATCCTCCTCCAGGTGTTCAAGCAGATCAGCTTCCAGAATCTTTCGCAGATTGGTTCGCAGCTGAGGTGATGTCACTGGAAAGAAAGCTTGCCCCTTCCATGCGCGCCGATCTTTGCGTCGATAAAACTCTCACCGATGGATCGTCGTACCCTGCAAATCGCGATCGTCTGGAGAAAATCTATTTAGCGCAACCGACAATTCGAAAGGAACTCCACATGAGTTCGTCAACGACGCCGAAGTACTGCAGCGTCAAATGAGCCGGGAACCCTCCTCCTATAAAGTTCATGCAGAAGCCTGCGAGCGGGGTGAAGAAACCTATGTGGATCCCGAAACGGGTTACGTCGTCTTTACTCGCCTTGCCCACCTGAACCGGGGTCACTGCTGTGAGAGCGGCTGTCGCCACTGTCCCTACCGAGGCGATGACTTGCAGAATTCCGGTCCCCGTGAGACTGAATAGGTCCGAGAAAGAGGACCCACCTTTGAAAAATTTCAAAACTTTTCTAGCGTTGTCTTTAACCTTTTCAGCCTTTGCATGGGGAGCCATGAAGGCCCCTGAATACACCGTGACTCTTCTCAAACAGGAGGGCGGAAAAACCACCTTCCAAGCCCACCCCCCAAAAGCACATCACTTCAACATCGACGCACCTCAATCTCTGCGCGTGAAAATCGGGGAGGCAAAAGTAGAAAGAAAAACTCCTTCCAAAAACACCGAAGGCGAAATTCAATTCGAAATTGCCTCAGCAAAGGCTGCTTCGCTTGTTTTCAGTCTCTACCTCTGCGACGATGCAAAAACTTTTTGTGAAAAAAGAGAGATCGCTGCGAATTGGAACGGCAAAGAACTTCAATTAGCGTCACTAGGGCAAGAACTGGTTTCGGGGCTGACTCCAGAACCAAAAAAGCCTGCAAAAAAAACTTCCGCTAAAATAGGAAAGAACCAGTACGGATTCTTATTTAACCTGCCAGAGCAAGCCTTTGCAGAAGCAAAAAAGCAAGGAAAGCCTCTGCTCATTGAGTTTGCAACGAGCTGGTGTCCGATCTGTCGCCGTCTGGAACAATTCGCATTCCCCGCTGCTGAGTTTCAAAAAGCCGCCAAGGGTTTTGTGAAACTTCGTCTCGATGGAGATGAAGACATCAGCTACCCGATGAAAAACAAATCTAAACTCTTGGGCTACCCCACCACTCTCTTTCTGACTGCGGACGGGGAAGAAATCAGTCGCGTCGTCGGCTACGGCAGCTTCAAGAAATACGTAAAGGCCGTTCAATCCGCCTGGATTAACCGGGATCGACCCTTTGCTTCGTTAAAATCTAAAGCCGACCAAGGAGACACCCAGGCTGCTGCAGACTTAGGAACCGCATACTTGGATCAAGGTGAATTCGAACTCGCAGAAACCTATTTGAAAAAGGGCGGTCCCGCAGTCGCAGAAAAACTGGCAGACGCTCAGGCAGGACTCGTTGAAAAGAAATCGCCAGATGAATTGATGGTGATTCTAGAGAAAGCCATTCAGGACTTCCCCAACTCGGTAGATTCTCTTTATCGTCGAGCCAAACTTGCTGGCCTCTACGAATCCAAAGGCAAGAAGGACCTTCAGAAGAAAACCACTCTCGAAGCTTATGAAGCAGCGAAGAAGCTGATTTCCAATCACCCCGAGCGCATCGACTCCCACGCTGATGCGGGGGACATTTTGGGAACCATTGCCGACAGCCTTCAGAGCATGGGGGACGAAAAAGCCGCTCTCGAAGCCTGGAAACTGGCCGCCAAGGAACTTCAGAAAGAATACTCAAAGTATAAAGACCCCGGTCACGGATTAGATCTCGCCTATTTTTTAACCGAGGCCGGAGACACTCAGGGAGCTGAAAAAATCTACAAAGACCAGCAATCGAAATTCCCAGAAGATTTCGTTTTCTACATGGCCTATGGAAAGCTGAAGTTCAAACAAAAGGACTTTGCACAAGCTGAAGACTACACCACGCGGGCTCTGAAACTTTCTTACGGTGAAAACCGCTTGAAGGTCGTTCGCCTCCTGGTTCAGATTTTAAAGGAAACTGGGAAGAAAAAAGAAGCGCTCGACCTGATTCACCGAACTCAACAAACGGTAGAGCTGCCGGAAAAACCTACGGCTGGAACGCAACGGGTTCTCGACTCCCTCGAAAAGATGAAGAAGGAACTGAGCGCCTAGTCAAGTTTTCATATGAATAGCTTGCCAACAAAAACTACATGTATATACTAGTATATACATGTTTATTCTTCAAGTATGCGGAGCTCTCAACAAGGCTAAGATCGGGTATGCGATTGTAGGTGGATATGCGGTAGCCCTACATGGCGCAGTTCGAGGTACCGTCGATCTGGATATTGTCCTGGATCTGTCCGAGAAGGATTACGTCGCTTCAGAGAAAGTTTTTACCGGCCTCGGCCTTCAATGCAGGCTACCGGTTAGTGCCAAGCAGGTATTCCGCTTTAGACAGGAATACATTGAAAATAGGAATCTGGTGGCGTGGTCCTTTTTTGATCCGATTCGACCAGCCAACCAAATGGACGTCATTATCACCCACGATCAGAGCAAGATGAAGGTGGAAATCCTTACGATCCAAGGCGTGAAAGTCCGCGTAGCCTCTATTCCTGACCTGATTAAAATGAAAAAGGATGCAAACAGGCCACAGGATCTCGAAGACATCGCGGCGCTTCGAAAGTTGCAAAAAAAATGAAGAAAAATAGCCCGATACAAATTCACACACCAACCCAGCTTGCTTTCGGAAGTAAAATGTCGAAGGAAGAGATTGCTCGCTTCCTCGATGACTTCCAAAAGCTGATGATTGGCGACGAGGGAAAGCGCAAGCTCATCAGTTTGAGAGTTCCAGAGAGACTTCTTGAAAACTTTAGGCTGAAGTCAGAGGCAAACTCTATCGCCTATCAAACTCAAATTATTCAACTCATGCGGGAGTGGGCAGTTGCTCAAGACGTCTCCACGTTTTCTAAGCAGCGCTACACTCCCTCCAAAGTTGTCTCAGGGGGACAAACCGGGGTGGACCGCGCGGCTCTAGATGCCTGCCTGAAGCTGGGTATTCCCTGTGGAGGATGGTGTCCCCAAGGACGCATCGCCGAGGACGGTGTGGTTTCCGAAATCTACCCACTAAGAGAAACTCCTTCCGATCGCTACGAGCAACGAACGGAATGGAACATCAGAGATTCCGACGGGACGCTGATTTTGACTTGGGGTAAGCCTCAGGGGGGAACCCTACTGACTCAAAAGCTCACCCAAAAGACCAAAAAGCCTTGCATCGTGATCGATTTCAAATCCCACTCGGACTCGGAGATTTCTTCAGTTCAGGCGTGGTTAGAAGAAAATCAGGTGCGCGTATTGAATATTGCAGGACCCCGGGGAAGTTTTCGGCACGATGTTTACGCAGAAGCCTATAAATTCGTGATGAACCTGCTCTCAACCTGAGACTATTTCTTCGTGAGCGAGTCCATCATCTGATTGAAACTTGCCGCGACCTCTTGGAAGTCATCGTAAGTTCTCAGGTGAACGCGAGCGTTGCGATCTCCACCCAGCACTCTCTTAAACACATTGTGCATGTGATAGAGCGCGCCGGCAGTCTTATGCGAAATCATGAGACCAATGATCGAAATGACAACCACGAAGGTGGTCGATGCAAAAGCCAGCCAGAAGATAATGGTTCTCAATTCCATGTAGAGCTGTGCTCGAACTTCAGGAACCAGAGGAACCAGTTCAATGATGGACTGGTAATTTTCTCGAATGAAGAAGAAGGCGATCAGACAATTCACGACGGTCAGTAACAGCGCGCTTCCCGCTAGCCACAACACATATTTGATCTGATACTTTGGATGAATCAAATAATTTTTAAACTGTCGGCGATTTCTACTCTGTTGGTCGTCCATAGAATTCTCTCCCTATTTGCACTCCGTGCAACCTTCCTTGTCGATGTCGATATGAAGCTTTTGAATCTGCTTCTGAGTGTCTTCCATTTGCTTCAAGATGATCTGCAAGTTCCCTTGCACCTTCAAAAATTTTGCTTCAGCGGCGCTCAGCCCCACCAAAAACTCGCGGTTCTTCCCCAAATATTTTTTATATTCGACGATCTTCGCTTCTTCCGATTGGAGTTTTTTCACGAGAACCTGGCACTTGGCACAGTCCTTCGCGATTGACGTGAGGGGTAGACAGACTAGAGCGGCAGAAATCAAAAAGAGCCGGAACCGGCTCTTTAATAATATTGAATTCACCTTGTAGAAAATTATCGCTCACCCACGTGCATTCGTAAAGCACGCACTAAATGCACCGAGTCATCATAGACTTATCCATAGACTGGCTCGGGCTGGGTCGCTTTTGACAGGGTCACACACCGATGTTAAGAGGCCCAGAATTTTGGGGGATCTTATGAAAAAAGAATTCTTACTTTTAGCTCTAGGCGTTGGACTTTGGCTTGTACCGGAGGTTTCGAGTGCGAGGCCGAGTACAAAACCAAAGATCCCCGCAGCGGGAATTTACCTGAACTCTGCCAACAGTCCGCTACTGGATTTGATCAAGTCTTCCACCAAGACCATCGACATCGAAATCTACACCATGACGGATATTCAGGTCCGCGAAGCCATTCGCGATGTCATTGCTCGAAAAGACAAAGTCACCGTCCGCATCTTGAAAGATCCCACTCCTTTTGATGAAGACTGCCACCTCTGGCCTGCCATCGCAGCCGAAGAACAAGCTCGAATGCAAGCCACCCGCACGGGGATGGATGGCGGTGCACCGGTAAAAAAACTCACCCCTTCTGAAATGGCGGATTGTAAGGATCAGCGAAAACTCGTGGATGATGTGATCAAATCCGGCGGAGAATACCTTCCCTTCAAAAAAGACCAGCTCTGCAAAGACCCCACAAAGTACTGCTACCAGCACGGAAAAATCCTGATTGCTGACGGTAAAACGGCCTTAGTCAGCACCGGCAATTTCGACGAAACCAATCTCTGCGACATTCAACAGGGCGTGGGCCGCTGTAACCGCGACTACACCGTCATTACTCAGGACAAAGACGTCGTGAAATCCCTGGCTGCTGTATTCGAGGAAGACCTGAAGGGTTCGAAGTACGACCTTCAATCCCTGGTAAAATCCCAACTGAGCCCCAAGGTGACCGTGAGCCCCTATGCCCGCGACCAGCTCCAGGACTTCATCCTTTCGGCCAAGAAATCCGTTTGGATTCAAACCCAATATCTGAAGGACATCGAACTCAATCAAACCATTCGAAAGGCAGCCTCCAAGGGTGTGAAAGTCACCGTGAACGTGGGGAGCCCCTGCAGTTTCAGCCGCCCTGCAGGCCAACAAGCTGATGTTTTTAAACAGATTTATCAAGAATTTGATGCCGCGGGAGTCCAATCCCGCATGTTTACCCAGTCTCAGAAAATCAATGGCAAGAACGGCTACATGCACGCCAAGGCCATTGTGGTGGATGAAGACCAGGCCTGGGTGGGTTCCATCAACGGCTCTTTCACCTCGATTGGCAATAATCGCGAATTCGGGGTGTTCCTAGACACTCAGAAGGACGTGAACGCCCTGCTCAAGCAGATTCAAGCCGATGTGGCTGATCCCAATTCTGAGAGCTGGCAAGAAGGCCTCAACTGCGTGAAAGACGGCCCGAAAAAGTAATTTTTCCAGCCATTTCCGGCCTGCTAAAATCTTGACAGGTATGTGAATTTCGGGCAGTCTGCCGCGTCTATGTACGCAGTAATTCAGACTGGTGGAAAGCAATACGGCATCCAAACGGGCACGATCGTCCAAGTGGAGAAACTCCCGGGAGATGTCGGATCTTCGGTTCAATTTAGTGAAGTTTTGTTGGCCAGCAAGGCTCAGGGGGATCAACCCCAGCTCTGGTTAGGCAAACCTCTTCTTTCTGGCGCAAAGGTCGAAGGCCAAATCGTCGGCCAAGGTCGTGGCGACAAAGTCATGATCGTGAAGATGAAGCGCAGAAAGCAATACCGCCGCACTCAAGGACATCGCCAGTTCTACACACAAGTGCTCATCACCTCTGTTGAAAACGGTGCCGGTGAAAAAACAGCACTCTCTGCGGATGAAGTGAAAACACAGTTAAGCAAATTTACGTCGCAGTTGAAAGCGAAGGGTCCAGCCTCCTCGACTCCAAACAAAGCTCCTTGGAATATGGGGATGAATAATCTCGGCGCTGGTCTTTTGAGCGAAAAGAAAGCAGCTGCTCCTAAGAAGGCCGCTGCTCCCAAAAAAGCAGAAGCTACTGAAGCTCCTGCTAAGAAAAAAACGACGAAAAAGAAGGAAACCTAAGTCATGGCACATAAAAAAGCGGGTGGTAGTTCTAAGAACGGCCGTGACAGTAATCCCAAGATGCGCGGCGTGAAGCGTTTCGGTGGCCAACAAGTGAAGGCCGGCGAAATTTTAATCCGCCAAGTAGGAACTCGGTTTCATCCCGGTCGCAATGTCGGCTTAGGCCGCGACTTCACTCTCTACGCGATGGTTCCGGGAGTGGTGACCTTCGAAAGATACGACAAGAAACGCAAACAAGTTTCTGTCTATCCGGCAGCTTAGTCTCGCGCCGATAGTTTGTCCGGACGTACGTCATCTCGCGTCCTTACTAAGAAGCTTAGAAGTAGTTTATGCGCTTTATCGACGAAGCGATGATTCGAGTCTCCGCAGGTAAGGGAGGCCCCGGATGTGTAGCCTTCCGCAGGGAGAAGTTCATTCCTCGGGGCGGCCCAAACGGGGGCGACGGCGGCGACGGCGGCGATGTCATCTTCAGAGCTTCCAGCAATCTCAGTACCCTGCAAGACTTCCGATTCAAACGCGTCTACCAAGCTGGAAACGGCATGAACGGTCAGGGATCGAATAAAGCCGGTAAAGATGGCGAGAATATTTTAATTCCAGTGCCCGTTGGAACGCTCATTAAAGAAAGCAACACGGGCGAATTACTCAAAGAATTCATGGAAGATGGCGAGGAGTGGGTCGTCTGCGAAGGCGGCCGTGGCGGAAAAGGGAACGCTCACTTCGTGAGTTCGACTTTTCAAGCTCCCAAGTTTGCTCAACCCGGTGAAGAAGGAGAGTTCAAAGAACTCACCTTGGAGTTAAAGCTACTGGCGGACGCAGCGATCATCGGGTTTCCCAATGCAGGAAAATCCACCCTCATTTCGAGAATCAGCGCTGCCCGTCCAAAAATTGCGGACTATGCTTTCACCACTCTCACTCCGAATCTCGGCGTGGTCAGCACGCCCGATAACGAAGACAGTTTCGTAGTAGCCGATATTCCAGGTTTGATCGAAGGCGCTCATCGTGGAATGGGCCTGGGTCATAAATTTCTCAGACATATTGAGCGCACGCGGGTTTTCATTCATCTGCTGGATGGAACCAAACTCTTAGAAGAAGCGACCAAACCAGGACGCCCTCGAAAAGAAGGTGTGGAAGCTGCCGTTGAAATGCTGCTCAAACAATACGTCATCATTCGATCCGAGCTAGGGCTCTTCGATGAGAAACTGCTGCATAAACCAGAAATCGTTGCGATCAATAAAGTGGATTTAATGGTGTCGGATCCAGATATTATCGAATCCTCAGTGGCCCGATTGCGCGAGAAGATCTTGGAAATTCGAGGCCCAAAACAAATCGGCGTTGAGCCGATTCCAGGAGAACCCTTTGTCATCTCTGCAGTGAGTGGCAGTGGGGTTCCTGAACTCGTTGGCGCCGTCTATAAGAAGGTGCGGTTAGATGAAGCTCAATGACGTCACCGCAGTCTTTGGTGGCAGCTTCGATCCACCCCATTTAGGTCACACGGCGGCAGTACAAGGGCTCTTTCAAGACCCGGGGGTTGCACGGGTATTCATCGTGCCTTCCGCTCGCCCTCCTCATAAAACTTCATTGAAGGCGTCCACCGAGCATCGGATTGCCATGACCCGCCTAGCATTTTCGGCCGGGCACCCTGAAAATATCCGAATCGATTTGCGAGAAATTGAACGCAATCAGCGAACCCAGACCCCGAGCTATAGCTACGACACCCTCAAAGAGCTCCATTCAGAAATGGACCCCTCGAAGCTCGCCTTTGTGATTGGGGCGGATCAACTCCCCCACCTCCATGAATGGCATCGCTTTCCAGACGTTTTAGGCCTTTGCCACTGGATTGTCTTAGATCGCAGACCCACCGAAAACCTTTCGCTAGAAAAGACTCTTCGCGATTGGCAAGCCAGCGGAATTGTTAAATCACAAGGGTTTAATATATGGCAGCTCAGGTCCTCAAATTCCTCGAATTCAAAGAATCCCCTAACATTGCAGCTGGTTCACACTGAAGCCCCGCCGATTTCTTCTACAATGATTCGACAATCCTTAGAGCGAACTGGGGAGCCTCCTGCAAATAGTTTGCATCCAGAAGTCGCTGCTTATTTGAAGACTCATCATCTCTATGGTACCCATGCATCATGACGACCGAGAACACTCAAGCCGGAACGACCTCTGTGACAGAAGTTTTAGACTCCTCAAAAGTCAAGGCCCTAGCCTGTGCCAAGGCAGCCATTGAAAAAAAGGGGGAGAACACGAAGATCTTAGATCTCTCTGGGATCTCCGGATTCACCGACTATTTTGTCATCTGCAGTGGGATGTCGGATCGTCAAGTCCGTGCAATGGCCGATGCCATTGAAGCTGACCTAAAAAAACAAAAGCATGAGTTACTTTCTTTGGAAGGCCACACAGACGGCCGTTGGATCCTCATGGATTTCGGCGATGTCGTGGTTCACATCTTCCTAGATGCACTTCGCGAATACTACGACTTAGAAACCCTTTGGGCAGATGCTCCGAAAGTTCGCATCCCGTCGGAATTCTACGGACCGGTGGCAAGCCGCCTCAACTAAGGAAAAAAAGTGAAAATCCAAGTGATTGCATTTGGAAAACTGAAGTCGCCCGGACTTCGAGATGCTGCTGAACATTTTAAGAAAATGATTCAGCCGTGGATCTCATTTGAAGAGACGGAACTGAAAGCTCTTGTCGTTCCAGAGAAATCTCCGGCACTCCGAGCAAAGATCCAAGAAAAAGAAGCGGAGATTCTTTTGGAAAACTTGGGACCCAAGGCGAAGTTTTATATTTTGGATGAAAAGGGCAAATCCTTCAGTTCACAACACTGGGCCGAGATGCTTCAAATCAATCAAGACCAAGGGGTCGGCGACCTCGCCTTTTGTATTGGAAGCAGCTTAGGGTTTTCAGATGCAATCCGTCAAAAAGCCAAAGGCACCTTGAGCTTGGGACCTCAGACCTTTTCTCACGAACTGGCTCGGGTTGTGCTTTTCGAGCAGCTTTATCGAGCTATGAGCATATTAAAGCGCCACCCCTATCACAACGAAGGCTAGTTTCTTAAAAGTCGATTTTTTTTGCCAGGTATGAGAATTCTTTAAAGGACTATGACCTCGCGCGCTGTCCTCATCGTTCTTGATGGATTCGGAATAGGAAAAGATTCTGCTTTCAATGCCATTAAGAATGCCCGCATGCCTTTTTACAAAGACCTGTTGGCGAATTATCCGCATTCTCAGTTGCTCACTCATGGGAAAGCCGTCGGACTTCCCGACGGAGTGATGGGTAATTCTGAAGTGGGGCACATGACCATGGGTGCCGGACGAATTATCTACCAAGATCTCACTCGCATTTCGAACTCCATCGATGACAAAAGTTTTTTTAAGAATCCGATATTGAAGAAAACACTAGAAGCGGGCGCTGCTGGAACAGGCCGAGTTCACTTCATGGGTCTTCTTTCGGATGCGGGAGTGCACAGTCACTTAGGACATCTGAAAGCCCTTTTGAACTGGTGCATGGAACTCCGAGTTCCTCAAATTTGCATTCATGCTTTCACTGACGGACGCGACACCCCTCCTAACTCTGCTGTGAAGTACATGCATGACCTTTTGTCCCATCCTATCTTTGAAAAATCGTCTCCTTGTAAAGCGGGAGTAGCCACAGTGTCGGGCCGTTACTATGCCATGGACCGAGACAAGCGTTGGGATCGGGTCGAAAAGGCTTATTCAGTCTTAACAGGCCAAAGTCAGAATCAAGCAGGCTCTAAAGATCCTATCGCGGCGATTGAAAAATCTTACGAGCTTGGAAAAACGGATGAGTTTGTGGAACCCGTTATTTTGGATCCGAAGCTGACGATTCAATCTGGTGACGCGGTCGTATTTTTTAATTATCGCTCGGATCGCGCACGCGAAATCAGCCAATCTCTAATGGCCCCTGATTTTAACGATTTCTCCCGCGGTTCAGCACCCAAACCCGGCACGTTTGCGTGCATGACTCAATACAGTAAAGACTTTCCACTGCCGGTAGCATTCGGTGCACAGAACCTTTCGAATATTTTCGGCTCGTGGCTAGAGCAGAAGAAACTTCAACAGTTTAGAATTGCCGAAACTGAAAAATACGCCCATGTCACTTTCTTCTTTAACGGTGGAGTGGAAAAACCCTTTCAGGGAGAGGAAAGACTTCTCGTCCCTTCTCCTAAAGATGTTCCCACTTACGACCTCAAACCGGAAATGAGTGCCTTTACTGTGGCTCAGGAAGCGGCCACAAAAATTTCGTCCCAGCAGTTTGATTTTGTATTGATGAACTTTGCCAACGCCGACATGGTCGGGCATACCGGAAACTATGGTGCCGCTGTAAAGGCCATGGAGGCGCTAGACAAGTGCCTCTCTCAGGTCATCGGGGCTGCACAAAAAAGTGACTACCATGTTCTTCTCACTGCCGATCACGGCAATGCAGAGGAAATGCACGATGACCACGGGCAGATTCACACTCAGCACACATTGAATCCCGTACCTGCGATTTGGATCCAACCGGGTTCAGCGATCGCTCCTAAGAAAACCCGTCAAGCCCTTAAGGACGGCGGACTGCAGGACATCATGCCCACGCTTTGCACATTGATGGGGCTTCCGATTCCTCCAGAAGTGACAGGAAAAAGCTTATGCTAGATCTAAAATTGGCTTCCTCGAAAAAACGGATTCGCTCGCTTGCCGTGCTTACCAGTGGTGGAGATGCACCTGGGATGAATGCCGCGATCCGTGCTGTCGTTCGGTACGGAATCAGCCGCGGCTGCCAAGTCTATGGCGTTCAGAAGGGCTACAATGGCCTGTTTGAAAACCAAATGAGCCAGCTGCAACTCTCGAGCGTGGCGAATATCATTCAGCGGGGGGGAACGATTTTAAAAACCTCGCGCTCTGAAGAATTTTTAAAAAAATCAGGCCGCGCTCGCTGCGGTGAAAATCTAGAACGCCGTGGAATTGAAGCATTGGTTGTTATTGGAGGAGACGGCTCCTTCCGAGGCGCTCATTTTTTTCAAAAAGAAACAGGAATTCCTGTGATGGGAATTCCCGGCACCATCGACAACGACATCATCGGCACCGATGACACCATTGGCTACGACACTGCAGTAAATACTGCGATCGAAGCCATTGACAGAATTCGCGATACCGCTAGTTCACACGACCGACTCTTCCTAGTGGAAGTCATGGGTCGAAGCTCCGGTGAAATTGCCCTCATGACTGGAATCGGTGGCGGCGCTGAAACCATTCTCGTCCCCGAACACCAGGAGTCAATTCCTTCGGTGATAAAAACAATCGAACGCGGAGTTCGCCGCGGAAAAACGAGCAGCATCATCGTGGTTGCTGAAGGTCATGAAGCCGGCAGAACAGGGAAGATTGCCAAACTCCTTCAGAAGAAGGGCTACCGTCCCAAGATTTGCACGCTCGGGCATATTCAACGGGGAGGCTCTCCCACGGCGCGGGATCGGCTACTAGCTTCGGCCTTTGGCGCTGCAGCTGTCGCTTACCTTTGCGCAGGAAAATCGGATTCGATGGTTGGCACCCAAGAAAACAAGATGGGTCTTGCTCCCTTGAGTCAGGTCATTCATCACACGAAACCGCTGGATCAAAGCGGATTCGATCTCGCCCGCGTTTTGGCGACCTAGAACAACTCAGTACGCAGCTTGCAAGATTCCGCTCATGCTCTTTCAATGTCACGCTTGTCAGCAAGCGCTGCGCGGGATTTCGAAAAATTTTCCACTCTGTGGAGATTGCTGGAACTCTCTCGTCTCTGCGCCCCACCCCGAACTTGGGGAAAAGGATTCCCCGATTCACACCTACTACTCTCGGTACTGGTTAGTGGGACCCAGTTACCCCGTCCTGCGACGCTGGAAAACTCATGGCGGTTTGCTCTACAGCCGACAGATCTTAAAATCAGACGAGTCCCAAGACTGGCTGCCTCATCTGAAGTTTCACGTCGACTATCTGGTTCCCATTCCCCATCGCACGCAGCGAGCTTGGCGTTGGGGAGATTCACCACCGGAGAGAATTGCTCGTTGGCTCGAGAGGGTAACGGGAGTTCCTATTGTTCGAGCCCTTCAGGCACATCGGAAGCGGGGCCTTCACCAAAACCGTCTGAATGCCCGTGAACGGCTTCAGCACGAAATTCGATACGACCTTTCTAAGGAAGCGCAAACGCTCCAAGAAAAACGAATTCTACTCGTCGATGATTTCAGAACGACAGGCCATACACTCAAATCCGCAGCACGCCTGCTTCTAGAGCACGTAAATCCACAGAGAATCGACGCCTTCACGCTGGGTTATCGGCCTCGGCTCTTTTCTAAAGCTCCTACGGAAAAATCGAGTTCGACATCTGCGAGTAGACATTCCAGTCTTCAATGGCCTTCTTCTTATCACTCATCCAAAAATCCAGGCGATCCTGGTCCCGAACCGAGTAACGAATCGTCGTGATATCGACCTTTCGATCTTTGAAGACACTGAAAACACGATTGGTTTGTTTAGAGCTGTTGTCGACAAAGACAATCGCTTTCGGTTGAAAGCGCACTTGTCGCAACCAAGCCAGAAGCATCAACCCCTTATGCTGTCCGTCGGTGTTGATAATCCCACGGGTGTAATTTACAGCGCGGACCGATGTCACCTTTTCCTTCGCCATTTCTTCATCAGTCAGCTGGGGCATGTATTCCATTCCCACGTGGTTCGGCTTCAACCCCACCGATGAGAAGGTAATGCCGTTTTCGCCGTAGTGGCGCTGCGTAGAATCGCGATTCAAAAATCCGCGAGAAGTGAGAACCACGGTTTGAATTCCATCAGCCTGAAGATTTTTCAAATCCGTCGGGATAGAAGGTTCATTTGGCGTTGCGTGGCTCTGGTACAAAATTCTTCCATATTTGTTCAATAAATCATTGATGTCGACGCCGATTGCGTCCTTTCCAGCCGGAGTTTTGATCTCCGGTGTGCATTTCTGCTCACATTGAATGTCGTTGGATTGCCACTCAAACCAAGCTTCGCCACCCAAATCTTGATTCAGATGAAGCAAGGTATCGTCCGTATCGAAAACGGCAATAACGTTTTTATTCCCAAAAATAGAGCCTACTTCACGTATTTTCTTTTGAATTTCAGAAAAGGATGAGGACTCGAGTTGTTCAGACGCTCTGACGTTGAAAGAAACGATGAAAGAGACTGCTGCCACCAACAGAACAGTTTTATTCTTCATCCCCTCTCAGTAGACGAGGCTTCGGTACGCGTCAAATTTTCTTTTGCAAGGTTCACATCCCGCCCCAGGAGAACGGCGACTTGCTGCAGGGCTGCCAATGGGCCAAACCCATCGGTTAATAAATAGACGCCTGCAGCATCTGGAAGCACGCTTGGCGATTGAATGATCTTTCCTTCGGTGTACAGGGAACCCTCTTCAAAGCGAACGGTTTCTTGTTCGACGGTGGAATCGAAATCTTTAAAATCTGCTGGAATCCATTCTGGTCCTACAAAGATTCGATTCAATGTTTGCTTAATCTTTCGAAGTTTCTTGGCAATCTCGTGATTGTCTTCAGACTCTTCTGAACCAATTAAGACTGTCCAAACACTCTTCTTGCCGCCTTCAAAGAAATAGCCCCAGACATTGCGCTGAAACTCTTCACCCGCATCCTTATGAAGGGCGCAGAAAAAGTTTTCGCGAATCTCTGCAGCAACGGGAATCTTGTGAGAAAACGTGGCCTGCAAAACCCCCACCGGCGCAAGCTTTCGAGTAAGCGTATGGACCTTCGGAAATCCCTTCACACCAGCAAGAACAGACCAACGGTCTGCAAAAACTAACTGTTTGCAGGGAATTTCTTGGCCGGAGCCCACGATCACACTTTGAATCTCTCCCTTTTTAATCACGACCTCTTGCAAAGGAGATTGAATTTGTAAAAGATCGACATGGTTTTTACGAACGAGATTTTCGATTTCGACTAAAGAAAGTTCGAAGCGCGCACCATAAATTCCGGCAAGTCGAATTTCGGGACCCCACAATTCTTCTTCCTGAACTTCCTTCCGAGATTCAAAATTGGGAGCCTTCGTCCAAGTAGCTTCCCGAAAAGCTTTGTTTCGAAATTCGCGGAGAAAATCTCCGTTTTGTAAAACCACTTCCTGAGAGTCAGAAGCCGGCAACACATCTCTCGCTAATTCTAACCACGCCATCAATCCGGGACTTTGAGCCAATCCGGTTTCATCACCCTTGTCTTCCACTAACTGCAAACTTGAAAAAGGCGGAGTGAGACGAGACCCCGTTCCAGAGAGCCATGTAAAAGGAGTTCCAGCCTTCTGAAGTTGAGCGACTGTGGCCAGCGCTACCCAGCCTTCACCGATGACGACTGTGGGTTGTGTGAGGTCGAGTTTCATTGTTGAGCTCCCAAGTACTTGGTGTGCAAGCAGCGCACAGCTTCATTGAGATGAGTTGCAGGAATGGCTACCGTCACTGCCAAAGGCCCGCCCTGGCCATGCTGAATAGTCACCCCTTCATTCGAAAGAACTTCCATGATTTCTTGCAATGCTTTTCCATCTTGAGAAAAGCGATCGCCGACGACGGAGAGGGGAATCAGCCCCATCTCAAAAGAATATTTGTTGACGAAACCTTCGGTGCTCAACCTCTCGAGAAGGCGCTTCCATTCGGTTTCAGAATCTCGATCTGCGTAAAACTCGACGATGCCTGCCAAAAAAACTGGGGCCACGACTGCTAAATGAGCTTCACCCGATTGATCCCAAAGCGCACTCAATACGGTCGGGCGCATCAATTCTACTCGAATGAGGAATTTATTGGGATCTGCGGTCACTCCTGCGATGCGAAATTCTTCCATAGAACCTGTGACGATTTCCGTTCCTTGCGTTTCATTCAAACTGTTTCTCACCCGAAGTGCAACCCCGAACTGCCTTGCCAGTTCGACGCTCCGCGGATGAAGCACCCCTGCTCCCCGGGTGGCCATTTCAATCATCAGATCCGAGCGGAGTCGGGGCAGCAACACCGCGTCTGAACAAATGCGAGGATCGGTGGAATACACACCGTCCACATCCGTGTAGATCTCGCAAAGCTCAGCACTCAAAACCGAAGCCAGCGCCACTGCAGTGGTATCGGAACCCCCTCGTCCCAAAGTAGTAATCTCTTTGGTTTCGCTGACACCTTGAAAACCAGCCACAATCACCACCTTATCTTCCTTCAAGGCGGTTCGAATTCGATCACCTAGAATCTTCTTAATTCGGGCGCGTCGATGGCTTTGGTCCGTGATGATTCCGCTCTGCGACCCGGTGAGGGAAATCGCATCCACGCCCAAATCCGTCAGAGCCATGGTGAGAAGCGCCATCGAAATTCGCTCACCGGTCGTGAGCAACATGTCCATCTCTCGATGAGCGGGCTGCTGCGACACCTGATGAGCCAATTCAATCAAATCATCCGTCGACTGTCCCATGGCACTGACCACCACCACTGCCTGGTGGCCATCGGCTCGGAGGCGTGCGATGCGCTTTGCAACCGCAACGATTCGTTGGGGAGACCCCAACGACGTGCCACCATATTTTTGAACAATGAGCGCCATGCGAACTCCTATTCTTATCAAAAAGATAGGGGTTTGAAAGCTCTTTTAGCTTCTACTATGGTTATATAAAAAAGAAAACTTAGCCGCCGTCGACAGACTGTGGGGTACGACTCACTGCCGAGCGAGCCGCCTCACGACGCTTATAGGAGATGCGGTAAGACTTGTGCTGGCGCTTCTTTCCGCGACGAATTCGACGCTTTTCAGGCGGGTCACGGACTTCTAAAGAAGCCAGGCTACGACTGCGATCATTCGGCATGGGGAGCAACACCTGAGAGCCGGGTCTCAAGGGCGCTTTTGGAGAAATTCGATTCAAATCCGCGATGGGATCGACCTTAATACCAAAGTGGCGAGCAATCCGAGCCAAGGTGTCCCCACTGCGAACTTTGTAGACTTGAAAGTTCACTTTGCGCGGATAAGCGCTGTGATTGTAAGTCGTCAGGAAGCGGTCCTTCGTCGATGCGGGCAGTTTAATGCGATACGTGCTCATGATGGGCGGCGTGCACCAGCGCTGAATTTCGGGATTCAGGCTCTTTACCGTGTGGTACGAAAGGCCAGCAGCACGAGCCACCTTCAACAAGTCGGCCGGACTACGAAGCTCAAACTCTAAAAGCTCTTCTCCACTGATCACACCCTTCTTATTGACGTGCGGGGTGGGAATGGGCTTTGCGAGCGGAGCCGGACCGGCTTCATCATCGGAAGCAGTTCGAGTCACCGCCGGAACACTGAGACCTGCTTGTACGATGTCGGTAGGCGAGCTCTCATAATCTTCTTCAGACTCTTCACTCAGGACGCGCATCAAGGCTTCTTGGGAGTTTGTCACTCCCGGCATCGGCGTCGGTTGATTATTTTCCGATTCGGGTTCGAGCCGAACCACACTGCCGTCGCCGGCCAGAACTTCACCCTCACCGGGTTTCACCGTGGAAGCCGGAAAGCCAAATTGCGTGCGATTCTTAGCCAAAATCGCGGCTGCAATGATCTTCGGAACATAGTCGCGAGTTTCAGGGCGCAGGAACCGCTGACGGGTAATGGTCCAGAAATCTTTCGTTCCAAAACGGCGAACAGCGCGGCCGATCTTGGCTTCACCCGCGTTGTAAGCGGCGGCAGCGAGTTCCCAGGAATCAAACATAGCGTAGAGGTCGCGAAGGTATTCTACAGCAGCGAGTGTGGACTTCCGCGTATCGCGTCGCTCATCCACCCACCAGTTCACCATCAAGCCATAGCGTTTGCCGGTGGCTGAAATGAATTGCCAGGGACCGACGGCCTTGGCTCGCGATCGGGCGTGATTATTGAAGCCACTTTCGATCATCGCCAAATAGACCAGGTCTTCGGGCAAGCCGTTTTGCTTCAACAACGGAGTAATGTAAGGAATGAAAAGCTCGGAGCGCTCCAAATAGCGCTCAAAGTGGACCCGACCTTTTCCTAAGAAGTAATCGACCCAATATTCCACTCGGCTATTCACCACGATGGGAATGTCAAAGTTGGAATTTTGGAGTTTTACGCCATGAATTTCGATCGGTTCTCCACGGCTCTGACGTTCATCGCGCAGGAAGTCATTTACGTTCTTATTGGCCGCACGCGTGGCAGCATCTTCATAAGAACTGCGACCCGATCGGGAGTGAGCGCATCCGGAACCCAGGGCGCTGATTACACCAACACCCAGAAAAAGAAGCGAACTCACGCGGAGAACGGCATTTTTAGTCAAAAGATCTTCCCCTTTTAGGTCCGGTCTTGGACCGCAAAAACACGAAAATCCTAAACGTTTCGTGGTCTGACTAGTCTACAAGACGCCGAACGACCATGTCAAACTAGCAGGGCGCCTGGAGCGCGCATCGGCAGGATCTACACACTGACAAATACTGGCACGGGGAGTCTTACTCTGAGAGGGGAACGATCTCAAGGTCTGGGAGGGGGGATGCGGGTTGTCGGGAGAGGGTATCGGCTCTAGCTTCTGTGACAGAGAGGGGGAGCATGATTTCAGGCAGGTCGAGGGACGAATGGAGGCGAGATTCCTCAGGGTGAACGCCGGCCGACCACCAGGCGATTACCGCGGTTAAAAGGAAGACCAGAGGTAGAAAGAGGTATCTCGGCACCATTGGGCCTTAACAAGTGCAATCCCAGAACCCCTTTTGTTAAGGGCACTTAACTATTTTTGACGCATAGTATTAAGCACTTAGCCAAAGCCCCAATTATTAAGACGTGTAGAACATGATTAAGTTTTCTACACTGTACCCATTTTGGGCTCTAAAATGGGCTGTTTTAAGGAAGTGAAAAAATCAGTGAACTTCAGCGGCGTCGAATTTCTTCACCACTTCGATGATCTGGTGTTCGAGATCTTCGTCGGTTTCATACACATCATCGATGTGAGAAGAGCGCATGAAGTATTTCACCAAAGTCTCCGCAACAACTTTGAGAGACTTCTGAAAGTAGAAACCGTTCAACTCATCATCCCCGAAACTCGCTTTCACCACGGCTTTAGCGGCACGGTACTGATCGGAATCGGTAAAAGCAGAGTCCTTGAGAACATCTGCTTTCGCGCCAATTTTTGCCAAAGTTTTTTCGCGAAGATCCTCTTCCGTAAAAATATACGGACCGACCAGATTGAAGATTTCATCTTGGACAATCTGTCGCAGGCGTGGAGGAAACGTAATCGACTTCTTGTTCTCCAAACGAGTGATAATGCTCTTACAAAGCAATTTTACGGTTTCTCGTTGTGTCGTTGTCATCGGGGATAACCCTAACTCAAACTGATTTTCTGTTCAGCTTATTTTTGACTTTTTTTGTAATTATTTTGACCACCTCTGTCGTTTCTTCCAAACGAGTCAGTTTCGCCAAAAATAATAAAATCAAAACACCGGCTCCAATCAGAAGACTGACCTTAAGCGTACGAAAAATGATCTTCATTGCAGCCGCAGAAATCGTGGAAAATCTGTTGAGCCATTCGGCCTCGGAAAAATAAAAATCCATCTGTTGGAGCAGGAACCAGCAGGCGGCTCCCATCAAAAGAGCAACCACCAGGTGTCTGAGAAAGTTCACCAAAAAAGCCCCGATGGGCAGGGTTTCACCTTTCTCTGCGATGCGGGATCGAATCGAAAAGAGCAGCCAAAGAGCGTTAAAGATTGCTCCGGCCGAAGTTCCCAATGCCAGGCCGATGTAACCCAATCGATTGATGAGGGCCAAGTTCAACGCAATGGTCACAACCACAGAGAGCACGCTCGACGTGACGGCTTTTCTCGTAATGCCAATGGCGTAACAGACGGGAACGAGAACCTTGACTGCCGAGTAAGCCGGAAGTCCCACAGCGTAAGCAGCTAGCGCTCCCGCGGTAGCCAAAGTGTCTGTCGACGTGAATCGCCCATATTCAAAAAGCATCCGAATGATGGGGACGCTTAAGAAAGCCAAACCCGCTGCAGCGGGCAAGTTGATGGCAAACACGTTTCGAAGACTCGAACCTAAGAGTGTAGTGACCTTCGAAGCGTCGCCCTTCACCCAATGCTGCGATGCCAGCGGCAAAGTCGCAGCGGCGAATGAAACACCGAAAACTCCGATCGGAAACTGCATCAGACGAAACGCATAGTTTAACCAGGAAACAGCGCCCGTTCCCTGAGACGTCGCCAAGATGCTATTGATGAGAACATTGACCTGCGTAGCGGCCAATCCCACTGTTCCAGGCAACATCAGCAACATGACGTTTCGAAGATGAGGATCGTGATTCCAGGCAAGATCTTTTTCAGTTTTCGCAGGCCATTTGTAACCCGCACGGTAGAGTGCAGGGAGTTGGCAGAGGGCTTGAACAGCTCCGCCCAAAACTACGCCGATAGCCATCCCTTTAATGGGTTCAATTCCGTACTGACCAAAAATCAGCGCGAGGGTCACTCCACTCACCACCGATACAATGTTGAAAAGGGCAGAAGCAAACGCTGGTAAAAAGAATTTTCCGCACGCGTTTAAAATGCCCATGAACCCCGCCGCGAGTACGACGAAAGGAAAGAACGGGAACATGATGCGAGTCATCTCTACGGTGAGTTCGAACTTTCCAGGAATCGCTTTGTACGCTGAAGCATAGAAACTCACCAACTGTTCTGAGAAGAAAATCCCGATACAAGTCAGCACGCCCACCACGATCAGAAGTGAGCGAAACACCAAACCCGCTAACCGCCAAGCAGCGCGATCGCCTTTTTCAATTCGAACGCGGGTGAAAGTGGGAACAACGGACGCGCTCATTGCCCCTTCGGCGAAGAGATCGCGCAAGAGATTCGGCATCCGAAACGCTATCGTGTAGGCGTCGTAAGCAGAACCCGCGCCAAACATGAAAGCAAAAACTTGTTCGCGCACGAGTCCCATGATGCGACTGATGAAGGTCGCTGCGCCCATCGCACCTGCTGCGCCGAGGACATTCTCGCGAGGTTCGCTCATGCGTTCGAGCGGGGAAAAACCTTCTTTACCCAGTGATCAATGGTTTCGTCGATTTTGGCTTTAAAGGGAGTGGCCATCAAACTGAGTTTGGCGTCTAAAACCAGATTGTCATCGAGGCAGGTCAACGTGGCCGATGCCATCGAGGATTTGAGAGAAACTTGTTTCTTCTGCGGGTCGCGCTGAATGTCGAACTTCCCCACCGGAAGCTTCCCCATCATCTTGTCGATCTCGGTCGAAATCTTGGTGTAAAGTTCGTCGGCCGTATGTCCTGAGACGCTGATCTTTTTTGAATAACTGGGCATTCGCACTATCCCTTTCGTCGGAGCTCGATCTCGGCGAGCTCTTGACCAGAATAAACCGTATCTTCAGCCTTCACACCCCATTTTATAATTCGGGCGTCCAAAGGCAAGGAATGAGGCACTAATACCCCGAGAGATTCGATCACCACCACTGTTTCGTGGGCGGGAGTCCAAGAATCTTCACGAAACAAAATGGCATGAACCCGGCCCGTTGCCAGGGAGCGAATGGACTTCACGCCGGTCTTCGACTCAGAAGCAGGACGATCTGGAACAAATCGCACCTTCTGGAACCATTGGCCAATGCGCACCTGCCAGAAGTTTTGAGTCCCAGCAGCACCATTGGGAGTCATGGGATACGCACAAACGCGGTAGCGCGCATGAGCGTCCTTCATTTCGGGGAACTCTTGTTCAAACACACCCGTCAATACATCGGACTCCACCTTGGGAGGCTCTACCCACTTCAACGCCTGGTCCGTTCGTTTGACTAAGCGCGTTCCCACCAACCAGTTTCCATTTTGAAACGAAGGACCAAAGGCGTCGCAAACGGCAGCAAAACTCTGGGTCAGTTCTTCGGGCGGATAGACGTCTAAGAAAAACTCCTCTTCCAAGAAGTTTGCATGAAAAAATCCGGCCTCAACCCACGGGTGGTTCAAAAGGTCACGGACTTGGCGTTCATTGGTTTGAAGGGAGCCAGAGATCCAAATGTCTTTTAATACTTTTCGCGCAGCCTGCATGGCTTGAAGACGATTCTCGGCCGTCACCACAATCTGACCTAAATTCAAAGTCTGCGACGGCTCGGGATTATTTCGACTCACAGCCCACGAAAGGTGAGCTTGCGCGCCCGAGTCATCCAAATCTTCTCCGGACCACCGAGTCTTTTCCGAAATTTCGTGAATGCGGCCGACTTGCGGAAGCTCCAAAAGCGGGTCTACAGAGTAGAGGCGAGCGAGCAAGCCCACCTTTTTCTTTGAACGCGATTTCTTTCCAACCAACCGCGCATACTCCGCTTCAGGGGGAGTTTCAGTGCTCATCGTGGCCCACTGCCAAGCGATGGCATCAGTCCCTGCTACCTCTTCCCAGAGGCGAAACCCTTCGTTCAAACGCGGGCTGCCCCCAATCAAATAGGCGCGGCTCCCATCAACTAAGAACTCGAAGCTGCCCACTCCAACAAAACCGGTATCGCGCGCCAGTTGCTCCGTCCACGCCCGAATGCTGGAAAGTGTTTCGACGTCCAAGTTCGATTCCGATTCTGGCAATTGGCAAAGCTCGAGAATTTTTCGGGAGTGAGTCTGCAATGAAATATCGGAAACGGGAAAGAACTCGGTCTTCCCGCTTCTGAATCGCGCGAAGGGCACACGGACCGATCGAGCCCCCGCCACATATTTTTCTACAAAGATCATAGAAGAACCGAGGTTGATGGCCAGCTGCTCTAACCAAAGTGGCAACTTCTGAGTCAGTTCTTCCACATGATGAACCACCAAAATGTCGTAACCACTGCCCGAACGAACCGACTTCAGAACTACGGGACCCGTGTGGAGGGTTTTCTGAAGCAGCTCTTCTACTTCTCGAATGCTGTGAACGGGCTCAAAGCTCAACGCCAAATGAGGAATGCTGAGTTTCTCACCCCGATCGAGTAAGGCCAGGCGGTTGTCGAAAAGGCTCAGAACACGAGCGGGAGGTGAAATAGGGTTGATCCCCATCAACTCTGCCAGCATCACCATTTCATGGCGATCGGCCCAATTGGTAGTCCCGGGATGTAGCCAGGGGGTGAACCCTTCGCAGCCTAAAAGAAACTCTTGGAAGATGCGTTTCAGGACCAACAAGGCGTTCGAATCCGCACCTGAGGGGAGGATTCCTCCTGAACTCACAATTCGATGCCTGAGAACGCTTTGGACTCCCTGCTTCTCTAAAGACTGCGCAATCCAATCAGATTCGCCGGGAGACCCTAAAACCAGGACTTTCGGGGGCTTACTGCTGTTCGTTTCCGCTAAATGCGGTTGCATACTTCTAAAAGACCTATCTCAGACTCAGAAAAAAGGCTAAATAATTTAGTCTATGCGCGTTACAGAGAAACTCTCCACCGCTTTCTGTAAGGATTTCAACTCCTCGTTCGAGGACGTGGTGGCCCAGTTTCTAGTGAAATCTCGACTTTTACCGGACGAAGAGTCCCTCACCTCGACTCGGTTTCTGTCCCGATCGGTACTTCCTCACGTGCTGAGGTTATCCGAATTATTCAATCGTCTCGATATAAAAGAGGTGGAAGCAGCTCCAAAGGGCCCGCAGGGGCTCGACGAGTACTGGGCTAAGGGGTCGAACCCCGCGAATCTACGCCTAGCCTACTTCCTCTATTTCATGCCCAGCAACCTGTTTCGCGTGGCAGCCATTTGGAACGAGCTCTTGCGCCTCGGGTACCGCTGGAAAACTTCCGGCTCCTTACGGGCCATCGACTTTGGCTCGGGCCCAGCCACCGGAATGGCGGGCATTGCAGCCGGAGAAGCTTTCTCCACCGAGCGATCCGGCATGCCGGTCACCGGTAACTGGGCGCTCATTGAGCAAGACCCCGCTATGCTGAAGCTTGGAACGAAATGGGTTTCTGACTTTCAAAGCGAGTTCTTAGATTCCGAGTACGCCCTTCAATGGGAAACCCGTCCGTTTCATCGCAAGATTGCATTCGACCAACCCACTTTGCTGCCGCCAAAATCTCCGAAGTTCCATCTTTGGGTGATGAGCTACTTTCTCAACGAAGTATCGATCTCTCCGAAGCAACTTGCCACGATTCTCCTAGAAACCTGGAAAAGACATTTGGAAGAAGACGGTATCGTCATTTTAGTGGAACCTGCTTTGAAAGAACAATCTCGCCGCCTCCTAGAAATTCGCAAAGAGATCTTGGAGCAGCTCTCGGATGATCCTTGGTTGAAAGTACTCCTCCCCTGCTTGGGTCATCAGGCTTGCGGAGCTTTAGCGAAACCAGAAGACTGGTGCCATGAAGACGTGAGCTGGTGGCGCCCGAGCTATTTTAAAATCATCGACCAGATGGCCGAACTCGATCGGAAGAGTTTGCCCTTTAGTTATTTGGTTCTTTACCGCGGAAAATCGTCGATTGAAGATGTGCTCCCGAAACTAAAAAATAGTTCGCCGGATCGTCGCAGACTGGTGAGCCCTGCACACTTCGAAAAGAAGAACTGGGAATTCTACGTCTGCGGACAAGATGGAAAATTCAAAGCACGCTACCGCGCCACTTCCAAAGATGAAGAAAAAACGGCGCCTGCAAACCGAGGAGATATTCTTTCGAATCCCCACTCAGAAAAAGAAGACCATTATTTACGAATTAATAAAGTGGATACGATCGGGTGATCACTCGGGTGAAGGGACCCCTTCACCACGTGCTGTTCTTTCAGATCAAAAGAACTCTTCAGATAGTGCCAGCTTTCTTCCCACTCCCAATCGCCCTGATTCACCACAATAAAACCCGACTGAGGTTTCAACAAATCCGCGGCATGATGGAAGAGATCGCGCGGACGAAAGAGTTCCTTCGGCAATCCCCAACTCTTGTGGGTTGAAGAACACACCAGCGGAAAAAACCAAAATAAGAGATCTACGGGCTGATGGAATTTTTTAAAGTCGAGCGCCTGGTATTCAAATCGAAGATCCACGGACGTCTGCTGATCGGCAAAGTAGGAACCCGTTTCAAAATAAGAACATCCCCGGCGATCTAAACGATAGGCATCGACTTCCACACCAATCAGCTTGCGAGGATTCTTCGCAGCCTTAAATGACTTCTTCAACCAAGCAGCGAGCCCAGGCAGGTACCGCCAATTTTTCACACCGACTTCCACGGCGTGAGAAAAATCCGGAATTGGAGTTTGAAAACGATCGAGTAAATCTAAATGCCCGAGCGACTCCCGCAGCGTGAGTTCCGAATGCTGTTCGTGAAGCGGGTATTTCTTGAGAAGCTGGCGCCCCCGGTCGGTGGTGGGTTCCCACTGAGGGGCGGCTGTTTCCACACCCTCTTTATGAGTTCGACCGCGCCACTGTAGTTTCTGACGAATGTAAAATCCTGTACTACGCATACGTCACGCCTTGGCTTTTTTGAGAATTCCTTGAATGCCGCCGTAGCGATAATAGGCCGAAATCAAAACGTACGCAATCTGGAGCGAAACAAAGAACGCCACCCAGCCCCGTCCCCCCGAAGAGAAGCCGTAGGAGTGCTTTCCCTTAGGTAGAACAAAGTTCACACCGTACCAAGACATCAGTACGCCCAGGAAACTGAGCACTGACCACATGGCAAAACCAAATTGCTTAAACCAACCCGCATAGCGCGCATGTAAAACGGCGAGATAAAATAACAACGCAATCAGCGCCCACACTTCCTTAGGATCCCAACCCCAGAAACGACCCCAAGATTCATCGGCCCAAATTCCACCCAAAATAGTCCCGGCGGCTAAGAGCACGACACCAAACTGCATGGCCCGATACGTCAGCTGATTGAGCGCCGTCACTCGCGCGGTCAGATCGGAAGAGGAACCCATGCCGGTATCTTTCTTCAGATATTGAAAGAGCGACACGTTTCCTAAACCCATGGTGAGCGCAAACGCTGCATAACCCAAAGTGATGGTGAGAACGTGCACCGTCAACCAGTAGTTACTTTTCAAAACAGGAACAAGCGGATTAATCGAGGGATCCATAATCGCTGGTGCTGAATCAGCAGCGATCAAAGCCAGCGTCGCCACCGAACAAGCCACCGCTGGCAGAATCGGCTGACGTTTCTCTTTCTTATCCATGAAGAAAAGAATGAGACCAAAGATCATCACGCCCAAGCTCACCCAAATCACGGACTCATACATATTGCTCACCGGCGGACGACCAGCCACATAGCAGCGAAGTGCAAAACCGTAGACGTGAACCAAAACACCCACGAACGTGAATAGGTATGCGCCGCCCTTAATCCATCCGGCCATCTTTTTTAGAGCGCCCTTGTTTTCTGTAGCGCCCGTCACCATCAACAGCCAGAGCAGAGCAGCCGTCAGATAAAAGATCCAAGAGATCATGAACGGGTGCATGCGATTATAACTGTCTTCGAGTTTCAGTTCCGTCGAGTGGTCGGGAATCCATTTCACGTAGGCCTGCTGAACGGCTTCGCGAGCGAGCTGAGCCGAAGACTCAAACTGCGCTTGGTCACCCGAGCGGTAAGCCAAGAGCATTTTTGCGAAGTGACTGCGAATCTCCGCATTTTCCTTATCCCCGCTGGAGAGCGACATCCAAGGTTCCGGCGGCTTCACGGGAATCACCGGCCAAGCGTCTCCGGAAACGATGGTACGAAACAGACCGACTCGTTCCATCACCCGCTTCAACTCTTGATCGCGCGGAGGAAGTTTGTTGGCCGGCACTTTCGACATGTCTTGAACGGTTTGTACGTATTGAGAAAGGTAAGATTTGTGAAGCAGTTCTCCAGGCGAGAAGCGGGAGCGGGTAGCGTCCAGGCCCAGTTGTTTTCGAACATCTTCACGGTTCACTTGAATGAATTCTTTTTCAGTCCAAACTCGCGGATGGCCAATAAGCGAGAAAACAAATTCGGTCGCGCTCCACCCTTGAAAGGATCGGGAGCCGGTCATGAATAAAACCATTTCCCGGGTGTACGTATCGAGCGGCTTAATCCGCCCATTGCTTTGAACAGGAATCAAACGGGCGTTAGAAAAGTTCCAACCCTTTCGCATTTCTCCTGCCGCTTTTTCGGCGGGTTCATCCGCAAAAACTACAGACTGAAAGAGAATGGCAGCGACCGTACAAACACTCAGAAGTTTCTTCATGCAGCCCCCTTTGTTTGGGACATCGTTTTTCGGTTCCTAAAATATTTTACAGCAAAAAGCCAAATCACGCCCAGGACGAGAAAAAGCGATCCATAGTACTTAGCCCACCGGCCCGGATCCCGATTCACAGAAAAAATGGAAGTAATCGGCCGAGGTTGGGCGTCTTCGTAACTCGACTGATAAAAAGTAACTCCGCCATAATCGAGAGGTTCGTTCATGCTGATGGTGACCGGAGCCTGAGAAGTTTTTTGAGAGGAATCAATGACCTGAACTTGCGACGAATATTCCGAAGGATCATTGGTTCCGTGGTACCGCTGAATTTCAAATCGATTCAGTTTCAAGCTGAACGGTAGCATGACTCGACGGGGCTGGTAAGCCACCGAAATTTCTTTCCCATTTTTATTGAGAACAGCGCGATCCCCCATTCCCAACCAGACTTCAGCATCCGGGCCACCGCCACCTGCAGTCACGTAAATCGCAGAGGGTGGCGCTTGTTCGTCACTCAAAGAAGAGGGCTCGTATCGGGTATCGTTCGTAGCGACGGGAATGAACTCATTGATCGTAATGCTCACGTTGCCACGCCAGCCGGGATCAATCACCTGGCCATTCATTTTTCCTGCAGCGAATTTTCCGGTCTTCACTTCATTCGAAGAGCTGTGGGCTGAGTAAGACAAACTCCCATCCGTGCCCAGAGAAAAAATCATCGTGGGCTGACCAGGAACCACTGGTGGAGGTTTGCGATCCTTGGTCTGCAGGTGCGGGACCCAAAGGGCTAAGCGCGACGGACCCGCTTGAAGCGCACTCCAACTCGGATGCCCCGCCCAGAGCCAATACTCTTGCGTGATCTGCATGGGCCCACCTTTAATGGTGAGCTTCAGCGCAGGAAAGCCGGTGGCGTCTTTTGATCCCGTTGGCTTCGCAGCCAAAAATGAAACCTTCGGTTCGGCGTGAGTAATAAATTTCTGAACCACGAGGTCGTATTCCGAAATCTGCATGGGCTTAAAGTCTACACCGACGGGGACCCACCGAACGGGATACGTTTTGACCTGAGATTGATCTGAAACAATGAGGAGCGGAGATTGAATCTCTACCACTCCGGTGCTCTCCCCTTCGGTGACTCTCATCATTCCGTCGATCCCATGACGAGCGGTAATCCAAGAACCCACCAGCAAGACTAAAATTCCTAAGTGAGCCAGAAGGAAAGGTCCGTGGCTCCATTTCCAAGGCAAACGACTGAGCGCCACTACCAAAATATTCATGGCGAGGAGGAAGAGAACTCCGTAGAACCAACCCGCTTGATAAACGTAGTACTGTGCGGTCTGTGTGTCGTGAATGGATTCAATGATGGTTGCTGCTGCAAGCGAAACAGCGAGCACTAAAATGACCGAAATGGCCAATTTCAGCGAACAGAGAAATTTGTAAATCCCGTTCAGGATTCGAATCATAGTTTAGCCATGGAGGGCAGCTTCAGCGCGATGGACTTTCCAATATCGTCCGGAGTGTCCCCCGATTGAGCCAAAGGAATACCCGCTAAAGCGAGAACTTGTTTTTGAACCTGTCTTTCCCGAGCCAAGAGGTCTGTGGGCAGAGTTTTTAAGTTCTTCTTTTCGTCAAAAATACGATCGTAGCTGCCTCGGAAAAATCCTGCGTTTCGCCCGATAGCCACCTTCGCGGTTCGTCGCAACTTCTTGGAATAAAATAGTCCTTGGCGTTGACGAGGACCCGTGAAATCCAAAAGTAGATCCACGCGGCTCGGAGCTTTTTCACCAACGGCTACACCGAGTGTGGTTCTCACAAAAACTTGGGAGTCTGGATAAGCTAAGAGAATTTTTTGTTTCAGCGCAGGAACATCGAAAACCATTCCGCGCGACGAAAGCACGACTAGAACTGTCTTAATCCCCTGAATGCGATTCTTTCGAACATGTTCTTCTTCATCGAGCTTCTGTAAGAAAGCCTCAGTCTCACGATCTTGCATATTGACCATAGTAGCCAAAATCTAGAACAACTACAGGCTCAATACAACTCGAACTTAAAAAGACGGCACTCGATGGGACCGTTGAAGAGAACAATGCGCTTGCTCGCCTTCAGCCCAATTTTCTTAGACAGCTCGGGGCTGCCCGTGAAGACATAGCCTTCCCAACCCTTGAACTTTTGTTTCAGGGTGTCGCCAATCTTCGTATAGAGCTCCCCAAGGGCTTCTTCCTCGCCCATACGCTCTCCGTAAGGAGGGTTCACAATAAAAATTCCGCGCGGCTGAGCCGTCGGGCTCGAAATAGAGAGGGGCTGTGTCAAGTTTAGTTCGCGCTTTTCCAAATGGACGATGCCCCGCATCCCAGCGCGTTCCACATTTTGAATTCCGCCGTGAATGGCCCGAAAATCTTCGTCGAAACCCGCAATCGGGGGAAGGGGCTTCTTCATTCGTTGTTCGCGAATGCTTTGGGCCTCCGCTTTCAATCTTTCCCAAGCAGGAGCATCATGTTGCAACCAACCCAAGAAACCAAAATAATCGCGATTCAAACCTGGAGCAGTTTGTGTCGCCATCAAACCTGCTTCGATGGGAAGCGTGGCCGAACCACACATGGGGTCGATGAGCCCTCCACCTTGTTCCGCAATTTTTGGCCAACCCGCGTGCAAGAGAATCGCAGCAGCCAACGATTCGCGAAGCGGCGCGCCCGTATCTTGCTGACGATAGCCGCGACGATGCAATCCATCTCCCGAAAGATCGATGCTCAGAATGGCGTGATTTTCTTTCAGATAAATATTGAGGCGCAAATCGGGGCGAGCCAAATCCACGGAAGGACGACTGCCGGCAATACTTTGAAACTGATCGACAACGGCGTCTTTTGTTTTTTGCGCTCCGAACTGAGTGTGGGTGATGGCGGATCGAATGGATGTGAAATCCACCGCAAGCGTTTGATCCGGTCGCATGTGTTGCGACCAGCGAATCTGTCTCACTCCGCCGTACAGCTTTTCAGGAGTCGGTGCGCCGAATTCTGAAATCGGCATGAGCACACGGCTCGCCACGCGCGACCAGAGACAAACCTTGTAAGCGGTTTCGAGAGTTCCTTGAAAAGCGACTCCCCCTACCGAAGATTGAATGTCCTGAGCTCCGAGAGCTTGGATCTCTTCGAGAAGAAGCGGCTCCATTCCCTTGGCAGCCGTCGCAAAAAATTTTCGAATCATTTCATCTTTCGTTACTGAATTTCTTTCAGATCTGCCAACACGGCATCGATGTGCCCGGGGATTTTCACCTTCGGGTAAATTTTTGCAACCTTGCCTGACGAGTCGATCAGAAAAGTGGTGCGCTCAATGCCCATGTACTTCCGGCCGTACATCGACTTCTGTTTCCAAACTCCGTAGGCTTCGCAGATTTTTCCCTCTTCGTCCGAAAGAAGCGGGAAGTTGAGATTATATTTCTTTTTAAACTTCTCGTGCTTTTCAACGGAGTCCTTACTCACACCTAAGACTGCGGTCTTGAGACGTTTGAACTGGGCAATAGAATCGCGAAAGTCGCAGGCTTCCTTCGTGCAACCAGTGGTGTCGTCTTTCGGATAAAAGTAAAGAACCAAGGGCTGTCCTTTGTAATCCTTCAAGGAAACTTTTTTTCCACCATCTGCTTCAGCGCTAAACGCTGGAGCGCGACCGCCTTCTTTCAACATAGCTTCTCCTAATGAGTAAATCCGATGAAGGCCTTTAGATATCGTCCTTCGGGAAATTGGGCAAGAACCGGATGGTCCGGAGCCTGAGTGCCTCGCCCGACCCAATGAATTTCGCGAGTCGAACGTCGCGCGGCTTTCGACAGAATTTGAAGGAACGTTTCTTCGTCCAGGAGACCTGAACAGGAACAAGCGACGATCCCACCGCCCTGACGCTTCAACACGCGCGTGGCTTGGGTGTTCAATTGAAGATACGCATGAGACCCGGTAGGCAGATCCTTCCGTCCTTTGATGAATGCAGGAGGATCTGAGATCACCAGGTCAAAACTCGCCTCTTCCAACTTCGCGAGTTCATCGAAAACATCCCCTTTCAACGTTTCGATCTTGGGGCCGGATCCATTTCGCTCAATATTTTTTGCTGCAAAGGAAAGTGCTGGCCCGGAAGCATCAATGGCGGTCACTTCCAAAGCCACTTCGAGACGCTTTGCCATCTGTGCAAGATGCGCGCTCCATTGTCCGACGTAGCTGCAGAGATCTAAGACTTTTATTTTCTTTAAGCCCGACGCTCGAACCAAAGTTTCAAATCGCTGCAAAGCTAGTTCAATATTCGCAGCCTGGTCTAAAAAAAATCCGGTCTTCTGACCGTTCACGAGATCCGCCTCAAATGTGAGCCCACCCGATCGGAGCTGAAATTTTTCTAAGGAAAGTTTTTTGGGATTGGAAACGACTTGAGGTTCTTCTTCTTCCAGCCCCTCTAGCTTCCTAAAGCCGGCGTCGTTTCTAAAAATGACGGCAGCATCTGGACCGCAAACTTTTTTCAACGCCTCCGTAACCACACCCAGAATTTTCTGAGCCCCAGCCGTATGCGCCTGTACGACACAGGCATTCCCTGCATCGCCTAAGTAGTGGTCGATGATCAATCCTGGCAAACCATCTGCTTCGCCGAAACACAGACGGTGACTGTTGCGCTTGTTGAGATACCCCAGTCGTTTGCGAAGCTCGAACGCCGCATCGAGTTTCTGAGTGATGGCTTCTAGAGTCGTTGGATCCGATTCGGATTGTGTGGTCAGAGTTCGGAAGGCAATAAGCGAGGAGGGATTTCCAAAACCCTGAGCCAAGAACTTGCCCCCGACATCGTACAACTCAACGAGAGCGCCCGGCTCAATTCCCTTCGGACTCGACTGCAATTCATTGGAATAGACCCAGGGATGTCCTGCTCGAAATCGGCGGTCAGAGCCCTTCTTCAGGCGCCAGACCTTCTTAGATGTACTCATCCCCTCTTCTTAGCTTTTCCGGGATTCCAAATCAATGCCCACCACTCGACTAAAGCACCAAAAACGGTGCTGTAGCTGCGATCGGCGATGTGCCTGGAGTAAGAAATCACTGTGCTGGGGAACCAAGCCATGAAGAACCCAATAATCAGCGGAACCTTCAGCTGCTTGGTATTTTCTACAATCAATAGATAACCCGGCAATAAGAGAAGGTAATGGTGCTTCCAAGCCAAGGGAGAAAAAATCACCGATAAAACCAAAAGTGCCGAAAAGCTGGCCAGCTGAGTTTTAGCGAAGCGGAGGGTGACCAATACCATCGCCACGAATAGAGCCCGCACCGTCCAGGTCAGGGCTTCGAAGCTCAGCAGTGGGTTTAGCCAGTAGTAGAGCATGGCCTGAACATTCTGAATGATGGGCGCCTCATGTACCTTCCAGGGCGTGGTGGTTTCTAAAAGGTGGAACCAGTCTGCATAAACCTTCCATCCCCCAAAAGTGAGCAACGGAAGCAACAAACACAGGGCAAAAACTCCGCAAGACCGAAGTGCTTCTTTCCAGTTCTTATCTAAAACCAAAGGTAGCAAGAGAAGGAGCGGCGTAACCTTGAAACTCGCCCCAATCGCCAAACAGATGGCCGACACCCAAGGGTGCTTCTTCCTCAAAAAGAGAAAGCCCAGAATGAGTCCCAAGATCCAATGATTAATCTGAACATTGATAAAATCGTAGAAATGAAATCGGGCAAAAGTCGCAAAGATTAAAAACGCAAGTGCGTTCCCGATGCGTCGAATGAGCCAAAGGTAAAGCGTCACCGTAACAGCAAAGCTCAAAATAAAAATGGAAACTTCTGCGGCGGCAAAGGGAAGAACGCTGAAAGGAATAAAAAAGTACGCCACCGCCGGAAGGTACTTAAAGGGGGTGGGCTGGTCGATGTAGGGAGTGCTACCTGTTAAAGCCGCTTTTCCTGCCGTGAAATAAGCCACAGCATCTGATTCATGTGGAGATACCAAAATTCGCCAAAGAGAAAGTCCGAAAGTGACACCGGCAAAGGACAGCCAAATCCACCTCCATTGACGATCGCTAATTTTGATTTTCACTCTTTAAAGCTGGCATGAGCCTCGGATAGGGTCAATGAGTTCTATACCTGCTTGTATCGAAAGCAGGTAACGAGATGGTCGTTCACCATCCCCACTGCTTGCATGTGTGCGTAGATAATGGTCGAGCCAACGAAATTAAATCCGCGCTTCTTTAAATCCTTGCTGAGAGCATCCGAGACCTGAGTCTTCGCAGGTATTTTTCCATGGCCGTCCCAGCGATTCCGAATCGGCTTCCCGTCGACAAAGTTCCATTGATACTTGTCGAAGCTTCCGAACTCTTCCTGAATCTCTAAAAATGCCTGCGCATTCTTCACTGCCGATTCAATTTTTAGTCGGTTGCGGATGATTCCGGTGTCTTGGAGCAACGAGGTTTTCTTTTTTTTATCAAAGCGAGCCACTTTCTCAGGGTTGAATTGAGCAAAGGCTTTTCGATACCCCTCGCGACGCTTTAAGATCGTGATCCAGCTCAAGCCTGCTTGAGCGCCTTCAAGGAGAATGAACTCAAAGAGTTTGCGATCGTCGTGGACGGGAACTCCCCATTCCGTATCGTGATAGTGAACATAAAGTGGATCGGTACCTGCCCAAATGCAGCGATTCACCGATTTTATCTGTTTCGCCATAACACGCCGCCGTAACGCACCATATTAACCGTCTCCAATCTTCAAGAAAACTTGAAATCTCGCTTATTCTAAAAAGAATTCCACCATATACCGATAAAATAGGTGGGTCCTTCTTTCATATGAAAAAAAGAAAGCTTTCCACCCTTCTTATCTTCCTGGGATGGTTCATGGCTATTGGGTTTGGATTTACTCGAATCTACAACTACGCCAATATTCCGGGTAAACCTGCTCAGGCCCTTCTTCAGTGGCCCCAAGGCACAACTCTTTCTAGTTTCAAAGACCTTGCTACTCTTGTGATGTTTGTTCATCCTCACTGCCCTTGTTCCGAAGCATCCTTAGGAGAACTAGAAAAGCTCATGCCACGAATTTTAGGAAAGGCAAAGAGCTACGTGGTCTTTTACAAGCCTCAGAATAAAACCAAGGAATGGGTGCAAGATAGCTTGTGGAAAAAAGCTCAATCCATTCCAAACGTCACAGCACTAATCGACGAAACAGGAATCGAGGCTTCTCAATTCGATGCGAAAACTTCTGGCCAAACCTTTCTTTACAGCTCGGAAGGAAACCTGCTTTTCCAGGGCGGAATTACCGCTCAACGCGGACACATGGGCGATAACGACGGACAGCTCGCAATCCTTTCTTACTTCAAACTAAAAAATCCCAAACAAAATCCCCTGAGGGAAATTGCGCAAACTCCAGTCTTTGGTTGCTCCTTAAGAAATCCCGAGCGAGCAAAAACTTCGGGGACCTATGATTAATAACCCCCCTGATTTTAAATCTCGAGTTGAGAAGGTTTACAAGGAAAGGTTTAGAGCCATTGCCTCAACGATTGATCCGCTTTTTGGTTACCTCCTTTTATTCCAATGGTTTGTCGGAGTCCTCTTTGCCCTAACCATTTCTCCCCTGACATGGGAAGGAGATGTAGGAAAGGTTCATCTGCACGTTTACACCGCAGTATTTCTTGGCGGGGCTTTGGCGCTATATCCCGCCTTCCTTGTGTTTTCAAATCCTGGAGCACCACTCAACCGAATGGTAATCTCCTTCGCCCAGATTTTGTTCTCGGTCCTCTTCATCCACCTGACAGGCGGAAGAATTGAGACCCATTTTCACATCTTTGGATCCCTCGCGTTTTTAGCCTTTTATAAAGACTGGAGACCGTTAGCGATCGCAACAATCATTACTACACTAGATCACCTCGTTCGCGGCTTTTACTGGCCTCAATCCGTTTATGGAGTTCTTTCCTCTTCCCCCTGGAGAGCATTTGAACACGCAGGATGGGTGCTATTTGAAGACATGATTCTCCTCTATTCCATCCGGGTCGGACTTCGTGACCTCCGAACCCATTCCGAAACTCATGTGAAACTGGAAGAAACTATTCTCAACATCGAAGAAAAGGTCCATGAGAGAACCAAGCAACTCCAAGACTCTCAAAAAACCGTTATGACTCAACAACAGGCCCTAATTTCTTCAGCCAAAATGTCCGCTCTAGGCGAAATGGCTGGAGGAATTGCTCACGAAATCAATACCCCCCTGGCATCCATCAGAAACATCTCTTCGCAAATCGAAGAAGTGGTGGACGACGAAGTTCTAGACAGGCAGCTCGTAAAAGAAATGGCATTGAAGCTAGTAAAAACGACAGATCGCATTGGAAAAATCGTTCAAGGAATGCGCGCCTTCTCTCGGGAAAGTACCTCAGACTCTCTACGCCCTACCCTTGTACAACAGATTATAGAAGAAACTCTGGGCTTCTGTCAGGAGAGGTTCAGCGGCCATGGCATTGAGATCAGCTTCGAAAATAAGAATCCCCATCTTAAAATTGCAGCCCGAGCCACGGAAATATCCCAAGTACTTCTCAATCTTCTGAATAATTCGCATGATGCTGTCATGAACCTACCCGAAAAGTGGATCCGAATAGCTGTGACTGAAAGAGATAAGAATGTTGAAATTCGGATCACAGATAGTGGCAAGGGCATTCCGGTTGAGGTTCAGAAAAAAATCTTTCAGCCTTTCTTCACCACCAAGCCAGTTGGAAGTGGAACAGGACTAGGGTTAAGCATCTCTTTGGGGATCATCCGCGGACACAAGGGCGAGCTTCGTCTGGACAACAATAGCTCGAACACCTGCTTTGTGATTCAATTAATAAAAAGTGAAGAACTCAGTATACCGGCAGCCTAAGGAGAACGAATGAACAATCAGGAAAAAAATATTTTGATTGTAGACGACGATGAGACCCTTCGAGATACGCTAGTTTTTGATTTCAAACGGAAGGGCTTCAATGTTTACTCTGCTGAGAATGGTAGCAAGGCTTTAGAAATTGTTCGCTCCGCACAGATTCATCTCGTCCTTTCCGACATTCGAATGCCGGGAGGAGATGGGATTTCTCTCCTCGAAACCCTTCGAAAAATTGATCCTAATATTCCGGTCGTGATCTTTCTTACCGGCTTTGCAGAAATCACGGAAGAAGACTGCATTAAAAAGGGGGCAAAAAAAGTCATTCCAAAACCCTTCGATAGAAAACAACTTTTTTCCTCCGTGATGGAGGCACTAGCTTCATGAGCAAAGGAATCGAAGAGAGAAAGTTTCTTCACGACATTGCAAGCCCGATCGCTACCTCGATCTTCCTAATAGACATGATTAAAGACGGCGTGAAAGATCTCGGCGCCATAGATGCGGATGTACCTACCCAAGTGAAACAGCTCGAAGATTTGCTGGCAAAAATAAGAATGCTAGTTGAGGAAAGACGAGAAGTCCTAATTAAACAAGGAGTACCAAGCTCAAAAGCTTCATAACACTATGCCAGTGGAAAAAAGGATTCTTCTAGTAGATGACGACGACACTTTCCGAGAAACCCTTGGGAAGACCCTTGTTAAAGAGGGCTACCACGTCACACATGCGAACCAGAGCAAGGTGGCGAAGGAACTCATTGGCCTTGAGGAATTTGATATCGTCATCTCAGATATAAACATGCCTGGTGGAAGCGGAATTGAGCTGATGCACCATTGTAAAAAGGTGCGCCCTGGACTTCCCGTTGTTCTGATCACGGGATTCTCAGATCTGAAGGAAACAGAAGAAGCCTATGAGATGGGGGCTCGGGGTTTTCTACCTAAACCATTTAAAAAAGAAGAGCTGTTTGAAATTCTAAATCTCTGGCTCCACTCCTCAGACCAAATAAAAAAAGAAGAGGACGAGAGTCAAGATGACAACTATTGTAAACTAAGCATCGACGACTTCATTTCAGGTCATCAAATCAAATTCGATATCTACATTCGACTTTCTGACAAAAAATATCTCAAGATTGCTCACTCAGGAGAGGAAATTGCAATTGAGCGCATTAAGGCTTTCAAGGCAAAAAATCTCCAATATCTCTACATGTCGAAAGATGATTTTCGCCGCTACATGGATTTCAATCTCGCCCTACTTCCAATGGTGAAGAACAACAGCACCATCTCTAAAGACAAGAAGAGAACTTTTCTCCGTCACACCAGTGAAGTAATTTTCGAACATCTTCATCTCAATGGCGTAGATGAAGAGGGTTTTCAGATGGCTAAAACTATTGTGGAGGCGACCGCATCGCTCATGACTGAGCCCGATGACATGATGAACCTCATTCAGATGCTCGATAAGCATTCGGACCACCTTTATGCTCACGGATTGGGCGTTAGCCTCTACAGTGTCATTATTGCCAGACAAGTGAAGTGGAGTTCTCCTGCAAATATTTACAAAGTTGCAATGGGTGGCCTTCTTCATGACATCGGCTTAAAGGAAATACCGCCAGTCATCCTTCAAAAACATCGGAAGGATATGACCCATGAAGAAGTTCAAATGTATGAATCCCATGCTCAAAGAGGGTTAGAAATTCTCAGCCAACTGAAAGCAGTCCCAACAGACATCTTGCAAATCATTCTACAACACCATGAAGATTGCACTGGACTGGGCTACCCTAGAAAGCTCACCAAGAAGCATATTCACCCCATGGCACGACTCGTTTCGGTTGCCGACGAATTCTGTATGATGGTTCTCAAAGGACCCGAGAGCCTGAACCTCTCCCCTGTTGAAGCACTCGAACGAATGAACACTCTCTTTCGCGCAAAGTTTGATCCAGTATTTCTCAATGCTCTGATGCGCGCATTTAAGATGCGTGTCCCTCAAAACAATAAGAACACCGTCGTCATCTCTTAATTGAACCGGGCCCATCTCCGTTAGGAAATGAGCCCGGGGTCGATCAATCACTGAAGAACGAATCGGTCAAGTCGAGGCGGTAGTTGTCCTCCTAGTGTTGATCCACATCGCTCGCATTGTTGACATTCTGAATGGCCACGGCGTTGGTGACGGTCGTGACTTCCATTCGCGGTCTTGGTGCCGGACGAGCTGGCGGATTCGGTCGTGACGGCGGAGCCGGTCTTGGTGCTGGTGCGGGTCTCGGAGCCGGTGCTGGCCGCGGAGCAGGCGGCGCAGGACGCGGTGCCGGTGCTGGCGGTTGCGGTCTTGGTGCTGGTGCCGGCGGTTGCGGTCTTGGTGCTGGTGCCGGCGGCTGTGGTCTCGGTGCCGGAGCTGGTGGCTGCGGTCTTGGTGCTGGTGCCGGCGGCTGTGGTCTCGGTGCCGGAGCTGGTGGCTGCGGTCTCGGTGCCGGTGCCGGCGGCTGCGGACGCGGGGCCGGTGCTGGCGGTTGCGGACGCGGGGCCGGTGCTGGCGGTTGCGGACGCGGGGCCGGTGCTGGCGGTTGCGGACGCGGGGCCGGTGCCGGAATCGGCCGCGGATTCGGACGCGGTACCGGTCTCGGTGCAGGCACTGGCGCCGGATGCGGAGCTGGTGTCGGCGGACGAGGACGCGGGATTGGTCGCGGCGCAGGTGCCGGCAAAGGACGAGCCGGAGGATGCGGCGGAACCGGTCTCACCCGCGGAGGCATGGGACGCGGAACGGGATGTCCATTCGGGAAACAAGCCCCCCGAATCGGATCCCAATGCGAATCCCAACCACAACGAGGCATCGGTCGGTTGTACATGCAGGATCCGCGTGCAGGATCCCAGAAACTTCCGGGCGCGCAACGCTCGTAGTGTCGACGATCGCGGCACGAACCCGTTCGGGGGTCCCAGTATTCATCCCAACTACAACCGCGCTGATTTGCACGGCAGGATTGAGAAAAGGGGTCCCAATAACTTCCCCATCCGCACGAACCCCAGTTGGGTTCGCAAGAATTGCGGGCGGGATTATAATGAGTTCCAGCGCCGCAGGTCGCGGGCCACAAACTCACACACGCTTGCATGCCCCAGTCGTAGGTGTAACCAATGTCACACGAATACGGCAGGCGCACGCAGCTTTGGTAATAAGAATCCCAACGATAATTCAGCGGACACATCTGCGCTGCGTCCACTACGCACTGAGAGAGGAACGGATCGAAGTGTTCACCTGCTCCACAAGTAATGGTGGGCGGAGGGGCTGGAAATCCAACGCAGTCATTCGACGTCGCATCGAAATAGGTTCCGACAGGACAACTCCGCTGCTCATCTTGTAAGCAATATCCGAGAGTGGGATCGAAATAATATCCCGGCATACAGGTCGTCGTCTGACCTGAAGCGGGATCTTCATCCACACTCACCATGAATTGGCGATAGTTGAAAGCCCCCGTCGAAGAGTCGCTCACCTTCACAACGAAAACGTAAGTGCCGACTTCGTTGAAAATTCCCTGCAAACTGAGTTTGCCGGCTGAAGGAACGGCTCCCAAGCTGAGAGAAGAAGGAAGCTGTCCCGACACGACTTGGCCGTTGAAAGAATTCACCGAGGTCATGTCGAGATTAATATTGGATTGGTAGAACTGACCTTTGATTGCGCTCTCTAAGTAGCGATCGGAAGTGACTTTCGGATAAATGAAGTTCGGATTGTCATCGGAGTTCAAACAGATTTCTTTGGTGGCTTCGATTCCTGAGGGAGTCGTTCCTGAGAGAATGAAACACCACTGTCCCGTAAAAAAAGGTGTTCCAAACAGGAGCACTGTACTGGAAGTCGTATCTTGCAACTGCAATCCGTTGGGCAGATCCCAATTCAATACTTCCCATTGAACGGGTTCCGTCGTAGCGGCGGCCATGCTGAAAGCAATCCCTGCGGACTGACCATAAATGACGTTGAGCGAATCATTGTCATAATAGATTTCCGAGTTGGAATTGACGGTCGTTGTAAATGAAATGCTTCCCTGATCGCCTTGCGAGCTTTGACAAGCCGCCAAGCTCCCCAACGCCAGCATCAGAAAGAATGCAGGCAGGTTCCTTACCTGATTAAAAATTTTCAACATTGGTCCCCCTATTTCCCCAAAAAACTTCGAATGAACTCCCTGTTCACGAAACGCTGGCTAGCAGAGCAAGAGGCATGCCCATTAAACAAATCGAGTGTAACGCGATGCTCTCTGGCTCCTGTAGCCAGTCTTTGAATTTGAATAAACCGGGGTGAAATACGGGCGTTTTGGCCCCAGAAAATCCCGAGTGCTATTCTGACCCCTGTTGTGGCAGGATCGCGTTATGTTCACGGCTTTGAATTGGAGAGAAATCGAAACTCTCGTGACGCATCTGCGCAGCACTCTGGAAATGGACTCTGGTCGCCACTACCGGGTGGATCGCATCGTGGTTCCGACGCGTCCTCGATTCCCTGCGCGGTATTTAAAAGGAGAGTGGCTCATTCGCCTCCGGGCGCGTCAAGATGATCGGGCGCTTCTCATCAGCGTGCGTCCTCGAAGCACCTATTTCGCACTTCTCGAAAAAAATTTAGAAGCTGCAGCGAGCGCCACTCGTTCGGGCTTTGATCTCGAACTCAATAAGCACTTGAAAGACGCGAAGCTAATCGACATCGAAGCCTTACCTCAAGAACGCGTGGTGATTTTCACTTTTGCTACCGCCGAGGGTGAAACCTTAGGTCTTGTGCACACGTTGATTCCGGCTGCTCCCGAAGCGCTGCTCGTAAAAAAGAAAAAAGGTGCAGCGGCTTGGCCTATTATTACTCGCAGCCGAATCACGGCGAAGGAAAAGGAATACCGAATTCCTACTCAAGGAAAGCCCCCGAAGACTTTAGAAATTCGTCGAGAGGCAGAGAGTCTAAAAGCTTTTTCAAAATTAGTGGAAACAGAACTCGACCGGGAAGCCTTTGAAATTAGAACTCTCCGCATCGAAAAAGAAATCAAAAGTCTACAAAAGCATTTAAAGGAGCGAGTGGACCAGGGAAAAAAGGCTGCCGAGCATGCTCGGACAGAGCCCGATTGGCAGAGTTTCGGAGACCTGCTCAAAGCGAATCTGGGAAATCAGTTCAAAAGCTATGAAACAGGGAAGCCTCTGGATATTCCCCGCGATCCAAAACTCAACGAATCACAACAGGTTCAGGAATTTTATAAAAAGGAGCGTAGAAAAAAGCGCCGCCTCGAGGAAGCGTTAGCACGAGGACAAGCGGCTCAGGAAAAATCTCACGCCTCCGAGAAATTAACCCAAGGCTTAGCGAAAATAGATTCAGGAGACTGGAAGGCGCTCGAAGCCTTAGAAAAGTCCCTGCCCCATCTTGGAATTGCTCCAGGTGAAGAGGGCAAACAGAAAACTAAAACCTCGACCTGGCCGGGACGCTCTTTTGTTTCCAAAGACGGCGTCACGATTTTCGTTGGCCGCACGAAAGATGAAAACTTGGAACTCACTTTCAAATGCGCGCGCGGAAATGACCTCTGGATGCACGTTCGGGGAAGACCCGGTGCACACACGCTCATCCCCACCCAAAGTGGGAAGTCCGTACCCTTAGAAACCCTGCTCGACGCGGCGGCGTTGACTGTTTTTTATAGTGGGGGGCAGAATTGGGGTAAAACAGAAGTGGATTACACTTTTAAGAAATATGTGAAGCGAATCAAGGATTCCACCGAAGCCAGCTACACACACAACAAGACGTTGATTGTTGAACCGAGCCCCGAACGAATCAAAAGGCTTATCCCACAAAATTCTTAACAACGAATTCTAGGGCTTCCTCTTTCGAGTGCAGCTTTTTTTCAAGCGCCAGATCTTCGATGGTTCTCAAAATTTCAGAAAATTTCGGACCCGGTGAAAGCCCCAGCTGAATCAAATCCTCACCGCTAATGAGCTTGGCTTCACCTTCGAGTTTCGCGCGCTTCTGATATTCGTCATAACGAGAGGCACAAAATTCGTAGAACGCAAGATTCCCGTCGGTGGCAGTCGCTTCTGCGCGGTAGAGCTTCAGCAGCTGGTCAAACCCCGGCTGCCGGATGAATCGTTGCAGAGTGGACTCCCGCATCTGAAACACTTCGCGAAACTTCAGATGCTCTTCTACCATCCACGCAATGACATCGATATCCGACTTCGCCATCTTCAGACGCTCGCCAATGTCCTTGGCAATCTTAGCTCCATCGAGTTCGTGGGCATTGAAGTTTTTCTTACTGCTACGACGAGCAGCAATCGGCTTTCCAATATCTTGAAGCAAGGCCGCCCAAGCCAGCTGTGGCATTCGAGCTTCATTTTGTTTTGCCAGAACATCGACCACCTTGAGAGTGTGACTCCACACATCCCCGTCGCCCGGACTGTTCTGAAAGTTTTCCAATCCCTTGAGCTTGTCGAGCTCGGGTAAAATATGAACCAGTAATCCCAGGTCGGAAAGCAGCTTCAAAGCCTTCATCGGACGAGGCCCTGTCCACATCAGCGTGAGCTCATCGCGAACTCTTTCGCCACTCACTTTCGAAATGAGGCGCGCGCGCGCGCGAATTGCGTCTGCAGTAGCCGGATCGAGATCAAAACCCAAGTAAGTTGAAAATCGCACCGCACGGAGCAAGCGTAAGGCGTCTTCTTTGAAACGCTCCATCGGATTTCCGATGGCACGAATCACTTTCTTTCGAAGATCATCGATTCCGTCTACCACATCGAGAATTCGAGCAGTTTTAGGATCATAGAATAAGCCGTTGATGGAAAAGTCACGGCGACGCGCATCCTCTGTCGGACCCGCAAACAAAATCCCTGTGGGATGGCGATGGTCCTTGTACTCGAGATCTTTTCTGAAAGTCGCGATCTCCAAAAACGGGGAACGGCTATCTTCGACAGGAACTTTGATCACGCCAAATGCTTTCCCCACGGTGACGGCATTCGGAAACAAGCGCACTAAATCGTCAGGGCTCGCACTGGTAGCAATGTCGTGATCCTTCGTCTTCTTCGTCCATTCCGGACCTAAGAGAAAATCCCGAACGCTCCCACCCACAATGTAGGCGATGTGACCGGCATCATCGAGAATTTGAAGCGCTTGGCGAACCGAGGTTGGAAAATTAAACGGACGATCAGTCCGGATCCACTTCGTAGTTTGCCCCAGTACGCGGGTCTCGGTAGTGGCTTTTAACAACGGGGTCTTTGATGTTTTTTGCGGCTTGGGTGCCGTCCGTTTCTTTTTCACGGGCCCGTTTACCTTTCAGCGGTCTCTTGGGGGACACTTTCTTTTCTGGAACTTCTTCTGGTTCGTCATCATCAGCATCATCTGCTGCGTCTCCCTCGGTGTCGTCTGCTGCATTTGCAGCCGCCGCGACTGCCACTCCCGCCGCGCCAAAAGCACTAGTCGAAAAACTCGGTCCCGAAAAAATCAACAGTACGAGTAACACGCTTAGTAAGGTGAGATTCATTCTTAGAAAAATAGCAGACATCGATCATCTCATCAACACTTCACGCGGACGAGCCCCGTCAGCTGGACCAACAATGCCACGGGTTTCCATAGTTTCTATCATTCGTGCAGCCCGATTGTATCCCACCTTCAGGTGGCGCTGTAAGAAGCTCGCTGAAGCGTGACCATTGCGGCGAACCAGTTCCACGGCGTCTTGAAAGAGTTGATCATCGCTTTCACCTTCTTCGCCAAACTCGTCAGAATCTTCGTCCTCCACCAAGATTTCATTGCGGTAGGTGGGTTTGCCTTGCGAGCGAAGGAAGGAAGTAATTTTGTTAATCTCGTCATCGTCCACAAAAGCGCCGTGCAGTCGTAACAGCTGTGACATTCCCGGGGGGATGAAGAGCATGTCGCCCTGGCCTAACAAACTTTCAGCCCCAGCTCGGTCCAAAATCGTTTTTGAATCGATGTAACTGGCCAGCTGGAAGGAAACGCGTGAGGGCAAGTTGGCCTTGATCAATCCCGTAATGACATCGGTGGACGGACGTTGAGTCGCAATCACCAAGTGAATTCCCGCAGCACGAGCTTTCTGAGCAATGCGAGCGATCGAAATTTCCACTTCCTTCTTCGCTACCATCATCAAATCAGCTAACTCGTCGATGATCACTACAACGAACGGCAACTTCCCGATTCTCGGAATTCCATTGTCATCTGGCTCGAACGCATCGATCCAATCTGCGCCCGTCATTTGAGCCATGTTCTCAGGCTGATTCTCTTCCGACATGAGCAGATCGCGCACGACGTCCACTCCCATTTCCTCGACCTTCTGATTGAAGCTCGCAAGATTGCGGGCACCCATCATGGCAAGAACTCGGTATCGACGTTCCATTTCACGCACGGCCCACTTCAAAGCCGTGCTGGCATGTTTGGGATCATCCACCACCGGCAGAAGCAAGTGAGGAATATCTTGGTAGCTTCTGAACTCGATGAACTTAGGGTCCACTAAAATCATTCGCAACTCATCAGGGCTGAATCGATAGAGAAGCGAACAGATTAAGCCGTTCATGAAAACGGACTTCCCTGCCCCAGTCTGCCCCGCGCAAAGCAAGTGAGGCATCCGGGTAAGATCCGAAAGGTACGGCTGACCGCTGATATCTTTTCCCATCACCACTGGAATGGTGTGGCGAGTGCCATGAAAATCCGGATGCTGCAAAAATTCGCGTAAGAAAACAGTCTCGCGAGTTTCACTTGGAATCTCAATCCCGACCACAGACTTTCCAGGGAGTGGGGCCAGAATACGCACGCTCTGAGCCGAAAGAGCCATCGAGAGATCATCAGCAAGAGCGGCGATTCTGGAAACCTTCACTCCCGGTCCCGGCTTAAACTCGTAGAGCGTAATCACAGGGCCGGGTCGAGCGGCCGTGACTTCCCCTTCAATTCCAAAATCCAGAAACTTCTGTTCCAAAATTTTAGAATTCTGCAAAAGCTTGTCACGATCGACCGAAGAAGTTTGGGTCGGAGGACGACGTAAAAAATCCAGCGCCGGCAATTTCCAAGGACCTACGCGTGTACGAGCAGCCTGAGCCGCCCGCTTAGACGGCTCTTTTTCAACCGCAGCGGTAATGATTTCGAAAGATTTCTTGGTAGGAGAAACGATTTCTGCTTCTTCAATCTCTTCTCCGGCAAAGACAGCTCCAGATCCATACTGTTCAACCGTTTCAGGAATGGGAGATACAAAAGCATCTGCCACTGCCACCGCTTCGGGAGTTTGAAATTTGGGACGCAATCCTTTTTCCAAAACCTTTTGAAAGAAATCACCCGTAGCACGGGCTATTTTCAAGGAAAGTAGACTTCCCCCATAAACGACTGCCGCTGCACAGAGTTTTGCCAGTTTCAGTCCGTATTTCCCGATAAATCGGGCAAATGCGGTGATTACCTTTAATCCGAAAGCCATCAGGCTGAGCGGGGTTGAAAGCGCCAGAGCAATGCAAAAAACGGTGAGCGAAATCACGCTCGAACCGAGATGATTAAACTGAACCAGCAGCGGATCGGCCAGCAAGATTCCAAAGGCGCCACCCGTCAGAAGCTCCGCTCCCCGATAGTGCCAAGTTTTCCAATGCAACGTCAGAAACACCGTGAGAGCGACAACGGAGATCGCCATTCCCAAAAAAGTTCCGAGAGTTCGAAGACTGCTTTCCCGTTTATGTAAAGTGACCGCCAAGAAAGCCAGTGCTGCCGGAATAAGAAATCCTGCTATTCCAAAAACTTCTAAAAGAGCGGAAGCCCAGAACGCCCCCATCCGCCCGCAAGCGTTTGCGGCCTTAGCACTGGTATTCGAAAAGAAAGAGGGATCACTTCCGACATAAGTGAGAAGCGAAAAAAGAGTAAAGAGGGCCAAACTTACCAGAAGCAAACTTCCTGCTTCGGCCCACCAATTTTTCTGAGGTGCGGGAGAAAATCGGTTTTTCATCATCTAGCTCTGCTCCCTTCTATGGTACATCTTTAGAGATGACTCACAAAGCTCGAAAGTCTGCATCAAAAGGTGCCAAAACCTCATCAAAAGAATGCGTCTTGGCATTTGATTTGGGGGGGACGAAGCTTGCTGCTGGAATCGTCGACGCCGGAGGCAAAATTCTAGAAGAAACTCGAGTCCCCGTTTCTCTGGAATTAGGAAAAGACGCGGTCCTGCAACAAATTTCTGACGCTGGTTTGGCTCTCCTTTCCGGTTTTCCCAAAGTTAAAAAAGTGGGAATGGCTTCAGCTGGCCCATTGGATGCTCGAACTGGAACTCTCTTGGATCCCATGAATTTCACGAGTACGCGCGAGGGGAGCTGGGGCAAAGTTCCACTCGCATCGATCCTGAAGAAAAGATTGAAGCGCCCCGTCTGGGTTGAAAACGACGCCGATGCCGCGATTCTCGCCGAAGCCTGGTTGGGAGCTGCGCGTCACCAGAAAGATGCCATGATCCTCACTTTAGGAACGGGGCTGGGTACCGGTATTCTCGTCGATGGCAAACTCGTTCAGGCTGGACAAGGAATGCATCCGGAAGCGGGCCATCTCACGTTGCGAATCGATGACCCGGAAGTTCTCTGCGGCTGCGGCAAACGCGGTTGTGCTGAAGCCTTTCTTTCCGGAAAAGGATTCACCGAGCGCGCTCGAAAAAAATTGGGACAACCCAAACTCCAGGGCGAAGACGTCGTGAAACTCGCTCAACAGCGAAACGCCCAGGCCCTGCAACTTTTTGCAGACTATGCTCACCTGCTCGCGATGGCGCTCCACACCTACGTCATGCTCTATTGCCCGAAAGTGATTATTTTTGCGGGAAGCTTTGCGAAAGCTTCAGACTTCTTTCTTCCCAAAGCGACTGCCGAGCTTTATCAACTTCTTTGCACTCGAGAAAATTGGAAGAACATGATGCCCAAGCTCGAGGTTTCGAAACTTGAAAATCGGTCGGGGCTTTTAGGAGCAGCCTATATTGCGCTCCAGGGAACGACTCGGTGACGGTCGACGGTTTACGGTTTACGGTTTACGGTTTACGGTTTACGGTTTCGGTTTCGGTTTCGGATGGATGAGGCGGTAGAGGCATGCTGCGACGTGGTCTGCCAAATCTAGCCTGATCCCGTTTAGTGATCCTGCCTGCTCCTTCTGCAATATTGAGAACAACACCTTTCTGAGGTCCTTAAGAGCTGATCTCTCAGTGACGCTCTGGCCTGAATTGTTTCAACATGGCGATAAAGAGCTACTGCTAAGTCATAAGTTAAAAATCCCTTCGGCATAAGTGATCTCCTTTTTTGTTTTGAAAAATTTGGTCCGTCGCCCTGGGCGTGGGACCAAATTTTTCAAAACAAAAAAGGAGACAAACTATGATCCAGGGATTTTTAACTTATGACTTAGCAGTAGCTCTTTATGACCAATGCGAATCGGTTCAAGCCAAACACTACATCAAAGATCAACTCGTAAGAGCAAGCCTAAGTATTGTTCTCAATATTGCAGAAGGAAGTGGCAAACCGACCCAGGCAGATCGTCGAAGATTTTATGCCATCGCCCTAGGATCAAACCGAGAAGTCCAAGCTCTACTAGCGATCCTCAAACAATCCACACTCCTAAAACAAGCCGACCGCCTAGGCGGAATGCTCTACCGCCTAGTTCATCCGAAATAAGGCGTGAACATGTACTTGAACCTGAACTGAAACTGTACCGGGGATTAAGGCCGTGAGTTCGGCCCATTAGCTCGAACAAGTGTCAAAGACTTAGACAGAGCAATCCGTAAGAATAAGAATGATTTAAGCCAAACCAAATGGGTCCAGACCTTGCAACCCTTGCTCTAGCAGAGAGGATGTTTTCTATGAAAGTTTCTCATTGGACACTGGTTACAACTGTTTTTTTGGGCGCTCTTGCATCTACGAGCCAAGCTCAAGTCGTAAACGAAGATTATGGTGTGCAACTCTATCTGAGAATGCAAGAATTGAACACTTCCACTCCTGACATCTTAACCGGTACTGTCAACATTCGCACGGAACGGGCAAAAGAAACCCTTGGCGAATGGCTTACGGATCATCCCGTAAGCATTTCATGCTCTAAGAAGAAATCGACGATCACCATCCCACAGGGTTGGGGACCTAGGGAATACTCCTTTGACTCCTACGCTGCTTGCAAGCGTTCCATTCGTGATGTTGTTTCTCATTTTAAAACCAAACCCAATGACCAGCGTGGGACGTACGTATTTCGCTTGGGTTACGGATTGAAAGCAAAAGCAAAGGTTCTTGAAACCTCAATGTACGACTTTGAGGCCGAACAGATTCCGACCGAAGACGGCCAAGATACTGAACAGGAAAATAGAGAAGCTGCTCCGGCTAACTAATGATCGAAGATCTTATCAGTGAACTGAAACCGTAACCGGGTATTCAGCGATCAAAGGTGGAACGAAACCCCAACCCCGATAAACTCGTGGCTGATTTCCATTCGGATCTTTAAACCGGTGTCGATTCTCCAGAACGCCCCGGCGCCGAAGCGCGGATAGAGCACGGTAGAATTCCCCATCGACTGGCCGGTGAAATAACCGCCCAAGCCCGTGATGGAATAAAGCGTCCACTCGCTGTCTTTTTGAAAATCCCAACGTAAGTGCAAGCTGTAAATGAACGCAGAAGAACCCGGCTTGAGCCAAGGACCCACTGCTGCTTCTAAGAAGACTTGGTTGTTAATGTCGGGAACGAATCCGTGATGAACGATTTTCTTCGCGGCCGTTCCATAAATTGTAAAACCAGCGTTGTCAGAAACTTGCCCCACACCGGCCATACCACCTAAGGTGAATTCACTGTCCAAAGGGGTGCCTTTGAAATCTTCCACTTTAGTGGGAGCAGGAGCGGCTTTCTCTGCTGGTGCGGCTAAGGCAGATGCAGACATCAAACAAGCCAAAACAAAACTAACGCCGGGAAACAATCCATTCTTTTTCATCATGGTTATTTGCTTACCACAGCTTCCAGACGATCGAGAATGTTTTTAAGAATGGCTCCAGTAGCGCCCCAAATACGACGCTCCCCGCCTGCTTCCACATTAAAAACATGGATGGGATACTGCTTCCCTCGCGCTTCATAAATCTCGGTACTATAAACGCCCGGTCGTTTTAACTCCTCCAGAGAAACCCAAAAAGTATCGGCGATTTCAAAGCTATTGAGTGTCATCAGCACTTGCTCAGGCGGTTGTTTGAGCGTCGACAAAACAGGCGTGACAACGAAACCCGTCGTCGTGGGAAAATCTGGCAAGATCCCGTGAACACGAACTAGTTCACGCGAGATTCCCACTTCCTCTTCCGTCTCCCGAAGAGCAGTAGCAACCAATCCTCCGTGTTCCACATCTTCTGGATCGAGCATTCCGCCGGGGAAGGCAATCTGCCCTTTGTGTTTTTCGACGGTGTCCGTTCGTTGAGTCAGCAAAACTTTTGGCACTTCCCCCGGGCTCACTCCAAAAAGCACCAGCACCCCGGCGGGTGTTCCAGAGAGCGGAATGGGTCGATCGAAATAGGCCAAGGGATTTTCGATCGCTTGCTTGAGCTGCTCTTCAAATTCAGCCTGGGCTAGGGTGCTCATAACTACCTCGCCAACTCAGGTGCAGCCGCCGTAGCGGGTTTTCGTTCTCGCTTCAGGGAGGCGGATTGGAAGCGATAGAGGCGAGCATAAAACCCGTCTTGCTTTAAGAGCTGAGTGTGCGTTCCCTTTTCCACCAAGGTTCCCTTGTGTAAAACCAAGATCAAGTCGGCTGAACGAACTGTGGAAAGTCGATGAGCAATCATGATCGTTGTTTTCGCCTCTGCCGAATGATCGAAAATCTTTTCTAACCTCTTTTCAGTTCCAGAATCAATATTGGCGGTGGCCTCATCCAAAATCCAAACAGGGGGATTGGCAGCCATGGCTCGCGCAAAAGCAAGCGTCTGACGAGTTCCCATGGAAAGATTAGAACCGCGTTCCTCCAACTCCACTTTTAAATCACTCAAGCCTGTTGATCCCAGTACCGATTTCAAGTCCGCTTCGAGCGATCCCCCGAGCTCTCGCCAAAGTGTCGCGTTATCCCAAATGGAGCCCGAGAATAGAAACACATCTTGCTGAATCATTCCGTAAATCGACCGAAGCTCGCGTAGCGAATAATCCTTCAGATCTCTTCCGTCTAAAGTAATGGTCCCTTTTTGAGGAGAATAGAATCGTAACAATAAACTGATGAGCGTGGTTTTCCCTGCGCCAGTATGCCCCACCACACCAATCTTCATTCCCGGCTTGATCTCTAAGCTGAAATCTTTGAGTACCCAGTTCTCACCCGAATAAGCAAACCAGACCTTATCGAAAACAATGTGTCCCTGAATTCCCTCAGGTCGTTTCACCGGATTCTCGCTGTCTCGAGCCTGATGCTCGGGCGTCCAATCCAGAATGGAAAAAATTCTTTCTGCCGATGTCATCCCCGACAAAAAGATATTCCACTTATCCGCAATTTCTCGAAGAGGCTGAAAGAGTGTCAGTACATAAGAAAAGAAAGCTACCAACACACCCGGTTTGATAGAACCGTTGGTAGTCCATTGGCCGCCAAACCAAATCACTAGCGCTACGGCTACTCCCGAACTCCAAGTAATAGCGGGCTGGAAATAGGCAAAAACTCGGACAGACCCGATCTGAGCATTAGCGTACCAATCATTGATCTGCTTGAAGCGCTGAATGTGCAAACGCTGGCGATTAAATAGGTGCACCACTCGCATACCCAAAATATTCTCAGCTAAGAAAGCATTCAGGGCGGAGAGCTTGCTTCGAGCTTCCCGATACGCTACCCGCAACTGCTTGCTGAAGTATGCCGACGCCAACATTAAGAATGGAAAAACGCTGCAGGCAATTAAGCCGAGTTCCCAATCCAGAATCAAAAGCCAGGTCAGAATTCCCACCACAACCAAAACGTTTCCAATGATCGTGACAAATCCTGCCGAAAACATTTCAGCTAAATTCGAAACATCGTTCGTCACGCGAGTCACTAAGCGCCCCACCGGGTGCTTATCAAAAATAGAAACGGGCAGACATTGCAAGTGAGCGAAGAGTTCGATCCTCAGACGCTGCATGACATTCTGACCCAGCTTTTCGAAGAGGTACGAATGAAGCAGAACCGAAGCCAACCTCGTCAGTTCAATGATCAGGAAAAGACCCACTAGTTGCTTCAGCAAAAGAGGTCTTTGGGGAATAAGCGCCTCATCAATGGCGTAACCGAAAAGCCGGGGCTCCAACAAGGTCGCAGCAGTCGCGACAAGAATGAGAAATATCCCAGCAGCTAACAGGTAGCGATTTGCTAAAACGTAGCCCACTAACCGACGCAAAGTGCGACGATGGAACTTCCCCTGACCCTCTTCCTTGTCCAGATAGGAATCTACATCGAAATCCGGATTAGGCTGACTCATGGATTTCCTCCCTGAGCCAAATAAGCATCTCCAAGCTGTTCGAGATCCTCACTGAGCTGTTGCTGCTCCAAGAAAACTTGATAAGCCCCGCGGCGATCCATAATGAGTTCATCGTGCGTGCCTTGTTGCCGAACCTGACCCGCATCAAAGACAATGATCTTGTCAGCATCCCGCACCGTAGAAATTCGATGGGCTGAGATAATCTCGGTATTCCTACCCGAACGAGACCGAAGCGATTGAAGGATTTGTTCCTCGGTCTGCACATCCACTGAAGAAAGTGCGTCGTCCAAAACAAGAATCGCCGGATTTTTGGCCACTGCACGAGCAATGGTCAGACGCTGCTTCTGACCGCCAGAGAGATTCACTCCTCTTTCACTGAGTCGCGTTTGGTAGCCTGCTGAAAGCCCTTGAACATCGTGATGTACCTGCGCGAGCTTCGCAGCACCTTCGATCGGATCTAAAGAATCCACGCTCGATCGCCATTGATGCAAACCGTAGGCGACGTTTTCACAGACAGTCTCGCTGAATAGAAAAACTTCCTGACTCACATAGCCCACTTGCTTCCGAAGTTCTTCCAACGGCCAATGGTTGATGTCGATGTCATCAATGAAAAGCATCCCGTCTTGAACGGGGTAGAGCCGCGGAATGAGCGAAAGAAGTGCTGATTTTCCAGATCCGATTTCACCAATCATTGAAATGCGCTGTCCCGCCTCAATAACCAGGTTGACGCCTTTCAAGACATCGCTTGAAGTACCGGGAAAACGAAAGCTCAGATTTCTGAATTCAATTTTTCCTTGAATCTTTCGGGGGCCAATCGCCGAAGTAGACTCTGGCGTATCGGACTTCACCGCCAAAATTTCCTTCAATCGTTCCGATCCCACTACTGAGCGCTGATAGAAATTGATGGCCATCCCAATTGCAGTCATGGGCCAAACCATTTTCTGAATATAGCGTTGAAAGGCGACAAAGGTTCCCAAACTCACCGCACCAGTAATGACACTGTCTCCGCCCACCCAAAGCAACAGGACCAATCCCAAGCTCATGAAAAAATCGAGCATCGGACCAAAAGAAGTCTGCACTCGAGCCAGATTCATATTCAGGCGAATAAAATTCTCGCCCGCCTTTCGAAATCGCGAGAGCTGTTTATCTTCTTGGGCAAATGCTTTCACCACTCGAATACCGTTCAGATTTTCCTGAGCCAACGCCGACAGATGCGAAAAGCTGTCCTGCACCTTTCTAAACCGTTGGTGAATCTTCTGTTCGTTGCGTGCAACAAACCAGGGAATGAGCGGGAGCGGAATCATGGCAATCAACGTGAGCTTCGGTGATAGCCAAAGCATCGCAATCGGCACCGTAATCAAATAAAAGAATGCGTCAGCAAAAGTGAGTAATCCATTTCCCATCGCCATCCGAATGGCTTCGACATCGCTCGTCGCGACAGACATGAGATCCCCAATTTTACGGCGATCAAAAAAGCTCGAAGAGAGCTGAAAGAGATGCGACGCATATTCCTGACGCAAATCTCTCCCCGCAAGCATGGACGAGCGAATCAGGTACATGCGCCAGCCGTAGCGTCCCAATGCTTGAACGCTCGCAATTCCTAAATAGGCCAGAGCACAGTAAAGCAGGTGCACCGCGGGTTTTTTTTGAATCACCGTGTCAACGGCATGCATCAATAAGATCGGGGGAAGCAGCTCGAGCAGGTCCACCATCAGGAGGGAAGCCACTCCAGCGCCCACACCTCGGCGGTATTTCCAGAGATAGAATCTCAGGAACGAACTGTCTTCTTTGAACCGCGCGAAAGCGCCTGACGACATTGCTCAAAATCCTCTGGAATGGGAGACTCGACCGAGATTTTCAAGTTAGTAATCGGGTGAATGAATGTCAAGCTAAAGGCATGGAGCATCACACGATCCGCAGCTGGAGAGCCGCCATAGGTCTTGTCGCCCAGGATTGGCAATCCCATTTCAGAGAGATGGACACGGATCTGATGGGTGCGCCCCGTATGCGGCATGGCTTGCACCAAAAGACCTTCTGAAAAACTCTCGAGTAAAACAAAATCGGTATCCGCGTAGTCGCCGCCGGAACGAACCGATCCCCACTTGGCCTTCTTTCCTTCCGAAACTTTTCGGAGATAGTTTTTCACTCTCCAGTTTTTTTCGGGTTTCTTCCCGTCGAGAGGAAAGGAAGTCAGCGCCTGATAAACTTTTTGAATTTCATGCGTCGAAAACTGCTTCGCAATTCCGGCGTTCGCCTCGGGTCGTTTGGTTAAAAGGAGAACACCCGACGTGTCGCGATCGAGACGATGGTGAAGGCCTACGTAAGGATCACTTGCGCCCTTCGATTTTAAATAGCGCTTCACCGCCGCAAAAAGATTATCGCGAGCTTCATCGAGAGTCGGCTGAGTAGGAAGTCCCGGCGGCTTGTTCACCAGAATGAGACTTTCATCTTCGTAAAGAATGTCTGCATCCGCCAGATTCCGAGGGGCAGAACTTACCGAGTTTTTTAACTTCTCTCGATCTAAGAAAACTTCGATCTTCGCTCCCAATTGAACGGGCTTGGACGCAATTCTTACACGTTTTCCATTGAGATAAACGGCACCCGCCACAATGAGTTTTCGAACTTTTCCTTTGGAAAAATGGGGTTCCCCAGTGGCTTGAGGTAACCACTCTGCCAGCACCTGATCCAGGCGCTTACCCTTATGAAGGGGCAAGGTTTTCAAAGAAAGTTTCTCAATGGCCATCGTCTTTTCCTACCATCATTCCCACTCCTTTGGGCCGAAAATGCCCGGAAATCTTTGCCCGGTTTCTTCACGAGTGGGAATTGCTAGACTTGGAGGGTATGGCTAGACAGGCTGCAAAGAAAATTTTACCGGAACCCATTCCCAATCCAGCGGCAAAGCAAACGGCGCCGGAATACGAACAACCTCAAGGGATGGACGACGGCTCCGAAATCGAAGTCGACGGCATGATTCCCATTCAAACCGAAGGGGGCGGTGAAGTCGAATTTGAAATCAATGAGAACGATCCAGCCAGCCCAGACTACAGTCCTGAATCGAACGAAATTCAAGAACTCGATCTCGGGGGCGTAGGCGAAGATTTAGTCATCGAAGTACCAGAAGACTCCTTAGAAATTGAACCCGAAATCGAAGAGGATTCCACACCCACTCCCCGCGGCGTTCAAAACGACTTCAACAATATTCACGAAGCCACATCGGTCGAATTGGAAAAACAAGCAGCGCCAATTCCCTCGATAGCACCCACCGCACCTGTCGGCCCGGCTGCACCGGCTGCAAAGAACCCTGTAAAAAGGCCAATGACGGCTCAGACTCCGGCCCCTCAACAAAATCGGGGAGTAACAAGTAGTCGTACTGTGACTACTCCCACTCGCAAACCATTGGCTCAGCAAACCCAGGCTGTTCAACAACCGATGCAGCCGCAGCAAGCAAGACCCGTTCGCGCTCAAGTAAACGCTCCCGTTCAGCGCACAGTCACTTTGCCGAACCAGGTTCAAACGGCTCAAGCCTTTCGCCCCCAGATGCCGCAAACAACAACTACGAAAGGCGCGCTACAAACTCGCACTCCGATGGGAATGACCGCACCCTTGGCGACGAATACGGCCCAGCGACCCAATCCTGCGCAGAATCGCGCGCCCGCTCCGGCTCAAGTCACTCGTCCTGGAATGGCCCAATTGCAACCGCAGCAACAACCCCTGCAGCAGCAGAAGACTCCGGCACGCACCATCGGGACTGCTCCATCTCCGATCTTGGCGCCTCCTCCTGTGGCTCAAATCATTCATGGCAAAATGCCCGACATGGGTCCACTCGATCACTTCATGAAAGACCCCGGCGTTACCGAAATCATGGTGAACGACCTGCGCAACGTGATCATCGAAAAAGAAGGCAAGCTCATGTACTCGGGCTTCACCTACACTCAGATGGATTCCTTGAATCAGTTGGTGAGGAATATTCTCGAAACTCTAGGAAAAGGTCTGACCCCGGACCAACCCTATCTCGACACGATCCTTCCGGACGGCTCGCGCATTAATATCGTAACAGCCCCGCTAACCCTCCACGGTCCGTGCATCACCATTCGAAAATTTCCGGCTCGCCAATTTACTGTGGAGCATCTCACTCAACACGGAATGATGGATCGTCGCATCGCCCAGTTTTTGATTGCCGCAGTTCAAGGTAAACTCAATCTCATCATCTGCGGGGGAACGGGTTGCGGAAAGACAACTCTCCTCAACGCTCTCACCGCTCAGATTCCACCCTCCGAGCGCGTGATCATGATTGAAGACATTCCGGAACTCACGGTGAATCATTACAATAGCGTCAAACTGCAAACAAAACCGAGCAGCCCGACCTCCCCTTCCATTAGTGCGCGCGATCTCGTCGTCAACTCGCTCCGCATGCGCCCGGATCGCATCATCGTCGGTGAATGTCGCCGCGGTGAAGCCTTCGATATCCTGCAAGCGATGAACACCGGTCACTCCGGCTCAATGACAACTCTTCATGCCAATTCGCCACGCGATGCCCTCGCACGCTTTGAAACTCTTTGCATGATTGCGGGGACCGACCTCCCCTTCATCGCCATTCGAAAACAAATGGCGAGTGCGTTCGACCTCCTCATTCAGATCAAACGATTCCGAAGTGGCCGCCGCAGACTCACTCAGATCTCCGAAGTGACTGGAATTCAGGGTGAGACGATTACTCTCCAGGACATCTTCTTGTATGAAATGGATGCTCGCGCAGCCACAGCCAACTCAGATGTCGGCCAATTCAAAGCCACCGGATTTGTTCCAAGCTTCGTGGAGAGATTGCGCGAAAGCGGCATCGAATTCCCGCCGAATTACTTCGCTTAAATCCCAATCGGTGCGTCGCAGGGATTGACGGTCGTTCCAGGCAAGAGATAGTTCTCCGACTTGAGAACTTTCCAACCCCGGCTCATCATTCCGTTCCAAACGCTCGAAGGAGCGGGCGGATTCTGAGTGGAATCGAAGAACTGGCCATTTCCGTAAGTATCGCAGGCCTGATCCACCATGAAGAGCGCTTCGTCAGCAGGAGAGAGATTAGCGGGAACCTGTCTCCAAAGCACTGCCAGAGCAATGTGATAGCGAGGACCTTGGAAGTAACCCAATTGAATGGGCACCATGGTCGATGCATTCATTTCGACCGAACGTGAAGCACACTTCAAGCTGCTTGAGGTCGTTCTATCGTTATTGACTAGAATATTATACTGACCGAATTCTTTGATCTTCAGAAGCGAACCATCGTCCGACATCAAAGCGAACTGATATTTTCCGACAGGATCTGAAGAGCCCAACACAACGTTGCTTTCAAAGTCGATGCGGAACCACTCATAGAGAGTATCCCCATTCGGAGTCGTTAAGACATTTCCTGCTTGAGTGAGAAAGCCAGAATCAAATGGCCGAGTGGGTACGAATACATCGTTAAAGAAGAGATCCACGTTGACCGGAGTTCCCATGGTCAAGAAGTCTCCCAACACCTGAGGATGCACCGTCGCATTGGAAGGAGCGTATGAGAGCTTTGCCTTCAAACCGTGATTTCGACCGGCACTGCTGCCCCCACCGAACGGATTGCAGACTTGCTGATCTGGATTGACGGTGACCTGAGATTGGCCCGCCGTAATCTGCAAATTAAATGGGGTTTCGCATCCCATTTGAATCAATAATAAAGGTGTAAGAAGTAATGAAAAGAAAACCCGGATACGTGCACTCATTTTGTTTCCCCTGACTAGCCTTCAGGCTAGTTCCCCTTCTTCTATTTTAAGGGAAATAAACGCAATGCAGCAATGTGTCGCTCGGGACCTAGCCCGATGCAGGATAGGGTGAATCCAGGATTATTTGAGACCCAAAAGTTTACGAGTCTGAACAGGTGTGGCCACGTCTCGTCCAACTTCGCGAGCTATTCGTACCACTCGCTCCACCAATTGAGCGTTGGATTTTGCGGGCTGGCCCTTCGAGTAAAAAATATTGTCTTCAAAGCCTACTCGTACATGCCCGCCCATGAGGAGTGCGTGGGTCGCCAAAGGGAGCTGAAATCTTCCTACTCCGGCCACTCCCCAGTGCACGTTTTCAGGAAGTAACGACACCAGGTGAACGAGGTTTCGAACATCCCCCGACATTCCTCCAGGAACGCCTAAAACAAATTGAAAGTGAAGCGGCTCTCGCAACACTCCCTGTTTTGCCAAACGCAGAGAATTTTCTAACATTCCTGCTTCGTAGATTTCTAATTCTGGCATCACGCCCAGCTGATGCATCTTTGCAGCCAGAGCCACAATATCGCGGGGATGATTGAAAAACACGTCATCACCGAAATTCATCGTTCCTAAATTTAAGGAAGCCATCTCAGGCTTTAAGGTCAAAGGCTTTGCACGATTTTCAATACTTTCACCAATGGCCCCACCCGTAGAAATTTGAATTATCGCTTCGGGGGCCTTCGACCGAATTTCTTGAATCGCTTCTTGAAATCGTTCCAGTCGTTGCGTGGGCTTGCCATCATCTTCTCGCACATGAAGGTGAATAATCGATGCACCGGCCTTCACCGCTTCTTGAGCAGCGATACCCTGTTCCTTGGGAGTGATGGGAAGGTTCGGCTGCTTTTCGCGAGTGGTTTCAGCTCCGGTAATTGCACAGGTAATGATGACAGGATGAGTTTGTATGGTGCTCATTTCTGATTTTGATTTGCCACGTTCAACAATCGGTGGACGCGGTTGAGAACCTCCCAGGTAAGGATATCGGTATCGGCTTCCATCGCCCATTTGAAGTGAAACTCTTCTTCGGGGCGATTGCGCAATTCCAAACCGAAATCGACCTTCCGATTTTTCACTAAGTGAGCGACCCAATGCGAATACCACTGTGCCAGAATTTCGGGGGATTTATTTGCCTGCGTACTTTTCTGTCGAATGACGCGCAGAGCTTGAGACGCTAAATACCGCTTCAGAGTATAGATCGAGGCCGTCTTAAAAATCTTTTCCAACTCTTCGGCTCCCTGAGCCTTCCCTGCCGCGGCTTTCCGAGCCGCCGTGCGTTCACTCAACCGCTTCTTCTGATACTCAATGACCCGAACTTCTTCCGCCTGTGAAGAATGAGACGGATCGCCCTTCGGGTAAAGCGGTGAAGCCAAAGGCTTGGCATCTTCGAAAGAAAAGATCGTGGGGATTTTAAATTCCTTTTCTAGCAAAGCCATTTCCTGGCTAAAAACTTTCAGAGCCTGCCCACCCGACCCTTGATACTGCTTTTCAAATTGCCGGTACTGCGCCGAATTCACAAAACCGTTGTAAATTCCCTCGAGCGAAGCCCCCTGATTCAGAGTGTCGAGATACGCCCCAAAATCAGGAACGTTCTTGGGCGAAACCAAAAAAATGACCTGGTACATCTCCGAAAGAATTTCAGCATTGGAAGCGGCCGCCCGCTTGCTTCCCTCAGGAATGGATGGAGGAGCCGGAGCTTCTTCAACCTTCTGCGGAAGCCCAAACCAAGTAGGATCCCAAAGCTGAACACGGCAGCCCGAAAAACTCAGAGCCACCGCGATCAAGAGAACGAATTTAAAATTAGAACGACAAGCTAGCTTTCGCGCCATACTGAGAGACACCCGAGAAGTTGATGTCGTACTCAGCCGTCACGCGGAGCAAGAAGAGCTTGATGGGAAGACCGACATAGAAGTGTTCCGTGAAACTGGAGGCCGAAGCAGAAACTCCGCCCGGCAACGAAGTGGCGCCGGAGACATCCACTTTTCCATCCACCAGTTGAAAACCAAAACCCGCATAGGGCTCAACAAAAACAAAATCCTGCGACACCACAGCATCGAGCTTCCAAGTGTTGGTACTCAGAAAGAAGAGCTTTGCATTCGTGTAGCTCAAGCGTGCAGCGAGAGCCGGAAGAGCAGCGCTGCCTGGAAGCGGAGCCCACTTCACTTCAAATCCGTTCACGCTATTGCCCTGGTACCAAATTCCTGAAAATCCGATATCGAAATTTCCCGGCAGACCTTTGTGAATATTCAGCTTCGGCAAGATCAAGGAAGATGGGACTCCTCCTTCTGCAGAAGCAGCGTTCATTGCGGTGACGAAGTCAGAGGGCAATGAAATGGAGGTCACATCGACCCCTAAGTCAAAACCGATCGACATTCCCAATGCACTTGCTGGCATGTAGGCGCGATGGTCAGCAGCCAAGCCCACCGTTTCAACCAGGGACTTCGTCATAGCGTTACTGGTAAGCGCTGCAAAGTTTCCTGGAGTAAAGTTGCTCGTCGCGAATGCGGTAGGAGCACCTAAGAAAGTGATTCCCAAGCTCAATGCTAAAAATTTAGATTTCATGAAAGGATCCTCTTTTGGGGTAAGTGTAGGTCAGTCTTTCTCAAAGAACAAGCCAAGAGCCTTCGGCGGTCGCGAATGCCCAACAAGCCCCGCCAGCACCAGAACCGTCACAAGATACGGGAGAATTTGAATGAACTGAACGGGTACCGGTTCCGTTCCCCAGAGCACGACACCTTGTAAGCGAATCTGGAGGGCTTCGGTGAAACCAAAGAGCAGACACGCCATGGCTGTAGGGATGGGTCTCCACTTTCCAAAGATGAGAGCAGCCAACGCCATAAAGCCCCGGCCCGCAGTCATATTTCTCGCATAAGCGGAAGAGAGCATCGTCGAAAGCGTTGCACCACCCAGTGCAGCCAAAGCTCCGCCCATAAGTACAGCTCCCCATCGCACTTTTTTTACTCCGATTCCCGCAGCGTCGAGAGCTTTCGGATGCTCGCCCGCGAATCGAACCCAAAGACCCGAGGGGGTTCGCCCCAGCCAGAAGTGAATGATCAGCAAGAAAACCCACACTAAAATAATGGGAGCAAAAATAAATCGCTCATCCGCAGGAATAGTGGGCGAAGTCCCCGTGACCCCATAAAGAATCTTCGAAATAAACGGCACCATTCCCAAAGCCAACATGTTGATCGCTGTACCAGCCACAATCTGATCGGCCTTCCAGTTAATGACCGAAGCAGCGTAAATCGCCGCCAACAACACCCCGCTAATCGCGGCAGCACCCCAACCCAACCACGGAGAATGAAAACTGTAGGCCACAATCGCACCCGTGAAAGCGCCGACAAGCATCAGCCCTTCCAGCGCAATATTTATGACGCCAGAACGTTCGCTCATCAATCCCCCGAGTGCGGCAAAAAGAAGCGGAGTCGAAACTCGCAGCGTGGAAGACAGGATTTGTAAAAGAGAATCGATCATTGCGCGGCCCTCTTTTTACGAAGCCATCGCAGATGGAACAATCCTTCTGCCGAAACACAGAGAATCACCAGGGCTTGCAGCACCAGCGAAATGTCTCGCGTAACATGCTCTGTTTCTAAATCTAAATCGGCAGTACCCTTGTGAAGAGCGCCAAAAAGTATCGCCGCGGCTACCACCCCCACGGGCCGATTCCGTCCCAGAAGCGCAACCGCGATTCCAATGAATCCATAGTCGGGCGAGAATCCAAGTTTGAATTTCCCTGCTCCACCCAAAACTTCTCCCACACCGACAAGACCCGCTAAACCTCCGGCAATCGCCATGGCCAAGATTCTCACCTTGGCGGGATCAATTCGTGCCACTCGCGCGGCCCCTTCGCTCTGCCCCACCGCTCGAAGTTCGTAACCCGGCACCGTCTTCCACAAAAAAACCCAAACAGCGAGTGCGGTAAGAAGCGCAAGAGCGAAAGCCCAACTCACCGGGGCTCCACCAAAAAAAGCCCACTGAGAAATCGCAAATCCGGGTCCGATCGGACGCGTCTCGGGGTTCTGGGTTTCCAAATTTCTGAACCAGTACAGAGTCAGATAACTCGCTATTCCCCCCGCGATGAAGTTGAGCATGATCGTGTTGATCACTTCATGACTTCCGCGCTTGGCCCGCAACCATCCCGGAATAGCGCCCCAGATTCCGCCGATTAAAAATGCAGCTAGGGTTGCAAGAATGGGAGCAATCCACGACGGTGTTCCCGCAAAGCTCGCTCCTAAAACTGCCGCAGCCAGCGCACCTAAAGTGAGTTGCCCTTCTGCTCCGATGTTAAAAAGGCCCGCATGAAATGCGACGGCCACTGACAATCCCGTGAAGATAAGCGGAGTAGCGTAATATAAGGTCATCCCAAAGTCATAGCGACTTCCGAATGCGCTCTTTAAAAGAACACTCAAGACATGAATGGGATTTTCCCCGGCCACTAACGTGACCAAAAGTCCGAGAGACAAACCAATCACCACCGCTACCAATGGCCGAAGAATTTCTAGAAGGCGCCCTCGGTTCAAACGGCACCGCCCATTCTCAGTCCCACTTCCTGCTCATTATAATGACCGCGTTTGAACTCAGCGACGAACTTCCCTTCATAGAGAACATGCAATCGATCGGAAAGGGCCATCACCTCATCGAGCTCAGAAGAAATCAGTAAGACCCCCACTCCCCGATTTCTAGCTTCGAGAATCTGCCGGTGAATGAACTCGATCGCACCCACATCCACTCCACGGGTAGGTTGTGCTGCGATGATGAACTGCGGATTTTTTTCAAGCTCCCGCGCAAAAATCAGCTTCTGCTGATTCCCTCCCGAAAGACGGCCCGAATCGATATCCAAATCTCGCGGGCGAACATCGAATTTTTCAACCGCCGCCTTTGCTCGCGCCTTTAGAACTTGAGACTTGATCCACCCCGCTTTTGAAAACTGAGGGCTGCGCTGGTGACCGAGCAAGAAATTTTCTTCGACGGATCGCTCTAATAAGAGTCCATCGCGGTGCCGATCTTCGGGGATGAGAGCCACCCGAAGTCCCTCTGCACAAGCCTTCTCCCAACTCTTAAAAATTACTTCCGACTGCCCATTCCCTTCAACACCGGCGATACCCACGATCTCTCCGGCCTGCACTGTCAGCGACGGCTCTTTCAACTCCAAGACAGGCTTGCCTCGTTCAGGTGCAGCACCGCAATCGATCTTGAGCTGCACTTCGCGTCCCACCATCAGATTGGCCAATCCCTGTGGCGATGTCTGCGCTGTCTTCGCAGAGCCTGTTACCTTCCCGGCTCGAAACACCGTGACCTCATCGGTAATCTCCATCACCTCTTTCAACTTATGCGTCACGATTAAGATGGTCTTGCCTTCATTTTTCAGACGCTTCAGATTTTCAAAGAGCGCTTGGGTTTCTTGGGGAGTGAGAACCGCCGTGGGTTCGTCTAAAATCAAAATATCGGCCTGGCGATACAGCAATTTCAAAATCTCAATTCGCTGCTGAATCCCAACTGGAAGCGTTTCAATTCGAGCATCCCAATTCACGGGCAAAGAATATTGCGCCGCCAGAGCTTCGAGCCGCTTCTTACTTCCTACAAAGTCGAGAAGACGAAACGCTCCTCCAGTTGATCCCAACAAGATATTTTCAAGTGCGGTGTAAGGCCCAGCCAACATGAAATGTTGGTGGACCATTCCAATCCCGGAAGCAATCGCATCTTGAGAAGATTTCCAGTGTTTGGGTTGTCCGTGAATCCAAATCTCTCCCTCGGTCGGCGTGTACTGACCGTAGAGCATTTTCATGGCGGTCGACTTCCCTGCGCCATTTTCGCCGATGATTCCGTGGATACTGCCCTTGGCAACTCGAAGGTTCACTCCCGCATTTGCAGCGAGTACCCCGTTCTGCGATTCAAAGATCTTGGTGAGACCCTTTAATTCAACAGCGAGAGTCCCACTCATGCCAGGCACTACCCTTTTTGTTTGTAATAATCCGGAACCTTGATTTTTCCGGCAATGATCGCTTCTTTAATCGACTCGATCTTCTTTTTCATGTCCGGAGAGATGAGCTTTTCGTTAAACTCATCCAGAGCGTAGTCGATTCCATTATTGGAAAGTCCGAAGTTCTCCGTGCCGCCCTTAAAACTTCCAGTGAGCGCACTCTGACACGCTTGAAAGATTGCGACATCCAAACGCTTCATCATACTTGTGAGAATCAACCCCGGCTTGATCCAGTTCTGGTTGGAATCAACGCCAATGGCGTATTTTTTCTTATCTTCAGCAGCATCAAAAACCCCGGAGCTCGAAGCACCCGCCGCCGCGAAGATGACATCCGCCCCCCCTTGATACTGCTGCATGGCAATTTCTTTGGCCTTCGGAGGATTGTTCCAGGCTTCGCTCGTCATGCCGACGTAATTTTTCAACACTGCGATATTCGGATTCACAGACTTGGCACCCGCTTCATAGCCCAGCTCAAACCGCTTAATCAGAGGAATACTCATTCCACCGACGAATCCGATTTTCCCGCTCTTACTGCTCATCGCTGCAATCGCTCCGACCAAGTAAGAACCTTCGTGCTCTTTGAACATCAACGACTTCACGTTGGGCGCTTTCACTTCGGCATCCACGATGACGAAATGTTTTTTTGGAAACTGAGCAGAAACTTTTTTGATTGCTTCTTGCTGAGCCACGCCCACGCCAATAATTAAATCGAAATCCTTCTGGGCCATCGAACGGAGCAAAGTTTCGTAAGCATTGTCATCAGCAGCTTCAACCGTTTTGAGATTGAGATGCAGCTGCATCTGAGCTTGGTTTGCTCCCCGAAACGCTGCTGCATTAAAGGATTTGTCGTCGCGACCGCCGCGATCTAAAACCAGACCGACTTTAAATTCGTCCGCCCCGCGCGCATTCGTACTGCTCAGCGCAAAGGCAATGCTGAACGCAAAAAATTTCGTGAATTTCATCGCAAAACCCCCAGTGAGCTGTCAGTACTACAGGGGTCTAAAAATGTCAGTAGGAGATAGAACCGCAACCAAAGGTGAAGTCCGTCGTGCCTTTAAAAACTCGCACGCCCACAAAAGTCAGACGCGGTCCGACGAACTCCAAAATATAATATCGCGTGATACGAGGATGAATCTCTTCACTATCTCCACTGAAAAACGACCCCGTCAGCCCTGTTACCTTTTTCCATAGCGCACCTGGCAATTCACTGAGGGGAATGGTCTCGTAGATCTTGGCCAAAAAAATCCGCCCCTTGGCTCCATCGATCAGGTAATAAGCTTGCTGCTCGTCTCCCCGAAGTTGGATCAGAGCACCCCTCAATTCCTGATCGACACCACGGTCCTGAATAATCTGAATATTTGAGATTGGACCTCGATAAGAATCTAAAGTCTTTGTCGCGCCGCCAGTGGTTTCCGTGACGCGGTAGATCTTACACTCCGGGGTGAGATCCGACTTTAGCAGTGCATCGACAAAGTCCGACATCGCAATGGGTCGTCGATTGCGATCATGTTCCAGATCATTTGCCCTTCCAAAAATATAATTCGGAAGAGAATCTGCTGATGCATTTACCGAGATGAGCGCGAAAAAGGCGCAGAACAAAGTTTTCAAAAAATCCTACTCTCTAACAGGTCCAAAAAGCGAAGGCCGACACTAAGGGCGACAATGATCTTTCCAATCCCTGGCCTTCTGGGGAGTGGGTTCCTTCTCATACTTAAAAATTGTTTTTGCAGTTCCTACGCTCGCAGACTCCACACCCGACCAGCCAAAGAAAGGCTTCGGTTCAAGTGCACCCAAGAGTTCTTGCATGTAATCGAATAAATCTTGATTCACCGTCGTGGTGATTTCCTTATTTTCCGTCTTTGGAATGGGAGCAGTCTTGGTTCTCCAACAATTGCCAACCTGAACTTCCGCTTCGATTTGGTAATAGTAAAGGGGAATACTGTACGTACCTTCCATATCCAATCCCGAAGCCGCTTCTCTCGCGCCCCGATTCAAGTTGTAGAAACTTGCCAAGCACGTTTTGTAATCCACGCGGCAGTGCACTGAGTTGGAAGTCAGATACTCCCGAAGCGAAATCCCCTTCTGCTTAGCCACCTTCACAGAGCTAGGATATTCCGTGATGCGATAAGAAAATCGATCCCCGAAATCTTTCACCAGCTTTTCAAGTACCGGCATGTTTTTTTCAAAAGTAGCTTCCTTGTCCTGAAGCCCCGTTCTGAAAACAATCTGATAAGGCGATGCGCCGTCTTCAGCCGAGGCGTTCCATGAACTCAAAACTAAAACAGCAGTGATTAAATACTTCATTCTGAACCCTTCTTCACACTGCGAGCTGGGGTTTCTCCCAACTCAATTTTTTTGGCCAGGCCAGGAAGCTGAGCGCGCGAGAAGTGTTCACCTGCCAGTAAACAAACCGAATAGATTTTTCCCATCACCGGATTTTCCGGAAACTCGACCACCTCAGAAAGAATGTCGTTCAAGCGATTCACCACTTTTTCCATCTGCTGCGAACTCAACTCGCGACTCACTACTCCACGAAAGCTCTGCTTGATGGTCAGATCTTCCGGCGTGAGTTTCTTCATGAGGTATTCGGCCGTTCTCAAGAAGTTGAGATTCCGAACTTCGAAAAAGTCCTTGTCGTCGGGAAAATAGAAAAAGTTCTTCGAAGCTCGGTACACGCCGTTCTTCTTTACAACGACGCCCATGTCTTGCAACACCGCAGCCTGCATATTCACTTCCGAAGTCGTCACTTCCAAAGCATTCGCCAACTCTTCCGGCGTAATCCACTCCGGAGCGTACGAATTCACGTAGACGAAAATATCTCGAAGCAGGGGATGCGCCTTGAAAGCTTCCAAGTGAGTGTGATTGAAAATAATCACATCATCGAGCGAGAGAGAAAGCTTGCCGGGTCCCGCGGGCTTTTCCGCAGTCGAAGGCTTCTTCGCAGTCGATGCCACCGGAGAATCCCCGAGACGCACACGCTCCAAGCACTTCTCGATCTCTTCTTTCGAAACCGAATCTTGAATCTGACAACGACTCCATTCCAAAATCCCCTCAAGGACTGGAATGCCTAGAATTCTGAAGATCTCGAGGGCCTGCTCGAGGCTGGGGAGCTGGTCTCCGGCCTCGTAGCGGGAGTATTGCGGATAGCTAATTCCAAGTCGCACTTTGGTACAAAACTCACGTGCGGACCGGTACTTGGCCTCGCGCTTCCGTTTTAGGTAGGTGCCCCATTCAGGATATTTTCGGTAAACCACGGGCGCTGTATTGCATAGTTTGATAAAGATATCTAGAAAAAGTCTGCGCCTAGCCGCAATTGTCTTGCGATTTCAAGGGTTCTCTAACCTCACAATAGAATGTTGCGAGATACATTATTTTTTCCATTGACCACCCCGGTTAGATGAGATATTTCGCTTGCCGTGAGTTGACATCACGGGGACGGATCATCCAGATGGAAATGGTGCATTTTATACCGCCTGGACAGCGCAAGATCGCTGTTTTGGCGGCTCAAGCAGATGACGCTCCGGTGCTCATCTCGGGTTCCAGTGGAACCGGTAAAGGAGCGATGGCTCGTTGGATTCATGCCAACGGACCGCGCGCAATTTACCCTTTTATTGTTGCCGATCGGGACAAACCGCTCGTGCAGCAAATGGCTCAGGCCCAAGGCGGGACCTTTATGGTTTCGGATTTGGGAGAGCGGCCCCTGGGTGAACAGATGGTTCTTTTGAACTTTCTGAATACCCGGTCCGTACCGAGTGACGAAGGCCAGATGCCTCGGTTGCTCAACGTACGAATCATCGCAACGACCGACCAGGATTTGGAAGGCCGGGCAAGCGGTGGGTTGTTTAATAGTTCGCTCTTTGAAAAGTTTGGGAATTACAAGATCGAGATGCCAGCGCTCACCGAGCGCAGTGATGAGTTCGAAGACTTAGTCTACGGAGTGATGACTGAAATCACCCGCGAACTCCACAAAGAACATCTTCGTGGCTTTACTTCTGCCGCCTGGGCCAAGCTCAGAGGGTATGAGTGGCCAGGGAACTTGCGCGAACTGCGAAACGTTCTCCGAATGGCGATTGTATCGGCCAAGGGAGACGAGATCCTCGACTCAGATCTACCCGATCTGGGCAACGAGACGATCGACTTCCGCGCAACCCGAGAAGAGTTTGAAAAAATTTATTTGTTAGAGCTTTTGAAATCTTATGATTGGCAGATCGATAAAACCTGCCGAGCTTCTCATCTGGATGAACAAACCTTAATGGCTAAAATCCAGAAGTACGGAATCTCGGCGGACAAGTCGATTTCGCCTTGATCGCCTCTGGAAGTCTCCCCCCCCCCCGATCCCCCTATGACTTCCAGAGGCGGTCCCCCCAAAAAACAATCAGGTTCAAAACAATCAGGTTCGGTTTGCTGTCGGCGGTCTGCTGAAGCGGGCAGCGGTTTGCTGTTTCGGTTTCGGTTTCGGTTTCGGTTTCGGTTTCGGTTTCGGTTTCGGTTACATAATTGTTGTGTTATAAAGCGCACCACTAACCTTGGGACCTGTAGGAAATTTTCATGGAACGTCTTTTTGTTGCGCTCTTATTCCTTTCCACCTCATCGTTTGCAGACACGGTATTGCGATCTACCTACTCCACTGACTGGCAAATAAAGTGCTACATGGATTGTTACGGGTACAGCGGACACTCGCCCGGGAGTGTTTGGAACGATTTTACCTTTCATATGCACGAGGACTACCTGGGTCAGGTCTGGTCCCGATCGGATGTGGTTGCAGGTAGCTCTGAGGGCATCTCCAGAGACTTACAGGAAAGCCTCTTAGACAATATCCGCGAAGAAGGAGGCCGCTACTGCCGTCGAGAACTCGGCGGAAGCGGGGTCAGCAACCTCTATGACTGCACCCAGAAAGAAGTTCAAAAGAGCAGAACTCCAACCACTTCGCGTTAGTGGCGGTAACAAAGCAGGTTGAACCTATTTGAAGGAATGCTTCAAAACCAAACGGCGAGCTTTGTTGAGCTCGAACAAAATATATTCTGAAGAGTAGGCTCGATAGTCCCAGGCTTTTGTTTGCTGAGAAAGATACCCCAAAAAATCTTTGGCAAGGGTTCTACTCAATGAGGTCTCTAAAACAGCGGAGCCATCTCCCCAGGGAAGCAGAGTCAAGTTCTCCAAGATCTTTACTCGAAGCGCGACATCAGAATCGCCAGCGTTTGAAATATCTACTGCCGAAATTTGGGTGCCGTTCTCATTCAAGGTTCTCACAAAATCCATGAAAGACTCTCGCGATGTTAAGTCTAGAAGCACCACCGAGATTTTCCCATCTCGCGCAAGCTTTCGAGCTCGGTCATAGAGAACATCACTTCCCAAAATCGTCGACTCGTCAAATCCCCCACCAACTGCGACGTACTTTCCGAGATCATAGGATTGGAAAATCCAGGCGGGTAAGAGCTCACAGAGCCCAGCACTTTGAACTCCTACTGGGGGCTGGTTGAAGGCCTGATCTTGATGAAGACCCAGCCGATGAAAGTAAGAGATCGAGACCAGGGGCAGACGACTACAGATATCCGAATTCAGCTGAGGCTTACCAATAACCGCGTGATACAAAATACGGGAGAGATATGCACTTTTCCCTCGAAAGCCGAGGCGAGTTTCGAATCCTGGGCGCAGTTCATCTCCCAATAAAAAAGCGAGAAACTCTTCTCGAGTCTTAGCCTCCCGAAGAAATTCCAAGATCAAACGATTAAAAGCGACCGTCAAAACGTCATAGTCCACCTGAATGATTTCACTAAAACCGCCAATGGTTCCGACATTTAAAGTTCGGAAAGTTCCTACGGAAATGAGGGCTCCAGAGCGATTCTTCACCCAAAGAACCTGATCGGCGTCACCTTCCTCATTGGGCCAGATAAAACGGCCATTCAAGATCGGTACCTGGTCTACGGCCACAGGTGTAAAAAAACTATTTCTATAGGGGTAACGTCCATCCCAAAGCTCTTGAGCAAATGAGGACTGACTAAAGAGAACAAACCATAATATTAGGGCAGATCTCAGCACTTTCAAAGTGCTGACCTTATAACACAGGGTAGTTTAGCGCTCCAGATTTATTACATTATTACTGTGTTATAAAGACAGGACTAGTAAACCAACCCGGGCAGCTCTCGTCTTAAGAGTCCCCAGGTTTACAGAATGCTGTACCCAAGAACTTCCTCAGTTCGCTCTCAACAGTGAGCAGCTAACGCTACTAGAAACAGCAAAAGCCTGGACAGAACGATGAGAATCCAGGTCCTCCGCTTAAGTATTTCCAGCTTCAGCCGATAGGTATAATACTTGGTGGTATTATCCATACGATCACCCCCGTTTCTTTAGGACGGGGGTAGATCCCTCTACTCTGCCCGGGTCGGCGGCAACTTAAAAAAACAAAATCTATGCTCGTCTGGGGAGGTCTTTAAGGATCTTTTAAACACCGAATTTAGAAAATGGGTCTCATTTCTGCACTCTAGGAACAAGCTGACAAAACTCTACAGAAGCGCTGCGCTGATCACAGCTCCAAGCGCGGTTTTGTCCGCGGTGATTTCATTGTTCGTGTAAATGAGGAGGTACGGCCCAACGGTGAACTTGGGCGAAACCACCCAAGTAATTCCCGGCTCGATCGCGCTCATCACGGTGCGGAACTGGAGGGGCGCATTCATCCCCACGTCATGATTCAGTTCCAATTCGTAACCCATTACGAATTTCAAACTCTTGGAGAACGAGTACTCGACATACGGATCCAACCACAGTTTGAAAGTCTTTCCACTCGAAACCCCGGCGTAGCCTTTCAATTCCGTCCAGGCGCCGACCGCCCAACGCGATTCGGGAATTTGATACTTAATGGAGGGCGTGCTTTTGAAACCCACGGACATGTCACGAGCCTTAGATCCATCGCTCGTCGCCGCTTGAACAATCAAGTTGGCAGAAACTCTTAGGCCATTGCTGTTCACCACGTTGCGGTGAAAGGTTTTGACACCGACGTCGCCTAAAACAAATCCACGCCCCTGCACCGGATAGAGCCAGAAGGGCATCGTAATGCCGACACCGATGCTCGGCTCGACCATGTAGGCAGCGGTGATTTCACTGTCGAAGTTAATGAGGCCGCGATCACTCGGCCGGCCATCGTAACCCGCGCTACGCGCCGATGTCGGCTCAGTAAACGATGCGCCGTGATAAATGGCGAAGTAGCTCAGGTGAACATGATCTAAAAAACTTTTAGTTTGGGATTCCGAACTGCTTCCAGATGCAGGCGCATCCGGTTCCATTGCTGCGAGCGCTTGCGCTGCGTTGCTTAAAGAAAATACGAACACCCATCCTGCAATCCAAAAATTTTTCTTCATCTTTCCCCCAGCCGTTGCGGCGTCCTCTCCCCTTACGGGAACGCCCCCATTTCGGCAATGGGGAAAAGCATGCTATGTTGCACAAACATGCCAAAAAAGATTTCCTCATTTCGAAAACAGGAAACCTGGATCGGAATTGCTTTAGGCACGTTTGTGATCAGCTCGCTTCTCCGATTCTTCGTTCATCCTAGTGGCGGACACGTCCACAGGCAGTCTGACACCATTGGAATGTCCCTAGAATTCGCAGAACGAATTCGAGAAGTTGGAATCTCCGCGTTAGATTTTATTTTTTATCCCCGCATTTTGCAAAGAGGGCTTCTAGATGGAATCAACGCAGCGGAATTTCCATTGCTGAATATCCTGGGAGCTCCCGCGTTTTTGATTAGTTCCAATCCGCAATATGGCGTCTTCTTTTCAGCACTGTTGATTCTTGGGCTCAATCTCTTTGCGGCGTATGTTTATCTGCCCCGCCTACTGAAAGCCTGGAAGCTTTCGATCTCTCCTCAGATGTCGCTGCTACTTTGGTTTACTGCCGGGACCCTGGCAAACCAAACTCACACCGTCATGCCGGAAGGATTCGCATTTCCACTGATGGTGATGGGAATGGTGGAATTGCTGGAGTTTCGAAACCGCGCGCGGTTTTTTGGGGCTGCCGTTCTCTGTGGGTTGGCGGTAGCGGTGAAACCGACAGTCGTTCTTTCTTTGGGGGCTCTTGCGGCACTGCCGATTTTCATTCCGAATTACCAAAGGCATTGGAAACAGCTTCTACTAGGACTTGGGATCAGTCTGATCTTTCCCGCCTGGTGGTACACAATGCACGCTCATTCCATTTTGAGTTTCGCCGAAGGTCCGCAGATTTTTGCGCTGGCAACATTGAACCCCTTCAAAAAACTGGGCGAGGTCGGCGTCAGCGGAATTCTCTGGCTCATCGGAAGAGAAATCCACACCGGTCAGTTTCCATTTCTGGTGGGCTGGTTCTTTATCGGACTAGCTATTTATTTTAGAGAATGGATTCTTCTCGGGCTTTATCTTTTATCTTTAGTGGCTGCGGTTTCTCTCGACGGTGCGCACATTATTCCTCATCGCTATTATTTCATCGGGACTTCGATGTTCTCGATCTTACTCATGGCCAAGTTACTCGGAACGATGGAAAAAAATCGCCGGCTGAAACTGATCACGGTTTCTCTTTTAGTCTGGGGAGTTTTGTTCAACGGCCGAATTAATTTCTGGGTGTGGGGGCGGGAATCCCAGCTCGGTAACATCGACTATTGGAAAATGGGAAGCCAAGCCCGCGACGCAATAGCCCCCCGGTACCACTTAGTGACTGACGATCCTGTCTATCCTCAGAAGCTCCTTTATATAGGGCGCTCTGGAACTCTCGGCACAGATGTCTATGCGACCTGCACGACCCCGCTCTATTCTCAGATTCCGCTCGCACTGGTGAGTAATACCCCGCCGCCAAAGAAGGATTTCTGTCACGGGCGCAAACTGGTTCGCAGGGAGATCGAGACCTCCTTTGCGAAGTGGTACATCACGTTGGTGAACTAGCTTACGGGCTTGCGTGCCACGACTCCGCAGTAAGGAGAGAACTGGTAAGAATTCTTGGGAAGAATCCATTTCAAAACAGGAATGAGCGCACGCAGGGTCCAGAAAATCAGCTTCTGAAAGAGGTTTCGGTTTTGAACGCCGACCCAAAAATCGAAGCGCTCAAAAAATCCGGAATGAAGAATTTCAAAGCCGTCCTTTTGGAGTTCTGCGACCCAAAGATCGGGGTCCATCGACGGGAGGTAGTGACGGTCCATGTTTTCTTTATCCACTAACCAGTGAAAGAATTTTTGGAAGGTGCCTTTGAAGTTGGGGGCTGTCACTAAGAGATAACCACCTGGTGCTACAAATTCCGTGTGCCGGCGCAAGGCATCCTGCCAATTCGAAAAGTGTTCGATAAACCCATTCGAATAAACCACGTCAAATTTCTTGTTCGGAGCCCAGGTAAAAAAGTCATGATAGGCCACCTGGCCCACGGAATACCCTTCGGACCTGAGCCAATTGGCGACCTCGGGTTCCGTTCGAGGCGTGAGATCGACACCGTTTAACTCAAAACCCAAGCGACCAAAAAAGGCGAGATAACGCCCTGGAAAACAGCCGATTTCTAAGCAGCTCCCCACCGGAATAGTCGCTAACCAATGCTTGAGCCAATGTCGGATCTGATCCTTTTCCGAAACCTCTTCAAGTTTGAGATCGGAATAGCCTTGGTCCCAAAATTCCTGTGAATGAAGATTTGAATTCATCTTTTCTCCAAAACACTTTCTGCCGCTTGAAGAGAATTTTCTACCACTTTTTTCCAAGTCATCAGCTGCTGGCGGTTTGCTTCGCGGGAAGCCGTTGGGTTTGGGGGTGTCCCTCTTTTTAGAAGATCGCGAATCTTTTCAATCCATTGCCCAGAGTCCAAGGAAATGACATGGAATTGCTGAAGGTTCTCGGGAAGTCTCGGAACCCCGCCCGCCGGCGCTGAAATTACCGGATACCCGTGACCCAATGCCTCGAGTACCACGAGCGGTAGACCTTCATACTTCGAAGGCACCAGCAATCCCAAACTCATTTCGTGAATGGAGAGAATCTGAGCAGGATCCAATCGTCCTGTCGCAAAAACTCGATCCGACGGCTCAAATCCCACACCGGGAACAGCGACGATCTTCAATTCAGGAATCTGATCGAGAAGCGTGCGCAGCATCCGTGTGTTTTTCATCGGATCGTCTCCACGTCCTACAAAACAGAAGAATTTTCCAAAACTCTGGAGCTTGTTCCGAAGTTCTTGGGACAGAGGAGCGGGCTGCAACGCAGAATCCCAGCCGTTCCAAATGGGCACTGCCTTCTTTCCCATCAGCGTGGCTGCCTTCAAAAGATGCAACTGATCGTGGACTCCAAAAACGAGGTCGGATTGCAATACTCCCCTCACCTCACCCGCGTAGGAGCGATACCCCCCCAACCACAGAAACTCGCGACAGGCCCACATTCTTCCCAGTGTCGTACCGTGCAACGTATGAGCACGAATCGACTTCACGGATTTTTTTGGCAGAGCCCAAGGACCGTGGGTGTGAATCACATCCCAAGAGTCGTCTAAGTCGGATGGATCTGAAGATATTTTGGAGCGAATGCCCTGAGATTCTAACTCTCGATGAAGGGAACGTGCGCAAACCTCAGCACCCCCCATCCCACCCTTCAAGTCTACAGGGGCCCACTGGAGCCAGCTTTTCACTTTCATGAAATTCGACGATAGAATTTGGAATCGCGAAACTCAGTTTGGCGATCCATAAAAACGCGTTTGAAGGTCGTAAGAAAACGAATCCATCCGGGAGCCACTGTCAGACTCGCCTGCTTCACTCGACGTTTGATTGAAATTTTGTCGGAGGAAGGAGCGGTGGCAGTTGGCAGATAAGACTTCGGTGCACTTTTTTCCCAGATTGCTGCGTAATCGGTCTGCTGAGGGGTCTGAGAAAATAAAGAGACGTTCTTTTCTCGCTTTGCAACGACGAATAAATTCACCGGCCAACTATTCGAAAACATCACTCGCCCACGAACCTCCGTGGGATTGGCTACCAAATACTGACGGTGCGAAGGAGAGATTTCAATGGCGACCATCTTCTCCACCGCGTATCCATTCGAGGACGAGAGAACGTTGTAAAACAGCTCTGGGCTGAATTGGTAAAAACCATGCCCCGCTTGATTATTCGCGGGCGTCACACTGACCAAAAACCCACCGACCTTCACCATCTCCATGGCGTTTCGAATGGCGATCGGAAAATTAAAAACATGCTCGAGTGTGCCACCATCATAGACCAGATCAAATTGCGCATGCAGTTCGGATTTCACCGACTGGTTGAGGTCGTGCCGAATACTCGCACCTTCGTAGTCCGAAACATCCATCGAAAAAATTTCAGAACTTCCCAGCGCTTCAAATAGAGGATCGGCGGGTCCCCGATCAAAAGTAGAACTCACAAAACGAGTAATGCGATCTGCAGACACTCCTGCCTTCTTTAATGCGGGCGCTAACTCCGGCGGCTGAAAGAAAATCTGCTGGCGCCCCAAGGTCAGGACCTTTTGGAATGGTCCCTCGGCGACGTAAACTTCGAGCAAATTCTTGGCATCTTCTAGCAAAATTCCCATAAGCGTTAGGCCCGACCATAGCAGATGGGGGGGCGATTGGGAGGGCATTTTTTGGCTTTGTAGGGAGCAAGCAACGCGAGTTGTCTCAGCGATTCATACCTATTTCCGGAGTTCATTCCTTCGGTACCCAATTGATCAGGCCTATGCTAAGGATTCTCAATATGGCCAGCAACGTCTCTAACCAGCTCACGATCATTCTTCCGACTCTGAATGAGGCTGGCAATATTGGTCCCTTAACCACTCAGATCTGGAATGAAATCGCCGATTGCCAAATCATCGTCGCGGACGATGGATCTACAGACGGGACTCAAGAGGCCGTCTTGGCGTTGGCCAAGCAGGGTAAACCCATCCAGCTTTTAACTCGGCCAGGCAAGCCCTGTCTGACGGATTCCATCGATTCTGGAATTCAGGCCGCACGCACTCCTTTTGTGGGATGGATGGATGCAGACCTTTCGCACCCCCCGCAGCTCATTCCGCAACTCTTGAAGTATGCCGAGACCCAGGGTTGCGCCATCGCAACCCGATTTGCTCCCGGTGGGAGTCAGAAAAAAAATACTAAGGACAGCCCCGATTCTTTTTTAGCGACGGTTCTCTCGGGAATCATGAATTTTCTTGTTCGACATTGGCTGAATGTTTCCGTCACGGATTACACAAGCGGCTTCATTGTTTGTAAACGAGAGCTGATTGCCGACCACCGCCTCGTGGGAGACTACGGCGAATATTTTATTGAGCTTGTTTACTATCTCTCCAGAACCGGAGTGAAGATTTTTGAAATTCCCTATGAATCTCCTGCTCGTCAATGGGGAGAATCCAAAACAGGGGCCAGTTTAGGATTATTGATGCGTCGAGGAATGAAATATCTATGGCTAGCATTACGCTTGCGACTTCCAGCTCGGGCATTCGGGCGTTGGAGCCTGCAAACTCTTCCCAAAAATTAAACCTCGAGGATTTGGCTCGAGCTCACCGCGCTTGCCTTCCCAAGACTCCGGCTTCGCGAGCAGGACATTCCGCGCTTCTTAGTCTTTATCGCTCGCTTGAAAACGACCCCAATAGCCTCTTGGTTTGGGCACCCGAGACAGCCGGATTTATCTCGGGAACATCAGACCTTCGCCAAACTGAATCGCTGATTCGAGGCTCGCTCTCACTTCCCACCTTTGTGGCTTTAGCAATATCGAGCCTTCTTTCGCCGTCCCACCTCTTGGCTCGGCGCCGTTGGGAGACCAAGATTCCCCTGGAGCGCACCGGCTACATTTTAACTCTCGGCGTAAAAGACCCCGGTTCCATTCGAGGAACCGCTCTCTTGAACGAGCTTGAGAATCGATTTAATGCAACCGGGATTCAGCAAATCTGGGTCGATACAGAAGCTACCAACGAAAGAGCCCAAGGTTTTTATCTGAAAAATGGATATACTCGGATGTCGCAAGATTTTGGGCACGTGCTTCTAATGAGGGAATTCTAGATGCAAAAAATTTATCACCAAGACCATCTCCTCGGGATGATAGTTCGCGAAGAAGAATTCCTAACCGGCTACAACTTTGTATCGCCCCAAGACTGGCTCTTACAAATTGGTTTCAACAACTATCAAGGCGGTTTCAACTGCCAACCTCACGAGCATTTGCAAAGACCTGCGAACGTGATGGCAGAAGCGTCGAAGAACGTCATCGAAGTCCTCCATGTTTTGAAAGGTCGCTGCTTGCTCCAACTCTATTGGCAAGACAAACCGGTGGAAGCAGTGGAGTTGAAAACGGGCGACTCGGCCGTCCTGGTTGCTGGCGGCCACGGAATTAAAATGTTGGAACCCACCAAGATTTTTGAAGTGAAGCAAGGTCCCTACGTTTCGCGCGACCTGGACAAGCGATGTTTCAATGAGTGAGTCGAAGCCTCCTTTCATTCCGGTGTGCGAACCCACTCTTGGCGAGACTGAGCGCCGCTACGTGGCAGACGCGATGGAAACCGGTTGGATTTCTTCGGCAGGCGCGTACTTAGATCGCTTCGAAAAAGACTTTGCTCCGAAAGTGGGCGCCCACTATGGCGTCGCCACCTGCAATGGAACAACCGCTCTTCACCTCGCTCTCAAAGCTTTGGGGGTTGGACCGGGCGACGAAGTGATTCTCCCCAGCTTTACAATGATCGCTTCGGCAAACGCCGTTTTGTATTGTGGAGCCACTCCCGTTTTCGTCGATGCGACTTCAGACACTTGGACTCTCAACGTGGAGCAACTGGAACAAGCCCGAACGAGCCGAACCAAAGCGCTGATGACCGTGACCATTTACGGACACCCCTCCGACTTTGATGCGGTGAAATCGTTTTGCAACCAGCATCAAATCGCATGGCTCGAAGATGCTGCCGAAGGCCACGGGGCGGAATACAAGAAGACTCCCCTCGCTGCTTTGCCCGACGCCACTGCCTACTCCTTTTTTGCCAACAAGATTATCTCCACCGGAGAAGGCGGAATGGTTTGCACCAATCGTTCTGAAATCGCAGACCAGCTTCGTTTTTTAAAAAACTTGGCCTTCCCGTTAAAGGGGCCTAGAAACTACGTGCACACGGCTGTGGGATTCAACTACCGCATGACCAACCTTCAGGCAGCCTTGGGTTGCGCACAGACGGAACGAATGCACGAGCTCGTCGAAATGAGACGGACAAATGCTCATTACTACTCCCAACAACTCTCTGCTTCAGGACTCGAAGAACTTCTTCAGCTTCCCGTTGAGAAGCCTTGGGCAAAAAACTGTTACTGGATGTATGGCGTAGTCCTAAAACGCGATGTGAAAAAGTCCCGAGACGAAATCATGATCACCCTCAAGGAAAAGGGCGTGGATACACGTCCGTTCTTTTTTCCAATGCACCTTCAGCCGATTTTAAAATCTGGTCAGAGCTTGCCCGTGAGCGAAAATCTGGGACAGCGTGGTTTTTACCTGCCTTCCAGCAGTCATCTCAAACGAGATCAGATGGATCGGGTTGTAGAATCCTTGAAGCAAGTTCTTCGTTAGAATTTGCAGATGGCGAGGGCGGCGTAACGCCCCTTCCAAAAAGATTTACAGTCTTCATGAAGCGGAAAGAGCGTGGCAATATCTCCAGCCACCCAATGAGGCGGTTTCCCTAGTTCTTTCCAGGAGTTAACGGATTTCGGATTCCAGCCCAAACTAAAGAGAAACGCACTTGTCGCGGGGTCGGTCACGACTGCAAGGTTTTTGGCGCTCAGTCTCCCAAATTCCTCGAGATACTGAATCTGACTTTCCAGCTGCCGCTGCTCTTTCACCGGACATCCTAAAATGGACCCGTTCTTAAACTCTCTCCAACTCTTCCCCGGAACATTCAAAAGCCAAGTAGCAACCACAGCAAGAAAAACCGTTTGCGCCGTTCGGACATCGAGCCACTGAGAAAGTTTGAGCCCCAACCAAATGGAAAGACGAACGCAAGTAAACACTCCTGCCAAACAATAGAAAACGAACCAGTGTTTCGGTTGGGGAGCATGTCGTAGAACTATGTAGTAGATCAGCCCCACCGCTAGCAGAATCCAAGCTCCTAGCTCAGCCGGAGACAGGGGAACAGAATAAATCTCTCGTGCCCACTTCCATTGCTTCCACTTCAAAAGTGGCCGACTACCCGCAAAGCCCACTGCAACAGCAGCGAAAATACTCAGCAGAATGCCGAAACCCAATCCCCAAAAAAACTGGAGCTCGGAGAAAAAGCTGGTGGGTTGTGAAACCCGCATCGCCCCGTTCAAGAAAACTTTTGCATACTGCCAAGGAGTCTCTTCACGTTTCACACAAATAAAAATGAGAAGAAGCAATCCGCTCGCTGCTGTAGAAGCGAGGACTCTCAGCCCCTTTTTTCGATCAAACACGAAGGCAGCCACCACCACAGCAGGAATCAAAAACGCAAAGGAAGGCTTAATGAAAAAGCAAAGGACCGCAACTACACCCGCCCAGAGATATCTCCGCGTATTCAGCAGCAACAAAGAAATACAACCCACGAGTGCGCCCGGAATCTCACCCAACACTCCGTAGATGAGGTAGGTTCCTGCAGGATGTTCTCCCACGATGTAGCCAATCGAGCCCAGAGCTAACACCACGCTCCAAGCATTTTTGGAACGCTTCCAGGTCCAAACTCCAAGTAAAATCAAAAAAGCGTAGAAGTTCAGGTGAACCCAAAAGCGCCCGGCCTGAGGCCAATCCCAAGAAGTCAGCCAGTGAAGAGCGGTAATGGCCCAAGCCATGGGATGGCCAATGCTCACCGTCGGCTCAAATTCTTTCGCCATATCAAAGAGGCGAAACCCATTCCCCTGAGACCAGTTGACGATAGCCTGAAGGTAAAACGATTCGTCAAACGTGAGTGGGAAGCAGGTCCAAGGATTTTGGGTTCTCAACAAAAGCCCCAAGGGACCCAAGAAAAACAGGACTAAAATCACGCTCAAGAGCCCTTGCCAGGCAAAAGGAGAAGACGAGATCAGCTTTTTCACTGGAAAAAATATAGCACGCTCTTTGGCCCATCTCGTTGAAAACAATGAAGTAGCCCCTGATAAATTTTTCAGTTAGGCTGCTCCCAATCGGAGACGCGATGCTTCATCAGCCTGTACTGAACCGCCAATCAAGCATTTTTGTCGCTGGCCACAAGGGCCTAGTGGGTTCAGCCATTGTTCGAAAGCTGAAAGCAGAAGGTCACACTCAAATTCTGGTGCGGGATCGTTCCGAGCTCGATCTTTCGGATCAAAAAGCGGTGCACCAGTTTTTCAAAGAAACTCCGGTCGACTTCGTTTTTCTAGCAGCAGCGAAGGTGGGCGGAATTTACGCCAACCAAACTTATCCAGCGGATTTCTTGTATGAGAACCTGATTCTGGAGTGCAATGTCTTGCACGCAGCAGCTCAGGCCAAAGTCCAAAAACTTCTCTTCTTGGGAAGTTCGTGCATCTACCCTCGAATGGCTCCGCAACCCATTGTGGAAGAGAGCCTCCTGACCAGCGCTCTTGAACCCACGAATGAGCCCTACGCCATCGCAAAAATTGCAGGATTAAAACTTTGTCAGGCCTATCAGAAACAGTACGGTAAGAATTTTATCTCGGCGATGCCGACGAATCTCTACGGCCCTGGAGACTCTTTCCATCCTGAGAATTCTCACGTCATCCCCGGGATGATGCGCCGATTCCACGAAGCCAAGGTGAAGAACTCCCAATCGGTGACGATTTGGGGAAGCGGTCAACCGCGTCGAGAGTTCCTCCACGTCGATGACCTGGCTGAAGCCCTCTACTTGATCATGGCTCAAGACAAGAACCCTGACATCACCAATGTAGGAACAGGCGAAGACGGCACCATCCGAGATCTCGCTGAGATCATGAAGAAAGTCGTGGGTTTCGAAGGATCTATCGAGCTCGATCCCACTAAACCCGATGGAACTCCCCGGAAGGTCCTGAACGTTGATCGCATTAAAGGCCTGGGGTGGAAGCCGCGGTACGGCCTGAAAGAGGGCTTGGCGAATACTTATCGTTGGGCTATAGAAAACCGAATCTTTAACTAGGAAAATCATGATGAAACGGGCTCTGATCACCGGAATTACAGGCCAAGACGGATCATATCTGGCCGAACTCTTGCTGAAAAAAGGATACGAGGTCCACGGCATTATCCGTCGTTCGAGCTCCTTCAACACCGCTCGAATTGATCACATCTATCAGGATCCCCATCTCGAAGGGACCCGACTTTTCTTACATTATGGCGACTTGTCCGATGCGACCGCTCTCAACCGCCTACTGAAAAAAGTGAAACCGAACGAAATTTATAATCTGGGAGCTCAAAGTCACGTTCGCGTCAGCTTTGATACCCCGGAATACACGGGTGACGTCACAGGATTGGGAACGATCCGACTCCTCGACGCGATTCTCGAAACAGGAATTGAAACCCGTTTCTACCAAGCCTCAAGCTCTGAAATGTTCGGGAAGGTCCAGGAAGTTCCACAAAAAGAAGACACTCCTTTCTACCCTCGCAGTCCGTACGGATGTGCAAAAGTTTTTGCCCATTGGTCGACTATTAACTATCGCGAGGCTTACAACCTTCATGCTTCGAACGGCATTCTCTTCAACCATGAATCGCCTCGTCGTGGTGAAACCTTTGTCACGAGAAAGATCACTCGCTCCCTAGCGAAAATTTTGGCGAAGAAGCAGGAGAAGCTCTACCTCGGAAACTTGGATGCAAAACGCGACTGGGGTTACGCTGAAGATTACGTCGAAGCCATGTGGCTGATGCTCCAAGCTCCCAAGGCGGATGACTACGTCATCGCCACGGGTGAAACACACTCCGTTCAAGAATTCTTGGAACTAGCATTCGGCATGGTGAAACGCCCTTGGCAGGACTATGTGGAAAAAGATCCGCGTTACTATCGGCCCACAGAAGTCGACTTGCTGATTGGAGACTATTCCAAAGCCCGCGAAAAACTCGGATGGAAACCGAAGTGTTCTTTCCAAGAGCTTGTCAAAATGATGGTGATTTCCGATTTACGATTAGAAGGTCTTGATCCTGAGAAGTATCTGGTGGGTTAAACCTTGTACCAGTTCTGCACTCTCTTCGACAAAAACTATCTCTACCAGGGGCTCAGCCTTTACCGCTCCCTTGAGAGCCATTGCAAAGACTTCCATTTGTACGTGCTCTGCATGGATACACTGAGCTTCGACCTGATCAAAAAAATAAATCGCTCGAATCTGATTCCTATCTCAGTAGAAGAGCTCCGATCTCCCGAAGTGGATGCGGTTCGGGCACGTACTACTCACGGACAATTTTGTTGGGTCTCACAGCCGCTGATTTGTCAGTACCTTCTGAAAAAATTTGATCTAGAAATCATTACTTACTTGGAAGCCGACTCTCTTTTCTTTGCAGATCCAAAACCTCTCTTTGACGAGCTCGGCGCCCAGTCAGTTTCTTTGGTGCCCCATCGCTACACTCCCGAATACGATCAAACAGAGATCTCTGGAAAATATTGCGTGCAATTCAACGCCTTCAGAAACAATGCAGAAGGCCAGGCGGTTTTAGATTTCTGGAAATCAGAATGCTTTAAGTATTCGAAGGACTTCCCACTTACCTATCCCGGCCAAACCTGTCTGGACGAATGGCCGAGTCGGTTTCCAGGCGTGAAAGAATTAACTCATATTGGAGGCGGTGCCGCCCCTTGGAATATTCAACAGTATTCTGTGACAAAAAAGGATTCGAAGATTTTTGTAAACAATTCTGAACTCATTTTTTTCCACTACCACAGCATGGCCAAGTACGAAGATGGAAGGTACGAGCTCGGCCGCTACCGTCTTTCTCGCGAAACCATCGAATTTATCTACAAACCTTACTTAGTTGAAATGGAAGCAGCCGAAAAATGGGTGAAAACAACCCAGCCAGACTTCAATTACTGCAGAACGCTGAGCGTTCCAAAAAACCCCATTGAAAAAATGAGACGCTGGGCTTCAGACCACAAGCGAAAGTGGAAAGGGAACTATAACGTCTATTCGAGAGACCGCTTAACCGATTGAATGATTCTCAGGACATCTTCGTCCGTGAGCTTCGGAGAAATCGGAATACTCACCGTCTGCCGGCCAATGCGCGTGGAGTGGGGATAGTCCTCAGTCTTCCATCCGAACTTATCCTGATAAAACTTGTGATCGGTCATGCTGACGTAGTGAACTCCGACGCCGATTTTTTCTCGGGTCATTCTTTCCAAGAATTCATCTCGTTTAACCCCGCATCGCGCTTCATCAATCAGCAAAGTGTAAAGATGATAGGAGTGCACTGTGTTGGGCTCAATAGCGGCCGGTAACGTAATCGGGAGACCTGCAAAGGCTTCGGTGTATGCGTTCCAAATTTCTTCTCGGCGTTTTCGGAATTCATTCACTTTTCTCAGTTGATGAATTCCGATCGCTGCTTGCATATCCATCATGTTGTATTTAAAGCCCGCTTCTACTACTTCATAGTGCTTGTAGCCGGTGTCACCGAATCGCTTCCAAGCGTCTTGAGACATGCCGTGAAGCCCCAATCTCTTGGCTCGGACAGAGTGTTCTTCCTTGCGAGCCAAAAGCATTCCGCCTTCGCCCGTGGTCACATTCTTAGTGACGTAAAAACTGAAACAGCCAAAATCTCCAAACGTTCCGATTTTTTTTCCATGATACTCCGCCTCGATGGCGTGAGCGCAATCTTCAATCACCATGAGACCGTGACGACTGGCGATTTCCATCAAACGATCCATCTTGCAAGGCCGCCCAGCAAAATGAACGGGGAGAATGGCCTTAGTCTTCGGAGTAATTCGACGCTCGATAGCTTCAACGTCGATGTTAAAAGTGTCGGGTTCGACGTCGACCAAAACTGGTTTGCCACCCGCGTGGATGATGGAATTCACGGTCGCACAAAAAGTCATCGGCGTGGTGATGACCTCATCCCCTTCGGAGATTCCAGCAGCTAAAAGACTGAGATGGAGAGCAGCCGTACAGGAATTGAGGGCGACGGCATGAGGTACCCCCTTGTACTTTCGAAACTCTTCTTCAAATTGAGCGACTCGCGGCCCTGTCCCAATCCAGCCCGATTCGAGACACTGATGGACCTCGTCGATTTCAGATTTACCCAGAGCTGGAGACCCGAACACTAAGAAGGACTTTTCGCCAGATTTCATAGGGTTTGTTGATACCAACCTTCTCAAAAGGAATAAACAAAAAGCTGTTAATCTCAGCCGTCCCGGATTATTGAAGTGAGTATTGGACTATAAAGGAAGAATTCCATGAAAGGCATCATTTTAGCCGGCGGAAAAGGCACTCGACTCTACCCGTTGACCAAGTGCGTAAGTAAGCAGCTCCTCCCCATCTACGATAAACCAGCCATTTATTACCCTCTTTCAACCCTCATGATGACGGGGATTCAAGACATCCTGATTATCAGCACCCCCAGTGACCTTCCCATCATTCGCGACCTTCTCGGGGATGGTTCGGAACTGGGAATGCGCTTCTCTTATATTGAACAAAAGCACCCCGAGGGGATTGCTCAAGCCTTTGTTTTAGGCGCCGACTTTATCGGCAAAGATCCCGTCTGCCTGATTCTGGGCGACAATCTCATTTACGGTGATTCGATCGGATCCATTTTGGGTCGCGCAGCGCAGTTTGAAAAAGGTGCAAAAATCTTCGCTTATCGAGTGACTGATCCAGAGCGCTACGGCGTGGTCGAATTCGATGAAAAAGGCAAAGTTCTGAGCCTGGAAGAAAAACCCAAAGCCCCGCGCACTTCGTGGGCCGTGCCTGGACTTTACTTTTACGATTCGCGCGTCGTGGAACTTGCCAAGAATCTAAAGCCCTCGAAGCGAGGAGAATTAGAAATCACGGATCTCAACTTAGAATATTTTAAGCGCGGGGAATTGTTTGTCGAACCCTTGGGTCGAGGTATTGCGTGGTTGGACAGTGGGACCTATGACTCCCTCTTACAGGCTTCTCAATTTGTGCAAACTCTCGAACAGCGTCAGGGACTCAAAGTCGCCTGCATCGAAGAAATTGCTTTTCACAAAGGCTACATCAATTCCGAGCGCCTCATTCGCATTGCGGATCGCTTCGGCGACAGTCCCTACAGTCGCTACATCCGACAAATCGTGAACAGCGGAACGCCCAATGCCTAACCTTCTCGTCACGGGTGGAGCGGGCTTTATTGGAAGTTCGTTTGTCCGGCAGGCGATAGCAGAAGGGCACACCGTTACAGTTCTGGATGCCCTGACCTACGCAGGCCACACCGAGAACCTTGCTGGACTTTCTGAACGCTTTGAGTTCGTCAAAGGAAACATCGCCGATGCCGAGCTCGTTGCGAGTCTTCTGAAAAACCGCCGCATTCAAGCCGTCGCCCATCTTGCGGCCGAAAGCCACGTGGATCGATCCATCACGGGGCCAGCTGATTTCGTGCAAACCAATGTGACGGGCACTTTCGTACTTCTCAATGAGGCGCTGAAATACTGGGATCACCTTCCGAAGGAGGAACAGTCGGCCTTTAGATTTATCCAAGTTTCTACAGACGAAGTTTATGGCTCGCTGGGGTCCACCGGAAAGTTTAGCGAGACGACTCCTTACTCTCCCAACTCTCCCTACTCCGCATCGAAAGCATCGGGAGACTTTCTAGCTCGTGCTTGGTTTCACACTTATGGACTCCCCACGGTTATTACGAATTGCTCGAATAACTATGGCCCAAGACAGTATCCAGAAAAGCTGATCCCGCTCATGATCTCCCGTGCTCTCTCTCAAGGGAAATTGCCAGTGTACGGGAATGGGTCCAATGTTCGAGATTGGATTCATGTCGAAGACCACTGTAACGGTGTCCTGCTTGCTCTGAAACGAGGCGAGCCTGGAAGTACTTACTGCTTTGGCGGCAATGCAGAGTTTTCCAACATTGATTTAGTTAAAACTCTCTGCGCCTGTCTTGATCGCCTCCAACCCCGTAAAGATGGCCAGAAACACGAAAGCTCGATCGAATTTGTAAAAGACCGTCCCGGCCATGATTTTAGATACGCCATCGACGACACCAAGGCTCAAAAAGAACTCGGCTTCAAACGAAAATACAAATTCGAGTCCGGCCTTGAAGCGACCGTGAAGTGGTACGTCGAAAATCTCGCCTGGTGCCGGGCTGTGGAAAAAAAACGATAAATGCCCTTTAGTTCTTTTCTCTTCCTCTGTGGATTCCTCCCCACGTTCATCGCGATTTACTATCTAGCTCCTGCGAGAATGAGAAATGCGGTCGCTCTTGTTGGTTCATTGCTCTTCTATATTTGGGGCGAGCCCTATTTTTCGGCGACGATACTGATCGTCAGTCTGTTTGACTTCTTCATGAGTTTAAAGATCGCAAGCCTTCCTGCGCGATCGAAAGAGCGCAAAAGACTGTTAGCCCTAGTAGTGGCGCTCAATGTCGGGGTTTTGGTTTATTTTAAGTATGCCGAGTTCTTTTTAAAAACACTGGGAATTGATTTCGGAATTCATATCGCATTGCCCATGGGAGTCTCCTTCATCATTTTTGAAGAGATTTCATACATCGTCGATGTCTATCGCAATACGAGTAAACCTGCCCGGCAGTACCCTATCTACGCACTCTTTCTCTTTCTTTTTCCTCACAGCATTGCGGGCCCCATTTTTCGCTGGCGGGATATGGAATCCCAGTTCTACAACCGCACCCACTCTTTGGACAAGTTTGCTTCGGGTGTCTTGAGATTCATTTTTGGCCTGGGAAAGAAAATTCTCATCGCGGATGCCTTTGGGAAAACCGCTGACTTGATTTTCTCTCAACCCGTATCTTCTCTCCCCTCTTCCTGGGCATGGCTGGGTGCTGTGGCCTATACGATTCAAATCTACTTTGATTTCTCAGGCTACTCGGACATGGCTATCGGACTGGGAAGGATGATGGGATTTTCATTCCTAGAAAACTTCAATTCTCCGTACTTCTCAACTTCCATGACAGACTTTTGGAGGCGTTGGCACATGTCCCTCTCTCGCTGGATGCGGGACTACCTCTACATTCCCCTAGGTGGAAACCAACGTGGAAGCGCTCGCACTTATCTCAATTTGTGCATTGTTTTTACGGTCTCTGGACTTTGGCATGGCGCAAACTGGACCTTTGTCGCCTGGGGATTTTATCACGGACTTCTTCTTATATTTGAACGCCTGAAGGGGAACCGCCTTTCCATTTCGAACGTTTATGTCAATCGTTGGACAGCGCTTTTCTTCATCATTCTGGGATGGGTTTTGTTCCGGGCTCATTCTATTACCCAAGCGGGCGAAATCTGGGGACGCATGCTCGGTTGGAATACTCAGATTACCGAAACCACGTTGAGCCTAGGTGAGCTCCTTTCGAATCGATCCCAAGTCCTTCTCTACTTTTTGGGGGCGCTCTATCTTTTTGGAAAGGAAAACTATTTACTTAAAACTGCAACGTGGATTGAATCTAGAATCGCGCTAAAATGGGGCTGCGCGTTTCTTGTGCTCTATTTGAGTCTTTGTAGGCTAGCGAGTAGCACCTACAGCCCCTTCCTTTACTTTAGATTTTAAATATGAAGAAGAAACAGAAGGAAAATCTCAATCGCATCTTGATCTGGGTCTTCTTTATTGTCTTGGGTGTCTTGGGATTTGGTCCCATCCATTTTGGACCAGACCGACCTATTTTAAATTTCGAAACTTTTTTTAATAAAAAATTCCAACCTCAATACGAAGCTTACTTTGATAGCCATCTCCGAAAACGTTCGAGCTTAATTCAGGCCGATACTAGTTTGAACTTCTTCTTATTCAACGAAGTCTCCACTCAAACTCGTATTCCTGTCATTCTTGGAAACAAAGGGTCCCTCTTTGAAAAAAACTATCTCAATCACTATTACGGTCTGGGTGATCAAAAAGGGGACATCCCAAAACTTGGAAATCAGACCTTATCCAAGCAAATTCAAAGTCTAAAAGCTGCCTATGACCGAGTTCGTTCCCGAAAAAAGAATTTTGTCCTCATCATTTATCCCCACAAAGTTTGGATTACTCCTGAGATCGTGAAAGACCGTTGGAAACTCTCTCCACAGCTTCATCACAAAGCGCAGGCCGAGCAAAAAGAATTCTTCGAAGCCTTAGATGCTACAGGAATCCCCTGGGTCAACGGAGTGGCTCTCTTTCAGCAGCTACAAAAAGAACATCCGGAACTAAAGCTCTACACTCGTGGTGGAAGCCACTGGACCAAGACAGCGGCCTGCCGCGTCTGGCAAAAGGCGTTTCGGAATTCAGGATATGCAAACTCCGGCAAAGTTCCCCGACTTCACTGTGAAGAGGACCAACTTCACCTCGTTGAAACGAATTCTGATGAACTCGATATCGCTCGCCTTTCGGGAGTAGAGAATGTGTATGGAAGTCAACCGTTTCAAGAAAGGCTGCCCACTCTCAAAGCCACGCAAAAGGGACCAAGAGTTCAAGCTAGCAGGCTGATGAAAAATCCAAATTTTAGTGTTTGATTTTCTCTGAATCTGGATTTTCTTTCTTTCGTTTTGGTTTCCG
>JAIEMT010000001.1 GCA_019751945.1 bacterium
AGAAGCCATGGCCGATTTATATCTTCAGAAAAACGATCCGCTTGAGAAGGCCAAGCGCTCCAAACCACTCGCGCCGGCGCGAGTGAACAAGAATCCCCGAGTCATTCCAGCAAATCTCTACCACGCCGTTCAGAAACGCGATCAGGCCCAGTGCACGCATCAACAAGAAGGCAAGCGCTGCCAAGAAAGACGCTGGCTCGATATCCATCATAAGAATCCCTTGTCACAGGGAGGGGAAACGACGCTGAGTAATTTGACAATGCTCTGTCGAGGACACCATCAGCTGGTGCATGCAAATCCTGGATGAGCCTTGCGGCGCTCGTGATGACCTTTAGTGCAGATCTTTTTCAGGTGAAACGCCAGCCGGCGTCGCCATCTGCTGCAAGTGGTTCAGATGGTCGCGCACGGCAAACGGAATGTCTGTTCCTGCGCTGCCTGAATATCCCACGTAAGTATTTTCTTCGAGCTGTCGATAGCACTCTTGGGATAGCGAAGTATGCGGCGCTTTTTTGATGCAAGATTCGTAATAGAGATCGGGCAAGGCCCAGAAGTTTAAATAGCTCAGCGATTCGTAAGAAAGGCCGGCCAAGTAAAGCGCTTCTGCCAATTCTTTGCCCTTGGGGGCCAGGCTCATCATTTCATGCAGGCGCGAGCTGGCGCGTAAGTAATAAATATCCCCGGCACGATCAGACGGGTAGTTCTGTAACTTCTTGGCTTGGCCAATCAAGCGAACCGCTTCGCGCATGAGAGCGTCTTTCTTTTTCGGAATGGTGGTCTTACTTTCTTTCTGCCAAGCTTCGACCGCGACCTTCCACTTCTTGGCGTTGCCCTTCAAGAAGGCCGGGGCCGTTTTACTGTCCATCACTTTTTCAGTGAGCTTCTTGGCTTGAGCGGGATCGTTCTTCACGCGAATTGCAATGGCGAGCGCGTAGCGAACTGCTTTTTCCCATTGAAACGGATTGGCCTTGGCATAATCGCCGTCATCAATCACCGTTTTCAATTCATCGAGTGCTGCATCGAATTGGCGAGAAGCTGCAAAAAATTCGGCCTTCTGCATGGCGGTCAACTTTCCAAATCCATCGGGCTTCGGCAGTGATGACTCGGGGCCCGTGCCCGAACGCGTGTGACACGAAATGCAGTACCCCGTCACATTCCGAAGCAGGCCGCGAGCGTAATCGCGATTTCCGGATTGGAGCGCGCTGTAGGCTTCTTCGGTCTGGTCATAGAAGAGATCCATGATCATCGGGAGCGACGGATCTTTATCAGAAATCTGAATCTTGGCTTTGCCCTTGCCACCTTTTAACGCCACATCCATCTCTTTGGCGATTTCAGAAAGGCGTTTCGCATTCGCTGTAATTCGCGAGCGGTTGTCGGGATCGTTGAATCTTTCGCCCATGCTGGTGTCCATGAGCAGCTCCGACAAAAGCGAGTACATCTGGTTCATCTTGTTCTTCCAAGCCTGGTCATCTGGAGCGGATTGCGCTCGAACGGGTTGGACAGAGAAACACACGGCACAGCACAACACTGCTAAGAGAGTTCTCATAACTTTCCTTTAATAGCGCTAACGGCTTCGCGGTCTTAGTGACCCGAGTTCTGTTGGTGCAAGACGCCCTTCACTTCAGACATGGCAATGGCCGGAAGTGCACGAACGAAGAGCAGGAAGAGGGCAAAGAACAACCCAAAGCTTCCGATCGTCCATCCCCAATCGTACCAAGTCGGAACGTACATCGCCCAGCTCGAGGGCAAGAAGTCGCGGTGGAGCGAAGTGACGACGATCACATAGCGCTCGAACCACATCCCGATATTCACGAAGAGCGAGACGACAAACATGAGTGCCAAGTTTCTACGTGCCTTGCGGAACCAGAACACTTGCGGAATGAAAACGTTACAGCAAGTCATGGTCCAGTAAGCCCACCAGTAGGGACCGAACGCACGGTTGATGAAGGTGAATTTTTCAAACGACGAACCGCTGTACCAAGCGATGAAGAACTCGCAGGCGTAAGCGTAACCGACCATCAAACCTGTGGCCATGATGATCTTGTTCATCTTCTCCAAGTGATCAATCGTAATATACGATTTGAAGTTGAAGACCTGGCGCATGATCACCAAGAGCGTGAGCACCATTGCGAAGCCGGAGAAAATAGCGCCGGCGACGAAGTAGGGCGGGAAGATCGTGGTGTGCCAACCCGGAATTTGCGAAACAGCGAAGTCGAACGAGACGATGGTGTGAACGGACAACACCAGCGGAGTCGAAAGGCCAGCCAGAATCAAATAAGCCATTTCGTAGTGATTCCAGTTGCGGTTCGAACCTCTCCAGCCCATCGAAAGAAGCGTGTAAGCCGCTTTGCGAATACCGTTCTTGGCGCGATCGCGAATCGAAGCCAGGTCAGGAATTAAACCGACGTACCAGAAGACCAAAGAAATCGTGAAATAGGTTCCGACTGCGAACACGTCCCAAAGAAGTGGCGAACGGAAGTTCACCCAAAGTTCGCGTTGGTTCGGATAAGGCAACAGCCAGTAGAATGCATACCAAGGACGACCCGTATGAAGGAGCGGGAAGGTGAGTGCCGTGATGACCGCGAAAATAGTCATGGCCTCAGCAGAACGGTTGATAGCCGTACGCCACTTCTGACGGAACAAAAAGAGAATCGCTGAAATCAAAGTGCCCGCGTGACCGATACCGACCCAAAACACGAAGTTCGTGATGTCCGTACCCCAACCGCTGGGTTGGTTAATCCCCAACACGCCCTGACCTTGTGTGACGAAGGTGGCAACGGTGTAGAGCCAAATCAGAAGTGCTACGCCGGCAATTGCAAAGGCTGCGTACCAGCGACCGGTAGGAAAACTTTCGACCGGTTTAGCAACGTCTTCATTGAGATCCGCAAACGTTTTGCCATGAGTGACCAAAAGTTCTGCGGGCGGGGTAAGAGTATGCGCATGCTCCATTGAACGAGACTCCTCTATAGTAGTTCAGCCAAATTAGTGCACCGACAGGCAATTTGTCCATTCCATAAAGTCAGATTTTTTTTGATTTCGGGGTCGGGTTCTAATAGCGTGGACTCACCGTTATGGCGCAGCGCTCTCTAAAAAAACTTAGCCCGGCCGCAGTCCTGACTTTGGGGATTTCTCTCCTGGGATTGAACTTGTTTTTCATTGGCCCGGCCCTTTCTCGAGTGCTGGGGGTAATGCCCGGAAACATCGCCTTTGTGGTCATCCGAGTGGCTACGCTCATTGCTGTGACGGCAGTCCTGTCGGGCGTTCACAAGCGAAACCGATTTCAAACTATCAGCGCCGGTGCCTTCATCGAGTTCTTTGATCATGTCGTTTTTCGGGGTTTCTTCTGGGCCATGGACATGAGAGCCCACCCGGAAGTCTGGGGTAAGGTCGGCCCGATGGAATTTGCCATGGGGCTACTCTCCGGTTTCGTGCTCTTCTTTCCCTTGATCTTGCTGCTCAGCTTCCTGGGGTCGGAACTCGGCCTTAAACTCTTTAAAAAGCGTTAGAAAAAGGTTTTTACAAACCAGGCGTACAGGGGAGTCTGTTCAAACTCCTCCGGAGCGTACCCCATTTCCCGAAATCGGGAGATTCGAGAGGTCAGAACCCCCTGAGGGTAGTTTTTCTGAGTCTGTAAAAGGAAGGTCGTCCAACCCGCCTCTGCAAAATGTTCGGGCCGAGAGATCTTGGCGTATTTCGAAGGGAAGGCGGGGTCCTTCACCTTGGCAACGGCCTCGGGAATTTCAGACCACGCCGCCAGGTCCGAAAGATTGAAGGAGGTGGTGATCTGCGTGAACTCCTTAAAAATTCCGGGCTGATTGGCAGCGATCGCGTGAAAAAACTCATGAACGAACACCGCCAGAAATTTCAATTCCGGTTGAGGATCTTTTGTGAGGTTTGCCATTTTGAGTGATTTCCAATCCTCGTCATAGGAGCCACTGATTCCTCCCGCTCCAGCAAAGCGACTGCTCTTCACGATCACTCGCAATGATTTTCCAGATTCGATGGTTCTCAAGAGATTCTCAGATTGCGGATCTTCGAAGAGAAAACGGATCCAACGCACTTCTTCGGGCGTGTAGAGAACATCATCGTGGGCCAGGTAAATTTTGAAGTGCGACCAAAGAAATTCCTGGAGATCGGCTAACTCTTGCGTGGCGCCGTAGCGAAGCTGGTCGCGGTTTCTGTAGTCGATGAAGTCGGGAAGTCCGTCGCTATCTTCGTCTTCAATCCCATGCGTGCGATCGAGAGGGTGCGAGTCAATGTAGTTGGGAATGCCGTCACCGTCGATGTCCTCATCCTTACGATCGGGAATTCCATCTTTGTCCGTGTCGTTTCTGAGAAAATAGCGATTCGAATACGAGAGCCAATCTCGCGGGTCCTTCGGAGCAAAGTCGTAGTACTCCGACTCCGGGAGAATCTGACGAGTGAGAAAAGGATTCTGTCCTTCGGGGTCTTCAGCGACCTGAGGAGTGGGCAGAGCCTTCGAGCCACATGCCAAACCGCTGAGGAGCAGAACTGCCACTAGGACAGCACGAACTCCGCGCATGCTTAATCAGCCATCAAGGTGGCCCATTCTTCCATAATGCCCTGGTCGAAACCCGAGACCAAGTAGGTCGCAAGAACAACCGGGAGGTAGAAGGGTCCTAAGATGGCCGACTGAATAGCGTGTCCGCCCTCGTGTGCGCTCGCAAAGTCATAGCCTGAGGCATTGTCGAGTTCGAACAAGCCCATGCTCATTTTGCCAGCAATCGGGCTCATGCCGGTAACGTTTACGTAGATTTGCATTCCGTTCGAAGCCACTCGGAAACTTGGAAAGTCGACGTACTCGGTGAACGGCGAAACCACCATGGTGGCAACAACAATCGTCACGCCGATGAGCGTATTGACCAAACCCCAGGTCAGGTTGCCCAGCACCACGAGCATTTTGACCAAGGCGTTGTGATTGGCGCCAGGAGTATAAAGGAGGGTTTGTTTTGCAAACTCTTCCTTCAGCTTCAAAACTTTTTCAGCGATGGCGGCCTTCTCTTGTTTTGAAAGCTTGCTCAGCGCTTGGGTCTGAGTTTGTCCCTGGTTTTTGGCAAATGACTTCACATGGCGTTGCGAATTTTTCAGAATGTCAGCGATCGAATCCGGCAGACGCTTGTCGATCACTGCCTGATTCAGAAGATCTTCAACCTTCGCTAAATCCGAGTCGACGACCATTCCCAGGCCCAGGAAGCCGAAGTACCGGTCGAGGAGCATTTTCCGGAACTCTTGCAGCTCCGGATCTTTATTGAAGCTTTCGGTGCCCACTGCAAACAAGAGCGGCCCGCCCGTTTGCATCATGTGGTTCACGACGTTTTTATAATATTGCAAACCGAAGTAGACGAGCACGTTGTCGCGCATCGAAGAGTCGACGAGGTCTGTATGGTAAGCCTTCTTCGACAATTCAAAAACTTCTTTGCCGACTTCATTGATTTCGGTTTCTACTGAGCCCAAGTATTGTTCAATTGCAGCGCGATTCGTGCGGATCCATTGCTTGGCTTGATCGGGATTCGCGGTGAGCTTTCCTTCCAGCTTCGGGAATGCGACTACTTTTTTCTCAGCCGTCTTCACCTTGGCTTGCAATCGAATAGCAGCATCGAGCCGCTCCTTTGCAGCAGGCGCTGAATTCTTTCGAGCCTCTTGGCGAAGAGCGGTGACTAAGGAGCTATAGTCTTCATCAATGTGCAGGCTCTTAATGCCATTACAGCCGCTGATTTGAAGTCCGAATACGACCAGCATCAAGCTGGCGATCGATTTTCTAGTAAACATGTTTAATTCCCCCGAGTAGAAATGCGCTGACTTCTGCGCGATCTACTCGAGGCGTCGAGCTCTGTCAATTTCACGAGAAAGATTTTTGACGTTGCGAACCAATGTGGCGCGTTATGGTGATTTTTTGACCCACTGCTCGGCGCTAGCAAAGCCGATTCCGAGAAACCTCTACACTTTTCTTAACTTTAAACCGACCTGAAGTTTGGAACCCGGCAGATCTGCCGTTTTGGGAAATGCTTCGAAGGTTCCGAGGGGGTTATTGAGATGTTTCTCGAAGCTTTACTCGGCCTGGGAATGAGCGCGGTCACAGCACTCTGGGCCCCGATGGGAACCAACTGGAGTTGCGGCAATCAAAAATGGATTTCAGCCCCCCAATACCAAGGCAATCTGTTGAGTGGCACGCAAGCCGGACGTTGCCAAATCTTCCCTCAAAAGGGCGGCAGCTTCGATGAAATCGAAGCGTACATCATTCACAAAATCACGACGGAAGGCCAAGTGAACTACGGCCCCGTGGCTGAAACCTTTCTCAACATGCCGAGCAAGTTCTACAACATCAATCAAACCGTCGGATCGGGCAGCATGATCGTTGTGGCCGAAATGTTGGTTCACGTTGCGACCGACAAAAGCACCCAAGTGGCGTTTGTTTCCAACTCCAGACACGTCGATGGAACGGGCGATGGCAAGTACTTGAAGCGCATCGACCTTGAAGTGATCGTGACCCCGTTTGAAGACACACGATCGATCGATTTTTCAGCGCCAAAACTGGCGTTCCAGCTCGATTTTAAAAACACCGTGAGTGTCGAGAAGCCCTGGTTCGCGCCGAAAGATCTGTTCAAAGACAAAGTCTCCCAAGGCATGACACAGATTTTCACCGATCAAAGAAATTCGCTGACGAACGACCTCGCCGGTCGACTCTAAGCGAGAATTAACCGCCGCGCTGCTTGCGTTTCCAGATAATGAAGGCGAGCACGCCGACCACGATCAAGATCAGCATCATTGAGTTGTCGCCTGCAGCCTTTTGAACCTTCGGCGCTTCGGTGCTTCCACCTTGCGGGTTCACGGTCGGGAAGACCGTTCCTTGCGTCACCGCCTGAGGAATTTCAAACAGGTTCGCTTTCTGAGGAGCCACGTTCAGGCCGCCTTCTTTGCGGTAAACCCGAAGCGTTCTCACCATATTGTCGAAATCTTTTAGGTACTGAGCGTACTTGTCTTTGTTCACGGAGTAGGTGACCAACACGCCGATGTCTTGCTTCACCGTTGCCAAGTAGCGCGTGTAAAAGCCCGGAATTTCCGATTCTAAGTGAAGCGAGTCCACCCAAACCTGGTTGTTGAGGTTCTTCGACTCCGCCGTTTTCACCTGAGACTTCACCGGTTTGCCTTGAATGCTAGTGTAGGTCTTCGCCGCTTTCAAATAAGAGAGGTATTGATCGATGCTGTCTTGGTCGCCCTTGAGTTTCGCAGCTAGTACAATGATGGCGTCGCGTTTCTTGGCTTCAGCCGTACCTTGGCAAACCCATTCTGCACCTTCGAGGCTACAAGTCCACTGCGGAGGAAGTTCGAATTCCACAAACTGGTTGGCAAACTTTTCGGCTCGAGCGGGAAGAGCCAGAAAAAGGGTTGCAGTGGCGAAGGCCAATAGTTGCTTGTTCATCATGATTCTCTTCCTCTCTCTACTGAACCGGACGGCGTGCGATGAAGCCGTTCTCAATCCAGATCTCCTTAAAGTACTGCACAATGGTAATGGCCGATTCATTGGTTCTGACGTCAGTCACTTTTCCGCGAGCCACGATCTCATTCGGCTGACCATTGGGACCTACAGTAAAGATATCAAAAACTTGTCCAGGGTCTATTCCATCATCGCTTCCCTTGTCGATCTTGACAAGGTTCAGTCGATCATTTGTCCGAATGATGTGGGCGTCCCCATTTTTAAGGGTCGCATACGCCGTAAATCCGCTGCCCCGAGTGGGGGTGTGCCCTGCCGCTGAAGAGGTGAGGTGCCCGCGCTCGGCCCCGAACTCCCATTTGAGGCCCGCTATAATGTTAAACACGGCGGGGGAATTGCTTCCAAAGAAGGCACGCTCAGCCCCGGCCCAAAAACTCAGGGTGTCGGTACTCTGATAACCCACTCGAGCAAATCCTCGCATCAGGGAGGGATTCACCGCATTGACCATGTAACTTCCCGATGCGCCGGTTCCCGGAAAAGTCGTCACGGAGTTTCCAGCGCGGCTATCATTCCCCGTGCTCTGATACCCGGCCAATCCGGCTAAGACCGTAAAGCCTGTGGCTCGCGGTTTCATTTCCACCGCGATACTCCACGGAATGGCGTAGGAAAACTGCGCAGTTCGATAGGTGAAGGCGACGCCCGCGCTGAGCTTCCAAATATACTTGGAGCCGCGCGAATGTTTGATGAAAGGAAGGGTGAGGAATCCTCCGCCTGTCATGTCGATGGTTCCGTCACCGAAATAAGCGACGCCGATTTGGTTCGTGCCATTGGTGTAAGCGGGAAAGTCGACCTGACCCTGCAGGTCAATGGTTGCCCCATCCATGAAACTGGCCGAGTTGATTTCCAATAGCCGATAGGTCACGCCCACCGTTTGATCGCCCAAGCCCGTAGCCTTGTTCGTACCGCTGGGAGCGACTGAAATGTTGACGTTCGCAAAGCTCGCGCGGGCAAAAATGCTAGTTCGAGAAAACAATCCATAAGCGGCGAGCACGTCGACTTGAAGACGATCGTACTCCCGTAATGTGGCAACGTTTTGAGTCGCCCCACTGGCGCTGTAGTTGGCGGTAGTCATCAAGTAGTGCAATTGCGGGGCGATGCGAAGGGCGTCGCTCGTGAGGTACTCATTCGTCCAAGCATGGGTGTAAAAGTCGGCCCGAGCGGGGGTCGAGAGGACTGCCAAGCCAAGCATGACCAGGCGCAGTGGAGTCATGGATTAAACTATACTGCCCTTCTCAGGATCTCACACCTTTTTTTAGTTTCATTCGATCGTCGGGGCGGGTAATTTCAGACCTTCTATAAAGGAGCACTATGTCACTCTACGATGATTCTCTCGAGTACCATGCCCGGGGCCGCAAGGGAAAGATCGAGGTCATTCCCTCGAAGCCCGTCGCCACTCAACAGGATCTTTCGTTAGCTTATTCTCCCGGTGTTGCGGAACCCTGCCGAATGATCGCCGAAAAAGAAGATCTCGTTTACGAATATACGGCGAAAGGAAATCTGGTTGCCGTCGTTTCGAACGGAACGGCTGTTCTGGGTTTGGGGGATATCGGAGCTGCTGCTTCCAAACCGGTGATGGAAGGAAAAGGCATTCTCTTTAAGAAATTTGCCGACATCGATGTTTTCGACATCGAGTTGAACGCGAAGAATCCGGACGACGTGATTCGCGCGTGTGAAATGCTCGAGCCCACTTTTGGTGGCATCAATCTCGAGGACATTAAAGCTCCCGAATGTTTTTACATTGAAGAAGAATTGAAGAAGCGTCTGAAAATTCCTGTCTTCCACGACGACCAACACGGCACGGCTGTGATCAGCGGCGCTGCGTTTTTGAACGCGTGCGAACTGACTAAAAAAGACGTGAAGAAAATGAAGGTCGTGTTCTGCGGCGGCGGCGCTGCGGCCATTGCTTGCGCGAACCTGTACCTGCATTTGGGCGTGAAGCGCGAAAACATTCTGATGTGCGACTCGAAGGGCGTGATTTACAAGGGCCGCAAAGAAGGAATGAATCCTTATAAAGAGCGCTACGCCGTGGATACTCCGAAGCGTACGATCGCTGAAGCTCTCGATGGTGCAGACGCGTTTATCGGTGTTTCTGTAAAAGACGGCATCACCGTCGACATGGTGAAGAAGATGGCCAAGGATCCGCTGGTTTTCGCGATGGCGAATCCGGATCCGGAAGTGTTGCCCGAAGAAGTGATCAAAGCTCGTCCGGACGCTATCATTGCGACGGGGCGTTCCGACTACCCCAACCAGGTGAATAACGTTTTAGGATTCCCGTTCATTTTCCGCGGCGCTCTCGATACCCGTTCCACTGCTATCAACGAAGAGATGAAGATGGCAGCAGTGATGGCGTTGGCGTCATTGGCAAAAGAAGATGTGCCGGAAAGTGTGTCGCGCGCCTATGGCGGTCAGTCGTTCAAATACGGGAAAGATTATTTGATTCCGAAGCCCTTCGATCATCGCGCCCTCTTGTGGGTTGCAACCGCAGTAGCGGAAGCTGCCATGAAAACGGGCGTGGCTCGACAGAAGCTAGATCTCGCTCAGTATCGCGATCATTTAGAAACTCTGCTGGGTGCCAGCTACACCGTCATGCGCGGAATTAAGAAGCGCGTGCAATCGGGCGGTACCAATATCGGGAAGGCCACGATTGTTTTCCCCGAAGGCGAACATCCGAAAATTCTTCGGGCCGCTCAGATTATTCGCGAAGAGGGAATCGCTGATCCGATTCTTCTCGGAAACGAAACCAATATTAATCGCGTGATCAAAGAGTTGGGCCTTCAAGATTCGTTGAAGGGCATCAAGACCATTCGTCCGTCGACGAGTGACAGCCTCGAAGCCTACGCGAAAGTTTTTGCTGAACGTCGTTCCCGCAAGGGCGTGACGTTGCCGATGGCTCGCACGTTGATGAAGCAATCCAACTTCTACGGCGCGATGATGGTGGAGCTCGGCCATGCCGATGGACTTTTGAACGGGATATCTCAAAGCTATCCGGAAACTCTTCGTCCGGCGATTCAAGTCATCGGTGCTCGCCCGGGCTCTCGTCTGGCCGGTATTTACATGATGATTTTCAAGAAGCGCGTGCTCTTGTTTGCCGATACTACGGTGAATATTGAGCCGACCGCGGAAGAGTTGGCTGATATCGCGATTCAAACGGCGAATTTAGCGCAGCTCTATTTGGGTACGGAGCCTCGTGTAGCGATGCTTTCGTTCTCGAACTTCGGTTCCAGTACTCATCCCTATTCGGTGAAGGTGCGACGTGCGACGGAGATCATCAAATCGCGCGCGCCCGCACTGGTTTGTGACGGAGAAATGCAGGCCGACACTGCGGTTGTTCCGGAGCTTTCGAAGGAAAGCTTCTTGTTCAACAAGGTGCCGGGTAATGCCAACATCTTGATTTTCCCAGATCTGCAATCGGGCAATATTGCGTACAAACTCATGTCCCGAATGGCTCAAGCGGAAGCGCTCGGCCCGATCTTGGTGGGGATGAATAAACCCGTCTTCGTTCTGCAACAAAACTCGGACGTCAATGACGTCGTCAACATGGCTGCCATCACCGCGATGGAAATTCACCTGCGCAAAAAGAAAGATGGCGGCACTGGCAAGAAAGGCGAACTCCATGCAAATGCATAAAGAAGCAATCCTCACTCCAAATGCTCCGCAGCCGATCGGTCCTTACAGCCAAGCGATTCAAGCGGGTCCGTGGTTGTTTTGCTCGGGACAGATTGCGCTCGATCCCAAGTCGGGACAGGTCGTCGCTCCTACAGATGTGGAGGGTCAAACCAAGCAAGTGATGTTGAATATCAAAGGCGTGCTGGACCAGGCCGGTGTGGGCTTTGATAATGTCGTGAAAACTACGATTTTTCTGAAGTCGATGGGCGATTTTCCGAAGGTGAATGAAGTCTACGGCGGTTATTTCAAAAAGACGCCGCCCGCTCGTTCGACCGTGGAGGTTTCTCGCTTACCAAAAGACGTATTGGTCGAAGTGGAAGTCATCGCCCTAAAAAACTCATGAAGGCTTCAGATGATTTCTCCGTTCCAAAGCTTTTCAAGAAAACTGCGATAGCTTAGGATCTGAATTTTATCTTCCAGCGACGACCTTATATCGCGCGAAACCAGAAAAGCATTTTTTAATTTATACTCTTCGCGAAGAGCTTTAAGCCCTCGAAGATCGGATGCATTTACTTTTTGTGTGGCTTTGAATTCAATCGCGGTATCTTCTGCCACGATCAGATCGACTTCAAACTCTCCTCGCTGCGTTCGCCAATACCTCAACGAATCGTCATCCAGTTTTCGACTGTAGCTCAAGTAAGCTTTGACTTCGTTCACTAAAAACTGCTCAAAAAGGTCGCCGTAAACCTTGTCATCCAATTCTTGAATTCCCAGCAAAGTGGAGGCAACTCCACAGTCGAAGAAATAAAACTTAGGTTTTGTCGTAGTTTTTCGTCCGTTCTTTATACGGATCGGATGCAAAAGATGTCCTACCAGAGTGTCTTGCAACAGGTCAAAGTATTCTCGAACAGTTCGGCCTGGAACCTGGCTGTCGTTACCCGTGGATTCATAATTCACTTGCCGAGCATTGCTGGCGGCAGCCACTTTCAAAAATCGAGAGAAACTCTCGATATTTCGCGCCAAGGCTTCGGCGGCGATTTCCTCTTTCAAGTACGTTCCGACATAATCACGAAGATCTCCGCTTGGGTCTTTAGACAAATAGATCGAAGGAAGAGTTCCAAAAAGTAAAAGACGATTTAAATCGAAATTCGGAATTTCATTTGAAACCAAGGGAAATAGATTGCGGACTCTGAGTCGACCACCCATCAAAGAGGTGTAGGCTCGACGTAATTTTCTGGCACTGCTGCCGGTCAATGCAAAACGAATTTTTTTTTCTTCAATCATCGAGTGAATTTCATCCATCAAAGAAGGAAGTTTTTGGATTTCATCGACGAAAATTAGTTTGTCATCGGCCCCCAATGATTTGCGCAAAGAAGAAGGATCATGCGCTAGCTGAGCGTAGACATCTGCGTGCAATAAATTGAAGCTTCGATCAAAATGAATTTGCGACTGCAGTAAGGTGGTTTTTCCAGTCTGCCGAGGTCCCAGCAACAGGATACTCTTGGATTTTAAATCACCCTCCACCGATATGGATCTTTTAATTTCTTGCATATTCAATAGGTTACGTTCCTTTTACATATTTCGCAACACTAATGCGAAATATGTCACATAAATCGTGGTAGTACTGCGATTTTTGTGGAATAAGGGGGAGCTCCTTACGGAGCAGTGGGCTACCCCTTTGAACTGTTCTTAATTTTTTCCGTAGGCGCGATCGACGATCGAGTCGACTGCGAGTGCTTGGTACGGCTCGCTCTTGGGGTCCATCTTTTTAAGCCGATCGAGTCCTTCCCAAGTAATGCCCACGCAACCGCTTGTCGGCTTCGTTAAATGTTCTCGGAGATAAAAATTACCGCCGTAAGCGCAGACTTGGCGAGCGTCTTCAGGGTCATAGGTCGAGTAGACCGACTCGATTTTAGCATCGGGTCTGTAATACACGATGGTTTGAACGGCCTTGATTCGATCCACCGCTTCTTGAGCGATGGTTTGAAAGGCGAGAGAATCTTCGGGCAGACTTTGCAAGTCGCGAAGATCTCCGGTCAGAATTTTGTAACACAGGCCCTTCTCTTCGGGCTTGGGTAGATAGTAAAAGTACCCACCCGCGTGAGTCGTTCGAACGGTTTTCGTTTCTAAATTTTCTCGTCGAATGCAAACCAGGTTTTCGTTTGCCCAAACTAAAGTCGGGCAGGAAACTAGCGCTGCGAGAAAGAGAATCGAGTTCTTAAACAATCCTTACTCCTTAGTTTGAGGACCATTTTCTTCTAGGTAACCTCGGATTCGTTGTGCTTGGTCTTCGTCGAAGAGGTCGACGCTCTTTTGCGCCTCAATTTGAAAAGCGGCAGCTTCCTCGAGTGTACGAGTGGGGAGCATGTTGAGTAAACGATTCTTGTCTGAGCTCCGAACTATCGCGCAGTAGGCGTAGGGAGGGTTGGCGCCGCCGGGTTCCTCTTTACCAAGCATAGTACCAAGCATAGTAAGCGCTTCTCTGTCGAACATTGCAGCGATGTTCGGGATTTCGTAAACCGGTTTTCCATTTACTATGTGAGCACAGAGCATTCCTGGTGATGGACTCTCATCGATTGCCCAAAGAATATCGAGTTTCGGCGGACTCTCTTGGGACAGAGCAGGTGAAGAGATCAAGAAGGCAAACAAAACAAGCTTTTCTAGTTTCATGAGTTTCTCCAGCATGGTTTAGGGTTTTCCTAAGCACTTCCCGTTGACCAAGAGGACAAAACGGCCAGTACGACGATCAAAGCAATAGTAGGGTTCTGAGTCGATGGTTCCTTCAGCGATAATAGAAAGAGCGGAGTCTGGATTTCTCAGCAGAGGCTCAATGGCGTCGTTTATTTCTTGAGCGGCTTTTATGTACAAAGCATACTTCGCGGTCGTCATAGGGGCGGAGTTTTCACTCGGGGACGTCACGGCGAGGGCCGATGAAGAGGTGAATAAGACAAATAGAGCTAGTTTTTGGATAGTCATGGGTTCTTCCCTTTCAATTTTTCAGCAGCTTCAAGCTGCAATCGATATCGTTCACTAAATTGTTCATAGGCTTTAATATCTATGGGCACTTCGCGTACAAGAGGCTCGCCTGGTTTTGTAAGATCTACTTGAGAAGCATGGTAGCGTTCAAGTTGGGCAGCGTACTCATCACCGTAACGTTCAATGCTAGCCTTCGCTTCTTTCTGAAAGGCCGCTTGGTCTTCCGGAGTTTTTGCATTCGAATACATTTTGCTTAAACGCGAGAAGTCAGCGGGGGTCACCCGGTTACAATATTCGTAGCTGCCGCCGTCGCGATCGAGTTCCGGCATGGCGTAAATCGGCTTGCCTTGAGAAAGCCGGGCGCAGACGAGTTGATCTGTGCTTCGTCGCGCACCGTCATCAATGACAAAGAGAATGTCTAGTTTCGGATTGTCTTGAGCCAACACCGAAAGCGACGACAACACAGCAGCCGATAAAACAAAGTAACGAATCTTCATGCGGCGCAATATAGAATTACTGACTAATTAAGTCAATAAATAGGTTAAAGCTGAGAATTAACGTGTAATTTCAATCAATTAAGCGGTTTGTTCAGCGCCTGGTTTCCAGGTGCGCTTCACGGGACGGGTGATTTTGCCGGTGCGGATACAGCGGGTGCAAACTCGAACGGTTTGAGTTGCGCCGTTCAAAACGGCTTTCATCTTTTTAAGGTTTGGCAACCAGCGGGTACGCGTCTTAATATTAGAGTGTGACGACAAGTTACCGTAATTCGGGCCTTTTTCACAGAAATCACATTTGCGTGCCATGGTACATAAACCTCTTTAAGAACCGATGAACCTAGTGAATTTCATGGCCTTTTGCAAGATAGAAAAGCACCGAATCCACCGAATCCGGAGATATTTTAAGGTTGGAGCGCAAGCTCTCGCCTGGGTCGCGGGCGCGATCACCCTTTTCTGCACCATCTGGGCTTTCATCTGGGCTGGCGACATCTATGAGTACCAAGACTCAGTCGATGGAGTGCATTTACCTCAAGTCGATGTGATTGTCTGCCTCGCCGGTGGCCGGGGTCGCATCTCGGCGGCAGGGGACCTTTGGTACCGGTACTACGAAGCCTTTCAGAATCCCCCCGTTTTTTACGTCTCGGGGATGGGTGGGAAGTCGAATTGGAACGTCTTAGCCAAGCAGGTTCGCCCCGGGGTTTTAAGTGCGCTGAAACCGAAGAACGTCATTCTTGAAAATCAGAGTTCCAACACCGATGGCAATGCGCAGTTTCTCACTCGGGCGGCGAAGGAACACGGGTGGACTCGAATTCTCATCGTGACTTCGCGCTACCACATGCGACGCGCGCGCTATATTTTCGAAGAAACGCTCACCACGTTAGGACATCCCGTCCAAATTGAAACGCTGTCTGTGTATCAAGAGCCGTTTGAGCCGAACGAGTGGCGCGATGATTTACAGGGCATTCGCGTGACGATGATTGAGTACGTGAAGTGGCTCTACTACACGCTGAACTGGACGCCGGGGCGCGCGCTCGATTGACGCAAAGAGATACTTTTATTGCTGGCGATGTACGCAGCTGCGTACGCAAAAAGTCGCGCGCTCTTGTCTCTGAATCCTTTTGGGTCTAACAAGGATTTAGGGATTTGCTTTTGGGATCCGTTCATTTCTAAACAGAAAAGGGAGATTTATGAAATCTTTTAAAGTCGCATTGGTGTCTTTTATTTCTTTAATGAGTGTATCGAGCTTTGCTGCTGAAGCGATGATGCCTTACATCATTATCGTCAAGAACGAATTTGATTTTGCTGAGTGTGCTGATGACATCGAGATGATTAAGGGCGTAACGGTTACTGAACGGATTGATATTATCTCAACGGTTGCTGCAGAGATGAGCGATCGTGCGTTGAGCAAAGTGCAGAAGATGGATTGTGTCGGTAGCGTGGAAGAAGATCAACAGGCGTATCCGTTGCCAGCTATTGGCGGCAGTAAGTAAATGGGTGAGTCGTTTATAGAAATGGGAGATTTATGAAATCCTTAAAAGTTGCTTTGGTACTACTTGTCTCTTTCATGAGTATGTCGAGTTTTGCTGCCGAGTGCGGTTGGCAGCAGCCTTATATCGTTCTGGTTCGGGCTGGATATGATTCTGAAGCCTGCGCCGATGCAATTGATTTGATCAAAGGTGCTGAGGTTCGGGAGGTCATGCATACCTTTCAGCAGATGACCGCGGATCTTTCTCCCAGGGCCTTGTTGAAGGTAGGGAAACTCGGCTGCGTAGAAAATGTGCAGCCGGATCGGACGATGTACCCTCAGCCGGCTATCGGGGGCAGTAAAGAAAGATGAGTTCCGAAGGCTGGTCTGTAGAGCAGATCAATACGATTCTGCAATCGACCCACTATCGGGAACTGCTTCGAGTGGCGTTGAATGAGAGGGCGCGCACTGGTCGGGCCCTCTCTTTTGCAGAGTTGAGTCGACGAGGAGGATTCCGTTCTCGGAGCTTTCCGCGAGATGTCTTGGGGAGTACGCGAGGCCTGACTCGAGAATCCGCCCGTCGTTTCGCGAAAGCATTCGGCTTTCCCTCTGTAGTTTCGACCTATCTCTATGCCCTGGTGGACTTGGATCGGGAACAGGAAAGCCTGGAGCTTCGAAAAAAGGCGCAGGTTCTTCAGGCCCGAGCGATTCGGAAAATCAGGGCTCGTACAGAAAATGCTCCTAAAAACGCTTTTGTGTTGCCCGAATTTAGCAAGGTGTACGCGGCTTTGGGGTCTCCTACGCGGGGCGCTACTCTCGAGGAAATCGAAAAAAGAACGAAGCTTTCTCGAAAAGAACTGCTGAGGACGCTGGAAGCCTTGATAGAGAGTCAGTTGGTGGTGGAGGAAGAAGGGCGTTGGAAGGCCAAGCAGAACATCCTGCTTTTCGACAACCTTTCTAAACATGAATTTTTTCAGAAAGTTTTTCTACGAAGATTAAAGAATGCCCAGGTTTTGGCTCAAACCCAATTCCAAAGGGACGATGCGCTTTTTTGGGAGAGCACTTTTTCTATTTCATCGAAACGGTTGCCCGAACTCCGAGTTCGCCTGCGTGAGGTTCTGGGTCGATTTATAGAAGAGGCTGAAGAGTTCGAGGGAGATCAAATCTCTTCGGTAGCCGTTTCTTTTTTTCCGTTAGATTGACTGTGTTATCCCGACAATGAAGTCGGCATTCGGATGACGAACCAAGATCGCGACTCCTCGATTAGCACTTCTATTCGAATCGGAAACCGAATCGATTACGGATTTGAAGCCATCGAGGCTCTGGGGAATGAAAAAGGTGGATCCATTGCAGTTCGGTACTGGATGCCCAACCTAGATCAAGCCATTTCCGAGTGCACAAAGGACTTTTTTAAAAACCTCTAGGGTTTTAAGAAAATAATTTTGCGCTAAAGAGTCGGCTCAGCACGTAAGGCCTTTTTCAGGACCTTTCCGCTATCGCCTTTAGGCAGGGTTGCCAGAAATTCGAAATACTTGGGCACCTTATAACGTGCCAGGTTCTGCTGGCAGTAGCTCAAGAGTTCCGTTTCAGAAACGGCTGCGCCTTTTTCTAGCGTTACAAAGGCCTTTCCGACTTCTCCCCAACGTGCGTCGGGGACGCCAATCACTGCGGCTTCGTGAACTTGGGGGTGGCTGGTCAGGACCTGTTCAATTTCGGCGGGGTACACATTCTCGGCTCCGCTGATGAACATGTCCTTCTTCCGACCCACGACGTAGAAATAGCCTTCGGCGTCTCGACGGACGAGGTCTCCGGTGAAAAGCCAACCGTCGCGAATCGTTTCCTGAGTGGCGTCGGGTCTGCCGTAGTAACCCAGAGTCGCGGTGGGTCCTTTGAGTGCGAGCTCGCCGACGGTGTCGTCGCCGGGAGGAACGACTTTTCCTGTGTCGTCGATGATCTGTGCTTCGATGTAAAAATTTGGAAATCCAATCGAACCGATTTTTCGAACGGAGTCGTCTTCGTTTAACGAAAATACGTTGGGACCAAATTCGGTCAGCCCGTACCCTTGGCGAATGGGGATTCCTTTTTCTTGCCAGGTTCGAATCAGTTCGAGGGACATCGGTTCTCCGCCCACGATGGCGTAGCGAACGGACTTGAGCTGAGCTCCGAAGAAGTAAGGGGAGCGGGCGAGCATGTCCATCATTGTGGGTACTCCAAAGAGGATGGTCAGAGACTCGGAGTCCGCCAGTTGCAAAATCTGATCAGCGTCGAACTTCTTCATTAAAATGACCGTCGCTCCGCGATGGAAGCAGGGCGTGTTCAATACGTTCCAGCCCCCGGTGTGGAAAAGCGGCAAGAAGGCGAGGACTCTTTCATTTTGAGTGAGGTTGAGACGCAGACCGGTGTTGATCGAATTCCAGTAAAGCATCCCGTGGTGAATCAAGGCGCCCTTAGGATGTCCGGTGGTTCCCGAGGTGTAGAGAATCATGCACACGGTATCGGGAGTGGCTTGAATCGGAATTTCCTGCGCATCGGCTGGAGCTGAGGGAGCGTCGTCTAATTTCCTGCGAAGTTCCTCAAAGTTTTCCGTTTTCATTTCGATCGAACCCACGACCGATCGAAACTGCTTCTGACATAAAATGAGTTTGGGCTGGCAGTCGCTCAAGATAAACTCGACCTCTCTCGAGGTCAGGCGGTAATTAATGGGAACCAGAATGGCGTTGAGTCGCTGTAACGCGAAGAAAAGAAAAAAATACTCGAGCTCGTTTCCTGCCAGCACGGCCACCCGGTCGCCCGCGCCGACTTGATGAGTGTCTCGAAGCCAAGCAGCGAGTCGGACGGAGCCTCGATAAAATTCGAGGTAGCTTACTTCGCGGCCAGTCTCTGCATCCTTCAGCGCTGTGTGAGAGGGGGAGTAGAGACTCCATTTCTTCAGCCAGTCCAGTTCCATGAATTAAACTCCCCAACGAATGGCTGCGGATGCCATCGAGAGGCCTCCGCCAGATCCCACCAGCATAATGAGGTCGCCGTCCTTCAGAAGATTTTTCGATGCAGCGTCGGCGATGGCCATGGGGATGCTGGCGCTCCCGGTATATCCGAAGCGATCCATGATGTTGTGAGATTTCGCCCGATCGACGCCAAGTTTGTCCAGCGTCTCGTGAATACTTTGAATATTGATTTGCGTTAAGAAATAGCGCGAAACATCCGAGATCTGAGAAGCCGTTCGGTCGAGCAAGATGTGGATTAAGCGCGGCCAATGAGTGCCGTTGGTTTCGATGGGAATCTTCTTTGCGAAATTGAGGAGGTGCCCTTTTTCTTGCAGGACTTTCTCGCTCAGGGGATTGGCAGTTCCCCCCGCGTAGAGGCCCATGTAGTCGTGATATTGGCCATCCGTGTAGAGCTGGGAAGCCAAGATGCCTCGATCCTTCTTCTGCGATCCTTGTAGGATCACCGCGCCGGCCCCGTCTGCGAAGAGGGAAGCAATCTTGTAATCGTCCCAGTTTAAAAACTTGGTCATGCCATAGGCGCCCACCACTAAAATGTTTCTATAATGAGAGTCGGTCTGAATGTATTTGCTCCCGACATCGAGGGCAGTCACAAATCCCGCGCAAGCGCTGTTCAGGTCGAAAGTTCCGCTACGGGTTGCACCCAGCTTGTGTTGAACCACAGCTGCTGTCGAGGGTGAAAGATAGTCCGGGGTGTCGGTTGCCACGATGATGAGGTCGAGATCGGTAGCACTGATCCCCGCAGCCCGCATGGCGTCTTTTGCGGCGGGAACGATGAGGTCGGAAGTCACTTGGTTCTCAGCCATGTAGCGACGTTCGAAAATATTTCGCTTCTCTCTCAAGAAGGTGTCGATATCGATTCCATAGCGATTATTGAAATAATCGTTCCGTACGACCTTCTCGGGTGCGTACATTCCTGTGCCTGCAATGACTGCTCGCGTTGGTGAATGGGTCATAGTAATTGTGGATATCCCCCTGGTTTTTTTGATCTGAGATGGGCGAGATGTCAAGCGGCTTGACAGGGAAGTATGTGGGGGCTAGCTTTGCTCGCACATCAACAACATCTTCGGATCGGGGGATCCCATGAGCCAGCTCCGTTTTGATTTCTCAACACGTACCGCAGTCATTACAGGAGGGGCGCAGGGAATTGGTTTTCAAATCGCTAAAAGTTTCTTAGATGCGGGCGCTCGCGTTTCCATTTGGGATTATTCTCCGGGCGCGCTCGACGTTTGTCGGTCCGAGCTGTCCTCGTACGGAGATCGAGTGCATTACGCAGCCGTGGATGTTTCGAAGTTCGACGCCTGCCAAGTGGCTTCTGCTCAGCTTCCGTTCAAGGTCGATGTTCTCGTCAATAACGCGGGCATTACGAAGGATAAGACCTTGGCAAAAATGTCTGTCGAGGATTTTGAAGCGGTCATTGGCGTGAACCTCACTGGACTTTTTAATGTGACTCGATCGCTTCTCGAGAAGTTTAACGACGGGACGGAGACTCAGCCGAAGCAGCGCCGCATTATTAATATCTCGAGCATCGTGGGGCTCTACGGGAATTTCGGCCAGACCAATTATGCGGCTGCTAAATCAGGAGTGATTGGCATGACCAAGACTTGGGCACGCGAACTGGGCCGCAAGGGTTTTACGGTGAATGCAATCGCACCCGGATTCATTCAGACGGCCATGACCGCCAAAATGCCGAAAGAAGTTTTAGATGAAATGCTGTCTAAAATTCAGGTGGGGCGTTTGGGAAATCCCGAAGAGATTGCCAGCACCTGTTTGTTTCTTTCCTCTCAACAGGCTGCCTTCATTAATGGTGCCGTGATTAGTGTGGATGGAGGCATGCTGTGCTAAAAAAAATTCTTTGTCTGACGCTGTCATTGACGTGGGCGTCCGTAGCTGCGGCCGGTGTTTCTCAATCAGGTTTTAAAAAACTCCCCAACGGTCACGAAATCAATATTGAGTACACCCCAGCTCAGCCGGGGAAGCCGACTCTCGTGATCTTGAATGGCCTGACTTACAAATTGGAGAGTTGGAATTTCATGATGCCCACCCTGGAGTCACAGGGGAATGGAATCTTACGATTGGACCCCATGGGCCAGGGCCAGACGCTTCTGAAGTACGCTCCAATCGACTTTAAGATTTCAATTGAAACTCAGGCAGATGATTTGGCTTTTTTACTGAAATTATTGGGGATCAAACAGCCAGTGCACCTTCTCGGCCTTTCTTACGGAGGCGGCTGGGCGATGGTCTTTGCCAATCGCTACCCCGCTCAAGTCGCAAGTCTGATTTTGATGGCCCCTTTTGTAGGACCCCTTCCCGGTCAGGATACGCAGATTCGGTCTTCGATTGCCTTTGTTCGGGCTCAGGGGTACCTGAATCCGCTCAATGCGCTGACGGATGACGAACTCTACGACTATTTCTTGAAACAGAATGTTTACACCACGTATCCGCTGTACGAACCGATCGTGTTAGAAAATCCCTTCAAGCTCGAGGCCACCTTCCGTCTTGTTCAGGGAATTCGGAAAGTGGAAGTTCAGAAGTATATGAAGAATTTCCCGGACAAAGCGGTGCATTTGATCGACGCCGGATTGGATCAATATATTCCGCGTTCGATGATGGACCAGTTTTGGAACGACCTTCCCGTTTCCAAAAAGGCCAGCCGAATGAATTTGAATTTTTCGGAACATAAAATTCCGGAATCGAAACCGGTTTTTGCTGCCACTTGGGTGAACCTTATTTTGGCGGGCGATTCGCGCATCAGCGGCGGAAAAACTTTTGAGGGTTATCCCAACCTGGGGCTGGCAGATTCTGGCTCTGAGAAAATTGATCTCCCCATCGACCTTTGGCCCTTCTAAAATCTATGCCTTTTTTCGAAACTTCTGAATTGAGACTGCATTACGAACAGGTTCCAAACCTGCTCCCTCGACCCACTCTTTTTTTACATGGGAATCTGGCCTCCAATGTTTGGTGGGAACCTTCCGTCGAAATCTGGAGTCGCCAAGCGAAGTCCTTCTCGCCGGGTCAGTCCGCTTACTTAGCGGAGTGGCGTGGCTGCGGGAAGTCTTCAGGACCGGCTTCTGAGGCTGATTTAGCGATGCCGAATTTGGCAAACGATGTCGTTCAGTTGGTGAAGAAATTGAATGTGGGTCCGATGCACGTCGTGGGACATTCCACGGGTGGACTCATTGCTTTGTTGGCCATGTCGCAAGCTCCGGAACTTTTTAGTCGTGCTGTCTTGTTGGATCCGGTTTCTCCCAAGGGGGTGACCCTCGACCCCGCCATTCTCGGAGCGTTTGATGAAATGGCAAAGAATCGGGATCTCACCGCGACGGTTCTGGGTGGAACCATTCGGGGGAATCAAGCTGCCTCTCCCCTTTTTCAGCGAATCGTGGACAGTGCCTGCGGTGTTCATCCCTTTATTTGGAAGGGAATTCCAAAAGCTCTCAACGGAATTGACTTCACTCGAGAAGTTTCGAAGGTTCGACATCCGACGCTGGTGATGCACGGGCAGTACGACACAGTTTTGCCTCTAGATGCATCCCAGGAATTAGCGAAACTTCTGCCCGAAGGGCGATTCGAAATGCTTCGCGATCAAGGACATTCTTGCAATGTTGAAAACCCTGAGCTCTTCGTTCAGGGCGTCAATCGGTTTCTGTTCGGCTGATTCGTATCCAAGCATTGGTACACGAACGAATGCAGAGTGAGAGTCCCCTTCATCTGAAAGGGGAGTTGGATTACGGCGTGCTTCCCTTCCAATTGGTCGGTGGTGAAAGTGATCTTCCCCGCGGTGATGTCGATCGTGCCAGGAACCCAAACCGCGGGAGGCTGCATTCCTCCGACTGTTGCGTTGGAAAAAAGGAGAGCCCCTGGGCCTGAGACTACTGAAGTGGGGCTCATTCCCGGAGAAAGGGCGACGGACACGGCCGTACTCCAGAAGATTTGAATCTTGGGGGTCAGGTTCGTCGGATCTAGAGAGTAACAGGTGGCCGCTTCAAAAGAGAGAGGTTCACTGGCTTGAGCGTTTCCGATAGCGAGCGCAAAAACTAGACACGGCAGAGAGAAGATTTTCATCCCCCCTCTATAGCTTTTCTTTACGGTTTTGCGAAAATAATTCCGCGGGATTTCATTTGCGCCATCAACTCCTGCACGGCCTTGCGGCGGTGGGAGATGGCGTTCTTCTCTTGGTGAGACATCTCAGCCAGAGTTTTGGTCTGCCCCTGTGGAACGAAGATGGGGTCGTATCCAAAGCCTTCGGTACCTCGAGGTGTATCAATGATCGTGCCTTCGAGAGTGCCAGTGGCGGTGAGGGTAATGCCTTCAATTGAAAGCGCGAGCGTAGTGACGAATCGAGCAGTCTTGGGGCCCGAAGTCTTCTTCAATTCGGTCAGAAGTTTTTCCATGTTGGCGCGATCTTGTTCCGCGCGAGTCGAGAAGAACTTTCCCGGAGCCGGTTTGGCATAGCGCTGGGAGAACACTCCCGGGGCCCCTTCTAGGGCTTGAACCTCTAGGCCGGAGTCATCGGCCAGAGCCGGATAATGAGCGCCGTGGTTTGCCAGGCGGGCCTTGGCAGCTGCATTTTCTACATAAGTTTTATAGATTTCTACGAACTTCAGTTTTTCGGCGTTTCGGATGTAATCCTGGGGCGCGACGAGCTCCACATCAGGGGCTTCAGTCGAAAGGATTTCCTTAAATTCCGCAAGCTTGTCTGGGTTCAATGAGGCAAAGATCACAATGTTTGAGCGACGCATATCCTTAAATTCTTACCACAATCGTGGGGGACTTCTAGGCTGGAAATAGCCGACTAAATCACCCAATAATGCCGGACTTATGCTATGACTGCGTCGTGATTTACTTTCAATCCCTGACGCGCGATGAACTGGCTGATTTGCTTCTGCCCTTCAGCGCCCGTCCCCGAGACCGCCACGTCGATGCCGACGGTACCCCGCTCGTCGAGCTGAATGACGCTCCGTCACTTCCGGAGATCAAGCGCGCCCGCATGCGCGCAAAGCAGATTTATCACTGGGTCTACCAGCGCTTCGTGACGGATTGGGATCAGATGACCGATCTCAACAAAGAGGTGCGCGGCTGGCTGAAAGAGAACGTCGAGATCTTTCGCCTGAGCGAGCGCCATGCTCAGCAGGCTACGGACGGCACTCATAAGTTTCTTTGGAATCTTCCGGATCATAAAACCATCGAAAGCGTGATCATTCCCGCCGCTCTTCAGGAAAAAGACAAGATGGAAAACGACGGCAAGGTGTTTCGCGGTCGTCCTTCTGAAGAGGAGTTGGATTCGCAACATTGGTCGCGATTGACGGCATGCATTTCGAGCCAAGTGGGCTGCGCGATGGCGTGTAAGTTCTGCCTCACCGGAATTCAGGGTTTAGACCGCAGCCTGGCTGTACACGAAATCGTGACTCAGGTTTTTGAACTGCGAAAGCAGGCGCCGATCACGAACATCGTTTTCATGGGAATGGGCGAGCCGCTTCACAACGTCGACAACGTGATCAAGGCCTGCAAAATCCTGCTCGACGAAGATGGAATGAATTTTTCGAAACGGAAGGTCACCGTGAGCACGAGTGGTCTTGTTCCCGCGATCGAACAGCTGGGTCAGTCCGTCGATGTTTCTTTAGCGATTTCCTTGAACGCTACGACCGACGAAGTTCGTTCGAAGATCATGCCCGTGAATAAGAAGTGGAATATCGAAAAGCTGATGGAGACTTGCCGGAACTATCCGCTCGGCTCGCATCGTCGCATCACTTTCGAGTACGTCTTGTTAAAAGATGTGAACGACACGATGGAAGACGCGGCCCGCTTGTTGAAGCTCGTGCGGGGCATTCCGAACAAGATCAACTTGATTCCTTTTAACGAACACAGTGGTTCTGAGTTTCTACGCCCATCGGATGAAACCGTTCGGAAGTTTCAGCGTTACTTGGTGGATCGCGGCTTAACGGCGACAGTGAGAATTTCTCGCGGCCAAGATATTCTGGCGGCCTGCGGACAGCTGCGCAGTATTTTTGGAACAGCTCGCGGCAGCGATCGTCACAAGGACTGGGCGGGCTTAAAGGGAATGGCCGGCACGTCCTGACAGAGAATCGGAACTCCCTCGGTCTGAAGCTCCACAGCCATTTTGTCGATCTCGTACATTTCTTTTAAATCCTTGATCTGAGCATCCAGAAACATCCACGAAACGGTTTTTGCGAGCCACGGGTAAGATTTCTTTTGTTCCGCTTCGGCAGCGTAGATCGGGCCTTGAACGGCGGTCGATCCAATCGATTCTAGAAAATGTCGAGTTATGCAAAAGTAAGAGGGAATCTCTTTGAGACGGATAATTTCTAAGAAAGCTTGCTTTTGAAGACCAAAAAAATCCCGCTTCGACGCGAATTCCTGAAGGCGACTCTGAATGGCTTCAATCTTGGGATAATCGGAAGGAAGCAGCGCTCTCGGGTGGGGCTGAACATAGCTCAAAAAAGCCGGTGCACCTTTGACTGAAACCAGCTCCCGACAGAGCATCGGAATTCCCTTCGCTCGAAACGGCGCGGTGATGGGTTCCAGCAAATAGAGTTTCGCGATGGCCCAGTTTTCGTAGTCAATCAAACGCTTGGTGATGGGTTCCGATCGGCCCTTGGTCACCGTCTTATAAAGGATGTCTCGGGAGTGGTTGAGCTCTTTTCCTTCCTCAACGTGCGTGCGAATGCAGGGCTCGCTGAGGCAGGCGGAGAGGAGGAAGACTAACAGGAACGCACAGGGAATCTGCTTAATCATTCAATCGGAATACCAGGCCGTATTCCTCACGGCAAGGCATCAACGAGGGGGCTGCTCTCAGAAGTTCGTACGGGTGCATGGTTTGTTTGGCGAGGTTTCGGAGAGACTCGTTTCGAGCCTGGAAGAGTTCAGCCTCTAGTTGTCCCAGTAGACGAGGCGCGGATTCGGGATCTGCACGGAGTTGTTCAGTCCAGCCTGACGGAACTTCAATGGGAGGATTTGTTTTCAGAGTTCCCCAGGTCAGAAAGAGATGGATGTTGGGATCGAGGGCCACCTCCGTTTGGAGAAGTTTCCTTTGCCGGTTGACGATATCAGAGATGGCTTCATTGAGTGCGGCGCTTCGGTCGCTTCTGAGTTTTCCAGGCGGAGGTATCGAGTGAGCATCGATCTCTCGAAAATCACTTGTAACCGCTAAGTAGGCCCGATTCTCTATGATCTCCGAAAGGAATTTTTGCAGAAGTTTGGGGTCATTGTAAAAAGTCTTTCCAAATTCAACCGAGTATTTTGCCTGAGTCTGCTCGATGATTTTTGAAAGTTCCTCGAGGTCATTTCTTAGTTTAATAGCGGTACGATGAAGTTCTTGGTCAAACTTAAGAAAACGATTCACTGTTGCTCCGAAGTGAGGACTATTGGTATTGGCGAGATTCTCCAAATCTTCTGCGTAGCGAATCCGATTTACTGCGCCTCCGGCTTGTCGAAAGGTCTCCATTCCCACCTCGACTTGATTTCTACAGGCTTCCAGAATGCCCGCGCGCTCTCTCAGGTTTTTTAGCTGACGCACGTTAATTCTTTCGGGGCTTTCTGCGAAAGCAGCAGCTGCTGGCACTCTTTCAATCGATGGAGACCTTCTTCTGTCTAGAGCAAAGTATTCACGCGCCGAGGGAGACTGTGCAGCTTCGAGTCCTAGTAGTTCTGCCTCGTTGGTAACAAGCTCTCCAATCTTAGCAGCGAGACTAGGATCTGCCAGGAGACCCTGCTCCCGAGCTAAAGCCAGCATTTCCTCTCGAAACAGTCTGATTCTTCTGAGAGGGAAGACGCCACCATCGGGACTGGGGACTTGATTCGGGTCGAATTTTCTTAGGAATCCGTGGATATGCTGGGAAGCTTCGAGTTCCAAACCATATCTCTTTTCAACTTCTGCCTTCAGTTGAGTGTATCGGGTATCAAATTTTTTAGAATTTACACGGACTCTGTCTGCCTCTGTACCTAGTGTCGAAAGAAATCGTTCGAAGTTTGAGTCGTTAATTTGTTGAAGGCGCGAAGGACGAATCGCAGAGGCGGCCCCTTTTTTGTAGGTGCTACGAAAATCCTGGATTCGTTTCGCGGCCTGTTTTCTAATTCGCTGAGATTCTTGATTGCTTTCCTCATTCGTCATGACCATGAGGCTTCCGCGAGGATCAGATCGATAAGTAGGTCTATTTTGTTTCAGAATTTGGAAATAACTACGAACCTCTGGAGAACGTGAAACCTCAAGTTCATGCATCTGAGTTTCATTGGAGATTAGGAATTCGGTCATTTCTTTTAAGGCTGTCGATTTTTTTAAGGAAACCTGTCCCGCTTTCACCTCTTCTTTTAATGTGTCGATTTGGAAGAGCGGAAAGGTGGGACCGCCATCAGAAGAAATTCTGGCCATCCGGCCGAGAAATTCTCCTCGCAGCTCTACGCTTTCTAAGAAGCTGGCACCGTGCTTCGCCACAAAATCTTGGTGGACTTCCTTGAATTTGTTTTCAAATTCACGAGTATTCTTCTGGATCCGATCTTTCCAGGCTCGAATATCGACTTGAAGGCCCCTCATTTGCCTCAGGACTTCAATCCCGAAGTCCTTCTCGTTAGAAACGGCTTTAATTAGTCCGTCCTCGTCGGCTTCAGCGGCGAATAGCGAGGAGGCAGTGAGTGTGGCGGAAAGAATCCACGCCGCCGTCCAGAGCTTCATTTAAGCCGCCTTTTTGATTCGGAAGGGCGGCGGAGTCAATTCGTGGCGGCGGAAGGGGGGCGGAGTCTTTCCGATGAAGGTGCTTTCACCCGTGGTGCCGCTTTCCGGGGGAATGAACTCGTAGCCTTCTTTGAAATTGATGACCTCGTACACAGCGACTTCTTCAGCCTTGCCCTTCACCTTGGTGGTGCCGCGGGCTTCGCAGTGAATGAATTCTTGAATTTCTGCGTAGGTTTCGTCGCTGATCAGGATGTCGGTTTTGAATTCTTTGGTGAGTGACTCCATTCGGGAGGTCAAGTTCACGTTGTCGCCCAGAATCGTGTATTCCATGCGTTCGGGAGAACCGATGTTCCCCGCGACGACTGAGCCGGTGTGCATGCCCATTCCGATGGCGATAACGGGCTTCCCATTCGCCGCTTGGTCTTCATTAAAACGTTTGAGTTCAGCGCGCATGCGGAGCGCTGCGGAGACAGCGCGGAGTGAGTCGTTTTCGTGCGAAATCGGCGTGCCGTAGACGGCCATGATGGCGTCACCGACGTATTTGTCGACCACGCCTCCGTGAGCGAAAATGATTCGCACCATGCGGGTCATGTAACCGTTGATCAGTTCCACGACCTGTTCCGGTTCGAGTTTCTCGGAAATGCTGGTGAATGAACGAATGTCTGAGAAGAAAATGGTGACCTTCTTGCGTTCACCGGTGAGCTGCATTTCGCCCGATAGAATTTTATCAGCGATATCCTTGGAGTGAAATTTTGAAAACGCGTTTTTAATTTTTTCACGCTCGGCTAAGCCCTGAGTCATCTCCGTGAACGATTTCGAAAGATCTCCGATTTCGTCGTTGCTCGTTTTTTTAATTTTGACTTGGTAATTGCCCTTGGAAATTTCTTCAGTCGCTTCCACCAAGCTGATGAGCGGGCGGGTGAGCGATAAGCTGAACAAGAAGATCACGTAGAAGCCGATGACGCTCACAATCGTGGTGATGTAAATCGAAGTGTTTCGAACCTGGCGCGCTGGCTTCGTAGCCATGGCTTCTTCTTTTTGTGTGACGACGCCGATGTTTGCAAAACCCACCGTTTTAAACGCACCCAGGTACGCCACGCCGTTGGAAGGATCAACGAATCGAGTTTGACCGTTGTTGATGGTCTTCGCCGAAATCAATTGCTTCACGATTTCTAAGTGCGAAACGTTTTCCCGTTTCAGAACTTTTTGCTGATCAGGATGAGCAAGTAAGTAGCCCTGTGAATCGACCAGATAGCTGGTGTTGAGATTGTCGGAGTCGTCCTTCTGATCGGGTGAACGGGTGCCGTTCGAAACCGTTCGTAAGAATCGATCTTGTTTCAAGATGGCCACTACCGAGTGAGTGACGTTGTTCTGGTCGTCGCTCACGAGTGGAAGTGATATCACCATCAGTGGAATATTTCCGTGAAGCTGAAGGCTTTGAATGGTTTCGTTCCCAGCCTTCATCTTGTCATAAGGGAGTTCGCCCAGAATCTTTTGCATTTCTTCGTTGTTGGAATCGAGGCTTTTTACCAGCGCGTCGTTCGAGGCTTGGCCAACCGGACGGGCCTTTCCATCGGCGAGAGTGAAAACCGTGGTACTAAGCAAATCTTTTTCGTGTTCGAAAAGCGGGCGTTGCACTGCTTCGACTTGTGCTTGGGGAAGGTTCTGCATGAGAGTGACACCGAGGAGGCGCATCTTCTCAGCGAGATTGTTCAAGTCGTTCTTCATCACTTGAGCCACCAGGCGAGCCGTTTCCAAGTTACTTTCTTGGACGCGCGCCACGTTGTCGCGGTTGAAGAAGAAGCTGGCGAAACCAATGATTGCCAGTGCCGCTGCCAGCAGCACGGTGTTGATGATTCCCACCAGTTTAGTGCGAATATTGAAACGAACCTTCATAGTCCCTATCTTTTATCGGCTGTCGAATTCTTAAACTGAAGATAGAGATCGGAAAGTTCACGGCTTTTTTGGAAAAGGTCTTTCTCGTCAGGGGGGCCGAATCGGAAATGATTGTAGAGCTGAACCCAGTTCTGCAGAGCATGCGTCGCGCTATGTCCAAATTTTGACTCCACCTGGACCAGGCTGCGCTGAAATTCGAGAGTTTTGCGGGATTCTCGGAGTTTTTTACTCAGAAGACGTTCGAGCTTGATGCGTTGCGCGCGAAGCCACCACGGACCCTCTCGAACTCTCCAACGAATCGAAAAAATTCCGGGGAACCAGGTTCGGGCGACCAAGAGGCCAATGACGCCGACCACGACAATCAGGACAAAGGCAACGACAGCGAGCCATTGATAGTGAGCGAACGTGTCGCGGACCCACTGACCAAATCGAGAGGTCTGACCATCTCCCGAGGATTTTCTAAACGGGGCAGTGACACTTAAACCCATTTCGATTTGAGAGTTGGATTCGAACGACAAGACGTATCGGTACCAGTAAGCGCTGAGGGCTTCGTATTGGTCTCGGAAGGTGTCGAGGAGGGAGAGGTTCACGTACTCTCTCGGAGTGGGGTCGTAAACTTTCCAACCTTCTCTGGGAATCCAAACCTCCAGCCAAGCGTGCGCGTCGCCCGAGCGAACGGTTAAAATTCCGTTTGCCGGACCTCGCGAGAGTCGAAATCCGGCGATCAAGCGAGTGGGGACTCCGCCCATCCTAAGGAGGACTGCAGCCGCGCTGGCAAAGTGTTCGCAGTGGCCAGCCTTCGAAACAAAGAGAAATTTTTCGATCGCATTGAGTTGGGAAGCAAGCGAGCGATTCTGAGTGTTGAAATATTCTTCCTCCGTGTTTGCTAGAGTGGCTTTGTAGCCTTTGCCCAGGAGGTCCATCACTTTTCCAAGTTTTGTCGCGGCATCCGTCTCGGTGGGGAAAAGGCGTTTCACGAATTTTTTTAGTCCATTGGTACGAATGGAATCTGGAACGATGAGGTGAACGGGTTGAGGAAGGTCGTCCTCGCGAAAAGATTTGTGGATGGCCAGAGATTTTCCGCTCAGTGAGAAGTTATAGCTCACTCGTCGAGTTCTGGAGTTGGATTCGTTCCACTCACTTCCACTCGTTCGCATGGGGCGGGTTTTGAATCCGCTTTCCTCAAGAAGGACTCGGTTAGCTCCGTAGGGAACAGGCAATACAACCGAGTCGATGGGCTCGCGAATGGCAAAAACGGAGAGCTGATTTTTCTCATCCATTTCTGTTGCGGGGTTTCGGTTCCTTTGGCGGTAAGGCATTGGAACCATCTCGCGCTTTCCCTGAGGGGTATTGTACCAGTCTTTACCATCGAAGACCGAGAGGACCCGTCCCCGAAGGAGACCCGCGAAGACCAAGCTCAGGAAAAACTGATTGGCCGTTTTGGCGTCATCCATTTGGGTGAACATTCGAATTACGGGAGATCCGCTGCCAGCACCGGTGAGTGAGAATCCCTTAGCGAGGGTGACTTCTTCCGTGTAACCGACTCGGCGTTGATCCACGAGGTCCGGCATTCCCGTTTTTGTTCTCGGGAGAATGGGGAAGATGGCAAAACTGCTTAAGAGAATCACCGCTGATAGCATCAAACTGTTTCGAAGATAGGATGGCGATAGCGGACGATGAAGCTGTTCGGGCGCTCGCGTTTTAAATTCGCTTTCTAAGAACAGTGTCGAAATGAGGATCGAACTGAGAATGGCGAAAAGAAAAATAGCCAGGGAGAGATAGAGATCGTTGGTGATGGCAGCCGTGAGGTTGAGCTCCACAAATCCGATGCCGACGCGCCAACCCTTCTCACGTGGAGTAGGAGCTGAGAACCAAAGCGAGGCATGAAAAATCGGCGCCGCCTGAGCCACCATCAAGAGCAGCGGCTCTTTTAGAAACCACCAAGAAAAGAAAGTTCCGCAAAGAGTGAGAAAGAGAGCCCCGGCCATCCAGCCGTTTCCCATTTGAATGCGGCGCAATCGCGTCAGTACAAGGAGACTCAGGACGAAGGCCCAAATGCCGGGGCGCACTTCCCCGGTGAGAGCCAGAGTTCCCAAAGCAATGAGATCGAGCGACCAGCTCAGAAATCCGGAGAGGCGAGTGACGGACCAGTTCGAGATCACGCTGCCTCCTTTCGAGGAATCAGCCCTTGGGCTTGAGCCAGCGCGAGTTGATCCAAGGAATCTTTTCTGCCGTGATACGTGCGCGCACCTTCCCAGTCGACGAGGGTGAGCGACCAGGTTTTTCCTTCTTCGCCCGCGTCGGAGTAGAAGACTTGGGCGAGGTCTCGAATTCGATTTTCCAACGACGTGCCCGCTTCGGTACGTAGATCCAGAACGAGTTTTTCATCCTGACTTTCAGAACGGCGTTGTCGGACGAGAGGTTCCGTGCCGCGTGCACTGAGTGTCCAGACGACGTGTCGGTAGTCGTCGTCCCAGGTCATGGGGCGAACTTCTCCCTCTTGGATTCTGACTCCGGCTTTAAAAGTTCCCTCGGAGTTTGGAGATCGATTTTTAGAGCTGTCTCCCTTGAGGGGCTCTGGCCAAATGATTCGTCTTCCGCCTTTGTTACTCAAGATTCTGAGTTTTTTTGCGAACCCAAAAGGGTAGCTCGTCGCGATGGCAAGGGCATCCCAGGTGTGCCATCCCCGTTGATCGAAGCGCTGTTTTGAAGAAATCACAATGGACTGCCGGGGCGCGAGAAAGGGTACAAACGCAGATGGAACGAACTTTCCATTTGTCCATTCCCCCACTTCTACACAGAAGATTGGAAATCGTCGTTGGTTCGAAATGTAGACTTGGTCTTTCGGAGCCGAGTTGGCCGCTACAGGAATTCTTTTAAACTCAATTTTGAGAGCTGAGATGGAGCGCTCAGAGAGGATTCCAGAAAGGATGAGACCGCTCAGAAGAAGGCTTTCGATCAGATAGACGATGTTATTTCCGGAAGAGAGGGCCACGACCCCGAGCAGAATCGTCAGAGCTACGTACCAGCGACCTGCAACCGTGACTTCCAGTTTTCGCATGGGTTATTTTGGAGAGCGAACTCTCTCCAAAATCTCCTGAATAACTGCGCGTTTTTGCGTCGTTCCTCGATGTCCGTCGGTAAAAGACAAACGATGGGCAAGGCATGCCACCGCCATGTCCCGAACTTCTTTGGGGCTGACGAAGTCTTGACCGCGAAGATAGGCTAGGCCTTTTGCAGCCGCGACGAGTTGCAGGCCCCCCCGAACGGAGACGCCGAAGGCAATGTCCTCGTGAACGCGAGTAGCGCGAACAAGGTCCAAGCAGTATTCGAGAACTGATTTTTCGACAAAGAGACGGGCCACTGAGGAACGAATTTTCTGAATTCCCTCGATCGTGAAAAGGGGTTCTTCCGTGGTCTCAGAAACCAAGGGTGAGGAACGGTCCGTATGGGCCTGGTAGATTTCAAATTCGCTGTCTTTTTCTGGAGAATCCACCGTGAGAGAAAGCATGAAGCGATCGAGTTGGCTTTCTGCGAGCGGGTAGACACCCTGAAACTCTGCCGGGTTCTGTGTAGCAACTACGAAGAACGGATTGGGAAGCGAGTAGACTTTTCCGTCGACTGTCACAGTGGCTTCGGCCATGGATTCGAGTAGAGCGCTTTGGGTTTTTGGTCCCGTTCGGTTCAACTCGTCTGCTAGGAGAAAATTCGTGAAGATCGGGCCCTGGCGAAATTCAAATTCCGAATCGCCGGGCTTTAGGCGCAAGATTCCCACGATGTCGCTGGGAAGCAGGTCACTGGTCATTTGGATTCTTCGAAAAGTTCCGCCGAAGCAGGAGGCCAAGCCTCGGGCCAAAGAAGTTTTTCCGGTGCCCGGAGCCCCTTCCAAGAGGAGGTGCCCCGCGCCCAAGAACGTCGCGAGCGACAATTCTACGACGGAGTCTTTTCCATGCAGATATTGGGACAGCCTCTTCAAAGCGAGTTGAAGGAGAGCTTGATGCTCAGCGTGATTCTCACCTCTGAGTTTTTCGGAGCGCGCAATGGACATGAGTGGTCCCTCTCTCTTTTTGAATCGACATAAACGGCGGTTCGTATGAGAAGAATCGATCAGTTCGTTATAGTTTAGTTATTTAATAAATTATCAGCAGATAATCTGGGCAGCTTCTGCCCACCGACGTGGTGCATTAACCTCTTCTTTCTCCAGATTTAGGCCGATACGAAGTGTAGAGCATGGAAAGTTCAATTCGTATTCAGAACGAAAGAAAAGAGATCATCGCGGTCACACTGTTCGCGATCATGGCGATCTATTTTTTCGCGCAGTTGATTCAGCGAGAGTTGAAGCCGGGGAATCTGGGCGGATCTCAGCGCACCGTTGTCGCTCGTTTGCAACTTGCCACTCAGAACGTTCAAAGAAAATTCGACAAAGAAGTGCTTTGGGAAAGTGTGGCATCGAGTGTTCCGCTCTACACGCGCGATTCGGTTCGAACGGCCGAGAAAAGTGCCGCTCGAATTCTCTTCGAAGACGGAAGCTTGATCGAGATGGCCGAAAATTCCCTCATTGTCTTAGATCGCACCGACGAAAAAATTCAGGTCGACTTCATGAAGGGTTCGGTTTTTGCGAAAGCAAAAGGAATCGAAATCAATACGGGCCGCGGAAAAATTGAATTGGGCAAAGACAAGAAAGGCGAACTTTCCCTGGTAGCTGGACAATCAGGTCTCGAAGTGACCGTCGCAGAAGGCAGCGCCAAGATTAAAACCGACAAGGGCGAAGCCGTTTTGGGCGTGAACGAAAAGGGGAGCCTCAGTGACGGCGGCATTTCTCAGCAGAAACTGAAACTCCGCGGCACTTTACCGGAGCAAAATGCGAAGTTCGTGGTGGCCCAGGGCGCTGCGCCCATTCAATTTGCCTGGGAAGGCGATAAAGAATTCGTTCCGATCTCGCGCCTTCAGATCGCGCGCGATTCCAGCTTCCGATCTCCAGTGAAGTTTTCTGCTTCCGAGTTGGCAGACGGGAAGGCCAGCGTAGCTCTGGCCGAAGGCACATACTACTGGAGAGTGATTGCCAAGGGAACTCAAGCAGGTCCTGATGGAAAAACAAAGAACGAAGTGAGTGACCAAAGGCTTCTTCAAGTGATTCGTCACTGGCCTGTTCAACTCGATCAGCCCATGGCTGGTTCTAAAATTAGCTTCTTTAAGCAAGCGCCGAGCGTGGCATTGAGCTGGCGAAGTCAAGTTCGTGAGGGTGAACAGGAAGTCCAAATATCAAAAGATGCCAAGTTCTCTCAGCTTCTCCCAAAGATTTCTTCCGTCAGTGAAGGAAATTCCTTCCGCGCGGGAGTGAATGGAATTGAGCCTGGAAAATACTTTTGGAGAGTGGTGACCCGCTACGATGGGATGGGTGCAAAACGCGACGAGAAATTGGCCTTGAATTCTGACGTCCGCGGATTTGAAATTCAGAAACTCGATCAATTGCCGAGCCCGGTACTCGTCCAGCCGGCCGAGAATGCTTCGTTAGCGTTAGGGAAGGACAAGTCCAAGATCTTCTTTTCATGGCAGCCTGTCAGCGAAGCAAATGGTTATAAAATCGTGGTAGCACGAGATGCGAAACTGAAATCGGTAGTCTTAGAACAAAAGCTCGGCCCCATGAGTAGCTTTGAAATGCCCTTCCAAGAAACGGGGACGTTTCATTGGAGTGTAGAGGCGATCAGCGCGGAGGAAACTTCTGATCCTGCCCAGTCTCGTTCGTTCGTTTCTAATCGAGTGGGTGGTTTCAATCTCATCGCTCCGAAAGCAGCACAGGCCTTTAGCTATTTGAAACGAAAGCCTGTTGTGAAATTCCAATGGGAAAAGATTTCGGGCACTAAGACTTATATCCTTCAGGTTTCAGGAGATCCGGATTTTAAATCGGTGAGTTGGAGTCAGGAATCCGACGAACCCCAGATTGAATCCGATGAATTACCCTCAGGCGTGAAGTACTGGCGTGTAGTGGCTCGGGGAGATCGAGCTCAGTCCATTGGAATTAGCGAGACCCGACAGTATCGCCTTGAGATGGATCCGTTAATGGCGGCCCCCGTGAAGATGGAACCCCAGAGTGGTTTCAAAGTTCAGCTGGGTGCTGAAGAGTCCGCCCGAAAGGTGAAGCTGGAGTGGAAGGCTGTTGAGAAAACCCGAGGCTATCGACTCTACCTTTATAAGCAGCCTGCCGGTGGGAAGCAGGAAACGATTTTGGATGGAGAAGAAGTTGACGAACTCTTCTTTGAAAAGAAGCTCCAAGCCGGCGCTTATCAATGGGATGTTCGCGCTGTCGACGAAGTGAAACGCACAGGTCAGGCCGGTTCGATGAGATCTTTTGAGGTCGTCAACGCGTTCCGACTCGCTCCGCCGATTGCGAAGGCTCCGTTGAATCGCGCCATGATTCAGGAACCCAAACCCGTTCCCGTGAAGTTCAAGTGGGAGTCGGTGGAGGGTGCTGACGGGTATCTCATCAGTATTTATCAGGTGGGCGAGGGTGGGAAGCTCAAGCTGGTTCAGAAAAAAGATACGAGCGACACCGAGTATAAGACGGAAAAAATGCTCAAAGCAGGAACTTACAAGTGGCAGGTGGTGGCCCATGGAAAACTGAAGGGCGAGCCAGCCGTGTTTGATTTGAATGTGAAATGGACAGACTTTTTAAGAGCACCGATGAAGGTGCGAATGCAAGTCGAGGGGGATCGAATACCGGCTAGCCGGCGTTAGTTTGCAAAAATGAAATCACAATGGATTGTGATGTCGATAAACGCCTTAGGGACGATGCTTTACCTCACCCAGCCCATGAGCTGGGCTGCGGACACTGCTCCGCGCGCCGACGAATACAAACGCGTCGTGCACCTCGATTGGGACGAAATTCCTGATGCTGAAACTTATCAAGTTGAATGGCTTGCCGGCCCGGTTTGTCGAAAAAGTCTGGGCAATGGAAATACGGAAAAGCCCGCTTGGGACAACCGACTGCCTCCTGGAAATTACTGTGTTCGCGTACGTGGCGTGGGCATTGATGAGCAAGAAGGTGAATGGTCCGACTTCTATCGAATTGAATTGAAACCTCGTCCGCCTCAGAACCTCAGCGTCGCCGGTAACAAGGCCGTTTGGGAAAAGAATCCCTACGCGAAGTCGTATCTGGTCGATTTGAAGGATGCCACGGGCAAAGTGGTGATGACTCGGGAGGTGGCCCAGCCCGAAGTTCAGTTGCCAGATAATCTTTTGAAAGATCCTCGTTACGCCGGAAAGAATCTCAGTCTCTCCGTTCGAGCGAAAACGGAAAATGCTCCGCTCTCGCAGATTGTCACCCAAGAGTTCACGAATCCGTTCGGTGGCGCTTCCGGTGGACCGATTGCAGATATCGCGCAGAAAAATGCGGCTAAGAAACCTCTGACGTTTGAAAATGCTGTAGAGACCTACCGCCTCACGGGTGAGCGTGTGGCTCCTCCGTCTGCGCAGGAATGGGCTGCAGCGAAGAGTCCCGAGCAGCAAGAGAAACTCCGTCAGCGTCAATTGCTGAGTCAGAAAATTCAGCTTTACGATGTAGAAGAACGCAAGCACTCTCCCTACATTCGCGTGAAAGCGGGATTCATTTTTGGTCCTTACGTTTACACGTCAAAGGTTCCGTCCAATGCTTCGAACCCCAGTTTGAGCCAAGTTGAAACGCAGACCCAGAACGGCTGGTCCATCGGCTATGGCTTAGCCGTGCGCTACGATCCAGGCGGACCTTGGGGTGGTTTCCTCCGGTTCAACTATCGCTCAGCGAGCCACGGACATTCCCGCAACTTCAGCAATTTTGCGCTGGGAGGGGAGCGCCACTTCCTCTTAGACAAAGCGTCGGATTCCTTCTTAAGCATTGGTTTGGGGGTCGAGTACAGCGAACAATCCTTGGGAGTGGATGAAACGGATTCCAGTTCGGGCTCGAGTTACTTCTCATTCCCGTTCGCAGTTTTGGGTGGAACCGTCAACGTGCGCCATCGGTTCCGGATGAACCCGCGTTGGCAGTGGGAAACCGCAGCCTTCTTTAGGTACGCTCCACCGCAAGATAATATTCCCAGTCGAGTTCCCGGCGTGACTGCCACGGGCATGAACGGCATCGGATATGGAGCCTCCTTTGGCCCGGCTTATCAGTACAACAAGCTCCTCGACCTTCAATTTGGTTTGAGTATCAGCAGCTACGAAGTGAAAAACAGTTCCGGATTCTTAGGTGCTACCTTGGTGGACAGCGGCGCGTACGTTCAAGCGGTTTACAAAATGGATCCGAGCGATGAACGAAATGCTTGGGCGGAAGCCGCGAAATCTCGCGACTTAAAGAGCACTTGGTCGTTGCGATTGGAACCAGGTCTGACCTCGCGCTATCTCACCAGTTTCAACGTCACCGGTTCGGGTTCGACACCCGAAAACGAAAACGTTATCACTCGGCGCGTTCGTGGTGAGCTTCGTCATAAAATCTTCCAGCCGGGACGGTGGAGTATTCTAGCTGATATGGAAGTGGCAGATTTCACAACCCAGGGGCATCACGCCCTGGAAGGTGGAGCAGGACTTAAGGCGGGTTTTGAAACCTTGCTGCGCGGTCGAAATGATATTTCCGGTCTGGTTACTTTGGGCTTGGGACTTCGAAGTGTTCAAGCCACCTATGGCACCCAAGTTCACGAGTTGAGTGCGACGCAAGTGGAACTCGCAGGTCGTTTGATTAAAGCGTGGAATGATCGGTGGATGGGAGAATTAGAGGCCATGATGGGCGTACCGTTCTCTGTGCGCACCGGCCAGCAAAGTTTGCGCGACGGAAGCGGCGTGGGTCAAGTCGGCTTCAACTATATGTGGCGCGTGGGTGCGGTAGTGGGTTATCGATCCGGACCGGTCACGTTCCGCGCGGGATATGACTTCCAACATCTGCGCTACGGAATCGCAGGCCGCACGCAGATCGGCGTTTCGATGCTGGATTTCATTTCCTACTCTGAAGACCAGTTCAAGCTGGGAGTGAGCTGGGATTTCTAATCTTGCTTCCCTGAACGCACCCATTCTTTTCGAGAGTGGATCTCAAAACATTGTGGGGATGCCAGCGTTCCCGGCTCCACACTGGGGCTAAACATTCATCCACATGGGTGGCTTGGGCACAAAGTCTTTCTAGATAAATGGACGGATCTAAATGCTCGACGAATTCCAAAACCTGCTCGGCATACTCTTCGAGGCTCAGCGTGTGAAACGCCTTCTCTTTCCAGCGGCGAGCCAGCTCGGTATTTTCTAAAATCATCAGTTGGTGCAGTTTCACGCCTTTCACTCCCAGTTGATTCAATAAGAGAGCAGAATCTCGAGGGTTGGTCCGAGAATCCGGAGGCGACCCAAACATGAGATGGGCGCAGGTGTGAACGTGAGGAGCCCGTTCTTTCAATCGGTTCAAGGCATCGATGGAGCTTTGACCGTCGTGGCCGCGCTCTAACCAGAGCAAAGTGGGATCTTCAAACGATTGCACACCGAGTTCAAGCGAAACGTAACGGCGTTCCGCCAGCTCCTCAAGTAAATCAATGACGGGATCAGGAATACAATCCGGCCTGGTGCCGATACAGAGTCCCGCCACTTCGGGGTGAGTCAGTGCCGCTTCGTAAATCGTTCTTAGGTAATCTATGTCCGAATAAGTGTTGGTGTAGCTTTGAAAGTAAGCGAGAAATTTCTGAGCCCCGAAGCGTTCGCGGACTTCAGGAATTCTTTTTTGAATCTGATCCGCTACCGACTTTCCTCGGCCCTGTTTTCCGAAAAAGGAACTCGAACCGCGGACATCGCAAAAGGCACAGCCGGCTTTAGCAATTGAGCCATCGCGTGTAGGGCAGGTGAGCCCACTGGCAACCACGATTTTATAAGTCTTCGCGCCAAAGGTATTTTGTAAATACTGGCTATAGGAATAAAGCTGCGACATCTCGTCCGTTTTAGAACATGAACTTCTTATTGGCAATGTTTGTCAGAATTGCCACGCAAATCACGGATGTCAGCAGAGACGACCCCCCATAGCTCATGAAGGGTAAGGGGACGCCTACGATGGGCAATAGTCCGCACACCATCCCTAAGTTAATGAAGACGTGCCAGAAAAAGATCGTGACTATCCCCAGGGCGAGCAAAAGCCCGAACTTGTCGTGTGACTGGTACGCCACGCCTAGGCCGTTGAGAAGAAAGGCCAAATAGAGGCCAATTAAGATGATGCACCCGATGAATCCACGCTCTTCCCCCCAGACCGAGAAGATAAAGTCGGTGTGATGTTCAGGCAGGAAGTTCAATTGGCTCTGTGTACCCTTGCGATATCCCTTGCCGACGAGCTGACCACTGCCAATGGCAATCATCGATTGAATGGAGTTGTAACCCGAGCCTTTCGGATCTGCCATGGGGTCAATAAACGAGATCAGGCGTTGTCGTTGATAGGGCTTTAAACCAAAGCGATAAACAATGGGAGCTGCGACGACGAAACACATCCCTAAAATCAGCATGGTGCGCGTTTTCACTCGGTTGAAGAAAATCATGGTCGCTGAAGTGAGCACCAAGATCATCGCGGTACCCAAATCGGGCTGAACAATAATGAGCCCCGTCGGAACCAGGACCAAAAGCGCGGGTAGGAGCAGATCCCGGAAGCCGAAGCCCCCCACGGTTCGGTCTGTTTCAAAGTACTTAGCTAAGCACACGACCATCGAGAGCTTCATGATTTCAGACGGCTGAATGCTAAACGGTCCGATGCCCACCCAGCGCTTGGCACCCAAGGACGAGCGACCGACTACTAACACTGCGGCCAATAGCAGGAGATTTACGAAGTAGAGGAAGTACCCCAGTCGCGAAAAGATCGAGTAGTGCACGAGCAGAATCACAGCCGTTAAAATGATACCGATTCCGAACCAGAGCAGCTGGGTTTTATAAAGACCGAGGGATTTATCTTCTACCGCTGTCGCGCTAATCAGATTCCAAATTCCGAGTGCAAACAAAATCACTTCCAGAGCAATGAGGCTCCAATTGAACTTTTTGAGTTCTTCTTCGTACATCCCCATTCGGGAAGTTTCGGTTTCAATCGGGGTTGGGCTTTCTAGCGCGGAGTGAACCATGCTCTATTCCTCTTCCTCTCGGCTATCGCTCTCAGAGTCGGCGCCAGCTGGTTTGGGTACAGTGCCCGGCTCGATGCCAATCAAGTTGGGCGCCAGGGGTGCGACGGGCTTCTGTTCTCGGCGCATTTTGATGGCTGCATCTTCTTCTTCCACCTGCACAACATCGGAATCGTCGGTGTGCTTCGGAATTTTTGGAACCTTCAGCTGATCCTTGAAGCGAGCCGCTAGAATTTTTTCACCGTAGATATCGGGGTAGTAGGTTTCCAAATATTTTTTGATCACCGCTCGTACAATCGGTGCTGCTGCAATGGAGCCCCCGCAGCCATGTTCCACGATGGCTGCTACGGCGATGACCGGATCTTTAGCCGGTGCGAATCCGGCAAAAACAGCGTTGTGTCGGTCGCGGAACTTCATGGTGTCACATTTTTGATAAACTTTATCCGCTGACAAGCGCACCACTTGAACCGTGCCGCTCTTTCCAACGAAGTCCATTCCAGGTAAGCGCTGATGGTAGGACGTGCCGGTGGGATTGTTCACTACCCCCCAGAGTCCTTGCTTAATGAGCTGGTAGGTCTTGGGTTGCAACCGAGTTTGATCCAGCACTTCCGGTTTGAATTCCTTCAGAACCTTTCCTTCGTACGACTCAATTTCTTTGACGAGATAGGGCCGATACAGCGTGCCCCCATTTGCAATCGAAGCATACAGATTCGCCAATTGCAGACCCGTGGTGAGCACGAAGCTTTGACCGATGCCGACGAGAAGCGTTTCCCCCGCCGACCAAGGCTGACCAAAGCGGCGCAGCTTCCATTCTTCAGTCGGCATCAGTCCCGGAACTTCACGTGCGAGGTTCACACCTGTTTTCTTGGCGAGTCCCAAGTGCTTGGCCCACATGGCAATCGTGTCCACGCTCTTCAAAGCCTGTGCTGTTCGATAGAAGAACACGTCACAGGATTGAGCGAGAGCGCTGACCACGTTCACATCTCCGTGACCGCGCTTCGAATGGCAGTGATAGATGCGGTTTCCGACGCGCATCGATCCGGTGCATTTGAAGGTGGTGCGTTCGTCAATCACGCCTTCTTCTAAACCCGCAATCGCGGTGACCACTTTAAATGTCGATCCCGGGGAGTAGTGGTCTTGCAGAGTCTTGTCGCGAAGCGGATGGTTTTCATTAGCCAAAAGTTTTTGCCAGAGAGCCGGGGAAATTCCGCGTGAAAACTCAGTCGGGTCAAACGACGGCCGAGAAATCATAGCCAAAATTTCGCCATTTCTAGGATCGACGGCGACCAGAGACCCAATCTTGTCTTTGAATGCCTCCACAGCGGCCAGCTGCAAATCCTGATCGATGGTCAGAATCAAATTCTTTCCGGGCACCGGAAGTTTCTCTTGATGCGTATCGATCACGCGGCTCTTTTCTTTTCCGATCTTGATTCGGCCTAGAGCATCGACTTCTACAATTTTTTCGCCGTCCACGCCGCGAAGCGTGGATTCCAATTCCTTCTCAAGACCGAACTTCCCGATGACGTCACCCAAAGCGTAGCGTTGGCCTGCCTTGTTCAAGGTGGGTAACTCGGTGGAGTTCACTTCGCCGATGTATCCCAGCAAGTGCGAAGCCACATCACCGTAAATATTCGTGCGTTTGATTTCCTCTTGCACCTGAACCCCGGGCATGTCGAGGCGCCACGATTCCACCACGGCCACTTCGTCGCGGCTCAAATCGGTTTTGATTTTCACCGGCATGAAGCTCGGTTGGTTCTTAGCTTTCGCGAGAATTTCGTAAATTTTCGCTTCAGGCATTTGGATAATGCGCGACAAAAGCGAAATGACTTCTTTCGATTGCTTGGATTCGGAGAGGTATTGAGGAATGATTTCCAAATCGAAAGCCGGACGATTGTCGATTAGGAGGCGGTGCTTGCGGTCAAAGAGCATCCCACGGGGAGATGCAATTTTCACCCTCTTGAAGCGGTTTTCTTCAGAGTAGAGGCGCATCTTGTCGCCCGTCAGAACTTGCAGGTACACCAAGCGCGCAATGAGCAGCCCCAGCCCGATGAAGACGGTGAAGTACAAGAACTTGAACCGTTCTTGAAACTCCCGGATCTGTTCTTCTTGGCCTAGAAATGCCATCCGTTAAAATCCTTCGCCTTCGATTAAAAGTTCATCTTCCAAAAGCTGCTGCGCGCGCGGACTTTTGTAAGTTTTCCAGTCAAACCATTCGAGCCAGCGGTACACCCAAACCGAAAATGTTCCGGTGATCACAGCGCTTGGAAAAATCAGCGACACGGTGTGCTTCCACTGGTTGTCTGCTTTGCCCATCAAATACAAGAACAGCAGGCAAATGAGTTTCCAAAGTATCGACGAACCCAGCGTAAGCGCAATCACCGAACCAAAATTTCCAACCACAATGACTTTCGCCAACAGCCGCACCAATAAATAGACACACATGTAGGCGATTTCAAAAAGCCCCTGCGGAGCGCCTCCATGCACCTCTCCCAGCGCTGAAACTAAGAGCACAATCACTCCGCCTTCAATAAAGGGTCGGCGAAGTCCGCACCAAACGGCCACGATCAAAAGCAGATCGGGTTGCAAATACAGCAACGGATAAAATGAAAAGAGCGAACTCTGAAGGGCTAAACCCACCACCACCATCAGAACGAAGATCGGGGCGTTCAACCATCTGAGAATAATTCGAGTCATAGGTCAGTTTTTTTTCTCAGGCTTCTCAGTCTTATCCGTTTTATCCAGTTTTTCAGCCTTGTCGGATGTTGGCACCATGGCGTGGTGGATCACCACCATCACTTCTTCTAACTTTGTAAAATCCACACTTGGACGCACTTCCACTTCTTGTGAAATTCCGAACGACTTGCGATTCACGCGCGAAACTGTTCCAAGCGGAATCCCTTTCGGGAACATTCCCCCGAGGCCGCTGGAAACCAGTACGTCGCCGGTTTGAATGTCATCGGTTCTCAAAGTGAAGCGCATGGCACAGAGTTCGTCGGTCAATCCTTCCACCGTGCCTCTTGCGCGTGAGCGTTGGTCAATCGCATCGACCGCGGAGAGCGGGTCCAGAATCGTCACGACGTCGGCCGAATTGGCCGAGGTTCGCAGCACACGACCCACGATCCCCTCGTTCGTGAAGACCGGCATGTTGCGCTTAATGCCGGAGCTTTCTCCTCGATTAATACGGATGGCTCGGAATTCCGTCGAAACGTCCTTCGCAATCACTCGCGCCACGACCGTTTGAAACTTCGATTGTTCTTGGAAGTCTAAAAGTTTGCGGAGGCGCAGATTCTCTTGCTGGGATTCGCGAAGTTCGCTGATAGTGCCGAGAAGTTTGCGGTTTTCTTCAAGAAGCGACAGGTTGTCCTGTCGAACGTTGAAGAGAAAAACGTAGTTTTCAAAGCCCGACGCCAGCTTGTCCAGCGTCCAAGTAATAGCCGATTGAATGGGCGAGACGATTCCTAAGATCACTTTATCGGGAAGTCGGTAGTCTCGGGGAGCTCTCGAGGTCGTGTCGATTGCCACGATGGGAATCAGCACAAAAAAGAAGAGAGCTATGTAAAATCGGTATTCTTTCAGATATTTAATCATTTGACTTTCACATCGTACTGAGATCGATATGTGTTTGCAATTGCTACATTACATTCAAGGGAGTCGTCGAGATGTTGACCTGGATTCGTGAAAAATTTGGAAAGATCCTGATCGGGGCGATCGTCACTTTCATCGCCTTCGTATTTGTCTTTTACGGAGTTTTTAGTCCGCGTCGAACCCAGGGTTTCCACAGCGGCACCGTTGCCGGAATAGTGAACGGTGACGCAATCACTTTGAGTGAGTTTAGCAAAGCCCTCGACCAGCGTATGAACTACTTTAAAGCACTGGGCGGCGGTAAAATTACTCCCGAACAGATGAAGGCCTTTCGGCTTCGAGAGGGCGTCTTCCAAGAATTGGTGAGCCGTCGCCTCATGCTTCAGGAAGCGGATCGTCAAGGTCTGGTGGCGAGCGATGAAGAAGTGCGAACCAAGGTGCGCGAGATGCCCGTCTTTCAAAAGGACGGTCGCTTTGATCCGCTGCACTATAAAGAAGTTTTAAAAGCGAATAATTTTAGTCCGGGTCAGTTTGAGAAGGCGATTCGTGAAGACATTCTGCTCCAACAGTGGGGCAAGTACTTTCAAAACCGCGTGAGAGTTTCGGACGACGAGCTCAGGAGCGAATTTCTGACCTCACAAGAGAAGCGCGAAATCAAATACGTCCTTCTCACCCCGGAGCTCCTTTATAAGCAGGTCTCGGTGAAGCCGGAAGAACTGAAAGCATTCTTTGCTGACCCGAAGCGAGCCAACTTGGCGAAAGCTCAGTATGATGTTCGGAAGGACACCGAATTTAAGGGTCAGACGTTTGACCAGGCCAAAGAAAAAATCGCGACCAGCATTCTGGCTAGCGAGAAAACCGGCGACGTTCAAAAGGTCAGTGAGAAAATGGCCGACCAACTCTTGGCCCTGTTGGGAAGTGCTGGCGGTGAAGCAAAAGCCAATGCTCTCTTAAAACCCACGGGTGGCGCAGTGAAATCGACGGGTCTCATTGCCAATCAAACTCGCTTCTTGCCGGGCGTGGGCGAAGCTCCTGAGCTTGTGGCGGATGCGTTTGCAAATCCCAGCCCGATTGATGTGAAGGGCGGCGGGAAAGCCAAGAAGTATCGTTCCGGCGGTTGGTGGTTAGTGGCTGCGGTGACTCAGTCTGCGCATGCTGATCTCAGCAAGTTCGAAGCCGAGCGTGAGAAGTTGAAGAGCAATCTGATTTCTCGGAAGGAGCGCGATCTTCAATCGGCTTGGCTCACTCAGCTGACCAAACAAGCGAAGATCGAGCCCAATAAAGATGTGATTAACGACGAGGGCGGCTCGTTTCAAGTGCAGTCGCCAATGGACGACGGCTGATCAGCGGGTAGATTGCAATCAACAACCCATAGCAGAAACCGGCTAGCGGCTTGATGCTGTGAAAGCGCATCCAATCCCGCGCGGGCTTTGGAACAATATCGGAATACGCTAGAGCCATGACCAAGAAGTACGCTGCGGTCGAATACTGCAGAAGGGGTTTCCACTTCTTATCTGCTGGGGCAATGGACAGGATTCCCAACCAAACCAAGGGTGCGAGCAAGATATAGCTATTGTTCTGACTGAGTGGCGAGAACAGGGCTGTTAGCCAACCCCCAATGGCAAGTGCGTAAGCCACACTCTCGCGTCCGGGTCGGTGCTTCCACTGGGTGAAAACGGCTCCCAAACCAAAAATTAAAGTGAGCACCTGTCCGTGGAAGTAGGACAGCTTCACCCCTAAAGAATTGCGCAAAAACGCGTAGACGTTATCGAAGCTGTCCCAGGTTTGGTGCGTGAATTCTGCTAAATCGAGATTCCAAGTTGTCTGCGTCTCGACAAAAAACTTCCACGACATGAAAGACAGCGGGGCCATGTACCAAAACACTAGGCCGCAGAAGATCCAAGCAAAGAGGGCCACCTCTCCTGAAGTGAAAATCCAAGCTAGCGCCAGCAAGCCCACGGTTGAAACGGTGTGATATTTCCAGTTCACCAGCATCGACAAAATCAGCGCGACAATGCCCAAATGTTTTTTCTCGATGATCCAAGCCGCTGAAAAAAATAAGAGTCCCACGGAAAGGATTTCAATTTTTTCCGCAGTGATCGCCGTCCACATCTGGGGTGCAATGGCGATCCAAAAAAATTGGACGATGGGTAGTTTCAGGACCTCTCGTTTGGGTTTTCTTAAAACGATGGAAGAAAACTCCAGGCATCCAAAAACAAAGACTCCCCAAGAAAGTAAGAGATAGACTGCAACGCCCAAGTGTCCCGGTAGGAGCCCCAGAGGCGCGAAAAGAAACATTCCGCATGAGGGAGAGTAAAACCAATGTCCGGTTTGAACTGCTCCGACCTGAGCGGAGTAGGGGTTTACCCCTCTCCAGAGATCCAATCCCGCCTTTCGAAAGAGATCGAAATAGCTGCCTGTAATGTCGGCATTCAAAACGCGAAGAAACGCCAAGAAGCTGATCAGACAGAAGGAGGAAATGCCCCAGCGTTGTCGGAGTAAAAGTAAGGGTTTTCGGAAAATTTTTTTCAATCCAATGCCTATGGCGTCACATTGCCAGAGGCGATGAACTTTCGCAATCGATCGACAAACTCTATTCGCTTTTCAAAGGGAAGGCCGTGCCCCGTTCCTGGAAAAGTTTCGAACTGAATGCTGGGAAATTCGGCGAGATTTTTTTGTTCCTGCTCAAACTGTTCCTGCGTCCAAACGGTGCTAGTTTCGCCGCGTAAAACCAGTACAGGAATTTTTTTTGCTCCGGCTTCCCGAATCCATTCTCGGACCGAAGAGTCGCGAGCGGAATGAATGGTTTCGATCAATGCTGCGCGGTCGAAGGGGAAAATAATTTCTCCGGGTTGGCTTCCAGGTAGGGCGACGGCCATTAGGTATTGACCGATAGCGGGATCCGGAGCTTCCCGAGCCATGAACTCGCGACCTTCGGCTCGAGTGGCAAATCGCATCGGTATCTTTTTTAGAAACTCGGCGAGATTTTCTCCCAAGCCTCCTCCCGCTACTCCCGAAAAACCCAAATCCACTAAGACTAGGCCCTTCACCCATTCTGGTTTGAGATGCACTACAGCACAAGCGGTTCGCACCCCCATGGAGTGGCCGACCACCCAGGCGGGGTGAAAATTCTCGGCGTCGAGCGTCTCGACGATGTCGCGGCCGAATTCTAATGGCGTATATTTGGGGCGATCGCGGCCCCCGGGTTTTGCTGCAATCTGACTTCCGCCGTGACCGCGCTGATCGAGTGCAATTAAATTGAAGTCTTTCTCAAGGCTTGCTGCAATGGGTCGCCAAAGTGAGCCGGTTCCGCCCATGCCGTGGAGGAAAATGATTTTTTCTGAACTCTCGTTAGCTTGTCCCCAACGAGAAAATGCAAGTTTCATAGCAACTCCTCTTGCTGCTGGGCAGACCCTGGATTAGCATACCTCCCGTTGTGGGATCTAAAAATCAGAAAAAGCGTCAGCAGCCTCGTTCGTCTGTGCAGGCCTTTCACGAACAGATTTTTGAGGCATTAGAGCTCGGTTACGTTCTTACGGAGAAGTGTGAACTTGAGAAGGCGAAAGAAGCCTTCGTCGAGGCCCTCGATCTTTCCAAGAAGTTTAGGGATTTCCGTGCGCAGGCTGAAGCGATTTCTTGTTTGCTGTGGTTAGCTGGTGAAGCCAACGATCCTGCCTCGATCGAACATTGGGAACGAGAGCTCGATTCCTTCATTCGCACGCGCCCCAAGCATGTGCCGCCGATGGTTTGGTACTGTAAAGGCGCTATTGCTCGACACCAGAAAGAATATCGGGTTGCTCAACGCCATTTTCATCGCTACTTGCGTGGCACCATTCAAGATGGAAAAGAGAATTATCCCGCAGGCGCGCGCGTTCCAACGACTGCGACGTCGGGTGTTCTCTATTCGGCCGGTGCTCGGACTTATGATGAAGCTGTTGCTCGCGGCTGGGCGATGTTGGCCATCGTTTTACATCAACGAGGATTCGTGGGTCGCGCCAAGTGGCTCGCACAAGAAATCTTAAGACGCTACGAAACCAAAAAGCCGCGCACAGTGATGGGCCTGCTCTATTTATTCTTGGGCAAACTTGCTGAGCTCAAACGCGAACTCAATGAAGCTGTAAAACTTTATCAGCGAGCGCATGCGAGTTTCTTGGGTGAGCACAATTGGTATTATCACCTGCACGTTCTTTATGCATACGCGCGCATCGCGCGATTGCAGCAAAATTATCCGCAGGCCTACTGGTATTTGGATTTGCTTGAGAAGGCGACTTCCGGGTCTGGATTTGGCGCCATCAAGAAAGAAATTCTGGCCGAGAAGAATCGGTTGGAACAAGACGCTGTAGATCTTTTGATTGACGGCGAACATGGAGTGATTCGAACACGAGAAGGGGGACAGATCTCTCTTCGGAAGCAGTATGTGCTGCTCAATATTCTCGAAGCACTCTCAGAGGCTCATGGACGTGACGATCAACTGAGCCGAGGCCTGTCAAAGGCTGAGATCATCGAACGAGTTTGGAATGAGCGCTATCGACCAGAAGCGCATGACAACAAGCTCTATTACAACATCAATCGGTTGAGAAAGCTGATTGAGCCTGACATCCGAAATCCGCAGTACTTGTTGAATTGGAGAGAGGGGTATCGGTTAGCGCCGGGCCTTCGTATTCAATTCATTCACGAGATGGTCAGGCCAGAGTCGTTACAAAAATCTGAGGGGGATAGGTAATGTTACAGAAATTTTTCGGAATGGCTGCTTTACTGACAGCTGTTGTTTCGTATTCGGGTCCGGTCCGGGCCGGTGGCGGAGAAATTCCAACGCCGTTAGATGTCGGCCCTGGAAAGATGGAACTCGCTGACGGCGAAAAGTACAATCTCTACGGTCGAATCGTAACGACCACAGCAGGCGTCGTTTATTTCGAGGTGGATTTGAACCTCCACCGCGCACTAGCGAATCAGAAACGCGTGCGCTTCCCCTACTATCCGATTGCCGATGGTTACCAGTTCGACCTTAGCCGCTTCAAAAACAAGCTGGTGAAGATCTATGTGGAAGCCAAGATGCAAGTCTTGATGTCGACGGAAGGTGAAACGTCGCCGGTGATTTTCTTGAAGCTCTTGTCGGAGCCGCTACTTCAGACTCCGACTCACGAGATTTAAAGAGGTTTAGGGCGAAGAAGTCGGAAGAACTTCCCGTCCGCCTTGGGTCTGAAACCGATAGCCATTTTGCGCGAGAATCGTGCCTGTAATGGAGTCCGTACTTTCAACCAGGGCATGGGGTGGGCCGGCTGCAATGATCTCGCCCCCGTTGGTTCCCCCTCCGGGCCCGAGATCAATGACCCAATCAGCCTGAGCAATGACATCCATGTGGTGCTCAATCATGATCACGCTGTGGCGCGAGTCGACCAAGTCTTGAACCACGCCTAAGAGTTTCTTCACGTCTTCTAAGTGGAGTCCCGTGGTGGGTTCATCAAAAATATAGAGCAGGTTTTCAGACGATCGATCGTCTAAGACGGCAGCGATCTTCAGGCGCTGAGATTCTCCTCCCGAAAGAGTGGCGCCCGATTGGCCAATCTGGAGATAGCCGAGGCCGACATCCCGCAAGATTCCAAATTTTCGAATCAGAATGGGATTGTCTCGGAAAAGCTCGTAAGCCTCATCAATCGTGGTGTGCAAAAGCTGGCTGATGTCTTTGCCTCGGTACGTGATGTCCAAGACATTCTTTTTGAATCGTTTGCCTTCACACTCTTCGCAGGGCAATCGCACTTCCGCCATGAAATGCATGTCGAGAGTGATTTCGCCCTCGCCCTTACAAACCGGGCAGCGTCCGCCGTCCACGTTGAAAGAAAAGTGTTGAGGCGTGTAGCCTCGGCGCAACGAAAGCACTTGGTTCGCGTAGATGCGACGAATTTCGTCCCAAGCTTTCAAATACGTCGCCGGGTTGGAGCGCGAGCTCTTTCCAATGGGAGTTTGATCTAGCATCACTACGCCACTGATTTGTTCGGCACCGTAGAGACGGTCGAAGCGACCTACCGGATCCGTTGTGCGATAAAAAAGTTTAGAAAGAGAATTGAACAGCGTTTTATGAACGAGCGAACTTTTCCCAGAACCCGAAACTCCGGTCACCACCACGAAGCGATCGAGGGGGAATTCTGCTTCCCGAATTCGTAAATTATTTTCGCGGCAGCCCGAGAGCTTAATGAAGCGCTTCGGGGGTGGCCGGCGAGGACGGGAATCCGAAAGCCCAAATACCCCCGACAAGTATTTTCCGGTCACGCTGCCGGGTTGTTCTTGGAGCTCTTGGCTCGTGCCCTGGGCAATCAGTTCGCCACCTCGGCGGCCAGCTCCTGGGCCGAGTTCAATCAAGTAGTCCGCAGCTTTCATGACTTCCAAATCATGTTCCACGACCACGACCGTATTTCCCTGATCCCGCAGGCGGTGCAGAATTTTAATCAGCCGGTGCGTATCGGACTGGTGCAAGCCGATGGAGGGCTCGTCCAAAATATAGAGGGTTCCGCAGAGACCGTTTCCGAGCTGGGTAGCCAAACAGATGCGTTGAAATTCTCCACCCGAGAGAGTTTTTGCCATGCGACCCAGGGTGAGGTAGCCCACGCCCACTTCTTCTAGGAATGAAAAACGTCTTTCGACCTGGTTTAAAATTTCCCGCGCAATCTTCTTCTCATTGGCCGAGAGTTTCAGACCGCGAATCCATTTCAAGCTGTCGGAGATGGATCGTTCCATCACTTCCGAAATCGAAGCCCCTTCGATTTTCACTGCCAACGCTTCAGGCTTTAGTCGATTGCCTTTGCAATTCGAGCAAAGGGTTTGGCTCTGATAGCGGCGAATAAAAACGCGAATGTGTAATTTGTATTTCCAGCGCTTCAGTTCTTCGAAGCAAGCCAAGATGCCGGGGAAAATATTCTTCCGCGGTTTTCCGTTCACAATGTCGACCGGGTCGCCTTCCCAAAGAAGTTTCTTTTCTAACGGAGTGAGATCGCGATAGCGCTTGCCAATTGAGATGCCGTGCTTTTCAGCGAACTGAAACATCTCGGCTTGCCAGTCTTGGTGCGAAGGCTTCGAGAAAGGATCGATGGCGCCGTTCTTTAAGGTCTTGGTGGGGTCCGGAACTACCAAGGCTTCATCGATGTCCAGGGTGAAGCCAAACCCACTACACTTTGGACACGCGCCGATCGGACTGTTCGAAGAAAAGAGCAGCGGTTCGGGTACGCGGTGCTCGAGGCCGCAGTTCACGCAGGAAAAACGGAGGTCCATGCTCTTCCACTCGGCGTGATCGTCCGCGCCGAGATCTACAAACGCGATCGACCCTTGGCCCACCCGTAAAGCTTGTTCGATCGAATCCAAGATTCGGCTTCGACTTTCGTCGTCGATCGGGGGAGCACCCAAGCGAATTCGATCGATAATGACAAAGAGATTTCCCTGCGCCAGAGCTTCTGGCTTTAACTTCTTAAATTCTTCGGCATCGGGTTCTTGTAAATCGAGTTGTACTGCAACGAATTTTCCGTCGGCCGCTTTTTTTCGCCACACGAGGCGAGTGAACCCTTGCTCCATCAAAAGCTGAAAGAGGGTGTTGAGCGAGGCTCCTGCTGGCAGGGGTTTTTTCTTCGCCGCTTTGGGGGCTTTTTTCTTACCCTTCTTCGCGGGCGTCTCCGGCACTTCGGATTCTCGGGTTTTCAACGGCGCAGTGATGAGCGCCTTTTTTCCGGGAAGCCATTCCAAGCCCCAGTTCAAAATATTCTCAGCGTCGAGTTTTTTGACCTCGCCTCCGCAGCGCATGCACTGAGTTTTACCGATCTTTGCGAACATCAATCGCAGGTAGTCCACGATCTCGGTTTGCGACCCGACGGTACTTCGGGAATTGATGACGTGATTGCGTTGTTCGAGAGCAATGGCAGGAGGAATATTGGCCACCGAATCGATGTCGGGCTTCGGCATCTTTTCTAAGAACTGGCGGGTATAGGTCGAAAGGCTTTCCACGTAGCGCCGTTGGCCCTCGGCATAGAGGGTGTCGAAGACCAGGGAACTCTTCCCGCTGCCGGACAGGCCCGTGACCACCGAAAGCTGCTTGGCCGGGAAGCTCACAGTGATATTTTTCAGGTTGTTCTGCCGGACCCCGGTAAGTTGGATAGAGCGCAAGAGCGTCACTATACACTGAAAACTGTACAAACCTTAAACAAAACAAGGTGGTAGCAGAGTGACACCGCTCTGCGTTGTGTGCTTGAAAACCCTTATGATTTTCACTGGGTAAGGTTGGAGTCCGGATTTCGCGCACCCTGGCATTCGACTTGCTTAATGCACGACCGCGAAAGGAAGTGTGCACGTGGAAGCGATTACATTACAAAGATTTGCACAAAGATTTTTCTGGTTCGGTTTTGGGCTCGCCTTAGGTGGCGTGACCATCTCGTTGGCTATGGCTTCGGTGCCATCCAACCGGGGTGGCAAAACTCGCGTGACTGACGATACCGTCATTTACCAGAACCTTTCTGAAATCCGAGTTCCCAAAGAGAAGGCTCCGAATTTTGATTCGGACATCGAAAAGCTTTCTTCAATGGAACACCGATATAAAGAGAAGCTCCCCCCGCGATTGGTTAGCCCGATCCAGCGGATCTCTCATCAGAAATACAAATATTCGGGAAGCAAAAGTAAAGCACCTCGCGTTTCTCGCGCGAAGTCGCTGAACTAATTTTTGGTCAGTGCAATCAGCCTGGGTAAGGCGGATCTATTTGGAGGCTTTGCTTCCAGAGATGCTCTGTCTTGCCCAGCTGAAAGCCGTGTCCTTGTATTTCTTCTCTACTTTTTTAAACAAACTCTCTTGAATGCCAGTGCGAGTGAAATAATCCGCCGGGTCTTCTGATTTCATCACCATCAGAGACGCGGGTCCGCGTGCTCCGGCAAAGTCCATCGAGTTGGACGAGTCGCCGCTGCCACTCGCAGCGCCGCCGCCGAATCCCATTGAACTTCCTAATTTATTAAACCAAGAAAGCGTGCCGCCCGCAGCGCCGCTCGCTCCTCCGCCCACTCGGGCGTTGGGAATACCGCCGGCTACTGCTTCAGAACCCGCAGCGCCGTCCACGCCTGCAGCCGTTTTCATTCCTCCGAGTTCGCTTGCACCAGAGGTCGAATTATTTGAGCTGGAGCGGTTGGAACCCGAGGTTCCCACTACACCTGCGGTTGCTCCCATTCCAGGGAGTGCACCCGTCGAGCTGCTGATGGTGTGACCACCGCTGCCTGGGCCATCTAAACTTCCGATTCCACCGGCTGTCGCCGATGCGATTTGCGCTCCGCCTTTGGCAATCTGATTGCCGGGGCCTAAGAGGCTTTCTGCAATCGAAGCGGCTTGTCTGGCGGCAGCGACAGCACCGGAGCCGGCCTTCAAGGCGTCGTTCACGCTCGTATCATCGGGTGTTTGGCTCGCGCAGTTTCCAGTGAAACTAATTTGTCGGCCCTGACCATCGCAACACTGTGCAGGAAGGGGTTTCAGCGGATTCGAGAGCGGACAGAGCCCGCCCACGCTCAAGGTCGGAATGTCTCCCCCCCTTTCGCTACACGACTGGCCGATGGCCAGAAGCAATCCTAAAAAACCCCAGCGGAAGAGTGATTTCATGATTTGTCCACCTTCCAGGGTTGAAGCATGTTCTTAAACGTCTGACGAATTTGAACCGGATAGCAAGAATTTCCGCAGCTGTTGAGACAGGATTCGCAGGCTCCTCGATTAAATCGCGGACGCCCCCTTCGGAAAGTCACTCGGCAAGCGCCGCTGCACTGTCCACCACACTGGCTGTTACAAGCGGCGCTCACGCCTTTTTGAATTTCGTTTGAAAAGAAGGCTTCGGTATTGCCGAAGACGCGGCGGTAATCTTCACCCGCGCGGGCCATCACTTCGCAAGAAGCGAGTTGAACCGTAGCTGATTCGAGAGCCGCTCGTGCCGTACAAAGTTGCTGGGCACTTTGGCGAAGCGGACCTAAGTCCGGGTTCGCCGAGTTTGCAGCGTGTTCGAAATCTTCGACCTGACATTTTTTGACTTCAGCGACTTGATCTGGGCCGACGTTGGCGATCAAGCGATTGGAAAGGTCTTTGGTTTTTCCGCCGAGTTCCGTGATTTCAGTCGCTAGGTCTTGGCAGCTTGCCGAGTAGGTGACTTGGTTCTGAGATTTCATTTCACCCACTACCTTATTGAGGTGGAATGCAATCATCTGAGTCCATCCGCCACGAATATAACCGGCTTCGCGACTTCCGAACTGGGCCGCTCCACCCATGATCAGACCGGTGCGGGCGCTTCGGCCTTGAATGCTCACGCGAACATTGATGAAGTTGCCGCAAGTTTCGCCGATGTGATTGACGGCGCCGCCGCTCGTGTCGCCCTCGGGTTTGTAATCATTATACTGGTGGGGCAAGAGATCGCAGACGGGCTTGCCGAAGTAGTAACCTTTGCCGCCCACGGAGTCGGCAGTGCCGCCTTCTTGGGTGCTGACTTTTTCGCCGCGACGGTAGAGCAGGTCGACGTGCGTTTTGACTTTCGTTTCTAAGTCTTTGGTGACGAGGTCGACGACGTCTCCGCACTTTTGAAGGAAGACGTTCGAACCATCGCTCGAACAAGGGAGCTTCATGACGTTGCCGTTTGCTCCAATGGCTTGGCCAAGGGGTGCACCAAAGGGTGCAACGGAACCGCTGATCGGTAAAAGTAAGAGACCGGCGACGGTAATTCCTGCTGAGGTGATCAGCGTGCGAGTCCCACCAGTCCGAAATGAAAAGAATTTCATCTGGGATCCCCTTTTCCCAAAAAAAGTAACGTGAGCCTCTACCCCAAAAAACATAAGAGGCTTACATTGATTGTAATGGAACCCGTTTTAATTGACAATATTAGTCTGAAAATAGGTTTGAAAGGCCGGGGAGTGTCTGGTCAGACACAGGGGATAGTCGCCATGAAAGCTGCCATGAAGCTTAAAATCCAGCTCATCACCTTATTGGGGTCATTGGGGCTATTTTTAACCGGAATCCCCCTCGGATGGGCAGCTCCGGGTGACCAACTGCGTCTTACTCAGGCCGAGGCCGCAGTCGCAAAAGCCCGCCGCGAATACTTCAATGCCCTCAAACAGAACCCCGGAATGAGCGCCGCCGACCAAGAATCTCTGCGCAAGCGAACCGTCGACCCCGCCAATGAAAACCTGAACAAGATTGTGAGCGAGATCGAAAAGTCCGCGGTCGATGCGTATACGAAGCCAGCTGACCGAAACAAGCCGGAAGACCAGTTTCTTTTCCAGGAACCCAAGGCACCCTCAGAGGGAGAAGGGGATGATGAAGCCCCCGAAGGTCTAAAGCCCCCGGCCCCAACCGCGTCGGCTCTGCCCAGTACGCCTCCAGACAAGAAGAACGAGCCTAAAATCACGGTCGGCCCAAAGGGGAAGAAGGCGCCCGAGGCCGTCGTCATCGATGGCAGCAACGTGCCGAGCGAAATCACTTTCGAAAAGAAGCCCAAAAAGCCTTAACCGACTCATTTGGTCTTTGTTTTTCTATAGCAGAAGTGTAATAAGTGGACGTGATGTTGAAGATCTACTTTGCTCTCACCGCTCTGCTCCCCGCAGTAGCCCTGGCTAGTCCGATGACCTACGAAATCAAGGTAGCTTCGCCGTGCTTTCAGCCGAATGTAGATCCCCGCGAGTTCAATACTTTATTTCAGCGGTTTGATAACTGGGACGAAGCGAATGGTTACTTTGAGCGCTTGAAAGACGTGCTTGCTCGAAACTATTGTCGCCCTGAGCCGAGCTGCACTGCTGAGGTGCACGGTCGTGTTTTTCCAGCCTTGAAGAGTGACCCGGCTCCGAATGGGTACTCGACTCGTGTGGTTTGGGTGAACTGCGTTCAGAAAACGCCCTGTCAGGTGACCGAGGCAGAGTACTACGCCTACTACGGAAGTTTGGGCGGGGGCTACGGCCCGACCCGACCCACCGGTCCACTCATTCCAGCCCGTTGCCAGCCTCGGTACCCTTAAGTCGAGGGTGAGACGGCGAAGATCTCTCCCCCCACTAATATGGCAGTGAGTCAAATCACTGGGAGCTCTGATAGAAGTCCCCCCAGACGGGGATTCACGTTCCCATTTCCCCCCCCCTTCGCCTTTGGTTGGGTTTGGTTGGTTTCTAAAAGAGGAGTCCTCCCGTCCCAACCAAACCCAACCAAAGGCGAGAGGGTCGGGAATTGCAGAGGCTTGGGGGAGTTGCCTGCTAATGGATGACTCAATGAGCTTAGATTGGTGAGCTTCCCTGCTTTGTTCCCGCTTGATCCGCCTGGGTAACTCCGCTAAGACACTTAGAAACCTATTTTATAAGGAGCTTCTGTGAACTCGAAAGTAAAGAATCCCTCGCTCGCGCCCCAAGGTCGTTTGAAGATCGAATGGGCTGAAAGCCGAATGCCCGTTTTGATGAAGTTGCGCGAAGAAGCGAAGAAGACTCTACCCTTAAAAGGAATGCGAATCGCAGGTTGCTTACACGTGACGAAGGAGACTGCGGTTCTCATTCGCACCTTGAAAGCTGCCGGTGCGGAAGTGAGCTGGTCGGGTTGTAACCCCCTCTCCACTCAAGACGATATCTCTGCCGCGATTGCCGATGAAGGCGTTTCGATTTTTGCGTGGCACGGAATGTCTAAAGAAGAGTTCTACTGGGCCATCGAACAGACTCTGGCCTTCAAACCCACTTTGACTTTGGATGACGGCGCGGATTTGATCTTCACCGTGCACTCCAAGTTCCCGCAAATGGCGAAAGATATTATCGGCGGCACGGAAGAAACCACGACCGGTGTTCATCGCCTGCGTGCCATGGCTCAGGACGGGGCTTTGAAGTATCCCGTCATTGCCATCAACGACGCTGAAACCAAGTGGGATTTCGATAACGTGTACGGCACCGGCCAAAGCTCGATCGACGGCATCGTTCGTGCGACGAACGTCCTGCTCGGCGGAAAAGTTTTCGTCGTCGCGGGTTACGGCCACTGCGGCCGTGGTTGCGCGATGCGCGCGAAGGGCATGGGCGCTCGAGTGGTGGTCACCGAAATCACTCCGACCCACGCACTGAAAGCCGTGCTCGAAGGTTTTGAAGTCATGACCATGGATCAAGCTGCGAAGATCGGCGATATTTTCATCACCGCTACCGGCATGAAGGACATCATTGTTCAGCGCCACTTTGAATCGATGAAAGACGGCGCAATTGTTTCCAACACCGGCCACTATGACTGTGAATTGAATTTGGATGATCTGAAAAAAGCTTCGAAGAACATCCGCGAAGTGCGTCCGAACAACGAAGAATACACCCTGAAAAATGGCAAGAAAGTTTACGTCTTGGCTCAAGGCCGTCTTGTGAACTTGGCAGCGGCTGAAGGCCATCCGTCCGAAGTGATGGACATGTCTTTTGCCAACCAGTTCTTGGGAATGGTTCGCCTTGCTAAAGAAGGCAAGAGCATGAAGCCGATCGTTCACGACATCGATCCGGCTCAGGATCAAGAAATCGCGTCGATCAAGCTTGCGGCGTTAGGCATGTCGATTGACAAGCTCACGCCGGAACAAGCGAAGTACGCGAACGATTATTCGGCGGGAACCTAAGAAGCAGGCATGAACTCGCGCCGGCGCGAGTGCTGGGACATTAAGGAAACCGATAGTAGCGAAGGTTGGACTCGGGATAGAGAGCCAAAGTCTCATCCATTCTTTGAAGCTGGTAAGGTCTCAATTCTCCTGTTCCATTTTTCGTAAGGACCCATTGAAGTGTTGAATTTGCATCGGGCTCGAACACAGTAAACGCGTGTACGGGAGTGCCTTGAAAATCATACAAGACCCCCACGTCCCCATTCTGAGGAGGGCCTGTGACGGGAGTAGCATTAGCCACCAAATTCTGAAACGGACCAGGAGGCGTGAGTCCCATTTCTGAGGTCTTGCCAGACAAGTACAAAGCAAAGTTGAAACAATTTCCTCCAGCCTCACCGGTTTTTCCAAGAACCGATTTCGCTCTTGCCGGCACACAACCCTGTAGGTCGATTTTGAATACTGTTTGAGGCAAGAGGTCATATTCAATTCGATTGGTGACCTTGTTCATCTCCTTCATGATCGGGAGAAGCCCTTCGTCGGGTGGAAAGAAGTTGTTTTCGTTGACCCGAGGTTCCAGCTGCAAGCAATAGGGTTTTCCGAAGTAATTTACCGAAAGTTTTTCTTCAGCTCGAATGGAGGATTTATTCTCGGCGACAATCGGTAGATCGGATTCACAGCCCAGACGTTGTGCAGAAGTGCGCGCTTCTTGAAGAGATCCGTAGTAGGCAAATACTTGTCCCTCCGGTCCAAGAACCATGGCGAGACTACCGGCGAACACGAGGGGTGTCGTTAGGAAGGTGCCAGCCGCTACTATTAGTGAGAGTCTTCTCATCATTTCTGACCTATCGGCTATCCTTCGGATCGACTTGGATAATCTTGGGCCGCCGAACCCCTTCTTTGGAGATGAAGCGTACACGCTGCTCAAAGCATATAGTACATATTTATTATTGATTAAATTAGTGCGTTATGTTAGACCCTCTTTTTTAAGGAGTTTTCGATGCGAATTCTGATTTTGTCTGTTGTATTGTGCCTATTTTCTGGAGCGGCTTTTGCGCAAGAGTCTGACGAGGCAGCCCGATCTAGTGTTCAACTTCTTTCGCCAGTGCCCTTCAAATGTAAGGCGGTTTGTGCCGTCGTTAGAGGTACCTGGTCAATTCCAAATCGGGGCAAGATTGAGATTTTAGGCACGAAAGAGGTCAACACGCATTTATTTAGTTCACAATATGATCAGGATATCATTTCAGACGACGGGGCCTTTACCTACGTTCTTACTCCCGATTCAGACTCGGGCAATGTGACAAATCAGTTCCTCGCGGCATGTCGGAAATATGAAGAAGAAGTCACCGTAAACCTTCCTTTAGGTAGTACTCAAGCTGTTATTTTTACCCAAGTTCAATTCAGTGCTCAAGGTGGTAAGAATTATATCGATGCGTACACTGTTGGAAGCCCGCGAAGCCAATGTGAACTTTTTTCACACGAATCACGTCAATAAGATGTTGTCGATGAGCCGGGTTTTTCCGAGATAAGCCGCAACTGCCATCAACGCACCTTCGTCATCAATCGTCGTTAAGAGCTGCAGAGTCTTGGGATGGCGAATTTCCCAATATTGAATTTGGAAGGCGGGTTGCTTTTCTAAGACGGCACGGCCGATTTTTGTGAGTCTCAGGGCATCCCGCTCACCGGCTTCGTAGGCTAGTTTCGCAGCGACCAAGCTTTTGAAAAGAAGCGGAGCTGCTTCTCTTTCTTCAGGTTTGAGGTAAGCGTTTCGGGAGCTCAAGGCCAATCCATCTTTTTCGCGAATGGTGGGGCCGCGAACGATCTTCACCGGAAGATTCAAATCCTCCACCATCTTCTCGATCACTAAAACTTGTTGGGCATCTTTTTGACCGAAGATGGCGATGTCGGGCTGAACTAAATTCAGGAGCTTCATTACTACGGTCGTCACGCCCTTGAAGTGTCCTGGTCGAAAAGCGCCGCAAAGAACGCGCGTGAGATTTTCTTCCACCACAAACGTCGAAGCAGTTGGATACATTTCGTCAGCTGAAGGAGTGAAGACCGCACTGGCTCCGACGCTCTTTAAAAGCTCGATGTCTTGCTCCACCACGCGAGGATATTTGTCGAAGTCCTCATTCTTCCCAAACTGCAGCGGATTCACAAAAATGCTAGCGATGACAACCTCGGCAAGGCCGGAGGCTTGCATTACCAAAGACAGGTGGCCTTCATGGAGCGCGCCCATCGTCGGAACAAAAGCGACCGTGCGGGTGCCCTGCTCTTTTCGCCAAGCGCGGAGTTCGGCAATCGTGTTTAACCGCTTAACCGGTGAGCTCGCCATAGGCTAGAAGCCCTTTCAGAGTCAGATCGGGTTCGATTCGCCAGCGATCGGAGAGTTTCAAAAGTTGAATGCACCCGCCGGTGGCGATGAGTTGATAATTCTTTCCAGCCTGTTCGGAGAGCAAGCGGTCAGCCATCCCCTCAATGAGAGCTTCGTAACCTAAGAGCACACCGCTTTGAATCTGGCTTTCCGTCGTGCGACCAAGTGGGCTCTTTGGGCGATTCAGTTCCACCGAATAAAGTTTTGCAGCTCGAGACTGCAAGGCCTTCCAGCTAATTTCCAAACCTGGAGTGATGGCGCCGCCAATGTAAGCGGGGCGTTCATCGACCAAGCAGAAGGTGGTTGCGGTTCCGGCGTCGACCACCAAGAATGGACCCGACACGATTTCTAAAGCGCCGGCTACGTTGGCGAGGCGGTCTGCTCCCAGTTGTTCGGGGATGGGAAGATCGAGTTCAAACTTCCGCCGGGTGTCGCTTTTCACAAAGAGGGCGGGAACTTTTCGGAGTGCTTGTGTGACCGTCTTTTCTAAAGCCGGAACCACACTGCAAATCACAGCGCGATCCGCTCCCATGGGGCTCAGTTTCACATCCGAAGCGTAATCAAACAGCCCCAGCATGTGAGCGCGGTATTCATCGACGGTGCTGTTATGCAAGGTGCGGAAACGCACTCGGCCCAGCAAGTTCTTCTCTTCGTAAATTCCTGCGACCGTATCGGTGTTGCCGATGTCGATGACGAGAGTTTTCATAAAGGGATAGGAGTCTCCCGAGACGGATCCGGTCGAGCTGAACCGACAGGGAGACTTGGACCTTTCACATCCAAAATATACTCTCTAACGGCATCGCGAATCACTGCGGCTACATTTCCGCGGGGGACCGCGAACTTCGGCGGCGGGCGCAAACTCAGTCCCACTAAATCGTTGATCACAAGAACTTGCCCCGAGCAATCGGTGCCCGAGCCGATCCCAATCGTGGGAATACCTAAGCTCTGTGTAATTTCAGCAGCGACGGCGGGAACGACCATTTCTAAAACAATGGAGAACGCACCGGCTTCAGACAGTGCAACCGCAGAGTCTACCAAGTAACGAACGCTCTGATCCGTTTTGCCATGAATGTAGTAACCCCCCAACTGATGCACACTCTGAGGAGTGAGACCGATGTGGGCCATCACGGGAATGCCTTGATCCACCAGGCGACGTACGATCGGAGCTGCATTCAAACCGCCCTCGAGCTTCACAGCCTGGCAACCCGACTCCTGCATCAAGCGAATCGAGGCGCGCAGAGCCACTTCCGGGTCGGTTGTGGTTCCAAAAGGGAGATCGGCCACAATCAGGGCCTTCTTCGTTCCGCGCACCACCGCAGAGGTGTGGCGAATCATGTCTTCTAAAGTGACCGGGAGAGTGGTGTCGTACCCGAGGACGACGTTTCCCAAGCTATCTCCGACTAAAAGGATGTCGACGCCGCTGTTGTCTAAGAGGCCTGCTGTGACGTAATCGTAGGCCGTGAGCATGGCCAGCTTTTCTTTTCGGAGATAAGCCGCATGCAAGGTTCGTAGAGTATTGCGAGAAACGGCGGTCGTCGGATGGCTCGACATGCGCCTCTAGTATCACAGGGCGCTGAGGTTTGCCATTTCCTTGGCGTGCTCGGGCGCTACATAAACCCTGTTGATGGAGCGCTTTTCGCTATATTTCTGGAAAAGATCCGTACAATCCTCGAGCGGGATGAAGCTGGGCTTATTATAAAGGTCATTATAACGGACAAAAATCGGGTCGCCCGGACGCCTAAAATACTTGGAGAGTTCACCAGTTGAGGTAGCAGCCAGGTAATGAATGCCCTTCTTATTGAGCTTGTCCTGAATCGACTCTAAAAGCTGTTTCTGTTCCGAGGCGGCATTCTTCGTGGCCGGGATTCCGCTGTGGAGTTCAATCAACATTCGATAGGGATCTTTATCCGAAATGCGTCGGGCCCAGGGGTTTTTGCTCTCATTTAAGTGGCTGTATAAGTGGGCATCCACGAAATCGCAGTAGGACTCGACGTCTGCAGGAATTTGATAATCGCAATCCGGGCTTGAGAAATATTCGCCCAGCATCGCATCGTAAACCACGCTCTTATGATGGAAGTAGACCATCAAGAACATGTGAAAGCGCGAGATCAAGAAGTCTTCAAACGAATAGAGGGCGCGATGTTGAAGGGCGAGATAAGCTTTTCCCTTCTGAACGTAGCAGGTGAGGTTCCCGCCCAACCAATCGAAGTCGAACTGGCCGTAGCTCACCCCGGCGTGCAAGCTGTCGCGACGAAGGTAGTCCATTCGGTCAGCATCGAGCTCGCTGGAAATGAGCTGCTGGCAGATCGGACGGAAGTCGATGGTTTCGCCATCGACCTTTTCTAAGAAGAAATCATCTTCTAATTTGATGCCTGGCTCGATGAGTGCCACCACATGCTGAGGGCCAAAACCCTGCTGGGCTCCTGCCTTCTCGAGTTTCTTGGTGAGCCCCGAAGCCAGGATCAGCTTCAGAGTGTAGTCCTCGTGCGTGGCCTTGCGGTCTTTGCTCTTGGACAACCATTTTTCCGGCAGCTCTAGTTTTCCCACCGGGGGCATGGCGATTTCAGACGTGTGAGAAAGCGGGCCGTGTCCCGAGTCATGTAAAAGCGCAGCAAGGCGAACTACGGAGCGCAGACGGGTGATGTCCTTCGAGAGTTGGAACGGCATGTTCTTGGTGAACACCGCGTTCCAAGCCACCGTGGCTGTGTGCATGGCCCCTAAGCTGTGGATGTACCGGTTGTGCGTCGCACTGGGATACGAATACTCACCGAAGCCGAGCTGCTTGATGTGTCTCAACCGTTGAAAGTAACGGGAGTCCACAATGGGCAAAATCTCGGGATCGATGAAAATCGATCCGTGTACGACGTCGCGGATTTCCAAGGGTACTGCTTACTCTTCGGAGTCGCCGAAGTCCTCGTCCTCGTCCATGTCTTCATCATCGTGATCATGGTCGTGGTCGTGATCATGATCGTGGTCATGATCATGGCCGTGCTTGTGGTCGTGGCCGTGTTCTTGTTCTTCGTCGTCGCCGTGGCTGTGCGAACTTTGTCCGCCGCCGAAGCTTGCTCCGCCGAATGAGGAACTCATTGCACCACCAGCCATGCCGCCAGCGAAACCGCTGACTGCAGAACCCATCGTGCTACCCATCGAAGTCGTGGGACTCGATACGGGAGCCATCGGCTTGCTCCAAGTCGTTGCCGACTTCGCAGCGCCGTTTGCTTTTTTAGCTACCGTCTTTTTCGGTGCAGATTTCTTTGCTGCTTTTTTGGCAGCTTTTTTAGCGGGCTTCTTAGCAGCGGATTTTTTTGCAGTCTTCTTTGCAGATTTTTTGCCTTTCGCCTTCATCATTTTCTTTGCGGGCTTCTTTTTGCCAGCGCTTTTCTTCACAGCTTTTTTCTTCTTCGCCATAATCTTTTTCTCCGTCTTTCTCGTTGGTCTGAAACAAAAATAAGCCACAGGCAATCAGTGTTTGCAACAATATAACTCTTGGATTTCTGAGAAAGAAAGAATTTGTTTAGTGAGCGATTCTTTGAAGTTCTTGTTCCATGTTCGCGTCCATCGCCTCGGGAGGATTGGTCCAGGTATCGGTCCCGTTACTCGTCGCGCCGGAAGGATTGAACAACATTCGGAACGATACGAATTTTACGCTGTATCCCGTGCGTCCCGCGATTTGGAGAGAAGCGTCTTTGACGTAACTCCAAGACGACTTTACTTGATCAGCAGTGTTCATCATGATGACCGGCGGCAAGTTAATGCGGGTAGACGCGCCACTTTCTGGTCGAGTATTAAAGGGATTGACCAAGCGGGCAACGTTGAAGCCTTCTCCTACTCCTGCGTCATCTGTTCCGCCCCCCTGTCGTAGGCGGGCCAAATAACCGTTAATTCCGCGCTTCAGCAAATCTTTAAAATTTTGATCAAATACCGTAGGCGAATCCGGATTCAGAACAGCCGGCGCGGTCAGCTGATCGATGGCGTCTTTCATAATATCGTCGGGGTTCACTCCCTGAGCGAGTTCGTCGGTGGAAATGAGGGGTGCCCAAACCGAGCGGTATTGGCCCGCACCAAAATTGTTCACAAACTGATCGGCATTAAAATCGTTGATGATGTTGTACTTGCCCGCCTCAAACGGATTGGGAACCATCGCTCCTTGATACGCTTTGGCCATGGCTTGAGCGTCGATGCGCACTTGGGTGCCGCCTCCCGTCGCTCCGTCCGTGCCGCCATTGTTGCGGAAGAGATTGAACATGGCTTGGAGGACATCGTTTTCATTCCAACCTCGCACGGGGCTGTCGGCTTCCTTTACCGGAAGGTTGGGAACGAAGCCCGTACAATCCAAACTGGTGTTCTGACAAATACGGCCGTCGCGTGCCGGACGGATGAACTCACTCGAATCCAAAATATTCGGAGCAATGCGGCTGCCGAAGGGCTTGGCGGCTGCGTAGGCGGTGAGCTCCATGTCGCCAAACGGCGAGAAGAGAATTTTAGCCTTCGCCTTCAATCGAACCGCGTAATAGGTCAGATACGCCGGATCTTTTCTGAAGCCGACGGGGATGTTGGCCTTCACTGTAAAGGGCACGGGTTGAGCAATGCAATCGCGGGCGTTCGAACTGTCCGGGCGGTCAAGTTGAAAGTCCACCGCATAGGCGTCGAAGTTCACATTCACGGGACGGAGGTTGATTTGGCGTTTGGCCATGATTTCATCCATGACAATGGTGTTGTCGTCGAAAGTATTGGGGCCGAGCGTGTCGTAAGCCGATTTGAAGGCTTGAATGATTCGTTCGCGTGCGGCAGTGTCGCCTTCGCCTCCGATGGAATCCACCACAGATTTTGTTAGCCCAGTGCGGGGTGGGAAATTCAGATAGTAGTCGAGAGTCTGCACTCGGCGTTTCAAAATCATTTCGCGCGGGATGAGACCCAGCCCAGAAGCTAGCGCGCGGACCACATCCAAAATATCGCGATCGCGCTGACTCATGACGGATTCGTAACTTTCGAAGGTGGGATCGGTGTTCCAGAGCCACATTCCGAGGACGAACTTGTTAGTCACCCCAATTGAGAGGCAGTTTTTTTCACGAATTCCTTCCAGGCGCTGCAACTGGGTGCGCAAGGTGGATTGAATCGCATCGAGCGGTGAAGCAGGGGGCACGCTGATTTTTCCTAAGGTCGAAAGGCGGCAGTAGTTGTCTTTGTTGTTAAAAATAATGCAGACGGCCGGGACGTTGTAATTGGCAGTTGGATTTTGCAAATTGGGAATCCATTGGCGGGGGCCAGTCTGGTCGGGCTCGTACATCGTGTCTTGGGCCAGGTTGCCCATCACGTAATATCGAAATAGAAATTTTTTATACTGCCGGCGCATCTCGTAATTGAAGTAGGAGAGCAGTGTGAGTTGGCGCGCTTGAACAGCCGCACCGGAGTACGCCGCCATGTCGGCCGCATTCTGTAAATTAATCTTGGCGTTGACCAACATTCCCGTATTGATGACGAACGCGAAAAACAAAAAGAACGTCGTCATCATGATCGCCGTCATGATGGTAATCTGGCCGTGTTGCTTCTTCCTGAACCCCAAACGTATCCCCATCCTAGTTCTTCTATTTTCGCAGACCCTGGAGGGCATGTCCATTCGACGCGTAGCTGTCTAAACCCTGTACAGGTTATTGAAACCCTTGGGGTTTCCGACTAGAATGGTCCCTTTTTGGCCCCAAGAACTGTAAGGCCTTAGCCCGAAACGCGCAAATAGGCGGGAGAGGGGGGAGGGCACGCTCCTTGCTCATAGGCAGCCGCGATGCGTGCTGTACTTTTTAGAGCTGGATTAGTGATTGCCTGGTTAGGAACTTTGTCGGTGTTGTCGGCGTACGCCCATGCGGACTTCGGCACTATTCTCGAGGAGCCTACCCCTGCGAAAGCTGCTGCTCCCGCAAAAGATCCGCGCGGAATTGATGTCACCAAGTTGGTGAGAGACATGAAGTTCTATACTCAGGGCAAGGCCCCTGCGTATCAGCCGCTCACGCCGAGCGTAGGTCCGATCACCTTCCGTGCTCTGCCGAATCAGGCCGAGGTTGCTCCGCAGTTTGAATTGCCTCAGGCGTTCACAGACGGAAGTTCGAAGTTCTTCGCTCCTGATCCGATTTATTTCCAAGCTCGCGCTTGGGAAAATGCGCTCAAAGATCCGGGATTTTTTCCGGTCGCTGCCACTGACGGCGTTGTCGCCGAAGGCGCTGAAGTCGCGTTCTAATATAAAATAAAAAACTCTGTTTGCGGTTTGCTGTCTGCGGAAGCGGGCAGCGGTCTGCTGTTTCGGTTTCTGTCTGCGGACAGTCGACTGCTTCAGTTGCCTACGCAAACCGTTTGAACCGGTGCTTTTTGGCTCTGCCCAAAGAGTATTCGAGGGAGTGCCAAACTGTCGTTTTCATCGGCACGGACAACGCATTTTGTGCTCAGTGGCGTTGGCATTAGTCCTGCACAAGGGATCCCCGACCGCAAGATGCGGCTCATATCTACTCCTCTCTCTCGGCCTCCAAGGGAAACCTTGGGGGCCTTTTTATTTCAGCAGAAAGGGCAGCTCTCGCTTCACAGTGGCTGCGTCTTGCTTCTCCGACCTTAAATGTCTATAACTACGGGCCATGGCTATCTTTAGAGAGCTCACGGTCCTAGAAGGCCCGCACACCCACGCTGATCATGCGCAGGGGCCGGCCCTAGGTCCTGCGATTGCGCGTCCGATTCCGCCCTCCCAGGCGGCTAAAATCCTCGCTGAAAAGAAACCTGCTTGGCTCAGGATTCGTCCGCCGGGTGGCGAGGCCTACACGAAAATTAAGGGACTCCTTCGAGAAAGAAACCTTCACACTGTTTGTGAAGAAGCGCACTGCCCGAACGTCGCTGAATGCTGGGCGAGTGGCACAGCGACCTTCATGCTGGGTGGCGATACGTGCACGCGCGCCTGCCGTTTCTGCGCGGTGAAGACGGCGCGAATTCCGCCTCCGCTGGATCCGGAAGAACCCGCGAAAGTGGCCGAGAGTGTCGCTGCGCTGGGATTGCATTACGTCGTTCTCACTTCTGTGGATCGAGATGATTTAGAAGACGGTGGAGCCGGCCATTTTGCAAAAACGATTTCGGAATTAAAGCGGCATGACCCGGAAATTTTAGTCGAAGCTTTGGTCTCTGATTTCCGTGGCGATCCCGCTGCGGTTCACACCGTGGTGGAATCCGGCGTCGATGTTTATGCTCACAATATTGAGACCGTGAAGCGCCTTCAGTACCGCGTGCGCGATCCGCGTGCCGGCTACGTCCAATCGCTCGCCGTGTTGCGAGCAGCTCGCGATCACGCGAAGGCCACTGGGCGGCGCATGTACACCAAGTCGTCCATCATGTTGGGCTTAGGTGAAACGGATTCTGAAATTGACGCGACCTTAGATGATTTGCGGGACTACGGAGTCGACGTCGTGACCTTCGGACAGTATTTGCGCCCTTCGCTGCAGCACCTTCCGGTTGAGAAATACGTGACACCTGAGGAGTTTGCGCGCTATCAAGGATGGGCTGAGCAAAAAGGTTTTATCTACGCCGCTGCGGGACCGATGGTTCGTTCCAGTTACCGCGCCGGTGAATTGTTCTTACAGGGCTTGTTAAAAAACGGAGAGAAGACAGATGCACTTAAAACTTCCTGAACTCGGTGAAGGCGTCCACGAAGGCGAACTCGTTAAATGGAGAGTGAAGCCGGGGGATACTGTGAAGGACGATCAAGTCGTTTGCGAAATCATGACCGACAAAGCGACGGTGGAATTGCCAGCTCCGTTTCACGGTAAGGTGACCGCGCTTCTCGCAAAAGAAGGCGAGATGATTAAAGTCGGCCAAGAAATTCTCTCTTATGAAGGGGGTGCTGTGGCTGCGGCTTCTGCGTCGCCATCGCTCAGCGCTTCTTCAAATGGTGCTTCAAAGCCGGCTCCAGCTCCAGCCATGTCGGCGGCTCCTGCTTCGAAACCTGCTTCGGCTCCCGCAGTGAGCGCTGCAGCCGTGGGTGGCCCCGTAGCTGCCGCGCCGTCGACTCGCAAATTTGCTCGCGAATCGGGAGTAGAGCTTGGTCGTGTCGCTGGCACTGGTCCTGCCGGCCGCGTGATGCGTGAAGATGTTGAAAAGTTTATCGGCGCAGGTGCCGTGGCTGCTGGCCCGGCGATGGTTCCGTCGCGTGGTACTCCGATGCGCGCACCGAGTGTCGGTGGTCATACGGAAGAGCGCGTTCCGTTCCGTGGATTGCGTAAAAAGATTTCCGAAAAAATGCGCCAGTCGAAAGACCATGCGGCTCATTTCACTTACGTGGAAGAGGCCGATGTCACCGAATTGGTGAAGCTGCGTTTGGCTGCTAAGGAAATCGGTCAAGCTCAAGGCGTGAAGGTGACTTTCGTTCCGTTCGTCATGAAGGCCATGGTCGCGGCATTGAAGAAGTACCCGATTTTGAATTCGTCGCTCGATGAAGAGAAGGGCGAGCTTGTTTACAAACACTATTACAACATCGGTCTGTCCGTTCAGACGGAAGATGGTCTCACCGCTCCCGTCATTAAGGATGTCGACCATAAGAGTATTTTAGAAGTCGCGCGCGACGTTCAAGAATTGGCTGAAAAGGCTCGCAACAAGCGCCTCCAGATGGATGATTTAAAGGATGGTACCATTACCCTCACGAATGCGGGAACGATCGGTGGTTTGTTTGCAACTCCCATCATTAACTATCCGGAAGTGGCGATCTTGGGATTGAATAAGATTTTCAAGAAGCCCGTCGTAAAGACGATTAACGGCAAAGACGAAATCGTGATTCGCGATTGGACATACTTCTCGATTTCGCTCGATCACCGCGTGGTGGACGGCGCAGTGGGCGCAGAATTCATGAAGCTCTTCATTCAATACATTGAAAACCCAGCGTTGCTGGTTTTGGAGAGTCTGTAAAATGGCAACGACCAAACAAACGGCCGATGTCGTTGTATTAGGTTCGGGTCCTGCGGGCTATGTCTGCGCGATTCGCCTGGCTCAGTTAGGAAAGAAAGTCACCGTCATTGACCGCGATGAAGTGGGTGGCGTCTGCTTGAACCGGGGCTGCATTCCTTCGAAGGCGTTGATCTACGCGGGAACTCAGTACGAAAAAGCCAAGCACGGCGAAGAGATGGGAATCACCGTCTCGGGCGCGAAGTTGGACATGAAGAAGCTCATGACCTGGAAAACTTCTGTCGTAAAAAAGCTCACTGGCGGCGTGGCAGGTTTGCTGAAAGCCAATGGTTGCACCTTTATTTCTGGAAACGCAAAGTTCACCGGCCCCACTTCCATGGAAGTGAAAACTGCGACCGACACGATTGCGCTGACGTACAGTCAGTGCGTGGTGGCAGCAGGCTCACGCCCAACCGCTTTGCCGGGTTACGAAGTGGATCAGAAGCGCATCTTGGATAGTACGGGTGCGCTCGATCAAACGGAGATTCCAAAAACCTTGCTCTGCATCGGTGGTGGGTACATCGGCCTGGAGTTGGGAACTTTCTACGCGAAGGTTGGGACTCAAGTGACGGTGGTCGAAGCAGGCCCAGGCTTGCTCGGCGGAGTCGATCCCGATCTCACCAAAGTCGTTGCTAAGAATTTACAAAAGCGCGGCGTGACGGTGATGACCGGCACGAAAGTCATTTCCAAAAAAGACAATGCCAGCGGCATCGAAGTGACGTTTGAAAAAGACGGCACTAAGACCACTCAGATTTTTGAAAAAATTCTGATCACGATCGGCCGGACTTCGAATTCGGATCAATTGGATCTTGCGAAGACGGGCGTGAAGATGGATTCCAAGGGTTTCATCTTAGTCGATGCTCAACGTCGGACGAATGTTTCAAACATTTATGCGATCGGCGATATCGCGGGTCAGCCGCTCCTCGCTCATAAGGGTTCCAAAGAAGGTTTGGTGGCAGCTGAAGCCATTGCAGGTAAGAAAGTGGCTTACGATGTCCTCGCTATGCCGGCGGTGATTTTCACGGATCCTGAAATTGCAGTCGTGGGTCTGACCGAAGCCGAAGCTCGTGCGAAGGGCATTGAACCCAAGGTGGGGCAGTTCCCCTTTGCGGCCAATGGTCGTGCGCTTTCGGTCGCTGAACCCGATGGCTTTGTGAAAATGATTGGCGATGCCAAGACGGGGCGTTTGCTCGGCGTGCACATCGTGGGCGCGGAAGCTTCGAACCTGATTTCTGAAGCGGCACTCGCTATTGAAATGGGCGCCCAGGTCGAAGATTTGTCTCTGACCGTGCACCCGCATCCGACTCTGCCTGAGACCTTGATGGAAGCGGCCGAAGCAACGCTGGGCCACGCCATTCACATCTTCCAAAAGAAGTCGCCGTCTCAGCCCAGCGCTCGAATTTAGGAGAGCCATGAAGTTTGAATCTCTACCGGGGTACATCCGCTACGAAGAGGGGCGCGCCATCCAGCACGCCCTGGTGGATGCGCGCGCTCGGGACGAGATTGAAGACACGATTCTCTTTCTCGAACACGCACCGGTGGTGACTCGCGGACGGGGCTTGCAGCAGAATGGTGAAACTCGCGAGCGGCACATGCCGCTGATGGGCCCGCTCCCAGCCGATGTGGAGTTTGCGGATTCCGAGCGGGGAGGGGATCTCACCTACCACGGTCCTGGCCAACTCGTGGTGTATCCCATTATTAAACTGAACGGTTCGAGCCCACTTGCAGCTCATCACGATGTCACCGGATTCCTGAGACAGTTTGAAAAGATTTTCATCGATGATCTGATCGCGCTCGGTTTGCCGGCTCGTGCGGATACCGGAGCTACCGGCGTTTGGGTGGGGGATAAAAAATTGGTTTCGATCGGCATCGCCGTTCGCAAGTGGGTAACGTATCACGGGGCCGCCATCAATATCGTGAATGACTTAAAGCCGTTTCATTCGATTTCACCGTGCGGATTTTCTCCAGGGGTGATGACTCGTCTTTCGAGTCTCACAACTGTTCCGCAGGAATGGAGGACTTGGATTGAAGGCCGCCTCACGGCAAGATTTTCGGCTGAGCTTAGTACAAGGTTTCAAACAGAAGCTTCAGGGTTTTAGGGACGGTGCGCAGGCTCAGGTTCGAGTGACGGAACCTGCCACGCCGAGCAAGTGCATGAGCTCTTGGCGGGTGGTGGGGTCGGAGCGGAAGCAGCCTTCCATGGAGCTCGTGACCGTATAGCTGTTTTGCTTTTCCACTCCGCGCATCATCATACAGAGATGGTAGGCCTCGATAATGACGGCGACGCCCAAAGGTTTCAGAACCTCAATCAACGTTGACGAGATTTGACTGGTCAGGCGCTCTTGAACTTGGAGTCGGCGCGCAAAGGCGTCGACCAGGCGGGGAATTTTTGAAAGCCCAATAATTTTGCCATCTGGAATATAGGCGACGTGAGCGCGGCCATAGAAGGGCAGCATGTGGTGCTCGCAGAGTGAGAAAAGCTCGATGTCTTTCACAATGACGATGCCGCGACTCTCCTCGGTAAAGAGGGCCTTGCCGACTAGCTTTTTGATATCCGTGGTGTAGCCGGAAGTCAGATAACGCATGGCCTTGGCATAGCGCTTGGGCGTGTCTAGGAGCCCTTCTCGGCTGGGGTCTTCTCCCAGCGCTTTCAGGGTCTCTTCAATGTTTCTTGCGACGGGATCGTCATTCTGGGTGGGCTGATGTAACATGCCCTTCCTATAGCAGGTCAAAAAAGGTATAGGCAAGTAATCAAGTAACTATGGCTGAAGACGAAGAGCGCCTCATTTGTTTTTGCAATAACGTGACTTACGCCGAGCTGGTGAAAGCCATTAAAGCGGGTGCGAAAACCCTGGACGACATCCAACGTGAGACCCTGGCCTCCACAGGCTGCGGGGGTTGCGAGTGGGAAGTCCGCGAAATTTTAGACAACATTACCAAAGAGCTTGCTGCTCAGAAGACTGGGACCGAATAGATGCAAACACAAGTACTGAACGCCCTCCGCACCGTGAACGATCCGGATTTGAAAAAGGATTTGGTCACGCTGAACATGATTCGCGATTTGGAAGTGAGCCCCTCGGGCGATGTTTCGCTCCGAGTGGTGCTGACCACGCCGGCTTGTCCGCTCAAGGCTAAGATCGAGGCGGATGTGAAGGCCGCTGTTTCCAGCGTTCCGGGTGTGAAAAACATTTCTATTAAAATGGACGCGGAAGTTCGCGGCAAGACGGCCAATGTAAATGGCCCTGGTCAGGGACAAGCCATTCCGGGTGTCACCCACATCATTGCTGTTTCCAGCGGCAAGGGTGGGGTCGGAAAAAGCACGGTGGCTGTGAATCTGGCCTGCGCACTCAGTTTAGAAGGTGCGCGAGTCGGCTTGATGGACGCGGATATCTACGGACCGAATACTCCGACAATGATGGGCGTGATCGGTGAACCCAAGGTTCAGCAACATCCCGAGAAGGGTGAAACTTTTGTTCCTCCGACCGCACATGGCATTTCAGTGATGTCGATGGGTTTTCTGGTTCAGGGCGATCAACCGGTCGTGTGGCGCGGGCCCATGCTTCACAGCGTGGTGAGCCAGTTCTGTCACAAGGTGAATTGGGGAACGCTCGATTACTTGGTCATCGACATGCCTCCGGGGACGGGCGATGTGCAGCTCTCGCTGGCGCAACTCGTGCCAGTTACAGGCGCTGTGATGGTGTCGACTCCGCAAGAAGTGTCGATGCAAGACGTGCGCAAAGCCTTCAACATGTACGACAAGGTTCGCATTCCGGTTCTGGGAGTGGTGGAGAACATGAGTTTCTTTATCTGCGACAGTTGCGATAAGAAACACGACATTTTTGGAAGCGGCGGCGGAAAGAAACTCGCTGCAAAATTTGGAACCGAGCTTTTAGCAGAAATTCCGTTGGTGCCCGCAGTTCGCCGAGGGGGCGACGAAGGCACGCCGATCGTGATTGGAAGTCCGAACAGTGAAGTTGCCAAGGCATTCCGGTCTTTGGCGCAGAAGGTCGCTCAGCAAGTCTCGATTTCCAGTGCGAAATCGGTCGATCCGTCGCAGTTGATTCAAATTGGGAAGTTCAATTAATTCAGGGGTTCTTTTTAGCCGATAAGACAGGGTGAAATTCCGTCTGGGGATTTTGATCATTCTGCTCTGGGGTGGACTGACTGGGGCTGTGGCCACGGCCTGGGGCCGGTGCGACGTCCCGTCCAATCGCTACGTCCGTTCGGCGATTCAGTTGAGCCTTCATGAAACCATGCATGCGCGCAATGTTCATTCGCTCATGCTGACTTTGGCTCGCCTTCATCCCGAAGAGTACGGTGACGTCATGCCTTACCTCATCGGAGAAGAAGGATTTGGCAGTCATCACGATCAGCCCAAGCAACACACCGATATTTTAAAAGGGCTTTGCGAAATATATGGACGCGCTGTCTCGACGCCGAGCGAGCGAGCCGTAGTGGATTTGCTCCACCTCCGAGAAGCTCAGGTGGAGCGAGAAATTCTCTTTCGGTTGAAACTGGTGAATGCGCGAGGAATACCGCTCAATTCTGCTGCTGAAGCCATCATTGCAAAGCTGAGACGGATTGAGAAGATTGCCGACAACGCCGAGCGACTCTCCAATCCGATTTCACTTTTTGAAGAACTCGGAGAGGGCGTGAGCTTCGAAAGAACCGCCAAAGTCTATTTGAAAGATCCGAAGATGATCGCCCAATGTCGGGAGCTGATGGATATCTATCAAAAGAACTCTTCGGAGTTTTTAGGTTACGTCTCAGTGATCGAAGCAGCCAATGGCAGAGGTCAACGAATTCAAACCCGCCAGCTCATTGCAAGAGCAGAAACCCGCATCAAAAATCAAATCATCGAAATTCGCCAACAACACGGACGTTTCATTGCTTCTGAGAGCGGCATCCTGATTCCCGATACTCAAATCATTCAGTGCCCGACCGAATTCACTGCCGTAGCCAGATAGTCCTCCCCACAAAACACAAGAGTGCGACGGTTAAGGATTGGGGATTTCTCTCTCTAAAAACTGAGACATAAAAGGGCCCCGCAGGATGCGGGGACCAAGGAGCAAGGATGCTCACCCTGTCTCAGTTTTTAGAGAGAGAAATCCCCAATCCTTAACCGTCGAACACTGCATGTGGTGCGTGTTCGCCGACCCAGTGGCGGAGTTCGCAGCGGGTTTGGTCGCCTTGGAATTGGATGTAGGCGAAGGTGCGGCGGTGGGCTGGGGATCCGAAGCTTCTCCAGTCCATGTTGATCATTCGGGTCCACGTTCCGGTGTTGATGTATTGCTTACCGTCTGGGTAGACTTTGTTCATCGGTCGGTGCGTATGACCGAAAATTATTGTTTTCATTTCTGGGTTTTGATCCAGCAGTCCCCGCGCCTCACGCTCTAGATCCAGGAAAAAATGCGTTTCTTGTTTCAGAATTTCCGCCGTGACTTTAAGGCTGGAGCGGCGTTTCGGGCTCCAGATGAATCTTGTTTTTAAAAAGTAAAAGACCGAGAGAAATGCGAATTTTAGAGTGAACCACGGATCTAGAATCATTCCGAAAATCACCAGCACTTTGATGGGGCGGACGTTGTGGATGTAGTCGCGCTCCCAGCGGAGGCGGTTGATGATTTTGAGAACGTAAACACTGCCCCACGGAATGTTGAGAACCGGTTTATCCAAAAAATCGGTGAGCAGGGGCTTTTCGAAATTTAAGACGGCGCCGGCTTCGAACTGATTGCCGTGGCGAACTTCTACTCCCTGGCCTAAGTTCACTCGGTCGGTGTCGGCAATGAGTTTTACCTTCTGGCTGGGGAATGCACCATCCGGATCCCATGCGCGAGTAATGCGTTCGCGCACACTTTCAAAAAACAGATCGGCATCGTGATTTCCAATGAGGTAGGTAATCTTTTTCCCGGGTTTGGATGCGAAGCGTTTGAAGGCTTCGCAGACTTTGGGATGCCCCGCTAAGATCAGCTCGGTCTTGCTCAGCGACATGTCTTCAGTGATGGCGTCTTCGAATTCGCCTTGGACCGGGACGTTCAGGTAGTCCAAAAAATCTCCGTTGATAAAGAGTTCGACTTCGACGCCGTCTCCGTAATTTCCGGAGGAAAAATAGTCGATCATGTCGCTCATATCATCGTCGAAATGAAAGTCTTCATGAGGATTGAGGTGGCCGTCGACAAAGCGCCCCGCCGAAAGATGGCAATCGCTGATGATGATGACGTAGCGTGAGGGAATGCTTGGAGCGTTAGCCATGGCTGCGTTCTACAAAATTATCGCACGCATTGCCAGAATCCTTGACAATGTTCGTTGAAAACGGGAAAAAAGTTACCAGGGTCACAAGTTATGGCGGATAAATCCAAGAAGTGGGCAAACAATCAGGCGGGTAAGTACTACGTCGACGATCAATGTATCGACTGTGATGCCTGTCGTACTGAGGCGCCCGCCAACTTCACTCGTGATGACGAGCATGGTTATTCCTTCGTCACTAAGCAGCCGTCTACTCCAGAAGAAGAGGCTCAGTGCAAAGCGGCCCAAGAAGCCTGCCCCGTCGAAGCCATCGGCACGGACGGGTAAACTCCTTTAGAAATTTGGCTCTGGGCAGGTCCCCGGAACTCCTTCTCAAAAACTGAGCCAGGGTGAGCATCCCTGCTCCTAGGTCCCCGCATCCTGCGGGGACCTTTTATGTCTCAGTTTTCGAGAAGGAGTTCCGGGGACCTGCCCAGAGCCAAATCCTAAATACGCGTACTCGTCCGCGCCGATGGCTTCGACGGCTCAGTCTCCGCGTCCCATGTTACGCGGTTGAAAAATATGCAGCGGAGTTTCGGCAGAAAAATGACGGTGCGTTCTGACGTGGGTTTAGCTCTCTGGATTTCTTTCTCTTCCAGGTGTGGATTTTTGAGCGAGCCAGGATGGCGAAAGCGAAAAGAACAGGAAGTTCGTTCCGCACCTGGAAGAGAAAGAAATCCAGAGAGCTAAACTCCTCTCAGACCTCGTTCCGTCATTTTTCTGCCGAAACTCCGCTGCATATTTTTCAGACACGTGCGGTCTATCCATACACTTTGTTGAAATACATTCCGATACAGCAATTGCGAGGGGTACGCGCGCCCAGCAGTCGTGTGTGTCAATGATGACACCTGAAAAAAAGGCGCGCGGGGCCGTATATTTAGTAAATATATGCATCGCGTTATTGCTGGTACCGAATTTACCAAGCGCTTTACCCGAGTCGGCATACTCACTGCCGCTCTTTGTTTCGCGGCATCGTCTTGTAATGAAAATACCGATCTGACCAAAGACTCTCTTTCTTGTCCCACGACCTTGAGTGGAACTCCCTGGGTTCCGAACGTCGTTGCCAGCGATGGCACTCCGTCGGGTAGCGCTCAACATAATTCTTCCAATGAAATTTACCGCGATTACTACATCAGCAACTCCGGCAACCTCACGGGTTTGACCGAGTCTTATGCGGGAGCGAACAAAGTCGTCACCATCAGCCAAATCGATATGGCGACTGACTTGTTGGAAAAAGGATCGCTCTCCATTGTGGCAGAACCGGTGGGCGTTTCGAGCTCCTTTAAAAACAGCGGCGGCTATGTTTGGCCGGTGCTGATTTCGCTCTCCGATGGCGTGAATGAATATGTGAATGTGAATGGCTGCTCGGCTGGCTTTTTTACGAGTTGCTCGGGCGGCAGCTGTAGCTTCCGTTCCGGCTGCGGGCCCACTAGCCCAACGGCATACTTAGGCAACACGGATCGCCAACGTCGCGATCAATGGTCGCAGTTCCAAAACATTCTCACCACCAATGAATACAGTCAGAACCAGTTCCCAACTTGTAACTGGTCTGCTAGCGGCAGCTATGATTGCGCCTTCAACAGCAACTTCTTCGTGGCTCATCCGAGCACCCCGGCGGTGAAGAATCGTTTGCGTGTGGGAACGTACACGGCGAAGTACGTCATGCTCACCAATAGCTTGGATGCCTTGAACTCTAGCTACAGCGGCTCGGTGCGCCTCACCGTGGTTCGCAAAAAGGGTGTGAATGCAGCGACGAACAACACCGCTCAGGCGATGGACTTAAACGTCGTTCTGGTCGGCACCAAGAACATCGAAGATTCTCGCACCTTAAAAGGGAAGCAGAACTTGGATGCGCTCTTTCAACATGTTTACAATCAGTATTACGTTCAGAACAAAGCTTCGGTCGGCATTCGCTTAGGCACCGTCAATGTGTATGAGTGGGATTGCCAACGCGGCGGCGACACTTACGCCAACGTGCCCGATATCAACGCCCTCTTTGCTGATGGCAGCACTATGATGCCGCTCAGCACGGAAGGGAAGGCGATGAACATCTTCATTACTTCCACCATTCAGAGCGATCAAAGCTTCTTAGGCATGGCCGGCGCCATTGGTGGCCCGGTCGTCAACGGAACTTCGGGTAGCGGTTTGGTGTTTGCGAGCTTTGACCAGCTGGCTTCATTCAATCCCATTTGTTTCCCGGGTTCGCCCTGCACGATCGACAAGCAAGAGTCGAGCTTCATGGACATGGGCAGCACCATCAGCCATGAGATGGGCCATTACCTGGGCTTAAATCATCCGAACGAGCGCGATGGAACGGATGAGGACTGGCTCTCGGATACGCCGACTTGTCATAAAACACAGTCGACGAACTACGGTGGCGTTATTACACAGTTTTCGTGTGCGAGTGAGACGAACAATCCTTTCCCAGCTTCCGGCAAGACCTGTAAGCAGCTCTGCCCGGGCTATAACGGCGTTACGAATTTCTGCCCGAGTGTTCCGGAGTGTCAGTTCAATCACGTGATGTGGTGGACTGGGAAATACTTCGCCGACGATGGCAGCGGCCAGGGCGATGGAAATATTTTCTCGACAATGTCAGGGACTATCATGAATTATAGTCCTTATGTTCGTTAGGCTCTCACGCGGTCATTTCATCCTCCTCGTTTTAGTCTTCACCTCGATCCTGACTCTCACGATGGATTCCGGATTTTCGAAGACTCCCCAAGAGATCCAACAAGAAATTTCTACGGTGCTGATGATGAGGCACTCGCCCGCTCAAGCTGACTGGTGGCTGCGTTTGGGTCCTGGGACTTCTAGCGTGATCCTATCGATGTACCAGAGCACGACCGATGCTTATCGCCGGGTTCGCCTCTTAGAGGGCCTGGCTTGGTTCTCCGACGATGCGGAAGCGGTGAGATTTTTGAAGCAGCAAGCCGATGGTTCGGACAACACGACGGTGAGAAATTCGGCCATTAAGGCCGTCGGTCAGAGCCAGGGCGTCAAAGAAGCCGACTTCATTTCGAAGTTTTTAAAATCCGAAGACGGCCAGACGCGCGTTGCGGCAGCCCGAGCCTTGATGGCCATGGACGATGCCGGCGCTCAGAAGTTAGTGGACGATTATCAGAAGACAGAAAAGCAGGCCTGGGTACTCGCCCTAGTGAAGGGCAGCCTGATGAAGCCAGCCGGAAAGCTCGTCCCGGTGGCCAGCAATGAGCAGGCCTATCCCAGCGAGCTCGAAGGCAAGTGGAAGGGCTATTGGATCTATCCGCGCGTGGTGGGCGGCAAGGGCCTGATCATGGAAAACGTCACGGTTTCGTTTGCGAAGAGCGAGCTCGCGAACCTCTACAAAGGCAATTTACAAATCCTGCCCGCCCAGACGGGCGAAAAGAATCGCTTCGTTCCTTTTGAAGTTCAGCAAGGAAAAGAAGGAGCGGTGACTGCAAGCTTGAATGAGAGTAGCCTGCGCTCCGATGTTTCAGGAAGTCCCACTTCTTTGATTTTGGGAATGAAAGTTCAGAAGGTGGCTGGCGCTGTCACGCTTCAAATGGAAGTTTCTAAATTCGGCGGCGTGCTGGTGATGCGCAAGGAATAGTTGCTATTCTTTGCGGACGAGTTTGCTGAAATACCCATGGGCTCCACCGCACCCGGCTAAAATTTCTTGGATGGCTTTGCGAATCGCCTCGTCCTCTGCGCTTCGAATCCTCCCTAAAAGAGGGTTACTGGGTTGTATCTGTGCAATATGTCGGAGCAAGCTAGCGCTGTCTGTTCTTCCGTTGAAAAGGTCCTTACGAATCGCAGTTTCGAGTTCAGGGGAAAATCGATCTAGCATCATGTCCACGTAATACTTACTTCTGGCGGTCGCAGCTTCCACAAATCGAAATGCATTTTTAGGGGAGTCTCCGTGAGCAAGCACAAAGCGGACTGCTTCGTCGGTTACCTCGCGTTCGGTCTCTGTTGCAAAAGCAATTGGTGCATTGGCTAGCAGGTCTTCCATGATCTGAGTTCGGGTGGATACCGGGAGCTGCGAATTCTGAACCAGGTAAAGCGGCACGGCGCGATAAGCGGAATCCGGAACCCCTTCTTTTAGCATCTGAAAAACGGGCTCTAGCCACTTTTCTTCATGGCTTCCTCGATAGGAAAGAATGGCCCTTGATATATTCGCATCACAGCCACCCTTTTTAAGTCCTTCCAGGCAGTTAGAAATCAGGGCCTGTAGGGACCTCGACTGAATGATTTCCTTGTTGGCGAGGCTCTCATTCGCGTACCGGGCAATGGCCAAGAGTTCCTCGCGATTCGACCACCCCTTCCTCGCAATAAATTTGAGGGCGTTCTTTCGCAGCTCTGGCTGAGTGGGGTCGGTGGCCCACTTTAACATGAGCCCGCGTGTGGCCAGCGAATGATCCGCGCGAGATTCCAGCGCGTTCCAGAGGGTATGGCAGTCGAGATGATTCGGATTTCCGCACTTTTGAATCAGTTCGAGTATTCCTTCTTCTCCGGAAATCCGCTTCAGCATTTCTGCAGCATTTTCTGGATGGAGCTGAACCTGTTTCTTCAGAAGTCTTCCGTAAGCTTGGGTTACTCTCAGGAATCGGTTCCGAGCCTTGGCGTCTTTGCCTTTCCCGTAGTAGTCGGCCTCCAGGCGAGAGTAGGCGTCTGAGAGCTCTTGCTCCGTGACCTGAACCCCTTTTGCAAAGCCCAGAAGCTCGAGATCGGTCTCGGCCCAGGCGGAAAAAGTGAATAAGAATGCGGCGATGAGAAGGTAAGACTTCACGATTGTCGTTTCGGCAGAATCCTCAAAAATTTGAAGGTTCTGCCGATAAGAAAGGGATGGTTCCCGCTCGACACGTCTTAAGATCATTCCTGTTCGACGCCATTCGATTGAGCACTCAGGCGACTCACTATGTGAAGGAGTTGGCCGAACAGGCTCGCGAACGTCACCCCAAAGGGGGAGTGAACCCCGAGCAAGTCCGCGCGCTCTATCAAATCATTCATACGTTGAAGGGTACGGCGAGCATGGTTCAAAAGGGCGAGCCGATCGTGAAAGCTCTGCACCAACTCGAAGAACAATTGGCCAGCCAGTCTATTGAAGGAGCTGCACAGCGCCCGGATTGGATTCAGCTTGCGCGCGATTCCATTTCTGAAGCCCATCGCGCGTTGATGGAATTGAGAAATCAAGAGCGCGCCATTCCACTTGTTCCGCTTTCCAAAGCTCCGACAGGAATATTACTTCGTACCCAGCTTCAGGCCGGTACGCCGATTTTACTCTGGTTCAATCTCTCGGTGATTTTGAGAGTGCTTTTGCCCGAAGAATTAGCCGGTCGCCAGATTCTCTGTTTGAACGGCGCTTGGGTTCCGGTGCTGGGTGAAAACGAAAAAAAGAATGCCTTCGGCATCGGCATGCACATTCAATTTGGAAAAATCGTCCTCGCCGCTGAAGAAGTGCTGGGCCTGGTGAACTGGGAAGAAGCCCAGAAGGCCGGTGCTACGAATGGCGAAGTGATTCTGCGCCAACTCCATCCGGCGTCGGATGTTTCACCCGCGAATGCGGTTCCGTTGAAAATTGCGGCCTAAACTACATCTTCGCCGGCGTAGGAATTCCAAGAAGCCCTAGCCCCTGGGCCAGAATTCGGCGGGTCCCTTCGACCAGCATCAGTCGGGCGCGGGTCAGCTTCTCATCCTCAGTAATGACTTGGCATTCCCGGTAAAAAGCGCCGAAGGCTTTGGTGACATCGATTAAGTAATGAGCGAGCTGGCTGGCCTTGGCGAACTTCAAGGTGCGCTCAAGGTGTACCGGGAGTTGTCCCAGCTGCTTGGTTAACAGCACTTCATAGGGATTGCTGAGCTGGCTGACCAAAGCCGCATCGTAACCGATTTCCTTAGGAAGCTTCGGGTTCTTGGCCTGAGCTTTCCTTAGCAAACTTAGGCAGCGGGTGTGGGCGTACTGTAAGTACGGACCGGTTTCGCCCTCGAAATCCACCACGCGCTCAACATCGAATTCGACATCGCGAGCGGGATCGGTGCTCAAGTCGTGAAACATGACGGCGCCCACAGCGATAGCCTCGGTGATCTCTTCCTTTTCAGAATCAGAAATCTCGACGGGAGCATCTCCCGGACGCGCATTCTTCTCTCGCTCTTCCATCAAAGTAACGACGCGTTCTTTCGCCAGGGCCAGGACGTCCTCCAACGTGACGAAGTTGCCCTTGCGTGTGGACATCTTCGCGTCTTTGAAACGGTAGAGACCGGTGGGGACGTGCTCACACTTCGAGGCCCACTCCATCCCCATCTTTCGAAGCACTCCGAAGACTTGCTGGAAGTGCAAGCGCTGTTCGCCTCCCACAATGTAAGTCATGCGATCGAATTTGAAATGCTTGTAACGATAGAGTGCCGCAGCCACATCGCGAGTGGCGTAAATCGTTGCGCCGTCTTTTTTCTGAAGAATGCACGGCGGGAGTTCTTTTCCTTCCGTGTCGGTGACGTTCACAATCCACGCGCCTTCGCTTTCGACGAGCAAGCCTTTCTTGCGAAGGTCCTCTAAGAGGGGAGTGAGCTGGTGCTTGTAAAAACTTTCTCCCCAGAAATGATCGAAGTGAACGCCGAGGCGGTCGTAGATGCGATTGAATTCTTTCATTGAGATGTCGACGCATTTTTTCCAAAGCGCGGTCATCTCGGGGTCGTCATTTTCTAATTTCGCAAACGCTTCGCGGGCGCGATCGTCGAGTGTCGGATCTTTTTCTGCAGCGGCGTGAAACTTCACGTAGATGTCGACCAAGTCTTTAATGGTGGGGTTCGGCGGCAGATCCTTGGGGAAAATCTGAAGCGCGACGGCGATCTTGCCGTATTGCGTGCCCCAATCTCCTAGGTGATTAATCGAAGCCATTCGGAATCCGCGGAAGCGACCGATGCGATCCATGGCGGCACCCAGCGCGGTCGGGCGTAAATGATAAATCTGAAACGGCTTGGCGACGTTCGGGGAGCTGTATTCCAAAACCCAGCAGCCGCGAGATTCAGCCGGAAGTTTTCCGAAGCTTCCGAGTCCCGATCCACTTAAAATTTGTGAGAGTAGGAATCCGACCGCGACGTCGTCGTTCACTAAAAAATTCACGTAGGGGCCCGTGGCGGCCACGCGCATTCCGATTTTTTTCAGGGCGTCCATGGCTTCCGGAAGGGCCTGAATTTTCGAAACCAATTCTTGCGCGACTTGAGGGGGGCCTTTTCGGAACTGTTTGGCCAGTTTGAAACAAGGAAAAGCGAAGTCGCCGAGTTTGGGATCCGGCGGAATTTCAAGTTCTTCTGCCGAGATTGAATGGGCGGGGGAGTCGAGAACTTGATTCAGAGTTTTTGCGGCCAGGTCTGCAAACTTTTCCATCGCGAACTCAAACCCTACCGTGTTTCTTTAATTGACGCAATAACTCGGCTTCGATAAACAGGGGCCCACGAGGAATTCCTATGAAGCGGACTTTTCTGGCCCTTTCCGTCCTGCTGCTTTCAGTCTCCCAGAGCGGGTATTCCGCTCCTTCCTCCACCGCAGGGGTGGGCACTTTCAACCTCCGATTAGATGATGATCCCCGCACCTTGAATCCCGTCACTTACGACGATGTCTATGCCCGAAAGGTGCTGGAGTGGGCGTTCGAATCGCTGCTTCAAGTCGATGATAACACCTACCAATACCGACCTGGCCTAGCGGAAAAATATGAAATCTCCCCCGATGGAATGACGTTTACCTTTACTTTGCGCAAGGGGTTGAAGTGGCAAGATGGTCAGCCGCTGACGGCTGAAGATGTGAAGTACAGCTTTGACGTCTTATTTGAGGGACGCTTCTTTGCCCCGCACCGGCGCATTTTTTATGAACCGATCAAGGAGGCCAAAGTTCTTTCCCCGGAGAAGATTCAGTTCATCGCGAAGGAACCTTACTTCTTGGCTTTCGAGCAAGTGGCGACGTTGTTCATCATTCCCAAGCACTTCTATGGAGTGGGAGATCCCAAGGACCCCAAGTTCAATCGAACATTTCTGGGTTCGGGGCCTTATCAACTCGAGGAGTGGAATAAAGGGCAGCGCCTTGTTTTGAAACGCTGGGCAGATTATCAGCCTCCGAACTCCGAGTACGATCGCTCGCGAAATCGGTTTGCCCGAATCCAGTTTCGGCCCATTCGCGAGATGGCTGTTTGTATTGAGATGCTCAAAAAGGGGGATCTCGACTATTTGGAACTTCGAGATCCACGAGACTATTTGAATATTCATGAAGAGGAAAAGCCGGACTCCAAGTTTGTGACTGTGAAGGCCACGAATAGTCAGCCCTCCATGAATAATTACGCGTTCATTGATTGGAATACCAAGAACCCTCTGTTTCAAGACAAGCGGGTTCGCCAGGCGCTGGCTCACTTGATCAACCGAGACATGATGATCGAAAAATTTCGATTTGGAATGAGCGAGAAAGCGAACGGTCCTTACGGTTTGCGGTCTCCCTATTCATCCCAAAAGGTGAAAGCATTGGGCTACGATCCCAAAAAGGCAAAAAAACTTTTTGAGCAGGCGGGCTGGAAAATGAGTTCCCAGGGACTCGTGAAGGAAATCGATGGAAAGGTAACCCCTTTTGAATTCACCTTGATTCATACGAATCCGGACTTCGAAAAATACATTACGCTCTTTCAGGAGGATTATAAGAAGGCCGGAGTAAAGATGAATGTGCGTCTTCTGGAGTGGAATACCTTCATGAAACTGGTCGATGAAAGGAAGTTCGATGCCATCGGAATGGGTTGGACCTTTTACTCCCTGAATTCCGATCTGTATCAGTACTATCATTCCAAATCGATTCTTGCGAAGGGGCATAACTTTGGAAGTTTTTCTAAACCTGAAGTCGATACCTTGATTGAGCAGATTCGGAGCACCATGGATGAAAAGAAACGCTGGAAGCTCGCTCATCGGTTGCATGAGATTTTGGCGGATGAGCAGCCGTATTCCTATCTTTTCAATCCGAAATACATTCTCTACGCTGCAAACAAACGCATCAAACGCCCCAAAGATATTTTGAAATATGGCGTTGGCTATCAGACCTGGTTTGTAGAACAATAAGGGAATGTTCGAATACTTCGTCCGAAGATTTCTTGCCCTCTTTGTGACCCTGTTTGGGATCACGCTGATTGGGTTCGTGATCATCAATCTGGCTCCGGGCGGCCCGATCGAACAAAAACTTCAGCAGATGCGGTTTGGTGTCGGGGGAGGGGAGTCTTCCGCGCATTCGATGGCCGTCACTCAAGAAGTGATCGACGAGTTGAAACGCCAGTACGGTTTCGATAAACCCCTTCTCACGCGTTACGGAATTTGGCTCAAGAACCTGGCGTCGTTTGATTTTGGGAAGAGTTTTTATTTCGAAGAACCGGTGACTCAGGTCATCTTAAGAAAAATTCCGGTGTCGCTGCAATTTGGGGTGGCGACGTTTCTGTTGAGCTATCTCATCTGTGTTCCGCTCGGAATTTTCAAGGCGGTTCGCCACGGTACCCCGGCCGATTCTGCAAGTTCGGCGATGCTTTTCGTCGCCTACTCGGTGCCGTCGTTCATGCTCGCCATTTTGCTGATTGTTCTTTTCGGCGGAGGAAGCTTCTTCAGCTGGTTCCCCATTGCCGGCGTGAGTTCCGACAATTACGAAAGCCTTTCTTTCTTTGGAAAAGTGGGCGACCGGTTGCACCACTTTGTCCTTCCACTCACCTGCTACGTGATCGGGCATTTTGCTTCGCTTACGCTGCTAATGAAGAATTCCGTTCTAGAAGAAATCAAGAAAGACTACGTGCGTACGGCCCGGGCCAAGGGCTTGCGGGAAAAATGGGTGGTCTATAAACACGTTTTAAGAAATGCGCTGATTCCGATTGCGACCGGGCTGGGACATTTTTTGAGTGTGTTCTTTGCGGGAAGCCTTTTGATTGAAACGATTTTCAGCATCGACGGAATGGGGCTTCTCAGTTTTCAAGCCATTCTCTCGCGCGACTATAATGTCGTGATGGGATTGCTGGTCATGGAAAGTTTTCTCTTCTTGCTTGGAAATATTTTGAGCGACTTGCTTTACGTCGTGGTGGACCCGCGGGTGGATTTCCATGCAGTTTAGTTCCCTCACCGCCAAACGCTGGCAAGTTTTCCTGCGCAATAAGATTGCGGTGGTCTCGCTGAGTATTTTAGCGGTGAGTCTGGTGTGCAGTCTGCTCTCGGAGTGGATCGCAAACGATCGGCCGTACATATTGCGCTTTCAGGGCAAAACTTATTTCCCGATTCTCTTTCAACCTTCCGCGCAAGAACTGGGAGTCACCGATAGCTTCTCGGTCGAATACAAGAAGCTTCCCTTGCAAGCTGGGGATTGGGCCGTTTATCCGCCGGTTGCTTTCAATCCGTTCCAGAGCAATGAAAAGTTGACTCAGTTCCCAGGGCCGCCGAGCTCTGAAAATATTCTAGGAACGGACGATCGCGGGCGCGATGTGTTTGCGCGACTTCTCTACGGATTTCGAATCAGTTTTGGTTACGCGCTGGGGACTTGGTTGATGACTTATCTGATCGGTGCGGTTTTAGGGCTTTCGATGGGATACTTCGGCGGCTCTGTCGATTTTATAGGTCAGCGCTTAGTGGAGGTTTTAAACAGCGTGCCGCAGTTTTTTTTGCTGATTATTTTGATTTCGATTTTCGAGCCATCGTTGGTGTTATTGATTCTGATTACTTCTACGTTCGGGTGGATTCCGATTTCTTACTACATTCGCGCCGAGGGCTTGCGTTTGCGAAAGCTAGAATTCGTGGAAGCCGCGCGCGCCTTAGGACTTCCGAAGTGGAAGATTATTTTAAAGCACGTGTTACCAAATGCTTTGACTCCCATTGTAACTTTTTCTCCGTTTGCGATTGCCGCTGGTATCACCGGTTTGGCGGCGCTGGATTACTTGGGATTTGGTTTGGCTCCTCCGACTCCGAGTTGGGGTGAACTTCTCAATCAAGCGAAGAAGCACTTCACCAATGCCTGGTGGTTGGCGTTTTTTCCGTCGGCGGCAATTTTTTTCACATTGAGTTGCTTGAGCTTCGTAGGTGAAGGCCTTCGGAACGCGTTCGATCCGAAGCAGTGACTTACAGGCCGGGGTAGGTCTTTTTCTGAGATTTTGTAAACAGTTGATATAGAGACTGTTCTTTGAGGTTCGACTATAACTAGTTCCCGCTGAAGAATGCGGCTGAAGAGGGGCTAAAATCCAAGAGCCATCGTCGATTTAACTGCAAAAGTT
>JAIEMT010000028.1 GCA_019751945.1 bacterium
ATTTAAAATCCTGTTATTCGCGTTTATTTCCGTTTCTTCGAACGAATAGAACTATTTTCGATTTCAAAAAATAAATCACGACTTCATTCACTAGCGTGCAACTGCATTCGCCAAAAAACCCTGTGTTACAGGGTTCGCATGAAAACTTTGCATGAAAGAGCTGTGGCGTTGGTGAAAACATATCTTCGAGCCGAAACGGAATTGCTTTCTGTTTTGCAGGAAATCGATCTCTGTAAAGGCTATCGGGAACAGGGATTTAAAAGTCTCTTTGACTATGTGAGGTCACTCGGGCTTTCAGAGAACGTTGCCTATAACTTTATTACGATCTCTAGAAAGTCTGTTCAGGTTCCTGCCCTGAAAGAAAGGATTCAAGATCGGGAGATTTCCCTTTCGAATGCCAAGGTCATTGTTTCGATTCTCACTCCTGAAAATCAAGACAAGTGGCTTCAGGCAGCAGCTCAGCTTCCAAAACGAGAACTCGAGAAAGTCGTTGCCAAAGAATTTCCTGAGAGGAGCGTGAAAGAAACCACTCGGTACGTGGCTGAAGAACGAGTGGAATTGAAATTGGGAATTTCAGAAGCGCTCCTAAAAAAGCTGAAGCGCATTCAAGATCTGGAATCCAAGAAGGCCGCAGCCTCTCTCGAGCAGACTTTAGAAGCCATGGCCGATTTATATCTTCAGAAAAACGATCCACTTGAGAAAGCCAAGCGTTCGAAACCACTCGCGCCGGCGCGAGTTAGTACAGAAGCAAAAACAACGCCCAGCCGGCCCTGGAAGACCCGAAGAAAGTACGCGGCCCCTCTCAGGCACTCCATTCAGAAACGGGACCAAGCTCAGTGCACGCAGGTCACCCAAGGCAAGCGCTGCACTGAAAGGCGCTGGCTCGACATTCATCATCTCAAGCCCCTGTCACAGGGAGGGGAAACGACGCTAACTAACCTCACATTGCTTTGCAGAGGCCACCATCAACTCTTGCATCATGGGGGGAGGCCGAGCTAGCCTACCAGGAATGGCGAAGAAAATTCCGCTTCAGAAGCTTTCTCGCATCCTTAAACCGGCTCAGATTAGTCAGGACCCTCAGGACCTCGATATTTATGGGCGGGATTGGACGGATCTCTATCAGCCCCACCCGAGCGCTATTTTATTTCCGGAAACGACGAAGCAAGTTCAGGGTATCGTTCAGTGGGCGCTGAAGAATAAAGTCGCACTGGTCCCTTCCGGGGGTAGAACGGGCCTGAGTGCTGGAGCTTTTGCGTTGCACGGGGAGGTCGTCGTTTCACTTGCCAAGATGAATAAAGTTCTTCATTTCGACGCCACGGAGCCAAGTGTCCAAGTGCAGGCGGGCGTCATCACCGAAAACTTACAGAACTTTGCTGCATCGAAAGGCTTTTACTACCCTGTTGATTTTGCGTCGCGCGGTTCGAGTCAAATCGGGGGCAATATCGCCACCAACGCAGGGGGCATCAAGGTTCTTCGCTATGGCATGACTCGACAATGGGTGACGGGCCTTCAGGTTGTTACGGGTAATGGAGATATTTTAGATCTCAACAAAGGCCTGATCAAAAACGCTAGCGGATACGATCTTCGTCATCTTTTTATTGGGAGCGAGGGCACGCTCGGGATAATCACCGAAGCCACCATTGCACTTTGCCCTCCCCCGCGCGACTTACAAGTCGTCGTACTGGGACTCTCTTCGCTGGAAATGATCATGACGGTCTTTGAGAAAATTCGGGACGTCGCCCAGCTCACGGCCTATGAAATGTGGACCGACGCTGCCCAGCGCTGCTCTCGCGAACAGCTGGGATACGCCGACCCGTTCAAACAAAGCATGCCCTTCTACGTTCTCTTCGAGTACGAAAAGCAAGGCCCAGAAAACGATGAAAAGATTTTGGATCTGATTGAAAGGCTCTCTTCCCAAGGAGTAATTCAAGATGCGGTTCTCAGTCAAAACTCGCAACAAGACCGCGCGTTTTGGAAACTTCGGGAGGACCTGACTGAAGCGACTTCGCATCGCCCCTGCTACAAAAACGATGTCTCAGTTCGCGTTTCGCAAGTGCCGCAGTTTTTGGTCACCATTGATCAGATGATTAAAAAAGATTACCCCGACTTTTCAGTCGTCTGGTTTGGTCACATCGGCGACGGCAATCTCCACATCAATATTCTGCAACCCGAGTCCATGGACGTGAAAACGTTTCTCAAGCGCTGCCATGGGGTGGACAAAGCCCTCTTCAAAGCGATTGAAGATTTCGGGGGCAGTATTTCTGCTGAACATGGGGTGGGATTGGTAAAGAAGCCGTACTTAAAACACTCCCGTTCGAAGGCCGAAATCTCGGCCATGAAGGCCCTCAAAGCCATCTTTGACCCCGGTGGTATCCTGAATCCCGGAAAGATTTTTTAATCACGAAGCGACTCTTGGCAGGACGCCCAAAGCGAGATAGAAGAGCTCTTCGCACTGCTATCTGCCTGGGTGGCGAAATTGGTAGACGCACAGGACTTAAAATCCTGGGCCTCGAAAGGGGCGTGCCGGTTCGATTCCGGCCCTAGGCACCATCTTTTCAATAGGTTAGCTACCATCTTTGCCCCCTTAGTCTTGTTCGGACGCAAGTGCTTGGCTGACACCTGACTGACAGATTTTCCAAATCCAAGCTATTTTTCTACACGTCTTGAAAGATTTCGACCGACCTCGCGAAAAACCAATTACTGGACTGGTTTGAGACCCATAAGGTAGTGATGCCAGAAATATATGCCACCCAGAAAGATCAATACACTGAAGCGATGGAAAACATTCCTTAACGCAGCAGAAAAGGAGGTTAGACTCCTCAAGCAATTTTCTGATCTCAGAAGACAGTTTAATCTCATAGTCAATCAGTCGCCGGTGGCGGCGTCTCACAGTCCATTTTGGACCTTTGCCCACAATGCCTTTGCCTTTGATTTGGTTTTGCGAGTTTGTAAATTAACTGAAAGACAATCTCGGAATAGACAAGGAGCTGTGAACAAAAAGAAAGAGGTTTACTCACTACAGGCACTGCTCGAGGAAATATTAGAAAAACCTGAATATCTATCGAGAGGACACTACCTAGGCGGAATCGATCCCTGTACGTTTGAAGAGTATCTCAGAATTCATCCCAGTCGTCGTAGCCCTCCAGACCCCTCTACTTTTAATAGACTAAACACTGAATTCGACAAAATTGCCGGTAAAGGAGCTGACCATATTTCTAAAAAAAGTATCGAGCTCGACGTCGCAGAACTGGAACGCGTGACAAAACGCCTAAAGGCCTACAGAAATAAGCACCTCGCACACATTGCAGTAAAAAAAGGAAAGTTTAGAACCCCCAAGTACTCTGAAATATCAGTGGCTCGTCGCTCCATTGATAAATTGATGCAAAAATATTTTTTACTTATTTATTGTAGCCTCCCACCAAATACGACATCTCGAGCAGATGAAATTTCCGACCTTTTTGTAGAACCATGGATTGCCAGTAAAACAGATCGGGATAGAATCTTAGAGAAGATCAAATTGGAAAGAGCCAAGGCGAAGAAGAAAACATCCCCACTATAATCGAGAACTTCTTGTCGCAAACCTTTGAGAAAAAAGCCGTCCGACCAGGCACCACTTTATTGAAAGTTCGAGGGAGAAAGACTCTGGCGCGCTAGCTGAAGCGCTTTCTCTTCGTCGACGACTTCTACCCAGGCAAACTCTTTGTCATTGCCATTGCGCACGCGGGTGCACTCGCGCACGAGAGCAATCATTTGATCTGAGGTGAGATTCGGATTGATCTCCAAAACCTTTTTGATGATTCCCCCAACGGTGGTGGCCTTCATCGGCGTCTCCCTTGATCCCTTCGATGACGACCGCGTTCGTGTCGTTGTTGGTAATGCTCGGCCGAAGACTTTCTTCGAAGCCCGACTTCCTGAACTCGTGGAGCCTCCGGCTGTTTTTGCGGCTGAGCTTCGACACGCTCTTCAAACACCTCGGGGAACTGAAGCGCTAAGAAGCGAGCGGCGACTTCTAGCGGAGTCATTTGGCCTAAAGTCTGGCGCCACTGGGCATCCATTAAATCCATCGAGCGCGAATAAACTTCGGATTGCGCCATGAACTTTGGAAACACACTCGATATCTTTTTGATTCCAATTTCCTTTCGCGACGGAAGCTTGCCTTCGCGAAGTTTGCTCTTCGTAGCGTGTTCAATGCGAGAAAGTAGCCCGCGTTGACCGGGAGCCACTAAGCTCATTGCAAAACCGGTCTTGCCACTTCGCGCGGTACGACCAATTCGGTGAACGTAAACTTCCGCTTCCACAGGAAGGGAGTAATTAATAACGTGCGTGATGTCTTTCACATCCAGGCCTCGGGAAGCGACATCCGTACAAACCAAAATTTTTACTTTCCTGTTTCTAAATCCTTGCATGGTGCGCTCTCGGGCACCTTGATCCATATCCCCGTGAAGACAATCCACCAAGTAGCCGCGTCCGTGAAGGTACTGAGTGAGGTCCACTACCAGCGCTTTGGTTTGGCAAAAAATAATTCCATAAACATCCACAGCGGCATCCAGCAGCTTGCAAAGAATTTCAGGCTTATCGGATTCGTGAGCTTTGTAGAAAATCTGCTCGATGGCCTCTGGGATCATCTCCTTACGATTGACTTCTACCCGCTTAGGATTCCGCAGATACGTGTCCACCACGCGGCGAACTTCTTTTCCCATCGTCGCGCAAAAAAACCAGATCTGACTCTGTTCGCGAGGAGTCTCAGAGAGAATGGCTTCCAGATCGTCCTTAAAGCCCATCGAAATCATTTCATCGGCCTCGTCCAAAACCACGGTTTCTAACTCTGACAGATCCAAAGTGCCGCGCTGGATATGGTCCACCAGGCGCCCCGGGGTGCCCACCACGATCGGGATCCCCTTCTTTAGCCCCTTCATCTGCTCGGGGTAAGAAGCCCCCCCATAGATGGGAAGCGCACGAATGCCGAGATGCTTTCCTAAGAGATCAATCTGCTTTGCCACCTGAATGACCAGTTCGCGGGTGGGACAAAGAATCAGTCCCTGAACCGAACGCTTGGCGGTGTCGATTTTTTCGAGGAGCGGAATACTAAAGGTAGCCGTTTTGCCTGTGCCAGTGGCGGCCAAGCCCAAGAAATCAGTCGGTTCAGCTAGGAGCAACGGTAAGGCCTGTGCCTGAATGGGGGTGGGGTGTGTGTAGCCCATCTCCGCCAAGGAGCGTTGGAGAGTCGGACTGATGGACAAGTCGGAGAAGGATTTCAAAGCAGTCTCATTTCGCAAGGTTGCAAGGTTTTATTCAAGAAATGCGGTATATCACATTTTAATAAATAAATATTAGATAATAAAAAGAGTCAGGCTTAAATTCGCCGATTACATACAAGTCGCAGCTTCGACCTGAATTGCGGCCACTTTACCAGGGCTGGGCTGGGGATTTTCTTTCAAATACCCGCGCAAATGGTCGGCTACCTTCTCAAGCTGCTCTAAACAGACGGTCTTCTTATGGAGGCGCTTCACACAGCTATCCAAGCTAACCTCATCAAACTCGCGCTTCATTGGAACAGTAGTTCCTTCCGCTCGATCGTAGAGTAAAATTCGCGGAGCGATGACCAGAGCCTGACTGGCAAACGGTTCTTCCACAACGACGTCGGTCTTAGAAATGACGACGCTCTGCGAGCCCATCTCCTTCATGAAAAGAGGTCGATCTGAAAACGAAATGAAGTTTCTCATGCTCGAAAACTTGCCAGTGACCTCAGTGACGTCCCCCACCCCTCGAAGTGTGCGAACTTCTCCATAAGAGGTTCTGGCAATCGTTCCGATGTCTTCAAACAAAAGCGAAGATTTATCGTAAATATAGATGGGATAAGCGCGTTTATTGAAGCCAGCCTTTTCAGGCTTTTTCACAGGGCCTTTTGGAAGATTTCGAATTTCATTTTGTAATTCGAATGTGCGAGCCAGGGTTTCTTGAATGGCTAACGCCATCGTCGGAAAATCCTGCACTCGATAATCTTGCAGATCGACCTGCCCCCAACTGGTGAGAACCAAGCAGGTCTGAGCTTCCGTAGAGCGAACGGAATCGTTCTGAACAATACCGTCCAAAAGAGCTTTAAAAGGACCAAACTTCTTGGTCATAAAGAGATCGCTCTCCCGCGCCTCTTCTAAAGACACGGAATCCTGGTTCTGAATGGCCGAAAAGGCGCCTTCAGAGGCAAAGGTCAGACCCAGAATCATGATGAAAAGCCCAGTTTTCATGGTCCTACTTCTATAATAATTGACTAAAAAATACAACTATTATCTAGTCCCTTGTAAAGATTGATTTTTCCGTTGCCAAAAAGCCTAGAAATGAGGAAAAACCAGAACTCAGCTATGCCTATATACGAATACGAGTGCGAAGCCTGTCAGAAGATCCTAGAAGTGACCCAAAAGATCACCGAGGAACCCTTAAAAACCTGCCCGGAATGCAAGAGTCCGATTCGCAAGCTGATCAGCCGCAGCTCCATTGCCTTTAAAGGAACGGGCTTCTACACCACCGATTACAAGCGCCCCGGGAACACCGGGAACAAAGACCCCAAAAAAGAATAAAGGCCCACCCTTTCGAGCAGGCCCTCATCTCATTCACCTTGTGAATGGGTATTACTTGATCAGGAACTGACGAACGCCGTTCAGGCCTTGCGACAATTCGATACTGCGTTGACCAGGAGTGAAGTGCGGAACACCTTCAAAACTCCAATAGCCCCCGCCGGTTTCGACAGATTCCGAAGCCTTATTGAGTCCGCCGGCTTCATTCACTTCAGCAAGCTGTACTGAAACAGGACGATCCGAACCGGTCCACGAAATCACACGAATGGTTCCGCCCGAGCTGACCACACCCAAGTAGGTGTCAGCCTTAGCCGGATCCGCTACCACACCCAACAAGTTTGCATCCGACGTGAAAGCAGCTGCGTAACTGCGTCCCGTGAGCAAGCCTTGTGCGTTGACTGTGAGGAATTCGTACGATGTTGCCGAGACCGAACGTCTACGACGCCACGGGGAGAATCCACCGTAACCATCGTCCTCTCCTTTGCTCGAGACAAAAACGATCTCTCCGTCTCTCACCGTATTGGAACTCGGGAAGGGACTGTACTCAGAGATCGCCTGCGCACCAACTTCATCGGTGAGCGTGGCAACATCGCCTTGAACGGTCAGAGCGGTGTAGGAATGATTTCTCAGCATTTCGGTATAGGTCACGTCTCCCTTATCATTCCTGTGATCGAAGGTATCCTTCAACCAGGTGTCTTGAGAGATCAAAGATTGAATCTGACCACCTTGAGTAACCACGGTGAGCACTTCACCCGGAACGTTAATGTCCTTACCGCAAGAAACTTTGTTGGCAGCGGCATCAAACGTCACGGGAGCTAAGTAGTTGCGAGTGAAATAGAGCGACTTGCTTTTATCCTGCTCGCTCGTCTTGCTAGTCAAGTAGTAGGAAGAACCTAACTTCTTGAGAACAACTGCGGTCTTATCTTTCAAAGAACAGCCGGCCGACCCGACGTTCACAACAGTGTTGGGATTCTTAGCCGAGATAGCTTTCAGGTCCCCGCCCGCTTGAACCAAGACAACGCCGCTTGCAATGACTTCCATTCCACTGGAGCTCCAGCGAGAGAAGCCCATGCCACCCAAGCTCATGCGAGCAAAGGGACTAGCCACATCGTTTTGACTCTCGTCGCGCTTCCATGAAACACTTCCCGCAACGCTAAGGGCAGAGGTTTGATCCGAAGAACCCGTCTTCTGACCAATCTGAACCGTTGAGACGGTGTAAGTTTGAACATAGTGATCGCGGCCATCCTTACCCTTTTCCACACTCGACACAGATGTCAACACGTAGAGGTAAGAACCATCAACCCGATGAGACGAGTAACTGCCCGGCAAACGAACCGAGGCAATCACAGCAGGTTTTTCTGCGTCTGCAGCTTTTGCATCGACCAAGCGCAACTCGGTGCCGTTGTCTTTGGCTCCCCAGTAGTTGTACTCGCTAATAATTTGAAGACCCTTTTCAGAGCCGGCTGCACCCAAGGTTTCGTAGCCTCGGATGTTTCGAGCCAACTCCAAAATTGCAGACGCCTTCACTACGCCGGAAGCGCTAGCAACGGTCTTGTCTGCTGGATTAAATACGCCCAACGCTTGGTCCGAGAAAGTGTTGATGCGCGAAATTTCGGCATTCGTAAACACTCGGCGTAACCAGCCGGAATTTCCAGCCAAGAAAGCGCCTTCAGACAAAGATTCGTCTTCTTTTCCAGCAATGATTTGCTTCAAGTTGAACTTCACGAGCTTTCCGCCGGATTGATAAGAACTCTTATCCCACGAACTAGCACTGAAAAGAATTTCGCCCACGCCTTCTTCCGAGAAACGGAACTCAGTGTACTTGTCTGGGCTGTTGAAGTCCGTCCAGATATTGCTGCCTTCAAAGCTCAGCTGAGAAATCTGAGTGGCAACAATCTTCTTTCCTTTTTGGGTGATTTCAAAAATCGCAGCTTGCGGATGGCGGCGATTGTTCTCGTTATCCACTCGCGGAATTACCCAGCCCAATCCGATGAGGAACTGGCGTCCGTTATAAGACATCGGCTCTGAACGGCTGATCCAACCGTCGAACTCGAGGTGAGCCAAGTACTCCACGCCCTTTTCAGGTTGCGAAATATCAAAAATATCGAGCGGATCGATGTTGTTAGCCGGAACCCAGAACGCATAGAGTTTTCCATCACTCGAGTAACGCACATCTTGTAAACGAGCGCTCTGTCCAGTGGTATCGCCTACCGTTTTCACGCTGTCGGCAATCATTTTACGAACGCCAGTCGCTGTTTTTACGAAACGCCCTTTGATTCCCAAAGAAGCATCGGCCACGAGCTTCGCACGAGCATCGTCGTAATCTTTGCCGGTCTTTCCATCGAGTTCATGCTCGATATAAACTTTTCTGAAATTCGCTTCGCTTTCCTTCAATATTTCCGACTTCGAAGTCGGAAGCGTAAAGGTTTCAACCGCGACACGGTGTGGAGCTTGCCAATCCTTAGGATTGGTCGAATAGTTGCTGGTCACAATCAAGGTGCCGTTCTTAATCAAGGTTTGAGATCTCTCTTCGACAGATCCCTTCACCGAAACGGTCATGACGCCTTCAATTTTTCCGCCGTCATCCGAGATGTCCACCACTTCTACCATAGCATTGCGATCGGACCACCAGCTCCAGCCGGTTTCCGACAAAATAGCGACAAGGTAATACTTGTACCCGCCCTTGCCATCTTCTACGGTTTGAATGTTCATCTGCTCGCCAGAGACGGACGGAAGCGTCAGCTGGTGCTGATTGACCTGCTTCACGTTCTTGCCGAGACTAAAGGAGGTGACGAACCCATTTCGCTTTCCATCATCGGACTGACCATACTCCCGTTCAGCGGGAGCGGACGATGCAACATACAGCACATCGCCGACCATTCGGGAATCGGCAACAGAGCCTTTGAAGTCTACTTCTTGAGCGACCTTCGGAGCTTTGGAGTTCGAAACATCGTAGACAACCAGTTTGCCATTGGATTCGTAACTTCCACCGCCACGCTCCCAAACGTTTTCGAGGACGATCAAACGATCATTCGCGGCATCGTAGTACATGTCTTTCGGATAATTTCCGGAAGCCTTTACTCGGCCCACGAGTTCCGGCTGTTCAGCACCTTTTGCAAAACTCACGACTTGAAGACCGCGTGAGTTGTTCAGCAAATAAAGAGTTTTACTGCCCGGCTTACCTACTTTGAAAATATCGGATTCTTGCACAGCACGAGCCGGAGCGTTTGCGGACGCAGCCATAGGAGCAGCACTTTCTAATCCGGCTGAAAAAGCTCTCATCTGAGATTCAGCTTGAAGCGAAAGAAAACTCGTCTGACCGCGATAGCGTTTCGCCTGCTGAATCAAATCCAGCTTTTCTCCCGCCTTCGGAGGGTCAATCAGACCCAGCCTTTGAATAAAGGGATTGTGCTCTTTGGAACAAGCACTCAGGGAAATCAAAGCCACCAAAGCCAAACTGGAAATCTTTTTCATAGAGACCCTCTCTCGAGTTTGTTAACAAACGCACTACGCAATAGGGCGTGAGTAGGCGATGGGCCCCAACTTGGCAAGCAGTTTCTAAAAGGAGAGAGGAAAATCCGTAGCTGGGGGATCCCCGATTCGCCAACTCTTCAATTCAATTTTTTTGAAGAAAATTTTAGGCGAACCCTTTGTGAATACGGAGTTTCGCCTTCGAGATCGAAATTCCACCGGGTTTCAGTGTCAGTCCAAAATCGAGGGTCATTTTCTACACTTATAGCTAGAAAAAATGACCGCTTTTCTTAGTTCACCTCTACAATAGTAGAGATGCAAAAAGCCCCCACAACATTTGACTATTCTCACGCATTTTCAAGAAACTTGGGCTTCGTCACCCCCATGGAACAAGAAATTCTGCGCAATAGTAAAATTGCTATTGCTGGGATGGGTGGAGTTGGGGGCAGCCACCTTCAGACCCTCGCTCGACTGGGGGTTGGGAATTTTAACATCGCTGATTTTGACGTATTTGAACTTCACAATTTTAATAGACAAGCCGGCGCTACCATTCACACCTTGAACAAACCTAAAGTTCAAGTCTTGGAAGAATCGGCGCTCTCCATCAATCCTCACGCCCGAATTAAGACTTATCCGGAAGGGTTGACCGATGCGAACATGGAAGAATTTTTTCAGGGTGTGAACGTTTACGTCGACGGCTTAGATCTCTATGCCATGGATTTTCGAGAAAAGGCTCTAGCCTACTGTTATAAGAGAGGCATTCCAGCAATTACTGTTGCTCCGGTAGGAATGGGTGCTGCCCTCCTCCATTTCACCCCAGGAAAAATGTCCGCTCAGCAATATTTTGGAATCCAGGCTTCACAGCCCTTTGAAGAAAAGATCATGCGCGTGGTTCTAGGCCTCACGCCTAGTTTCGCTCATCTGCGTTCAGTTGTAGATCGCACTTATTTCGATCCCATGAACAAGCGCGCGCCCTCAACTCCAATGGGTTGCATGCTAGCCTCCGGCTTTGCTGTTGCTGAAGTTTTAAAAGTGATCCTCAATCGAGGAAAAATTCGCTCGGTCCCTTGGTCTCTTCATTTCGACGCCTACTCGGAGGTATTCAAGAAGAGCTACACTATTTGGGGAGCGCGCAATCCGCTCTTCAAATTTAAATTAAGCATATTTAAAAAGCTCCTCCAAGAGGCTCACAAGCGAAGTACAAAAACGTAGTTCATTTTTACCAAAGTCAAAAAGGACACAGGTTGTTGCAACGTAGTGAAACCCGTACACTCTACTAAAGAGGTTGTACGTCTATGTCGCTTTATCGCAAGGTCCTCAAATGGATCCCGCGCCCTTTTCGCGAACCTTTGATTCGTCAGATGCTTCAGATCCGACCATTCAAAGATAGCGAAGGCTACCAAGTAGAGATCGCTAAGAGCCGTAGCGACCTAGAAGCAGCTTATCGTCTTTTGCACGAGTGTTACGTCAGCATGGGCATCATGGATCAGCATCCGTCTGGACTCCGCTGCAATCTCTTTTCCACACTTCCTTATATGACCACCATTGTCGCCAAGAAAAATGGAGTGGTCGTCGGCACAGTCAGCGTTATTAAAGATTCTCACATCGGCCTTCCTTCCGATTCTGAGTACCAAAAAGAAAATGATGTTCTCCGAAATGCCGGCCACCGAATGATCGAAGTATCCTGCTTGGCAGTGGCCAAAGAACATCGGGAAAATCATCGCATCAGCCTTCATCTCATGAAGTATCTTTACGAGTATTCCTACAAGAACATGAAGGGTGATTTACTTTGCGCTACCGTGCATCCACGAGCTTTCGACTTCTACTCGGCGCTCCTCGGCTTTTTTCGGAGCGGCAAAGTGGTCGAGTACCCGTCTGTCAAAGGAGCCCTCGCCATTCATATTGCTCTTGATCTCGAAGTCGCCAATCGAATTCTAAAAAGGGTTTATGAAGGGTATCCCACAACTAAGAACCTCTACGCCTTCATGACCTCTCCGATTAAAACAATGCTCTACCCTCCTGCGGTGAATGCTTCCGTAAATCCAGTGATGACACCAGATTTGCTGAAGTACTTTTTCGTAGAAAAAACGGCTTTATTTCGCGAGCTCAATTCTGAACAGCGAGCGTTGGTGAAAAGTGCCTACAGCCTAAACTTTGATTTGAATGACATCAAAGAACTGGATTCCAGTCCAGATACCCGAAACTCACCGTTTCGATTTCCAATGGCTACTCCCGCTGCAATTCTCACTCAGGACCAAATTGTCTTTGGAAAGATGCAAAACCTGTCGTTGGGAGGACTTTATTTTGAGACCAATGAAAAACTCCACAACGATAAGTCTCTTGTCGTCATTTTTTCAATCGCTGGGCAACCCTTTCGAATTCCCTGCGAAGTTCGCTGGCGCTCCGATCAGCCTGCCAACGGTAATCAAAAAGGAATGGGTCTGGAATTTATGCGAGCCGATCCCCGCATTCGCAAAATTCTAAGACAGCTCCACTCCGTTCACAATGGGGACAGCCAAGTCGTCGAACTCAAGCCCGTTCCAAAGGCGGCATAGGCTTTCGAGCCGAATCCGGTGCGACCTTCGATGTCTTTCCGATTCTGAAAAAAACACACGGCTTCTCAAGGTCGATTTTAAATCGATCGAGCATACTCTTAGAAATCTCTTGTAGCTCTTGACGATCTCTTGGCGAGAAATGGTCGGTATCATTTACTGCAACTGCGGAGTACACCAAAAGCGGAGTACCCATTGGCTGAAAGGCCAGTCCCTCGTCTACCGCCGAAAGCCAAACCTTCTGAAATGCCATCCCGAACCGAAACCAGCTCAGGGGTGAGTTTGAAGACGCACAAAGGGCACCTATGGCTCCTGATCGTACAATCAAGAAGTACCCCCCTAGATAGGCCATCACTGCGCCAACGCCCAAATGAATTAAAAAGTGAAGCCATCGAAACCGCCGAAGCAGCAGAAGGAACCACTGAGCGGGTAAGGGAGTACCCAATGACTTCAGAGCGAGCCCATCCTGGGTCCGTTGAAACTCGGTTTCAGTTCTCAACTCATCGAGAAATTGATTGTATGCCAACGAATGCCGATATCTAAACTTATCTAACTTAAAAAATAGGCTAGCGAGTTCATGATAGGGGCTTTCCAAATAGGAGAAACGAATCTCTGGAAACTCCGAAAGACTCACTTGCAGAGCTTCCAAAATCTCAGGATCCAAAGGTTTTACTTGATAAGGATATCGAGTAACTCGTCGATGTCGAATGAGCTCTTCAATAGGTTTCTTCCAAATTTTGGAGCCATGGGACAGTTCCTGACGAAAAGTCAGCACAAAAGTAGCTGGCTGACCCACTTCAGTAAGCACGTCAATTTTTGTGCAGAAGTAGCCCTCGGCTTCTGCAAGAAGGACCAGGTTTTGAGAAAAGGTCCCCAGAGAAACGTAACTGCCGTGAAAGACTTGGTCAAAAACGGTTCGGATGGAGTCCTTCTTTACTGAGATTCGAAAAACCAAAGCGTCTGTGTGCTCTTCAAACCGAACATCCCAAGGCTGAGAATTGTCCCCAGAAGGGGCCCAGCGAGCTAAATCCAGCCAACGCGAGATGTTTTCCATGAAGAAAATTTTTATCCGAAAAGGACCTCTTCACAACCAGAATCAACTAAAATAGAGGACTTAGTATAAAATAAATATTTTTCTGGACGCAGTTTTCACTTCGGCCTATACCAGTACACGTTTCTTGCTTTACGGGACCTACCTAACTATCTACTTTGAATGACGTGTGGGAGGCCCTATTTTGTTGACTGTAGAAACTACGACCGAACCACTAAAGCGTTCTGACGATGGTGAACCCGATTATCTCGGTATAGCCATTTATCTTTGGGAGAGAATCGTCTCCGATCGCTCCGATCGCCCAGCCATTTTAAAAAGCGCAGAGTTCTTTTTAGCCGCACAAAAAAAAGGAATCAACCTGATTGATGTGAACGAGGCTCTTTGGGCTCCGCGTTTCTCAAAAGTGACTCCGAAATCGGTCACTCGCCCGGCGATGATGCGATCCTTTCTTGCCCCGACCATGCGCAAACTGCGAGGAGAGCGAACTCTCGCCGAAGTTTGTCGACTTCTCAAGATTTCGAACGAATCGCGATTCGGACATTGGGAAAATGGTCGACGCGATATTCCGTTAGAACTTTTCCTAAGAGCAGTCGACGTTTTGGGAAATCGCTTGCCAGCCTGTTGTCAAACTTTAGATTCCGACATTGCTCTGGATCAGTTTGGAGCAGCTACTCTGGCTCCCCGTTTCTTTCACCGATTCTTCGATAATCCCTGGGCACCCACAGTGCACTTGGCTTTCTATCTTCCGAAGTACAAGGACTTCCTTATTCAACCGGCAATGGAAGCCATTGCCAAAGATCTCAGGATTGATCTGAAGCTGGTTGAAGAAGCCGTCGAACTTCTCATTTCACTGAGACTCTTAACAGTGGAGAACTCGAAGGTCTCTATCGTGAAGGGACAGTTTTACGCTCTCCCTGCTCATAACGCGGAACAGATCAAAAAAATTCATCATCATTGGTTTTCTCTGGGGGCTGAGATGGCGCAGAAGCGACCCGGCTTTTATAAGGTCGAGCAAGCGGTTCTTTCCCGAGAGAGTAAAGAAAAAATCATTGGCTGGATGGGTGAACTTCGTGAAAGGATTCGCGAGGAAACTAAGAATACTGAAAGTCTAGAAACTGTAATTCACATCAATTGGCAACTCTCGGAGCTCCTATGACAAAATCGCTTCCAATTCTTTTGGGGGTAGTAATTGGATTCAGCAGTTGGACAGTAAAAGCAGCGGAAATTCAGCTCGAGCATAGCTACTTCGAAGGCGGTGGCTGGGGTACAGACGGCATGATTCAAAAAAAACTGGATCTGCCGATGACAAAACTCCCCGCGCTCTATCGCACAAAAACCCTGAGACCCAAACCTGTTCCCTTTAAAATCGAACCCACGGGGGATGGAACAGAATATTTCGTGAACGATACGGCTCTCATCGTACGAGATATTCAGATCTGTTTTGAAAAAGACCTTCTACCCACACCCGAGCAGTTCGAAGAAGCCAAAGAATTATTTCTCACCAAGATGTCAGGACCCAAAGGGCCTAATCGCCTTATGTCCATGTCCATCATCGCCCTCGAACCTAACCACTCGAACATTCAAGAATGTGACGTCGCTGTCGTTCGCGGAAAGTGGGACGCCTATCCTTACAACTTCCTTCCAGACGAAGGGACAGGGCCCCTTGGCATTCCTTCAAAAGTCTTGGGTCTCTACTTTAAAGCAGATCGAGACAGCATGCCTGTCATCACCGTACATCCGACGGCACAGGTTCACTACGATGGCCTTCGGGGTCAATACGTCGACGGTTATTCGAAAGAAGATTTTAGCCTAGATGGCCGAGTATTAATTTTACACGAGGTCGGGCACTTCCTCGGGCTAGCGCACGTGAAATACTCCGTTCCCCGCCTGTTTCGTGGAGAAGAACTCTCCGTCATGGGTCTCGACTTTGACAATCGTTCCGCGGAAGTCATTGCTGGCCGCTTCGTAAATGGGGTCGATATCTGGAAGCATTGGGACTTGATTCAAACTTCTCTCTATCGAAGCGCGTTTTGGGCGGTACAAACTAAGGTACCTACGCGGAAGTCGGTCTCTCTTTCTCCTCGCGCGTGCGTTTTCCCTGAAGAACACTTTGAACTTCCGTTCGATTCTCACTGGCTGAGTCAAGACGCGGGATCTTCTCCCGCCATTCGCTTTTTAGATGCTGCAAAAGGACTCACACTTTCAGATCTTCAAATCGAACAAGCACCGTGGAAAGATGGCATTCAAACACGACTCCTCTTTCCAAAGAACTTCGAACTCGTTTTAACCAAGCAAGGGAAAGATGATTTTACATTGACTGGATTTCAAGCGTACCAAGCCGCCGGGCAAGGAAAGCTTCAACTGAGTTTTCAAGCCGGAAGTACTTTTAGTAACGAAGACACTCGCCTCTCTTTTGCAGCGAGAAATCAGTCGGGAGGATTTTTTTGGTCTAACCGCCCGGTGGTGGCTCGAATTACGAATAATCCGGCCGACTGTTTACAGTAGTTATCTTCGACCGTTCGTATCGGGATCAGTACAGGGAACGTCGTCGTAATCTCGGCAGGGCTTGCGGTCAAAGTCTTTTCCAGATCTGAATTTAAAATTCGTGTAGCCGGCTTCGCCTTTGCAAACGAAGTACGCACGACCCCTGCACTTTTGAAAAATTCCGGTCTGAGGGCAGCGTTCATAGTCGGTTGTCGGCGTACAATTGGGAGTCGGGGTCACGATTTCAACGGCTCTTTTGATCGCCTGGCACTGACTGTCCGCCACTTCACGAAGCTCGCGCACCGTTCTTTGTTCAGCAGATTCCCTCTTGCTACCTTCCGGATAAGTGCAACCTTCGGTGTCCGAAATTGAAAAATTTCCACCCGACCAGGCAGACGTTGCCGAAAAAGCCAAAGTAAGCGCAGCCACAAATCGATAGGATTTCATGAGGGACTCCTGTTTGAGGAGCCGATATATAGCAGTGCGTCGAATGAGTCAAATCCGGGATTAAAACCCCAGAATCGTGGCGAGATCCTGAAGAGCGGCGCGCGACTCCTTCAGTAAAGCGGGATCTCCAAGATCCTGAACATGCAACTCGTCTCGGTAATGTCTCTTCGCCCAGGCCTCGAGTTTCTTATAAAGAATGTCATTCATAAATACACCCGGGTGGGCCGCCTGGAGCTCCTGTTCAGAAAGCACGACTCTTAAACGGAGGCACGCGGGCCCTCCCCCATTCCGCATGCTCTGCTTGAGATCGAAGTAAATTGCTTCTCGAATGGGTTGACTGGAGTCTGCCAAAAGAGCCTTCAAATATTTAGAAACAGCGGGACTTTCCTGGCACTCGACGGGAAGAATCAAAGCCATACTCTTTCCATTCGGAAGGGTAATGAGCTGACCATTAAAGAGATAGGTACTCACGGCTTCTTTCAAACTCACATCCGCCGCCGAGACTTCAACCAGCTTCAATTTCTGACCACAGGTTTTTTCAAACTTCTCACTGAGCTCCTTCATGACCTGCTTGGAGTTGTCGTGAGCTTTCTCGTGATAGAAATAAACGTTCTGGTTTCCAACGCCTACCACATCGTTATGAAACACCCCTGCGTCGATGGCCTCTGGACTCTGTTGAGCAAGGACCACCGCGTCTTCTCTTAGCTTGTGCATCTGCACGATCGCACGACTGGCTTCATAACTTTGACGAGCCGGAAATTTCTGAGGCTCCGCTTTGTCCGAACGAAAGGAATATTTTCCAAAAACAAAGAACTCCACCCCCGGACCGCCATAGTCTGCGCAGAGGCGAGTGTGATTAGCAGCCCCTTCATCCCCCATCTGAGGAGTGGCAGGTAAGGCATCGTGGTGAACAAAGAATTTTGGATCCGAAAAAATATTTCTTAAAACCGCTCCGGTCGTCTGCGGCTCGAGCGACCGATGAAATTTCGAAACTAGATTCGCCGGGGTAAAATGAACTTTCCGATCGGCCGTATCCCCACTAGGACTCACGGTTGAAGAGTTCGCAGTCCACATACAGCTAGCCGAAGAAACTCCTGCCAACAACTCAGGAGCTTTTCTTGAAACCTTCTCTAAAATCGATTCGTCAGTTCCTTCGAATCCCAGTCGTTTCAACGCAGAAATCAAGGGGCGTTCCTGCGGCGGAAGCAGCGCCTGCTTCAAACCCAGATCTGCTAGCTTTTTCATTTTCTCAAGGCCTTGAAGTACCGCCTTGAGCGGACTTGAATTTCCAGCCTTGTTCGAAGTAGAGGCAAGATTGCCTGATGAGAGCCCTGAATAATTGTGTGTCGGACCGACGAGGCCGTCGAAATTTACTTCAAATGAAGCCATAAGGAAGATCTTAGCGCCCGCCGCGCGCCTTCGCCAGCACCAAAGCACAGCAAAGTACGCCGATCGATTTAATCGAAGCCAATTCCAAATATTCTCCGACCTGACCCAAGCCTCCATGGCTGAGCGAACTAATTGCGATTACCCCGAAGAGAGCTGCCCCCAACCATTGCGCTTGCTGAGTTTTCCAAGCCTTTTGTAAGCTCAAAGCTGCGAGCGGGTAAGCCCAAACGAAGGAAGAGAACCACGCTAACGGCAGTATGGTCGTACCCAATCCCAGCCACCCTGCCCACTGTTCGGCAGCGGGAAGTTTCCGGCTTTGTTTTTTCCAGAACCACGCCACTACTGTAAACGCCGCAAGAGTAGCTAATAAGTCAGCCCAAACATACGCGGTTGGAACGTGAAGAATCCGAAGGACGAGAGCGGGAAAACCTTGATTCTCGCCTCCGCGCAAAGTTTGATAGGTAAACGCTTGGGCCCCGGCTGAGGTAGAACCCAACCAGCCTCGAATGAATCCAACAAAGCCCTGATCATAAGTTGCTACCGCTACTACCGGAAAACTCAGCCCTAGAAAAATGTAGGCAAACTTTTGAAATTCTTTCCTTCGCTTTTTCCAATCTGAGATCCCCAGCAGAACAAACACTGAAAAGATCTTGGCCGTCGATGCCCAAATCTTGGCGAAGAGATGATTCGAAAGCAGCAAAGCGAGAGTGAGTAAGCTAATTTGCCCGGCCATGAAATGCACGGACCAGATTCCAAAAAAAGCCACCGCTGAGGCGACCGCAAGACCGGGTTTACACCCATTACGAATCACCCATGCGACCGAATAGAAAAGGCAGCCCACTTCCAGTACGCCCCAAAGCAGTTTAGCCCAGAAAAGAGAAAACAGAGCGAATGGAAAGTAGATCGGCAAAATCCACGGCGGATACTTGAACTGAAAAATTCCACCAAAAGAAACGGTATAAGGAGAGCGCCCGTCAAAGACACTCCTCGCGGCCATCCAAACAATTTGAAAGTCTTCACCCTGATTGAGTAAGCGCGGAACTAAGATGAGACAAGCCACCAGGAAGGCCGCGAACACCCCTGCGTGAACGGGTTGGTATTTGTATTTTCTCACTCGAAGTTAACGTAGGTTTGTCCGGGTTGCTGTTCTTTCCCGATCCGATCCCAGAGAAGATCGCTGATTTTAGAACCCACCATCTTGGACATGAAGACGGCGGCATCGACATCATTGGAAGTAGTTTGGCGACGGGTCTGCATCAAGTTCTCAGGTTTGCCGCCATTGGTATTCTCTTTCACTCGGACGATGAAATGCGCGCCGACGGCTTCCATCACGTTGCGCGGTCGATCTCGAATTTCTTTTTCCGAGTAGACTAAGGCCAACGCCCGCTCCGCCATGGTAGGCTTATAATTTGGATCTGCAATCACACGAACTTCCCCGAAGGGTTGGCCAATCTTTGAAACGATGTCCTTTTCATTTCGATAAACAACGGAATTAATTTCTCCGGCGATGTCTTCGTAAATAGGAAGTCCTAATTTTCTTACCACTTCTTTTCCACCGAAGCCATTCCAACTCGTCACCGCGACTTTGCCGCGACGGCGGTCGATCGAAAGATCGTCTCTAAAAAGTTGAAACTCCGTCAGATAAGCAGCCGCCTCGGCCAAAGCGCCACCCAAGCTGTGGCCAGTGAACATGACCTTGCCACCTGCTTTGATGTAGTTCACCGCATCTTTCACCATCTTAAAAAAAGCGGGGCTCCAAGCCTGACTCTTCCCCAACTCCAGGTCCGTGAGAATGTCCGTACCTGCAGGCTGAGTCCCCGCAATCGCAAAAACGCGGTACTCGGGATGAGCGGGGTCCTTTACTTGTTTTGCAAGAAAGCCCACACGGTCGTCGCCATAGGCACGAACGTTTTGTGAGGGCGTTTTTGAGTTGTCTCGCGCAAACCACTTTCGCTGATACGGATCGTAAATCATTTTGAGATCGTAAACCGCGGCAGCTTGATCCAAGGCAAAGGCGTGCATTTCGGCAGATTTTTTTACACAGTCACTGAGTGCTGTTTTTGTCGGAACGTCATCGGGTCCCAATCCGAGCATTTGTAACTCTTCACTGAAGCGAATGTTTTTCTGAAGATCGACCAAGATTTGATAGGTCGTATTCAACATGTAGTCGCCGCGCATGCGCTGAATTTTCGGCGTGTCGAGGAGACAGTCAATGTACGCATGGGCCTTTTCATCACTGCCTAACTTGGAACGAAATTCATAGCGCTGAAGCGCACGGGCGTAGATTCTTTCACAGTACTGATACGGAGTGGGCGGAGTGAGTCCGGCGAAACTAATATCCCCTCTTAGACCTCCGACTAAAAACATCAAACTGACCAGTCCTAAACGTACCCTTTGAGATGCCGTCCCTAGCATTAAGTCAGTATAACCATGAACGTTTTTATATTAAAAATATTTAATCGGACTTTCATGGGAGTTTTATTCCGCCCTGAGAAACTGAGAGCAACAAGAAGGAGGCTTTATGAATAAGCCAATGATCACTGCTCTGCTGGTAATGTTTAGTTTCAGTAACTTAGCGCTCGCCAATGACCCCGCTCCGCAAGCAAGCGGTTCGGTGCAAGAACTGCGTCAAGAAGTGAAGGCTCAAAAACGAGCTGTTCGCAAAGAACGCAAAAAGCTGCACGAGAAGAAAATGGAGCTTCGTAAAGCTGTGAAGAGTCAAAAATCCGACGAAGTCCAATCGACTCCGGGCGCCCAACAGTAAGTTAAGGGTAGGAACTCAAGTCTTGAGGTTGGTCGACTACGGCGTGCTTAATGGAACGAGTCCGTTCTATCACATCGTCGTATCTCTTCCCCCTCAAGACGAGAGTTAAATCTGCGTAAGCCTGCTTGAGGTCCTTCAGACGGTCTCTCAACAAAAGCATTTTGCGACGAACCTGCCGAATCACCGGAGCGAGTTCATCAGAAGCACCAACGGAAGTTCCGTCTGACTTCAAGCGATCTGTTGCGACTTTAAGATTATTTCTAAAACCTAAATCGACTGTTCCCACCACAGTTCGTACCGGACCTGTTTCAATATTTGCAAACACCACCGACTTCTTATGGTTCTTAAACTGAACGTCATTGCGAAAAAAGAAAAGTCCTGCTGCTCCGTTGCTAAAGCCCGAACAGTCCACGTCATCGCCTAAGACACTCTCCAGTTTGGAAAGTCCCAACCAGGGATTAGTGGTCTGGCTTGACTGCTCCATCACTTCAATTGTGGTGAGAGCTTGAGGAATGCTGACTTCTAAAACATTAAGAAGGGGGGTCACCACATCGATGGCCCACTGAATTTCCTTGGCTCGGGTGTTCACGAGATCGGAATTTCCGGCCCTTCTCGCTACTTCTAATTCATGACCTAGAAAATGAATCTGTACGGAGTAAGCCGCGATTTCATCAAAGCTAAACTGCTGGTTGTAGGGAGCCTCACCGATCGTGTGACCGGGCATTGCTTCCACAAAACCAAAAAAAACCGTATCTCGACCGTTCATCAATCGATTCTGTAAAAGAGCGTGTCGCAGTTCGTGCTGAAGAAAGCTGCCAATCTCGCCCCGCTGAACATCGTCTGCCGAAATAATCAGTCGACCGCGATCTTCTTCGAAGAGTGCCGACGCATCACTCCCCAGAAGTTCCTTCGGGTTGTATTCCACTTCTAAACCGCGCATGGTCTTTTGCACTCCATAGGCAGTCTGGTTCATCGAATGACCACTTCTCAGAGGGGTGATCAAAATAATCTCAGAATTAGCGGGATCTAAGTTCCATCGTACCCCGTGCTGATCCAGGAGCACTTGAGCAGCCTTGAGCACCTGCTGAAGCTTGGCTTTAAACGCCTTGGAGTAGCGTCCCCCATGCTGATGCTTCTTGGGTTGAAGGGCTTCCAATTCGTCCAGAGTTTTTTGGAACTTCTCTGCATCCTGCGCAGAAACGGCGTAGGAGGGAGAATAAGTGAGTAACACTACTCCGGCCACGGCTGCTAAGAAGAGGGTTTTTCCGGCATTCATGGGCCGGGCTTCTATCTAATAAGTAGAGAATTTTAAACTTAAATAATACAATGCGTGACATGAAACCCAGCAAGGTCACCCTCCTCCTTCTCATCTTCGGATCCCTTCTCCTTTTAAGCGGTTTTGCAAAAACCTCCGCACAGGGATTAGAAGGACTGATCCGCTTTCCCTCGGGTGCATTCACCAACCGAGTGCAACTCGATGCCTATTCCTTAAAAGTCAATTCCGGTCAGCAGATTACGGAATTTCCCCTACCGAAGAAACTCGTTTCTGGTTCAGGAATGAGTAGTGAAACCCTTCCCTTTCGAACGGTGGTTTTGAAATGGTTTCGACATGCTCAGAGAAAAGATAATTTCTATTCGAAAGTGATTCCGGCCGACCCTAAGGCGACTAAAGCTCCTGCCCTAGAACTCGAAATCACACAGAAGAATGATGGGGCTTCTCAAAAAGTTTGGCTCTGGCAAGGAGAAGTCAACTATAGCGTGGCGCAAATGGGTCCTGCCCTCTTTGCTTTGGGAAAAGTGAAGCAGGGAAATCCTGGCCCCTGGGTAGAGTTTCAAAAGGAAGGTGAAAAAATTACGGCTCTCTCGAAATCAGAGTCGGGAGAAACCCATAAACATTCCTTTGATCTCAAATCCCTTCCTCAGGATTTGGACCCCCGGTGGCAGCTTGGAACGCAGATCCGATTGCTACAATGGGTACCTCAAGCCACACACCGAACCGAGTACTTAGAAGCAGTCGGAAAAGAATTTGGCCCTGCTATTCAATTAGAACTCGGGGGAGGCAATCAGAACATCTGGCTAGAATCAGAATCTCTAAAGCAGGTTCAATCCAAGGGGAAGGTTTTCGAGTTTTTACTCACCACGCAGATCCACACGCTTCCATTCTCGCTTCAACTGGGGCCTTCGCAGGATCAACGGAAAGCCCTCCTGATGATCAAAGACGGAGAGGCTATTAGCCAGGCGGTTCCCGTTTCGCTGACGGAGAGTTTTGAAATACGTGAGCATCGATTCAAAAGAATTTCAGATTCGACTTTTCAGGTCTGGACCGATCCGGGAAATTTCCTGAAGACTCTCGGGGCAATCGTATTGTTGCTTGGAATTCTTCTCTATGTTCAGACGGTCGTCAAAGCTTGGAAGCCTATTCCCACTCGATCGTAGCAGGTGGTTTTGAAGAAACGTCATATACCACACGATTCACGCCGCGAACCGTATTGCAAATCTTAGAAGAAACTTCGGCTAAGAATTTTGAATCGAAGTGAAACCAATCCGCCGTCATCCCATCCGATGAGGTCACTGCACGAAGGGCGACAACGTGGTCGTGAGTTCGGCCATCGCCCTGAACGCCCACACTTCGAATGGGAAGAAAGACTGCGAAGGCCTGCCAGATCTGATCATACAAGCCGGCATTTCGAATGGACTGGATGAAGATTTCATCCACTTCCCGCAAAATCTCTAGGCCGTAGGGATGCACTTCCCCGATCACTCGGACAGCTAGTCCGGGACCCGGGAAAGGATGGCGCTTTAAGAAAACTTCCGGGACGTTGAGCTTCTTGCCCAGTTCGCGAACTTCATCTTTAAAAAGATCACGAAGCGGTTCGATTAATTTGAAACGCAAATCTTTCGGGAGTCCACCCACGTTGTGATGGGACTTAATCGTCGCCGAATGAACGCGACCGGTTCCAGGAGGTGGGCTTGACTCGATCACATCGGGATAGAGCGTGCCCTGAACCAAAAACTCGGGAAGACTGCCTCCCACTTTTTTGGCGACTTCGTGTGCCGCTTCTTCAAACACTTGGATGAATTCATTGCCGATAATTTTTCGCTTCTTCTCAGGATCTGCAACGCCTGAGAGTTTGGACAAGAAACGCTCGGAAGCATCCATACACGTCACGGGTAGATGCAACTGTTGTGAGAATACGGACATCACTCGTTCTTGTTCGTTCAAACGAAGCAATCCATTGTCCACAAAGATGCAATGCAGGCGATCCCCAATCGCGCGATGAACCAATGCGGCCGCAACAGCAGAATCTACCCCACCCGAGAGGGCGCAAATCACGTGGGCCTTGGGACCGACTTGAGCACGAATCTTTTCGACTTGCTCATCGAGAACCGATTGCATCGTCCAATCTTGAGGAATACCAGCGATGCCGGTTAAGAAATTTTTGAGAAGGTCTTTACCACCTTCCGTATGAGTCACTTCTGGGTGGAATTGAAGGGCGTAGATTCCAAGATCGGCACTCTCCATCGCGGTGATTCCACCAGATGCGCTCGTGGCTGAGGAAACAAACCCAGCCGGAAGAGACTTGGTGTCATCCCCATGGCTCATCCAGGCCTGGAACTCCTGTGCGGATTTCGCAAAGAACCGAGTTCCGGGATTGGTCTTCACCATCATGCGTCCGTACTCTCGCACATCCGCCTTTGAAATCTTACCGCCAAGCTTCTGAACCAACAGTTGCATGCCGTAACAAATTCCGAGGAGCGGAATTCTTTTGGCCGCTTGGTACTCGAGAAACCCCTTCACTAAAGTAGGAGCGCCATCATCATATACAGAGGAAGGGCCGCCGGAGAGAATGATGGCCTTCGGATCCAGTTTCTGAAGTTCCTCAACCGGAGTCGTCACCGGGAGAACAACGGAATAAATTCCTAACTCCCGCACGCGTCTGGCGATGAGCTGGGTGAACTGCGAACCGTAATCCAAAATGATGACTGTCGAGTGCTTCACGAGTTTAACCGATAGTTAGGTGCTTCCTTCGTCACGACCACATCGTGTGGATGGCTTTCAGCCAAACCACTGTTGGTGATGCGAACGAATTGAGCGGATTTTTGAAGATCTGCTACGGTGGCTGTTCCGCAATATCCCATCCCCGCTCTCAAACCACCGAGCAGCTGATGAATATTAAAGGAAAGACTGCCGCTGTAGGGCACGCGGCCTTCGATTCCTTCTGGAACCAGTTTGCCGATTTCATCGATGTCGCTTTGGAAGTAGCGATCTTTCGAACCTTGCGCCTGAGCCATTGCGCCCAGGCTGCCCATACCACGATAAACCTTGTAAGAACGGCCTTGATAGAGAACGACTTCACCTGGGGCCTCGTCAGTTCCCGCAAAGAGCGATCCGATCATCACAGCACTAGCTCCAGCAGCCACGGCCTTGGTGATATCGCCGCTGTACTTGATACCGCCGTCTGAAATGACGGGCACACCGTGTTTTTTTCCGGCGCGAGCAGCCTCAGTCACTGCGTAAAGTTGAGGAACGCCAATACCCGCCACCACACGAGTGGTACAAATCGAGCCCGGCCCGATTCCGACTTTCACCGCGTCCGCTCCGGCTTGAATCAACGCTTCTGTTCCTTCATAAGTAGCCACATTGCCGCCGACGACGTCGACTTTGTTTTTAAAACGCTGCTTGATGTCTTTCACCGTATCGATGACGCCCTTGGAATGGCCGTGAGCACTGTCGACAAACAGAACATCCACGCCGGCTTCCACCAGTGCGTCGGCACGCGGAATCGTGTCCTTACCCACACCCACGGCAGCACCGACCGTGAGTCGGCCGTACTGATCTTTATTCGCTTGAGGGAAGGCTTTCTGCTTCATTAAGTCTTTGATGGTGATCAAACCCTTTAAGAAACCCTTGCCATCCACGACCGGAAGTTTCTCAACACGATTTTCGCGCAAAATATCGCGTGCCTTCGCAAGCGTCGTTCCCTCAGGAACAGTGACGAGTGGCATCTTCGTCATACGCGATTCCACGGTCTGATTCGGATCGTCTTCGAAGCGAATATCGCGATTGGTGAGAATGCCGACCAACTTGTGGCCACCGGCTTCCTTCGTGGTGACGGGAACGCCTGAAATCTTGTAAGTCTTCATGAGGTGAAAAGCGTCGCCCAACTTAGCTTTGGGATCGATGGTGACGGGATCCAGAATCATCCCCCACTCGCTCTTCTTTACCTTTTCCACTTCAAAGGCCTGATCCTTGGTGGTGAGATTTTTGTGAATCACGCCTAGCCCGCCCTCTTGAGCCAGAATGATGGCTGTCTTACTTTCCGTGACGGTGTCCATCGCTGCGGACAGCAACGGCATCTGGAGCTGGATTCGTTTTGTGAGCTGAGTCGTTAAACTGACATTCGAGGGAAGAATTTCTGAATATCCTGGGAGTAGTAGGACATCGTCAAAAGTAAGAGCTGTTACGATGTCAATCAAGCCGCTGGTTTTCAATTTTCGTCTCCTTCTTCGAGATCCATTTCCCCCAAGTCCAATCTTTCTAAATCTTGATCGTCTACTCCCAACTTCGCTGGGCCTCTCACGTAGCGCTGGTACTCGCGTGAATCATTCACGTAGTTGTTTGCGCTCACGGGCAAGAATGCGAGTTCTTCCGGCTTCAACGGACGAACCACTTTACCCGGCATTCCCATCACCATGCTGCCCGGTGGGATCTTCGCACCCTTGGTAACCAAAGCGCCCGCCCCAATAATGCAATTGTCGCCGATTTCAGCGTCATCCAAAATGATCGCGCCCATGCCAATCAACACGCGATTGCCAATCGTACAACCATGAATCATGGCACGATGACCGATGGTCACTTCATCGCCAATCTTCAGCGGAGAAGTCTTCCGAGTGACGTGCAACATCGAATGATCTTGAACATTGGTGCGTTTCCCCACCTTGATCGTATTCACATCACCCCGAATGACGACTTGAAACCAGATGCTGGACTGCTCGCCGATTTCCACTTCTCCGATGACATCTACAGACGGAGCAAGAAAAGCAGTTTCGTGAATTTTTGGCCAGTGTCCGTGATGCGGTAAAATCATGTGAGCTCTCCTTGCAGCGAAAGGCTGGTAGCTCCCGCAATTTTCACGTTGAGAAACTTTCCGAGCAATTCGCGCTGACCGCCACTCATGAAGTTCACCACACGATTGCAGGTCGTTCTGCCTGTCCAGACTCTGAGGTCTGTTTTTAATCCAACGGCAAGATTCTGGTTCTTCGCTTCGCCTTCGACCAAAATTTCCATTTCCTTACCGACGCGCGAAGCATAGCGCGCTTCAGCAATCTTGAGCTGATACTGCAAGAGTTCGTTGAGGCGGCGATTCTTGACGTCGTTCGAAACATCATCGACCATCTTTGCAGCGCGAGTTCCGGGACGGGGCGAATAAGCAAACGCATAAATATTGTCGAACTGAACACGATCTAAAAGGCGCAACGTCTGCTGAAAATCTTCTTCGGTTTCGGTTGGGAAGCCCACGATCAAATCGGTAGAGAGACCCACTTCCGGGTTCAGTTCCCTCAAGCGATCCATCTGAGCGATATAAGATTCAATCTTATGGTGTCGACCCATTTTCTGAAGAACGGCGTTCGACCCTGACTGCACGGGAAGGTGTAAATGTCCTGCCAGCTTAGCAACCCCACCTTGGGACGCAGGAGCATAGCATTCAATCAGTTCATCGCTAAAATCCAGCGGATGACTGGAAGTAAAACGAATGCGCTTCAACTCGGCCAGGCGTGGATCGGAATCCAAAGCGCGTAGGAGTTGCGGAAAATTTTCTTCGCCAGCACGCGGTCCGACTTTTCCAATCACGTTGTGAAGCTCTTGGGGTTCTCGAAGTTTTGAATTGGGATTGCCCTTGCCGAAAGAGTTCACATTCTGTCCCAGCAAAGTAATTTCGCGGACACCACGGGCCACGAGTCGCGCCACATCTTCAACCACTTCATCGATGGTTCGCGATTTCTCTTTTCCGCGAGTGTAAGGAACAATGCAATAGGTGCAGTACTTGTCGCATCCCTTCATGATGTTGACGTAGGCTTGGGCCTTGTAACCAAAAATTTTTGTGTCCGTGGAGTAATCGTTCGCGCGATCAAAGTCGGCGTACATCACGTGGCGCTCGCCATGTTCCACTCGATGAACGATTTCGGGCAGGTGATCGATGGCATCGGTTCCAACCACGAAGTCTAAGTAGGGAGCGCGCTTGAAGAGTTTTTCTTTTTCAAGCTGGGCCACACAACCCGCCATTCCAATCAGGGGCTTCTGACCATCGGGGCGTTTTTTCAACGGACGAAGAGTGCCGAGCGTGGAAAGAGCCTTGTGGACCGCCTTTTCTCGAACCGTACAACCATTGAGTATAATGACGTGGGCGTCTTCCACCTGATCGGTGGCTTCAAGACCCTTTTCAGCCAGGAGCGCAGAAATCCGCTCGGAGTCTGCAACGTTCATCTGACAGCCAAAGGTTTGGACGAAAAACTTCTGATTCACGGGTGCAGTATGTCATACCTGAAAAGTAGGATTTAGGCCACACCGTTCATACGGCCTTGGGCAATCTTAATGAGCTGGTCGGGCTCGGAGCTATCGACGGGGCAGACAGCTACTCCGAATTTAAACTTCTTCTGCATCGAGGTTCCAAGTCGTTGTAATAGCTCAGGAACATCCTGCGGCTTACAATCGTCTAATACCACTGCCACCTGCCCTTGCTCAGGCAACGCATACACGGCATCGGAGGAGCGAAACAGGAACTTCCGGATTTCCGACCGAAACACCTCAGCCGTGCTGCTATCCGGAACCTTCAAAAGCCCCACTGCAATCGACCCGAGCCCTCCGTTTTCAGGAGCCATCTGACTGGATCGGGCCAGGATAACGGCCTTTAATGCTTCGTAGTTCGTGAACTTGGGGAGGATCAAACTCAACGTCACATCCCGCCCAAGCGTCTTGCACTTGAAGCCGCCCTGATGGAGCTTCATAAATTCGTGAATCAGCAGGAACTCACTTCCCAGCCCTTCTTCGGTGCGAGTGAGAAACGCCTGCTCGGATTGAATGGTTCCAGCAAACGCGGAACTGGGTGAAGAAACCCCACCTTGGAAACCGGCGAGCGACTGACTCCACGATTGCTCCCAGGCTTTTTCAGCGCCGGTCTGAAGGTAGAATTGAAAACTGACTTCGCTTGGAAAAATTCGAACCTTCACTGCCGTGCCTTCTTCCGTGCGCGGGAGAAGCGCTGAGAAACAAAGATCGACGGCGCGCCCCAGGCGATTGGGATCGGCCAACACGGGAGCTAAATCTTTTTCAGCACTCTCTTCTCGTACTTCGATGGTGAGCTTTCTCGTTTTCAATAACGAACGATTGGCATCGACCCGATTGTGAACAAGCCGAGAAAAATCCAGCTCGCGAAGGCGCGCGTGAAAGAGTCCGCTCTCAAGCGCTGCTAAATCTAAGAGCGACGAAAGCGCGCGATTGAGTTTGTCGGCATTGTCTTTAGCCATGTCCACGAGTTCGTCCCGAGGGATGGGGCTGGATCCCGCGGATTGGAAATCTTCTTTCAAAAGCGTGAGCGCATTCAGAACACCCATGAGCGGAGTTTTTAATTCATGAGAAATCAGCGAGAGCAGATTGGATTGAAACGCGCGAAAAAGTTCCGCATCCTTTGCGCTCAGTGAATGCGAAGGCTCATGACCGATCGCCATGTCGCTCAAGTCAATAGAACTGGAAGCGGGTCGAGACTTAGGCGAACTCTTTGAGTTCCGTCGGGTCTTGGATCTCGAGTTTGATGAGCCAACCTTCTTCAAGCGGATCCTCCGAGACCATTTCAGGTTCGTCTGTGAGCACTGTATTGAGTTCGTTGACGATGCCGGCGATGGGAGCCGTCACTTCAAAACTTCCGCGAACGCCATCGACTGTAATGAGGACTTCACCACGATCGAAGTCAGCGCCATCGTCGGGAAAGCTCACACTTTCGACTTCGCCGATTTCTTCAATTGCCACCATGGTTAAACCCAACGTGACAATATGGCCCTTGCGTTCGAACCAAAGTTTTCCGTCCATCATTTCTCCGTTTTTCGGAGCAGAATCTTGAGCAGCAGGGACCATTGCCGACTCTCCTTATGCGTTCATTTTGAATGATTTTGGTGGGCTGCGCAAGAGTGGTTCTGAACACCGCCGACATCCCCCTTATTTCCTCTGTTCCCCCAAAAAGAAGCCAGGCGATGTTCAGAACCGTGCTCGCGCATGTTCAATCTCTATGCCAAAAGCTACAGCCGCAGCCAGGGCGGTTCTTACTGTCTTGAGAAAATCGGACATTCGGAAAATCCGGTGTTTCTTACTCTAACACGGGAAGCTAGCGATCTGCTTCAACTCATCGCAACATAGTGGGGCCGTTTGAGTTTATTATTCAAATTTAATATACTAAACCGATGTCGCTGGGACGTTTTTCAAGGCTTTCACCTCCACTCATTCTGAGCTTACTGACATTCATGACGCCCCAGCTCGGTAACGCAGACCTTTCCATTCCGACGCTCAGCTACCCCAGTCCCAAAATTTCTGACTCGAAACGCCTGCCACGGGACTCGATGGCTTGTCAGTGGGGCGATGAGAGCACGCTTCCTGGTGAAGGAAATGCGCTTCAACTCACTCGCGACGTAGAAGATGTCGTGACCCCGAGCACCTACGAATGTTTGAAGTACGAAGAGAAAACACAACGCACCATGGATGACGGCGGAAACTGCGTGGGCGTTGGCGGTTACCAAGCCTGCTGCGGAATCTTGGATGAGTTTTATTCCAAGTCCTACGTCCCGGTGGAAAACAAGCCGATGAAGCCCGCCGAACTTTACACTCCCTGTCCGCTCGTCACGGACGAACAAATGCGACGCCAGCAAGCGGCTCCGCTCGGCCAACGCAATGACTTTTCCAACACCGAAGCGAAAACCATTCACGCGTTGCTGTTAAAATGTTCTCAAAAGCGAGGGCCCAACTCCCCCTTCACTCAGACATTGAGCCGAGACATTGAACGGGCCTATTCGGTTCAGCAACTTTCTCAGGCCGATCCGCCTCTCGCGGAAGAAACCAATCCGATCCCCGTTCGAAGAGCAGGGTGCCCTGGAAATGGGACACCTGAATGTAACGCTCTCGACCAAAGAGCCCGAAAATCGCCCGCAATGCCACCTGACGAGAAGCGTCTAGCCTACTGCTGCTGGCGCTAAAATCTGCTTAGTTTTTAGCGTCTTACGCCAGATTTGACCTACAAAGCCCTGATTTCCCTCAATAATTGAGTCATTGACTCCGATAAAGAGACAGGTGAAAATGAGTAATAGAGTCGGGTATAGGTGTCGCCTGACCCACTCCGGGGTAAGTACTTTAAGATAGGCCATTTTCGCCAGAAATTAAGGGGGAGCTTTCTGTGACGAAGAAAGTTTTATTCATTTCTATTTTTCTATCCATGCCGCTACTGGGCTCCACAGGAGCTAACGCTCTCGGGGCCGAGCCACTTTGTAGCTCTCGCTTTGAGCCCAACAGACAATGTTCGGGTCAGCAGATTTGTAAACTCACCAAGCAAAAAGATAATCTCTGTTTTCAAGGATACTACTATCAATGTGCCGATAACTGTCCCGGTGGCTCCACCACCTCGATGGGAAAAGCAAAGGCTCCCGGATCGGCGCAAGCCGGTTGGGGCGGACTTGAAAAGAAACCTGCCGCTGGAGCACCTGCTGCTGCAACGACAGCCGGCATCGGAATGAGCCCCCAAAACTACGGCGGCGGAAATCCCTATCCTCCAGCTACCACTGCTCCCAGCACAGGCACCGGAAAATACACTGCTTCGAAACCTGCAACGGGCGTGACGTGTAGAGGTGAGGGCGGTTGCTACAAATCCGACGCTCTCGGAAATCAAATTCCTGTTTACGCGGACGGAAGTCCCGTGAATCCGCATGGCGGCCGAACGGATGTCGCTGCGGGTGGTACTTATTATGACCAACGCGGTTCCGCTCCTCCTGCGAACAACGTTCCTGCTGGAGCGGTCGTGGGTACGAATAGCGACGCTGCAGTTGGCGGTGGCGCTGGTGCGGGATCGGAAGCTTCGCCTTCTACTGTCGGCACTAGCTCAGGCGGTGGTGCACCTGCGATTCCCGGAGGTCTCAATGTCTCCGGAAGCGGCAACACCATCAACATTATTACAGGACAAGTTTCGAATAGCTCCTTGGGTGGCGGACCCGCGACGGGAGGCAAGGAAGGCGGAAATAATACCGGCGGCGGCAAAAACGATTTGGCTCGAGACAAAGATGGAAATCCTGATCCTAGCGGCCGCACCCAAAAAGAAATCGACATGGAAAATCGAATGAAATCGGAGGCGAATCTCCGTGACGCAGAAAAAGCTACTCCTTATGATAGAAACGGTTCAGCCCTCCTATCTTCGGATTCGAGCGACGCTTGCGATACCTCCAACGGCCTCACTGCTGGAACAGCTTTCGATACAAAATCCTCTTGCGACACTACCAGCAAACGAGTCAAAACTGCCGCTACCACCCGACAAGCTATCGAATTAGGCGGTGCGCTGACTACTGGCGTGATGGGAACTATAGCAACTGCCCGTGCACAGAGCAGCAACGGCATCAGTGATGGTCTCGATGCCACTGCAAAATTACAAAAAACGACTTCAATGCTTCAAATTGTTTCAGGCGCAGTGAACGGCTTCTTTGGATTTCAACAAAATGAACGAGCAAGTGGTCACGAAGAAACTGCCAAGGCTATCAAAACGAATGTGAAGAATGAATCATTCATTATGGATAAAGGCGACAAGAACAACGACGGAACAAATGCAGGCGAAGACGGATTTATCCACGCCAACGAAAATAACGTCATGGCTAAAAATGCGCGGGCTAGAATGACCTTTGGATCATTAGTTGCCGTTCCCGACTCCCCAGAACACATGGCAGGCGGAGTCAATTCCACCAACGAGAATGCTCGTCAGGTTCTCCTCGCAAAACGAGAAAAAGGAAAAATAGCGAAGATGGGACAACTCAATGAGTTCACCACGAGTATGCGCAGCCGAGGTTCTCAGGAACAAAATCAAGCCGCTGAGCAAGCAGCCAACGGTGCGACCGATTCCTTCGTTGCTGCTGCCACACAAACCGTTCAAGGCATCTTCAACTACATGGGAGCAAAACAACTCGAGCAAGCTTCCGAGAAATTGAAAAACATTCAACAGCCCGGCTCAAACCTGGCTCCGAGTTATGGTTCCGATGCTGTTGGCGACGGTTCGGGCGCACGCTCCGCACAAGTCATTACCGGTTCAGGTAAAACTGCCGAACAATCGGCAGCAATCGATCCCGGTTCAGATACGAACACCACCGGCATGGGCGACTTAGGCCCACAACAAGCTTACGGCACACCTCCCAACACGACTCCGCAAGGCCCGACACCTGGCAACCCGGTTGCTAAGGGACCGACGGGTGCACCAGGTGGTGGCGGTGGCGGCGCGCCTGGTGGATCGGTTTCGACTCCGCCAGCACAGGCCAAGGACGACCGGCCTCCGGCGCAACTTCCGATGGGAAGCAACCCGAACAGTTACGCTGCAGGCGGAACTCCTGGCGGTGGCCAAGCCAACAAAAACGGCGCAGGTCCTGACCTAAGCGGCTTGCTCGGCAAGCTCTTAAACTTCGGCGGTGAAGAGAAGAAGCCGACGGATAGCATCTTGAGCTACGGCACTGCTTCACGCAATCCCGCTTCCGAAGGCGGTGCCTTTTTTGGAGCCAATGTAAATCTCTTCCGGCGCGTTCACGACACCCTTCAAAAGAAACAAGGAGAAGGTCGGGTCGGCGTCGGAATCTAAATCCAAGTCTTAGGGGGACTTCGATAGTGACGGGGGAAAAGCAGCGTACTTTGAAGCAGTCCAGCGGGATGGGTCTATTGGCCATTCTACTGGGACAGCTCGGAGTTTTTTCCACACCTGTGATTTATGCAGCCGACATCGGCTCCGTTTGCGATGGCCCCTCACAAGCGAATATGGATCAACAGCAGCGCCAGCAATATTGCGACGCTGCCAAGTCTTCGAAATCTTCTGCCAATGCCAACGGCATCATGTGGAAAGTGTGGGCTGGCGTGGCCACTGTTTGCACCGCTGCCTGCGCAGCCACTTTAATGGGCCAACCGTGGAACCAATGGGTTTGCACCGGTTCGAGCTTAGCAGGCACGGGCGTCGACGCCGTGGTGACTAAGAATCTTCAGACCGCAATGATGGGCATTCTCGGCGCAGGTGGAAGCTACATGATCAACAAGACCATGAATAAAGGGGAAACCCCAAAAGTCGGCGCCGATGGAAAAACAAAGCGCCCGGACGATTACGGCTCCTGCTTCACCGCTGCGACTTCTGCCCTTCAAACCATGCAAAAAAAGCAGGCTCAATCTTCTGATGAAGGTTCTGTGAGCAGCAATTTAGAAATGGCTCAGCAATTGGGAAATAGCCCCGCTGCTGCCTATCGCACCGGTGGCCCTGAGGTCGCCGACACTGCGAAATCAGGCGGTCTGGGAATGAGTGTGAAATCTGCAGGCATGTCTCCTGCTCAAGCCACGCTCGGCAATATTGCATCCGCCTGCGGTTCGGGTGCTGCCAATGGGAACAGCAAAGCCCAAGTCGCCTGCGCGCTAGCCATGGACGGAGGGCTTCCAAGCTTTGTCAGCAGTCCGAAATTCGCGAGCGATTTTCAAAAAGCTTCCGGACAAAGTTTAAGTGACTTCTTGAACAGCCCGAACGACAACGCAAAAGCCGCATTAGCTGGAGCCATGGGCGGATCGCTGTCCAATTCTCAAAACGTGCAGCTTGCTTCGGCGCTCAACAAAGCAGAAAAAGAAATCGCACTCGCTCACCCGGTTGCAGGCACGACTTACGCAGGCGGCGGTGGAGGCGGCTACGGCGGTGGCAAGCACTCAGATCCCACGGCTGGCTTTGGGAATCTGATGCAGGGCCTGATGGGAAAAATGAACGGCACGGAAGAAGCCCGGCCCGGAACGAATCAACAAAATTTCAGACAAGTCGCTTCTCTTTCTCCCGATGCGATTGTGGAAGATCGCCGCATCAGTCTTTTCCAACGAATCACGCAGCGCTATTCTCAGCATCAACATGAATTGGGAGGTGTTCCATGAAATCACTCCTCCTGATTTTATTTGCTTCGCTGGCTCAAGCGGCGGATACGCCGATCAAGCTCGATCCACTAAAAACAGATTGCGACAGCGTTTGCGGCGATTTACTCAGTCTCAATAAGAAGCAAGCCGGCGGTGACGAAAAGAAAATGATGAATCAGGTTTGGACTGCCTCGGACGACGCTTGGTGCGGAGCTCACGGCGTTTCCACTTCCTCGAAGACTCTTGAAAAACCAGAATCTGAAGTGGTTTCTGTTCCAGGGTGTCCTTACACGGTCACCAAAGCGGACTTAGATGAGGCCAAAGGCGATCCCAACGCCGCCTGTAACTCGGTTCATCGCTACGTCCGACGCTGCCAGCTTCACAACAGCCAGGTCGAGCCGCAGTGCCTGGCTTACTCCGCATCCAATCAGGGAAAAGACCTTCAGATGATCATGCTGGCTCTCGACATCACCGGCACCGGAATCTGCACGGGTTCATGCATGGCCTGGTGGGAAGGTCCGGTGGCGGAAGGCGTTTGCAAATACACGAGCATGGCCGCCGCAGTGACAGAACTCCTCGGAGTGATTTCGATGAACCAAAGTCCCGTCGGAAAAGCGATTTCTGGATTGGCTTCTAGTGCAACTCTCGTCAACGCTGTGAATCCCGAGATCGTCGAATCCGGAGCGAAGAGCGTTGGCGCCATGCTCTCAAAAACGAAGCCGGTTGATAAAATTCAAGATCAACTCGGTGGCGGCGGAAAACGAGGCTCTGCTTGCTTCACCGCTGCGATGCTCGGTGTAATGACGGGAGTGCGTGCTTACAACTTATTGAAAGTCGACAAGACTCGCGATCAAGCTTGCAGCGAAGTGCAACGTCTTCAGAGCCAAGCAGCTCTTAGTGACAACGCCAACACCGGACCCATCAGCGGATTATCTCTAGCCCCAAAAGGCGGAATGGCTGCCGGCACCTCTGGAACCGCGGGAGTCAGTGCTGCGAAAGGAAGTTCAGGGACCATCGCTTCGGGCTCTGGCTACAAATCCACCCTGACAATTCAATCACTGCCCTCACAAGCAGCGGGAACATTGGAAGGCGGATTCTTTTCGCAACCAGGCGCAGCTACACTCATGACGGGCCCGGCGAATCAGGTTCTCAACGCGCTGGCAGCAAATGCTCTTCAAACGGAAGGACTTGCTTCACTCATTAAAAAGGCTACCGATCCTCGCGCCGCTGAAATGGCCACACGAATGGGCAATATCGCGCAGCTCGCGCAGCAAGAAGCGCCGAGTTTAATGGCGGGCCCTCTGGCTCGAAAAGGTCTCATGACAAACACCGCCGATACTTACAGCGCCCCTGCGGGTGGCGGACCGGGAGGCGGTACACTCACTTTAGGATTTGCCCCAAATTCAGGTCTCTATGGCTCTCCATTGGGCTTAGGAGGCGGCACGGTTCAAGAAACTCAGTTTAATAAAGGCCTGAGCGCCAAAAATTCTTCGGTCGCTGGCGACGACATTTATCACGCTGGATGGCCGGGTAGCATCTTTGATATCATTACGGTGCGGCTGAAAGAGAGCCGCGATCGCGTCGACAAACTCGAGTGGGCATCGCCCCTCAATCGCGCGCTGATGGGGTTACCGAACAAACCGATCTCGGGGGGAAGTGCAAAAAAATGAAATCTCAATTCGCACTGATTCTTCTCGTCACCCTTCCCCTCTCGTCACCTGCGTTTGCAGACGGCTGTGACAATATCTGTAATGATCTCGTCTCCAGTTCTGATGGATCGTGGGACATCGTCACTCGCGGTGGCGGTAAAGGTTCAATCAAAGGCATTCCGGGCCAAGGTGGGGCCGGATGGGATTCCGCCGACGACAATTGGTGTAGCTTTCACAAAAATGGCAGCTCCGCTGGCTCGGCCTTCGATGGAAAGGGGCCGAACGATCTCGTTGCAGCGCCAGGCTGTCCTTATCGCGTAACGAACTCGGACGTCGCTGCCGCTGGAAGTGCTGCCAATGCTTGCGAATACGTGAGCAAGGGCGTGAAGCGCTGCGATCTTCGCGGCGGACAGATTGAAGAACAGTGTTTAGCGTACATGTCGGCCGGTGACGGATCGAAGTGGCAGTACATCTTACTCGCACTCGACTTAACGGCTGCAGGTTCCTGCGCGATGGCTTGCTTCAGCAGTGTCGCCTCCGGTGGAACGACGGAATCGGTTTGCCAGTACGCCGGCATCGCTGCTGGTGGTACGGAATTGATTGCAACACTTGCGATGAAGAACAGCACGGTTGGAACTTTGATCAACGGCGTGGCTGCAGGTGCAGGCGCTTATTCTGCTAACGCCCTATGGACTCAAAATGGCGGCGGTGTTCAGAACATGGGAATATTTCAAGGTAGCGGCGGAACCGGTACCGCGGCAGTGAATCCCAACGTGGCAGATGCGGGCGGAATTCAAAGTCAGATCAATGCGGCCTATGCGCCAAAACCCACTGCTCCAGTGAGTACCGCTGGCAACTACAGCCAACCGCTTTCTCAATCTCAACAGGCTTACAACCAAGGCACCCAAGGCGTGCACATGGGACAACAAGTGGATCCGGTCACAGGTAATACTCCAGCACAAAACGCTGCAAAGCCCACTCAAGCTCAAGAAACAAAAACCAAAGCCTCGTGCTATGCAGCCGCCGCATTCGGCGTGCTGACCGGCCTTCGCGGTCACAGCATCCTGGGCATCAAGAAAACCAAAGACCAAGCGTGCGGACAGATCCAATCGCTGCAAGGAAGTCAGAACGTCGCCATCAACTGGAATGGAGTTCCGGGAATGGCCGTCTCTGCTAGCCAAGGTGGCATCGGATCAGGCGCCAATCAGGGCGGCCTCGGCACGGGCGGCAGCATTGGAAAACTTCCGCAAGGTATTGCTGGCGTTCCTCCGGTCGCCCTTCAAGCAGTGGATGGAAATCTTCTCAGCAAAACAGGTCTCGACAGAGCGTTGGGTTCGGAAGCAAGCAAGCTGAACCCCGACGCCATCATGAACACTCTTTCTAGCGGCGGTGCGGGCGGCCTGATGAAAAGCGCCCTTGGCAATGCAGCCAACACTCCCGCTGGAGATTCCCTCACTCGACTCGCTCAGACCTCGCAAGATTCGGCGACCGTCTTCTTAGGCGCAGTCCCAGGCGCCACGATGATGGGCGGAGGCGGCGGTGGAGCAGGCCCGAGCGGAGGCGGAAAAGAGCCGGGTTTTGCCGGAGCCCTTGCTTCCCTCTTAGGTGGCGAAGGCGGCGATCGATCCCCCGCAGGCGCTTCGATGACCAATTTCGGAAATCCAGCTGGAAATACCGATATTTGGCATGCCGGTTCGACCGACAACATCTTTCAAATCGTCACTCGTCGAATCGAACGCGTTACCAGTCGCGTGGTTCAAAATCGCTAGAAAATCCTCAGAATTTCGTATACGACTACCCCACATCCCGTTGCAAAAGTTGGGGGTATAGCTCAGTTGGTAGAGCGCTTCCATGGCATGGAAGAGGTCCTCGGTTCGAGTCCGTGTACCTCCACCAATTTTTTTCCGGGACGGAAAAAAATGGGTACCGCAGCGGCCGTGCTAAATGCACGGCAGATTTGCCAGGAGGGCAAATCTAGCGAGGAACCCCCTCAGACGTCGCTCCAAAAAAATTCTCTCAATGCACGGCAGATTTGCCAGGAGGGCAAATCTAGCGAGGAACCCCCTCAGACGTCGCTCCAAAAAAACCTTACTTTGCAGTTTGTTCGCTCAAGAAGCCTTCGCGGCGAAGTCGAGCGCAAGTGCGGGACGATTCATGCGGACTTGCTCCCGCGATTTTTCATTTCGGGAAGACTCTCGAGTTCGCTCACCACGACTGTGATCTCAGCCTTAAGTCCTTTGATCAGATCCGCAGCACCGGTGACGCTCCCACCTCTTCCAATCTGTTCAATGCGGGCACAGAAATCTGCCATCTGAGTGGCTCCTAAATTTGCTGAACTGGATTTCAATCCATGACTCTCTGCACGGAGTAAATCGGCGTTTCCCGCTTGAAAGGCTTTCTCAATCTTTGCAAGACGCTCCGGAATGCTCTGGATGAACATATTCAACAAGTTGACAAAAAATCCCGGGTCCGAATCCGATTGCAGCTCCCGAATCTCGTTAATGATATCGATATTGATCGGTTTACCCATTTTGGCCAATCCCTCTCCATAGAGAGTCCTATTACTTTTGGAATGAATCGGCATATTCACGAAAAAAACTTAGCACCATTCTTCATAGTTTTTTGAATCAAATTCGGGAACTTAGATTCCGAAAAGCTCTGTAGGGAAACCACGTGAAAAAAATTCGGGACCTCACCCCAAAAGCAGTCGTCTACCCGCTCGCAGTTTTCGGGTTCCTCTTTTTAGCGACTCTGAATATTTGGCACGGCTTCGTTCAAACCGAAGCTCGTCGAAACCAGCTTGCATCAGCCGACCAAACCGAAAACATCGCTCAGCAAGTGGAACGCGGACTCGAAGAACGCGTCACTGGATTGCAACGCATGGTGAGCCGCTGGGAATATCGCGGCGGAACACCCAAGAATGAATGGGTCGCTGACATTTCCAATTACTATCGCGATATGCCGGGCTTCTTGGCATTTTCTTGGATCGACCAAGATTTTATTATTCGCTGGATCTATCCTGAAAATCTCAATCAACATATTGCTGGGACAAGTGCTCGTCGCAGCGAAGAACGGATTCACGCACTCGACTTAGCTAAACTGACTCACAAGCCTGCGTTCACACGATCCGTGGACCTCTTAGTGGGCGGCATTGGATTCGGACTTTACCTCCCTGTCTACGTCAAAGGAAAATTTCAGGGAATTATTTCTGCTGGATTTCGCCACCATGAACTGCTCGGCAAACTCGTCCACGCGGAGGGGTACCTGGTTCAGATTCGCGAGGATAAACAAGTCATTTTCAATTCGGACAACAAGGCACCTACTCCACAAACTTGGGCAGCTACGAAAGTTTTGAAATACCGCACGCTGGAATGGACCATCGAAGTGAGTCCTACCACTGCGGTTCCCACCTCTCCCGAAGAAACCGCCTTGACCTGGTTGGTTCTACTAGGTGGAATTCTCTTCGCAATCTTAGCAGGTGCACTGGTCCGCTACTTCCTGATCTTCAGAGAACAAGAAGCCAAAGCTCAAATAAGTTTACAGTGGCAAAACGCTATCTTTGAAAGCACCCCCCAACTCATCATTGCAACGGATCCTCGAGGAGTGATCGTCACTTTCAACCCCGCCGCAGAAAAATATCTCGGGTACAAAGCCTCCGAGGTCATTGGAAAACTCACACCTCTAGCCTTTAGAGATCCAGCTGAAGTGGAAGCCAAAAACAAGGCCCTTACTGAAGAATTAGGAACACCCATCAAGCCTGGCTTTGACACCTTAGTTGAAAAAGCAAAACTGGGCGTCGTTGAAGAACAAGAAGTCACCTATGTCAAAAAAGATGGAACCAAGATGGCGGTTTCACTAATCGTCTCCGCCATTCGGGACTCCAACGGAGAAATCAGCGGTTACCTCGGCGTAGTTTCCGACATCGCTGCAAAAAAACAGGCGATTGCGGCTATAGAGCAGGCTAAAGAATCCGCTCTTGAAACATCCAAGGCCAAAAGCGCGTTTTTGGCCAACATGAGCCATGAAATACGTACGCCACTCAATGGCATCATAGGCATGACGGATCTCCTCATCGAAACCCCACTAGATGAGCAGCAAAAACGCTGGGCCAAAATCATTCAGGACTCCGGAACCGGTCTTCTCAACATCATCAATGACATTCTGGATTTCTCAAAAATTGAAGCAGGAAAACTCAACCTTGAATTAATTAATTTCCGTCTCGTCAGCGTCATCGAGGGACAGATCGAACTTCTCACCGCGCGCGCGAGAGAAAAAAATATTTCTCTGATGGCCTATATCGATCCAGCAATTCCGGAGAATATTCAAGGAGACCCGGGCAGAATCGGACAAGTTTTGCTGAACTTGACTGGAAACGCAGTAAAATTTACGAACCAAGGATCCGTGGTGGTGAGTGCCTCGCTAAAACAGGAAAGCGCAGACAGCGTGGTAATTGAATTTAGCGTGAAAGACACAGGAATTGGAATTTCAGAATTACTAAGAAAAGATCTCTTCGCACCCTTTACTCAAGCAGACAGTTCAACCGCACGAAGATTCGGCGGAACCGGCCTGGGTCTTTCGATTTGTAAAAGACTCGTCGAGCTTATGGATGGGAGCATCGGCGTCGACAGCGAATTAGGAAAAGGTTCCAACTTTTGGTTTACTGTCCGACTCAAAAAACAAAAAACGGCAGAACTCATTCATCTGGATCGATTCATTGAACTCAAGGGTCTGCGGGCCCTTGTCGTGGATGACGATACTCCTTCCCGCGAAATCGTCTGTAAATACTTAGAAAGCTGGGGTCTCGAACCCACTGTAACGGACAACGGCCAAGACGGCTTAATGATCCTCAAACGCGAAAAGGTTCAAGGAAAGCCATTTGATCTAGCCATTGTCGATAAGCGCATGCCGGGAATGGACGGCTTTCTTTTACTAGAAAAGGTTCAACAGACCGACGATATCGCAAATACGCCCGTTATTCTGATGACGGCATTTGATCGCTCAAATCAATTCGACTCCGCAATTCAAGCGGGCTTCAAGGGGTACATTACGAAGCCCATTAAGCAATCAGAACTTTACAATAGCATTGTGAATTCGGTCGCACCGGCCTCCCAAATTCCAAAAAAAGAGTCCGTGGTGCCAACAACTTCTCAAGCACAGATGGTCGGCGACAAACCATTCCGGATTTTGATAGCCGAGGACAACGGCGTCAATCAGCTTCTGATTCTGACCATATTAAAAAAACTGAAGTATCCGGCTCTTGCCGTTGCAAACGGAAAGGAAGTTCTCGAAGCCGTAGCCAGTGCCCATTACGACCTCATCCTCATGGACTGTCAAATGCCTGAGATGGATGGATTTCAGGCGACCCAAGAGATTCGTAAGCGAGAAAAAGAAACCGGAATCCATATTCCCATCATTGCTCTCACCGCCAATGCGATGAAAGAAGACGAAGACCGCTGCTTAGCTGCAGGCATGGACGGATACCTCTCTAAACCCATCAAGGTCGACAAACTCACCGCCATGCTGGACCGATGGCTAATAAAAATAAAGAAGGTCGGGTAGATGAAAAAGGACCGAGAGATCTACCTAAAAATTGCTTCAGAATCCCGATTTGCATCGTTCATCTACTTAGTACTCTTTTGTGCTCTTGGCTTTCTCACTCCGATTTTTAGAGAATTTCCAATTCAGTGCCTTCTTTTTGGGATTGGGTTCTTTCTTGCCGGAGTTGCCCGCTACATTCTGTCCTCTAAGTTTTCCAACCAGAGAATTAGCATCCTCACTTTCAAGAGATTCTACTCCAGCACTGTGCTTCTGAGCGGAGCTCTCTGGGGGTATTTCTGCTTCTTGAACATTTTACGCTACGGAGTCACTCCTACCACTTTAATTGTCTTACTTCCTACCGCCGGAATTGCCAGTGGATGCGTGATGAGTCTGGCACTAGTTCCTAGAACACTGATCACGCAACTCTTACTCTTACTCGTTCCGGTGATTGTAGGATTCGTCGTTCAAGGAGGAGAAAGCTCAACAGCTTACGCCGTCCTGAGTAGCATCTACACGATTTACCTCATTCTGCTTTCAAAGAATCTCGCTGAAAGTTCTATGGCGAGCTTGGAGAAGACAGTCATCATCTCTCAACAGAAGGAGGAACTGGAGCTGGCTTGGGAGAAAGCGGAGATGGGTGCTAGAACAAAATCAGAATTTCTAGCCATGATGAGCCATGAAATCCGAACCCCTCTCAACGGTGTTCTGGGAATGACAGGTCTTCTTCTCGATCAAGATTTAAAGGCGGAAGCAAAAGGTTTTGTAGAAACCATCCGAAGCTGCGGTGAAAACTTACTCGTCATCATCAATGACATTTTAGATTTCTCAAAGCTCGAATCTGGAAAAATCGCACTCGAGAATCACAACTTTGAATTGGTTCATTGCGTGAGTTCTTCAATTCAATTTTTTGAAAGCCTTGCCCAGAAAAAGGGGTTGTCACTGACTTACTATGTGGATCCGAGCTCTCCAAAAATGTTCATCGGAGACGCGAATCGGGTTCGCCAGATCCTGGTCAATCTCATCAGCAATGCGGTGAAGTTCACTGAAAAGGGATCTGTGGACATTACGGTGACTTCTTCACAAAAAACCATCAACCTCCACGAACTTCGGTTCGCAGTGGTGGATACTGGAATCGGAATTCCATCCGAAAATCTCCCAAAGCTCTTTCAATATTTTTCTCAGGTCGATGGCTCTGTCACCCGCAAATACGGCGGAACGGGTTTGGAACTCGCTATCTGTAAACGCCTTTGTGAAATGATGAACGGTCAAATCTGGGTTGAAAGCGAACCCAACAAGGGTTCTGCCTTCTATTTTACAATTCAGGTTCAAGTAGCCGCTGACGATGCTGTCCCATTCACTGAAGAAATCATTCCGAAAAGAAGTGTCCGAAACAAAAAGCGGATTCTTCTTGCAGAAGACAATACAGTGAACCAACTTCTGGCAGCAAAACTTTTAGAAAAAGCCGGCTATCACACCGATATAGCCACCAACGGAATTGAAGCAGTTCAGGCCGTTAAGGATTTCAATTACGATCTCGTTTTGATGGACTGTCAAATGCCTGAACTAGATGGGTACGAGGCAACACGGCAGATCCGACGAATTGAAGAATTCAAAGACCTCCCGATTGTGGCGCTCACGGCGAATGCGCTTCAAGGAGACCGGGAGCAATGCCTCGCTGCCGGAATGAGCGACTACATTTCTAAGCCTGTGCAGTACTCTGAACTGGTTAAAATATTAGATAAGTGGCTTGGACCTTCTGAACAAAAAAAAACAGGCTAGAGAACCTCGCACCCACCCTTTGGATGAAATAGTTTCCAGAATATTTCCGGCAAAAAAATGGCGGGCCAAAATCTCCTCCCGCCTCAATGACTATTGGAATATTCCGTTCTTTAGATAAAATAATGACAGATCATATGGATACCTCACCCGAGCACAAGCGCGTTTTAGTCGTCGACGATGACGACGAACTCTCATCCTTGGTAGCCGAAATTATGCGAAGCCAGAACTGGGAGGTAACCACCGCCCAGAATGGTCGCATTGCTCAACAGATTCTAAAAACCACATCTTTTGATCTTGTCATCTCCGATATCCAGATGCCCGAGATGAACGGCATTGAACTCACTCGCCTCATCAAAAAGGGGAATAAAAAAACTCCTGTGATTTTGATCACGGCTTTTCACGAATTACTCGAAACTCATGAAGCGCATTCCGCAGGGGCCGATGAATTTGTTCCCAAGCCATTCTCATCCGAAGATATCTTGCTTGCTGTTGCTCGTTGCCAAGGAAAGGCCGCTGAAAAAGAGACTAAGGAATCCGACTATTGCCGAGTGGCCATTCACGATTTTGTTTCCGGCCGCCAAATCAACTACAGCATTTACCTCCGCCTCTCCGCGGAAAAATTCGTGAAAATCGCACACCGCGGAGAGGACCTTTCAACTGAACGCATTCAGCTTTATAAAACAAAAGGCGTAAAACACCTCTATCTCCATCTCGATGATTTTCGACGCTACGTTGGCTTCCAAATCAATGTATTAAAAATGACCAAAGATGGGCCGACGATAACGGAGGAAGAAAAGAGGGAGCTCGTCACGCGAACCCACGAACTAGTCCAAGAACAAATTCGTCGCGAAGGCATTGATCCAAACAATTTTGACAGTGCATCCGAGTTTGTTGAAACGATGATAAGTCTGATTGCTGACGATGCCGATCTTTACGATATTTTAAAATCGCTCAATTCTCACACGGACTATCTCTACGCCCATAGCTTGGGCGTCAGTGTCTACGGAGTACTCATCGCGCAGAATGTCGGATGGCATCTCCCCACCAATAAATTCAAGGTGGCGTTAGGAGGACTTCTCCACGATGTAGGTCATCGCGAGATTGATGTCGACCTTCTCAGCAAACCTCGGCGCAACTGGAGTTTGGATGAACTCAATAAGTATGAGCAGCATCCGCTCCGAGGAATTGATATCGTCAAACAACTTCCCAACATTGCATCTGACGTCAGTCAAATCATCAAAGAGCATCATGAAAGCTGCACCGGCAAAGGATACCCGAACAGTATTCGTCGCAGTATGATTCATCCTATGGCCAAGCTCATTGCTGTGGTTGACGAGTTTTGTGAGCTCGTCATTTCTAATCCAGATAGTCCCGGCATGTCGCCTAAAGAAGCCATCGAACGAATGTTCTCCCTAGACACTGAAAAATTCGACGCCCACTTCTTGGAAGCCCTCATCAAGGTCTGCAAAGTTCCGATTCCAGAAAAATTGCGCTCGACCCGCATGGTTTAGTGCTACGCTCGTATCAGAATGAAACCGTTTTCTCCCCGCGCGTTCGCATTCCTCGGATTTCTGGTACTTTGTTTCGTTGCTTTTAGGTTGGGATCGGACTACCCGCTCACGCTCGGAAATTTAAAATCTCACATCGACACCCTGAGAAGCTTTTATCGAGCTAATCCCATTCAAACCTACGCCTACTTTACAGCGATCTTTACGATGATCACTGCGCTTTCGGTTCCAGGCCTGGCCATCGTCGGGCTCGCCGGAGGCGCTCTTTTCGGATTCTGGGGCGGATTTATCGTGCTGAGTTTCGGAGCCACTCTTGGAGCCACACTCGCATTTCTGAGTTCGCGATACTTTCTTCGAGAAGGGGTGCAGAAGAAGTTTCAACCTCAGTTGAAGAAAATTAACGCAGGCTTCAAAAAAGAAGGGCGCTACTACCTCTTTAGTCTTCGCCTAGTGCCCATCATTCCCTTTTTTATGACAAATATTCTGATGGGCCTCACCTCCATTTCGACGCGCGATTTCAGCGCCATTACCTGGGCCGGCATGCTCCCGGGGATAGCCGTCACCGTAAACGCCGGAATCCAGCTCCAGAACATTCAATCGCCCTTAGATATAGTGACACCCCAACTCCTAGGATCTTTCGCCCTAATAGCCCTTCTCCCGCTTCTGACAAAGAAGGCTCTGGCCCATTTTTCGAGTAAAAAAACGTCATAAGTTTGACAACTACTCCGACTCCAGATCGCTGATATTTCTTCCGATAAGTCCTCTAGCGTGAGTGTCACTAAAGTTCGGTATTCAAAACTCGCTCCATACTCAGATCTCTTCGAGAGATTGCTCGACAACGTGTATCTGATTGATTCGGAGACTTTCGAAGTCCTGGAAGCAAATCCCGCCGGGGAGCGATTGCTCGCGGACTCGCATGAACAGATTCTAGGGAAGTCGATTGTTCAGTGGATTACCTTTCCTAAAGCGGCCGAGATTCAAAAATCCTTCCGAGTTTCTCGTCGTCGCTACCATCCCCGAATGTTTGAAACCGTTTGGAAAACCTTGGATGGAAATCTTCACACGATGGAAGTACTCGCCTGCCCACTCACTCTCTCTAGCGGCAAAGAAGTATTGCAGCTCATTGTGAGAGACATCACCTTCCGTAAAGAAGCGGAAGCAAAAATGCAGAAAATGTTGGACGAGCTTCAAACCGTCAACGCCAAACTCGAACAGCTCACCATCATGGACGAGATGACGGGACTCTTCAATTTCAGGCATTTTTCAGCCTGTTTAGAGCGAGAACATCAGAGAGCTCAACGCATTCCTACTCCTTATTCGATCATCTTCATCGACATCGATCACTTCAAGAAATATAACGATCGCAACGGACATCCCGCGGGCGACAAACTTCTCAAAGAATTTGGACAGATTCTGAAAAAAACGGCTCGTGAAGTCGACGTCGTCTCTCGCTACGGCGGGGAAGAGTTCGCAGTGATTTGTCCCGGGACAGAATCTCCAGGTGCCGTTCGAGCCGCGGAAAGAATCCGAGACGCGATTGAAAAAAATCCATTCGAGTTTGGTGAATTTCAGCCGCTTGGAAAAGTCAGCGCCAGTATCGGTGTTTCTACTTACCCCGGGGATGGAGCAGACTCCAAAACCATTCTCAAAGCAGCTGACGAAGCTCTTTATGCTGCAAAATCCTTGGGTAGGAATCGGGTCTGTCTCTTCCAGGAGATCACTGGCAAGGTCCAGACCAAAAAAACTGCGTAATCCTCATAATCCTCGTATTCCTCGCAATCCCAAGTGGCGCATTGCGTTAAATTACCAATATTTAATTAAACGGATGTCATTGCCGAAAAGAAGGCAAGAGGTCTGTATATGCAGGAACCGAATAAAACGAATGTGGAAAGCATCCACTCGTCTCACAAAGGATTCAAGGGAATCTTTGAAACCGCTCTTCGCCGTTTCAAAGTCGCGATGCACCTGATTTCAACACTCCCTTTGTACGCCTTGGGTTCAGTCTGCATCGGCGTCGCATTTCTTCCGGGAATCGCTGCCTTTCACTGGATTCAAACAAGCGTCGAAGGCACGCCGACCTTAGTTCAATATTTTGCGACCGGAACCTCCTTGGCTCTTGGGTATTTCATGTACGGCTTCACGATGCTTTTTTTGATGCCGCTGATTAATCTCATCATGAGAACTTCCTTAAAACCCTGGAGAGGGCCGTATTTTTCGGCTGAGGCTGTGAAGTGGTATATTCACAACGGCATCACCTATTTGGTTCGTTTTACTTTTCTAGAATTTGTCACTCCGACTCCATTCAACGTTCTCTTCTACAAAATGATGGGAATGAAGATTGGAAAAGGAACCCAGATTAATTCGACGTATATTTCAGATCCCTGTCTGATCACCCTTGGAAAAAATGTCACGATTGGGGGATCGGCAACGATCACGGGGCATTATGGCCAAGGGGGATTCTTGGTACTCGCTCCGGTGAAAATTGGAGATGGATGCACGATCGGTCTTCGCGCGACGGTGTTGGGCGGAGTGACGATTGGTGATGGAGCAAAGATTCTTCCGAACTCCGTAGTTCTACCGAAGACCGTCGTTCCCGCGGGTGAGACCTGGGGTGGGGTGCCGGCGCAGAAGTTTACTTTTCACAAAGCTGCCTAATACTGGCTACTGGCTACTGGCTACTGGCTACAGGTAACGGTCCCGGTAAACAGTTTCAGGAACTGGATCTGGTCTACTTGCTGTGGACCAGTTTGTAGAGCATGGCGCCCAAATCATTGGACACTGTGAATTCCTTTTGTTGCTCTAAGATGGTGAGGATCGCCTGGGTTTCTCTTAGGGAGGCTAGGGCGATGGAGTAGTAACGCTTTCGCTCCTTTGGAGTGGGCTTTGCTGAGCCTTCTGCCAAGTTCAGAACCACACTTAAGGTCGCACGCGAGAGTTGATCTTTGATGTGGGATTGAGCTTTGATTGGTTTGCAGTCTTTGTAGAGCTGAACCGCTAGTTGATAAGATCTGAAGTTTTGTAGCATTTGAATTCTCCTTTTTTGTTTTTTGAAAATTTGAAGCCCTCGCAGGGCGTAGGCTTCAAATTTTCAAAACCAAAAAAGGAGAATTCCAATGTTCAGCAATTTTCGTTCTTATCAACTAGCGGTTCAGCTCTACAAAGACTGCAAATCCGTTCAATTGCCGGGCTATCTCAAAGATCAGCTGCTCCGAGCAGCCTCCAGTGTGGTTCTGAACTTGGCAGAAGGATCGGGCCGAAGTACCCGGAAAGATCGAGTGCGTTTCTACACCATCGCCTTCGGTTCCCTCAGAGAAACCCAAAGCATCATCGATATGGAGGAAGGACTCAGGCACCTGAACCAACCGGCAGACACCCTAGCAGCGCACATCTACAAACTAGTCCGACAATAGAAACAGAAACTGGAACAGGCACGGATGCCCGTTTCGGTTTCAGATGCCTGATGCCCGCTGCCTGGTTAGTTCAGCTTTTCTTCTGCCAAGACCCGCACCACCCCTTAGCAGCTACAAGTCCTGCTTGGATCATCGTGCATTGTCCCCAACCTTCATTGGCTTTCACGTAGAGCGCGCAGCCGTCGCAGAACTGATTTTTGTTTGCGGGCAGTTTGCGCTGAGGGTACTTCGCAAAATCTGTTTTCGAAGCGTCGGCGTGGTAACCCAAGGCATTGGCTACCGGATCTGTCTCCGGCACTGCTACTTTTCCAGCGGGAAGTGGAATCACTTTTCCTTTACCAGGAGCTGCCGATTTCTTTTCCTTGTTGGCACCCGCCGCATTTGCAAATGCGGCGAGGAAAAGCTGAGGGGTGGAAAGCAACGCAGCAAAGCTGATAAGTTGGCCCAAAAACCGTCTACGATCCGATGGAGTTTTGTTCATATTCCCTATCATAACTGGATCTTTTCTTTCTTTCAGGTCAAATTCTTAGACGCTTCGCATCGAAGCACCGAATCATTCCTCGATTGACGCTGAACGCGTTCCCTCCTAAATGTTAGGAATCACCTCATAAGGAATCTTCACCATGGCACTCTCCGATCTCTCGATTCGTCGTCCCGTCTTTGCTTGGATGTTAATGGTAGGGCTGATTGGCTTCGGCGCAATGGCATTCACGCGCTTGGGAGTCAGCCAGCTCCCCGACGTCGACTTCCCGCTCATCACCGTTTCCATTAAGTGGGATGGTGCTCCTCCCGAGGTCATGGAACAACACGTTGTCGACATCTTAGAAGATAAGGTGATGAGCATCGAAGGGGTGAAAACAGTCACCTCCGTTTCTAAAAACAGCTATGCCACTGTCAAAATTGAATTCGACCTGAGCCGAAACATCGATTTAGCTCTGCAAGACGTTCAATCCCGAATTTCGCAGGCGCAGAAATCATTGCCACCTGAAATCGATCCGCCTTCGATTACCAAAACCAATCCTGACGACATGCCCATCCTCTTCTTTGCTCTCGAAGGCATTGGCTACAAGAAGCAGGAATTAATGATGTACATCCGTGACATCATCAAGAATAAATTCGCCACTGTTCCGGGAGTTGGCGACATTCAATTCGGGGGCTACCTCGAGCCCAATATGCGCCTTTGGGTGAAGGATCAAGAACTAAACCGCTACGATCTCGTCGCTGACGACATCATTGCGAATTTAAAAAATGAACAGGTGGACCCTCCCGTCGGACAGGTAGAAAAGGGCCCGAAAGAATTTAACCTGCGCTTTTACGGCGAAGCCGCCACTCCGGAGCAATTCGAAGATTTACGCATGAATCTTCGTGGCAAGGCTCCCAACTACAATCCCATTCCACTCGGAAAAGTGGTTCGTGCTGAAGAGGGCACGGAAGATGTCATCACTATTGCGCGTGCCATGGGTCGCCCGGCCGTGAGTTTGGGGATTGTAAAACAGCGCGGATCCAACGCGGTCGAAGTCGCCCACAACGTAAAAAAGCGCATGGCCGAAGTTGAAAAAACGCTCCCGAAAGGAATGTCGCTCGGATTGAACTTCGACACCACGAAGTTCGTAGAAGAAGCGGTCGGCGATCTCAACTTCACCCTCCTCCTCTCCGCGCTACTCACGGGGATCGTGTGCTGGATGTTCTTAGGATCTTGGTCCACCACCCTCAACGTCTTACTGGCCATTCCCACTTCGATAGTGGGGGCCTTCATTATACTGAATGCCTGCGGATTCACTCTGAACACATTCACCTTGCTCGCACTCAGCTTGGCCATCGGGATCGTGGTCGATGACGCCATCATGGTGCTCGAAAATATTTCGCGCCACCGCGAAATGGGCAAAGGCCGCGTTCGCGCAGCCCTCGACGGCGCTCGCGAAATTACCTTTGCCGCAATGGCAGCCAGTATTTCCGTCATCGCGATTTTCCTACCCGTCGCCTTCATGAAGGGAATTATCGGAAAATTCTTCTTCCAATTCGGCGTAACCATGACCGTAGCCGTGATGATCTCGCTCTTAGAGGCATTGACCCTAAGCCCCATGCGCGCAGCCAGTTTCAAAGGAAATCATTCTGAAGAACGCACCACTAAATTTGGAAAAGCCTTTGAAGCGGGAATGCATTGGATTACGCGAAACTACCAGAGCAGCTTGGGATGGGTTCTCAAAAATCATTGGAAAGTTGTCGGAGTTGCAGTCCTTCTCACCGTTGGCAGCTTCAAACTCACTAAATTTTTACGACAAGAATTCTTGCCTACAGAAGATCAAGGCCGTTTCTTGATCGTGATTCAAACCCCTGTGGGATCTTCGATTTCCTTCACCGATTCTAAAATTCAACTGGTCGAAGAATTTGTAAAAACTCGCCCAGAAGTACAACGCTACGTTGGAATTGTAGGCACGTCCACCTTAGGCGGCGACCTCAATACCGGTCGCGTTCTAGTCACCATGAAAGAAAAAGGTCATCGCGGAGTCGACCCCACCTTGAAGCGCGAAATGACCCAACAAGATTTGATGGCCGTGGCACGATCCACACTTAGTAAGCTTCCCGACATGAAAGTCGTGATTCAGGATCTCTCGATGCGCGGAATGACGACTTCACGCGGCTTCCCGGTGGAGTTCACCGTGCAGGGTCCTGAGTGGGACAAATTGGCAGAACACACTTTTAAAATCATGGACGAACTCAAGAAGTCCGGCACGGTCACCGATCTCGACACCGACTATCAAGTCGGCATGCCCGAAGTTCAAATTTTTCCTGATCGCGCAAAGGCTGCGGCACGCGGTGTTCCCCTGAGCTCCATTGGCACGACCATCAACGCCATGCTGGGCGGAATGAAGGTGGGCCAGTATCCAAAAGGAGGCCATCGTTATGATGTACGCATCAAGCTCGAACCCTCGGATCGAGAAATCGTCGACATCGTTCACGGTCTCTTTGTTCGGAACAACCGCGGCGAATTGGTGAGACTTTCTGACCTCGTCCGCGTCGAAAAGAAGCCCGCCGTTCAGTCTGTGGCGCGTTTAAACCGAGAGCGTTCGATTACAGTGTTCGCAAACGTGAAGCAGGGGGAATCGCAAAAAAAGGCGCTCGATCTTGTTCAAGAAATTTCCAACAGAGTATTGCCTGAAAGTTACCACGTCGTATTCAGCGGGAGTGCAGAGACATTTAAAGAATCGTTCCGAAGCCTCGTCTTCGCTCTTCTCTTCGGAATTTTTGTGGCCTACATGGTTTTGGCCACTCAGTTCAACAGCTTCATTGATCCCGTCACTGTTTTGGTCGCACTCCCCTTCAGTATCTCCGGGGCGTTCTTCTCGCTCTTAGTGACAGGCCAGTCGCTGAACATTTACAGTATGATTGGCTTAATTCTCTTGATGGGGATTGCGAAGAAGAATTCCATTCTCTTGGTAGACTTCACCAATCAAACTCGCGAGGCAGGAGAAAAATCGATCGCCAAGGCACTGGTTCATGCCTGCCCGATTCGCTTGCGTCCGATTTTAATGACTTCATTTGCAACAATTGCAGGCGCCATTCCCGCAGCTCTCTCGATTGGCCCGGGATCCGAAAGCCGAATTCCTATGGCAGTCACAGTCATCGGCGGCGTGTTCATCTCCACACTTTTCACGCTCTATCTCGTGCCTTGTGTGTACTTAATCTTGAGCCGCTTTGAAAAACGTCGATCACTCTTAGAAGAAGAAGGAATTACGATTCCAAGTAATCCAAGTCTTTCCCATGCGTCTCCTTAAGGGAAAGAATGGACCAGAACGCGAGTGAGAAACAAATCACACCAACGCCCAGTGCGCTCATGAGTAGACTTGCGCCAATTTCGCGATGAATCCATTGAAAGAGCAATGTGACGAGGACGAGGGACCCTCGAACAAAGTTCGGCACCGTCGTGGTCACCGTTGCGCGAAGATTGGTGCCAAAGTTTTCTGCAGCCATCGTCACAAACACGCACCAGTATCCTGAAGCAAACCCAATCAGCGCACAGAGGAAGTAGAAACCTCCCACACTCCATCCCTTGGTAAAAACATAGACGAGAGTGACCAGCACCGACATCAACAGGAAAAGCATAACGACCTTACGTCGAGTCCTAAAGTATTGGCTCGCAATTCCACTCGCGAAATCTCCTAAGGACAGTCCCGCATAACAGTACATGATGGCCTTTCCAGCCAACACTACGCCATCCACATTCATCTCTCGGGTCAGCTCGGGCGAAAAAGTCACCAGAATTCCAATCATGAACCAAACCGGCACTCCGATCAGAATGCTCCAAAGGTAGCGGAAGAATCGATCTCGGCTGGTAAAGAGCTGAAAGAACTGCCCGCGCTTCACCGACTTCTTCTTGATAGACTCGAACATCCCCGATTCAAAAATGGAAAGACGGGCAATGAGGAGTGCCAATCCTAAAACACCGCCGACGAGGTAAGCGGTCTGCCAAGAATAGTGCTCCCCCACCCATGCTGCTGCAACGGCTCCAGTAATTCCCACTCCCGCAACAATGGCGGTTCCGTAACCCCGCGATTCCTTCGGCAACACTTCGCTCACCAAGGTAATGGCGGCGCCCAATTCTCCCGCCAGTCCCACTCCCGCTAAAAAGCGAAGCACAGCGTACATTTCCACCGACGTCACATAGGCGTTGGCAAGATTTGCGAGTGAATAGAGAAGAATCGATCCGAAAAGAACGGAGATTCGACCCTTCTTGTCACCCAGAACTCCCCAAAGAATTCCGCCCACCAACATCCCGGCCATCTGAAAATTAATGAGCTTCAATCCGACAGAGAGCAGCTGCGCGTCAGGTACGCCGAGTGCCTTAAGGCTCGGAACTCTTACGATTCCGAAAAGAAGGAGATCGTAGATGTCGACAAAATAACCAAGCGCAGAAACTAGAACTGTTGTGTTCAGAACCGATTTGAGAGAAACCCGTTTTGCCATAGTAGGGAAATTCCTACTGACTTCATAACATTTGTCAATTAGGATCGCGTCTTTCAAGGGGACACTCCATGCATTCACACCGAGTCACATTCATTTTAGCTTCTTTTTCCCTATTTTTTTCAACCGCCGTTTTTGCGCAAACCGGAACAAATGTTGGGGCCCCAGCGGCACCATCGAAGCCTCTGAACCCCGACATGAGCATTAACTTTCTGGGTGTTGCGCGAATGTACTCGGGCTTTGCTCTTCAAGAAGCCGAGATGCAGTTCATAGCAGACGTCGATCCTTACTTCCGCGCCAACGCCCTTTTTGCGGTTTCAAAGAATGCAACAACGGGAGAATACGGAATCGCCCCTGAAGAAATTTTCTTCGAGACGATTTCCATTCCTTCCCTCACCGTGAAAGCTGGAAAATTTAAAGCAGCTCTCACGCGTCACAACCTTTTACATTCCCACGCATTCCCATTCATTAGCGCTCCGATAGTCAACACTGAACTTCTGGGCGACGAAGGATTGAACAATGCGGGTATTTCCGCTGCCGCTTTGGTACCGCTCCCCTGGTTCAGTGAGTTCACCCTTCAGGGTTTTACAAATAGCTCCACTCCCTTCAATAGCGGCAACTCAGGAGATTGGATAGGCGTTGCCCAATTTAGAAATCTTTGGGATCTAAACGACGACCTCACTCTCGAGTTCAACCTTTCTGGAGCACAGGGAAAAAACGCCTATGCTGGAAAAACAAACATCGTCGCATCCGATCTGATTTTTAAATGGCGACCAGCGGTAGGTGGTAAGTATCAGGCATTGATCTGGCAGTCCGAGTTCCTTAGCGGGACGATGCGGGGAAAACCTTCGGACGACTCCGTGGATGGCTGGGCCAGCTGGTTACAATATCAATTCGCTCAACGCTGGTGGGCTCAGACTCGCTACGATATGACGGGAATTAGCGCCGCTACGCGAGCAAATCAGAAAAAACGCCTCAGCTTCTTGGTAGGATTTTTTCCTTCCGAATTTTCAGGATTTCGATTGGAGTATGGCCGCACCGAACAAGTCGCCACCACCGACCATGCCCTAGCATTGCAGTTTAACATCAGCATCGGGGCCCATCCCGCCCACGCCTACTAGAGGACTTCTATGAAACGACATCTTTGGATCGCTCTTTCAGCTATTCTTTTCTTCACTCCGACGGCTCAAGCAAAATTAAAAGTGGTGACCACCACTCCCGATCTCCGGGTGTTGGCCTCCGAAATCGGCGGCGACTTCATCGAAGTGGAATCGATTGCCAAGGGCACTCAGGACTATCATTACATTGAGGCCAAGCCGTCTTACATGCTGAAGATCAACAAAGCCGACCTCGTTATTTCTGTGGGCTTAGACTTGGAAGTCGGCTGGCTTCCCAGCATTCTGCAAGGTGCTCGCAATCCAAAAGTGAATCCGGGCTCTCAAGGGTATCTGGAAGCCGGCAGTTTGGTACGTCGACTCGAGGTTCCCACCGGGAATATTACTCGAGCCGATGGCGATGTTCACCCCGCAGGCAATCCTCATTATTCCTTGGACCCGATTGCCATGGGATCCGTTGCTGTGGGAATTGCAGATCGTCTGGCTGAAATGGACCCCAGGCATGGCGCCTACTACCGAGAAAAAGGGCAATCCATCCAAGTACGCTTCACGAAGAAATCTGCCGCCTGGTTAGAACGCCTGAAGAAGTCCAAAATCACGCAGATCATTACCTACCATAAAACTTTTTCGTACTTCTTCGAGCGCTTTCAAATTGCCAATCCCGCAATCCTCGAACCCAAGCCCGGAATACCTCCGACGGCTGCTCACGTTCTAGAAGTCATTGGCCTGATGAAGACCCATAAAATTTCTCTCGTCTTAGTTGAAAACTATTTCGACGCCACGATCGGGAAAAGAATTCAAGACGAAGTGCCAGGAGCTAGAATTGCCTCAGTACCGGTGGCAGTTGAAGGCGCGTCTGAAGTGAAGAACCTCGACGACCTCTACGAGAAACTTGTTTCGGTGATAGAAGGAAAAAATCCATGACCCACACCACCTGGCAGGCCGCTCAGTTCCTAGCTGCTCCCTTTGTGATGTGTTTGATCCTGGCCGGAATTCACTGTTACCTAGGTCTGCACGTTCTAGCGCGCGGAGTAATTTTCGTGGACCTGAGCTTAGCCCAGGTAGCGGCCTTCGGTGCCACGTTCGCCATCGCCATGGGTTTTGATCACCACGCATCCGCTACCTATTTTATTTCCTTGGGAAGTACGTTCTTGGCGGCAGGACTTTTTGCTATGGCCCGTCGGCACGAAAATCTTTTCTCTCAAGAAGCCATCATCGGAATCGTTTACGCCCTGGCTTCGGCTGCCGTCGTCTTGGTGGTCGATCGCATTTCTCACGGTGCCGAACATATCAAAGATCTTTTGGTGGGGCAGGTCCTTTGGGTAACCTGGAAAGACGTCGCAAAGGTCACTGCAATCTACGGAGCCGTCTCACTCGTTCATTGGATCTTTCGAAAACAGTTTATTCGTGCCTCCTTTTATAAGAGTGAAAACCCCGCAGCAGGACAAAATGCCTTTTGGGATTTTCTTTTTTACGCTCTGTTTGGGGTCGTCATCACTTCTTCAGTCAGCATGGCCGGAGTGCTTCAAGTTTTCTCCTACCTGATTGTTCCGTCCGTCCTGAGCACCCTTTTCTTCAAAACCATTCGAAGCCGCCTACTCTTTGGTTGGGCTCTGGGTTTCGCTCTCAGCTTCTTAGGAATGATTTTGAGCTATGCCTGGGACTTGCCTGCAGGAGCGTTTATGGTCGTACTTTTCGCCCTAATGCCGGTGGTTTTCCTTCTAGTAACGCCCCTCGTGAAGAGACTAAAATCTAGATAACTGGCTGTTTTATTAGCCCAAATTTAAATTAGCGTAGCCTGACCAACTGTGTTAATCAGTTTAAGTACTTAGATTCCAGCTTCTTCAGAGTTTGCGGGCGCAGTGCCCATATGCTTCTGAGTAGCGCCCAAGGCTTGTAGGAGGTCATGTGGGAAAGAAATTATACGTTGGTAACCTTCCGTTCACAGTAACGGATCAATCCCTTTTAGAAACATTTGCTCAATGTGGAACGGTGGAATCTGCAAAGATCATCACCGATCGCGACACCGGTCGCAGCAAGGGTTTCGGATTTGTCGAAATGTCGACTGAAGAAGAAGCACAAACGGTAATCAGCAAATTTCACGGCCAGGATTTCGGCGGACGTCCGATGACGGTCAGCGAAGCAAAGCCTATGGTCCCGCGTGAAGGCGGCGGCGGTGGACGCGGTGGCTTCGGTGGTGGCGGCGGCGGTCGTGGCGGCTTCGGCGGCGGCGGTGGCGGTGGACGCGGCGGTCGTGGCGGCGGCGGCGGTGGACGCGGCGGTCGTTTCTAAATAGATTTTCTATTCTGAAAAGAGAAAGGCGAGCAGCGAAAGCTGTTCGCCTTTTTTTATGTCTTCTGGGTCTTCTGAGTTTGGGGCAAGAAACGAGATTGCGCCGCGCTTAGAATTTCCTGGCCCAGAGTCTCAAACCGTTCAGAAAGTTCCGACATCGAATAGACAATTCCACTTTTCAAAGTCATCTCATTCAAAAGATAGTCGACCGGCTCATCCAAGCCACAAGGGCGAAGTCCCATGAAACTTTTTTCGGTGTGAAATCCATTGATGGCAATTCCATGAAGAAGCACGCCTTTGACAATGCGGACTCCTAACGAAGCAACCTTTCCTTGAGGTGTCCAGACTCCCAGTTCTTTTCCCATCTTGATTTCCGAGCGAGGAGCGTACTTTTCACAAACTCCCAAGGCGATTTCTAAAAGACTCTCCACTGCAATTCGAACTCCCCGACGATCTCCTGTCAGGCGTTCGAGCGAATCGACGACATAGAGCACCCACTGCCCGGGGCCGTGATAAGTCGCCATCCCTCCCCGATCGGTGGAAACTAAATCAATGCCAAGCGCGGCTAGCGCTTCTTTACTCATCAAAACATCAGTAGGAGCGGTTCGCTTGGCAACTGAAATGACCGGCGCCACTTCAGAAAGCAGAATGGCTCCCGTGCCCCCATTTTCAACGCGCGCAGCAACCTCCCGCTGGAGGCGATCCAGCATCTGATAGGTCCAAGGATGGTCAGGAAGGTGCCTGTGAATCTTTACTTCTAACATGCGCACTCAGTACAATTGAACGACGTCGCCTTCTTGAAAGTTACCGCCGGTGTGAATTTCAGAAACAGCTCCATCGGTGCCGATAAAATCGACCACTTCTAGTGTGCCCTTGAGCTGACCTTGAGCTCTGCCCAAATAGGCTCCCGTCGATTTATCGTAAACATCATCCCCTGGAGAGAGAATCTTCAGAATATCTCCCGCAACAAGGCCGGAAGCTTTTCCAGCATTGACGTAGACTTTGGAACCTGAAATCTTCGCGACTCGGCCTTCCCACTGAAGCTTCTCAATCGCGCGAAGCACATCCGGCAACATATGGGACATCGCTTTTCGAATAGCAAGCTTCGTCATCTCCGCGCGAAACTCGGGGCTTTCAAGATTGGATCCTTCGATCGCTACCATTGCAGTAGAAGAAGCATCTCCCGATTTTCCGATGGCCATCACTTCCCGACCGCTGCCGACGTCAAAAAGTTTTACTTCCGTATCGACCGCTACCATGGATTGCTTGTTTCTTAAAAGTCCGACATCATCGCCGCGCTGCCTGAAAACAATCTTACTAATACGTCCCACCATTAAGATGGTTACGCCCATGCGCTTTCCTTCGCGAATCAGCTGGGCCACTTTGACTTTGTCACCCTGAAGAAAATCATTGGTCGCCATGTCGGATTTCACATCCGTCGGAACGATGAGGCGCTGACTGAGGTAGAGGTAGCGACGTAACTCATCCGCTGCAAACATTCCCAAATCCGATTGCTTAATGGGAGTGTCGTTCCAGAAATCGAAAACAAAAACGCGTTTCTTGGGTTGCCCCACCGTTTCAAGTTTTCCCGTCTTGGAAGGAGGAGCTTGATTACGATCGTAGTAGGAGGGCGCAGAGGGGGGCTCCGGTTTATAGGTCGCTTCATCGTTTCGAAACTGCGGTGACCGATTGCAAGAGGTCAACCCCACCACCAATGCCATTAATAGAATTCTTTTCATCTATCGAATCTCCAAACGCAACATTCGATCTGTCATTCCTTCGAAAGAAAGTCTTCCAGCTGCGCCAACAGTCCCAGCTTCCACTGGCACCCCAAGCAACATCGACTTCACCTGCTGAATATTTTTCTTGAGCCGAAAACCTAATAGAACTTTCCCGCGCGACATTCTCTTCTCTTGCAAAGGAGTTGCATCGCGAAGCACGCGCTGAATCTGATCCTTCATTTTGTTGTACTGAGTGAAGTCCTTGAATCCAGAGACCTCGAGCATGAGGTCATCTTCCGATCCGCTCAACCCTGCAGCACCGGCAGCCTTTCCTCCGAAGTCCATGAAGGTTTCGATCAGGAGTTTTGAAGCTGCCATTTCAAAAGAGTGAGTTTCGATCAGCTCTAGCTCGCCATCGTGTTTCAGCTCTCGCATCACTTCCGAACCCGTGTCGCTACCCAGACGAATATTCATAAAGACGCGAATTTTGAATTTCTTTTCGTCTGCGTGAACGGAATCCACTTCATCTTGAACTTCCTGTTCCACTTCCATAATCAAGGCGCCCACATTGTCGCGTATTTTAGCGATTTCGCTCAGCTTGTTATTCAGCGCTTTACCCTTCAGATCGGGGTCGTTCAGATCTTCCATGTTCATCTTCCGAACACTGAAGCCTCGACGATCAGCCCAACCCTTCATCATATTGCCGATACTTCCGGAAGCTTGAACGCACTTTTCGCAATTCTGATCTACCCGCAAATAAGTGAGAAGCGAAAGATCTTGGCGCTTCAAAACTTTTGAAGCAGAGAAATTAAAGTATTTTCGAATCGAATCGAAATCGATTTCGACCTGAAGTCCCTTCGGAGTAGGACGATAATCCTTCACAAAACGGTTGGCGTAAGGAATCACTTCGTCTTGAAAAATGGTTCGCTGCCAGGGTTCCAAAGTACCTAAGGTCTTGGCTTGAGCATTGATGGCTTCCTGAAGCTGAGCGAGAACATTTTGATGCACCTCATCAAGCGGGCCGGAAGCATGTGAAGCCTGGATTATACTGAAGAAAAGAAGGCCCAACACCCATGCACGCAGCGATTTCATGTGTACAGTTTAGCACGCGGAAAGCAGGCGTCCATCCTTATTGAAGACGCACCACGTCAGAGCCAAAGATGGCGTTGAACTGTTCCACCATCTGAGGACTCGGGGTCACACCGATGGTTTTCGGAAGCTGGAGTGAGGTCTTATAACTCGGATCTTTGAATTCGAGTTTCACCGGAATCTTTCCCCGAAACTGAATTAAACTTCGTTTAAATTCTCGAAGCTGATCCGGATTAATCTGAGAAGGCTGTAAAATCAACGTGACCTGACTCACACGACCTTTGTGGGCTTCTGCTAAAGACTCAATGGTACGCGCAAAAATCTTGGGATTGTCTTCTCCGAATTCCAACTCTCCCACTAAAAGCACGGGTTCGGAATCTGCTAGAGACTTGCGCAAATATTCTTGGCACGCGGCATAGGCCTCTGGAAAAAAGACGACCTCAATTCGACCGCGCAGATCTTCAAACTGAGTGAAGGCCATACGCGTTCCCTTCTTCGTCATCACCTCTCGCATTTCGGTGAAGAGTCCGCCCAACTTTCCTTCAGGGCGAGTGGGTCGGAATTTAAAGGGAACGAACTCAGCCGGCTTATCTCCCTCTTTAGGTTTGGACTTCGCTTTTTGTGCCGCTTTTTCTTCCGCAACACGCTTTACTTTTTCGACCGTCCAACCCAGCCATTCTTCGCAAATGCGTTGCCAGGTATCCATGGGATGACCGGAAACGTAAAATCCCAAAACTTGCTTTTCTAGTGAAAGGCGTCGAGACCGGTTGAAATCTTCTTCATTCTTAAAGAGATTCTCAGTCGGCGTAACGAGCTTAATTTCTTCAGCAGTGAACGAATCAAAAAGTGAAGACTGCCCAAGAGCGCGCTCTTCCTGATCGTCAGTCGCGTGTTCCAAAATGCCTTCAATTGAAGCAAAAAGGCTGGCTCGATTCACTTCTGCAATCTTGTCAAAGGCTCCGGCCAGAGTTAGCGACTCCACCACTTTCTTATTCACCTTTCGAGTCGGAACCCTTCGACAAAAATCTAAAACGTTCTTAAAGGGTTCTTGAGTCCGCGCTTCCAAAATCGTATCGACAGCGATGCCGCCGACTCCCTTAATCGCTTCCAAACCAAAGCGAATTCCCTTCTTTCCGTCCAACTTTTCTACGCTGAATCGCTTTTGCGAATGGTTCACGTCGGGAGGAAGAATCGGAATATCGTGATCGCGCGCGTCTGCAATGTATTTTGTAATTTTATCGGTGTTGTCCATTTCAGTGGTCATCAACGCCGCAAGAAACTCGGCAGGATAATAAGTTTTTAAATAAGCAGTTTGGTACGTCAGCACAGCATACGCAGCGGAGTGAGACTTATTAAAACCGTACTCTGCAAACTTCGCCATCAAGTCAAAGAGGGCCGAGGCCTTTTCCGATTCCAAGCCCTTCTCAGTGGCACCTTTTACAAAAATGTCTCGATGCTTCGCCATTTCCTCAGGCTTTTTCTTTCCCATCGCTCGGCGAAGCAGATCGGCTTGACCAAGAGAATATCCCGCGAGTTCACGCGCAATCTGCATGACTTGCTCCTGGTAAAGAATGACCCCGTAGGTATCGTTCAGAATGGGAGCCAGCGTTTCCACTTCATAAGAGATGGGCTTACGACCATGTTTACAATCGATGAAATCGTCAACCATTCCCGATCCGAGCGGACCTGGACGGTAAAGCGCATTGATAGCGGTGAGGTCTTCAATCGAGTTTGGAATAATCCGTGTACAGAGGTCTTTCATGCCGGAGCTTTCGACTTGAAACACACCGTCTGTATCGCCGGAGCTAATCAGATCAAAAACTTTCTGATCTCGATAATTAATAGTCTGAAGAGAAAGCTTTGAAGACTCATCCCCCGGTTGCGCATTCTTATGAACGAGCTGCACCGCTTGATCAATCACAGTCAGCGTCTTTAATCCCAGAAAGTCGTACTTCACCAAGCCAATGGCTTCGGCAGAGTCCTTATCGAATTGGGTGACAATGTCCCCTTCTCGACCCACATAGAGCGGACAGTACTCCACCATCGGTTTTTCCGTGATGATCACACCGGCAGCGTGAATGCCGGCGTTTCGATAGAGACCTTCTAACTTGAGCGCATACTCCACGACTTTGGCAATCTTCGGTTCCGCGTCCATTTTTTCGCGGATTCGAGGTTCCTTGTTGAGCGCGTCTTGAATCGTAATATTGAGTTCTTCGGGCAAAAGCTTAGTGAGCTGATCGGTCTCAGCAAAGGAAAGACCTAACACTCGGCCAACATCTTTTAAAACAGCGCGCGCTTGAAGTTTGCCGTAGGTAATAATCTGGCAGACATTGTCTTTTCCGTACTTCTGGGTGACGTAGTCAATCACCTCTCCTCGACGATCTTGACAGAAGTCGACGTCAAAGTCGGGCATGCTGATACGTTCAGGATTAATAAAACGCTCAAACAGCAGCTTGAATTGAATCGGGTCAATGTCGGTAATCTTTAAAACATAAGCAACGAGCGATCCCGCTCCCGATCCACGGCCAGGGCCCACAGGTATAGAATTTCGTTTAGCCCAGTTAATAAAGTCTGCGACGATTAAGAAGTAATCCGAGAAGCCTGTCTTCTCGATCATCTTTAACTCGCCCTCGAGGCGATCTTCGTAGGACTTCTTAAGTTCTTCCCAATTCGGCTGCTGACGAACTTCTGCAAACTGATGCTCTTCGAATCGTTCTTTCAACCCGATTCGAGCTTGCTCCCAAAAGTACGCGATGGAATCAAAGGTCTTTCGGTCCACTCCATCGGGAGCAAATTTGGGAAGCTGGTAAATCGTACGACCCTTTGCATCCCAAAATTCAAACTCCACATTGCAGAGCTCAGCAATTTTAAGTGTGTTGTCGCAAGCCTCAGGAAATCGAGAGAAGCGTTCCCGCATTAATGCTGCTGGTTTTAAATAGTATTCAGGTGGCGCTAAACTTTTAGGTCGATCAAAATCAAGATTTTTTCCCGTTTCAATACACTGAAGAATTTCGTGTGATTCCGCATCACACGGTTCGAGATAATGGCAATCAGCAGTGGCAACACACTCCACGCCGAGATTTTTTCCCCATTCATAAAGGGTTTGATTCACCACATCTTGTTCAGGCAGACCGGTGTCTTGAAGTTCGAGGAAAAAATCTTTTCCAAATCTTTCTTTAAACCATTTCAGAGATTGCTGCGCGACAGACTCTTCGCCGGTCAGAATTCGATAGGGAATTTCACCCTTGATGCAACCCGAGAGAACAATCAATCCCTCTCCATATTTATTTAACATCTCTCGATCGACGATGGCCTTACTCGCAGAAGCCGGCTGACCTTTCTGGGGCGGAGGCACATCGAGGTAGGCTTGAGTAATGAGCTTACAAAGATTCTGATAGCCCCGCAGATTCTTACAAAGCAGAACCAGGTGGAAAAACTTCAGAGCAGGCGTCGCATCCCGATGCTGAGGACCGCTCGCTGCTGGCTGAAGCGCAGCCCGCCCCTCCGGGAGATACATCACTTCACAACCTAAAATCGGTTTGATTTTGGCGCCCTTCGCCGACTTATAGAAATCAATCGCACCAAACATATTGTTGGTGTCCGTGATGGCGACGGCGGACATGCCAAGCTCACCTACACGCTGAAGCAGGGACTCCATCGGAATGGCGCCTTGCAACAAGCTGTATTGAGTATGAACGTGAAGATGGACAAATCCTTCTTGTGACATCTGGCTCAGTATTAATAGAGGCGGAGAGGAAACTCCATACGAAAGGCAAATGCAGACTCTAAGTTTTAGAACCCGCGACTACAGCCACATGCGGCGTATAGAGCTGCGCAACATAACGCTCTGATCCGAAGCGCTTTCCCACAGCGTATACAGCCACCGTCTGACCCGAAGTTGGAAGAACTGCATCGCTAGGAAAGGAAACCACGATCTGTTTTTTATCGGCCAACTCGACCGAAACACTTCTCAGGCAAAAGAGCCAACTGTAAAAATCATTTTGAACTCGAGCAGGACGAGTGACCCGAGCTCCCCAAGCCACGCTGCCCGACTGACCGGAATTGACGACGACCTGAAAGAGTTCGTATTCCTTTCGAAGCCGCGCCATTCCCCAGGCCAGCCAGAGAATCGGTGCCGGAAAGGGGAGCGTGTAAATCAGCAAATTAAAAAGAACCCATTCATTGTAAGCCTGACATTGCTCTGCCTGAAACGATTGAGCCGGAAGGTCGGATTGACAGAACTCCGGTTTTTCCGTCATCAGTCGCTGCACTCTTTTCAGATGTGAAACTTCGCGGATCTTTCCTTGAAAGAACGGAACTTTGGTCACGACTCCCACGGTCGCAACGCCAATATAAAGGAGAACGCCGGCAAACGGGAGCAGTCGTAAAAAGCATTTTAAGCGCGGTACACGATTAAAAGATGCACTGAGCATAATCCGCTTATCGGCAAGTGGCTGATTCGACTTGAGAATGCGAAATGCACGGTGCTAATATCCGGCAATGGCTCAGTATCACGATTCCAATCCCACGCTGGACTTTGAGAAAGAACGACTGACCTTAGAGGTCCTCGAACAAGAGGACTTCGCATCGATGCTGATCCGCTCCTCCAACGACGGCATTCACGCTTACGATCAGGACTGCCGCTTCACGCTCTGGAACCCGGTAATGGAAAGAATCACCGGAGTGCCTGCCAGTCAAGTCATTGGCCGCCGCGCCTTTGACCTGTTTCCATTTCTTGTGAAAGAAGGGGTCGATCAAAGTTTCTATTCCGCTCTCAGTGGACGCCCCTGTGAGGCGAAGGGATTCAACTACACGATTCCACACACCGGCCGACAGGGCGTTTTCGATCACCAGCACGCTCCACTCCGTGATGAAACTGGAAAAGTGGTCGGAGGATTTGCCATTGTTTCGGACGTTACGGGGCAAGAGAATACTTTCAAAAGTTTACGCCTACTCTCTGCTACGATGGATGTTCTATCTTCTTCCATGGATCGAGATGCCACTCTCAGCGCGATTTTGAAACTCTCCAGCCGAGCCTTCAACGGATGGTGCTGTCTCAGACTCTCTCACCTGGACCTTCCCGAACGAGAGCACGATCACTACATCGAACATAGCGATGAAATGCTGTCGGCACGGCTGAGAAAAATTAACGAGAACTATCTGGTTTCCCCGGTAAAAGAGCCGCATACCACCGAGTGGATGCCCTACGTTTCTAAAGACACGATTCGATTCCTTGCTTCAAACCAGGAGCATTTTGAAATTCTCCTCTCTCTGAACATCAAGTCCTACATTTGCATGCCGCTTCTCATGCGGGATCGAGTGGTGGGTTACTTTTCGATCGTCAGTTCCGAGCGCTCTCTTCGACAAAGTGATTTCAGCATGGCGACCGAAATGGGCCGCCTCTTAGCAATTGGATTGGACGGCGGAAAATTCCATAGATGAAAACGCGCTCCACCTTTAGCGCGCTTTTAGTCGTACTCTCCCTTGCCGGCTGCGCCCAAGAAGACCGAGAACGCACGGACGAAGACTATCAGCGCCTGCTTCAAAGTCATCCCTCTCTCTTCAAAGCTCCTGTACCTCTAGGAACAGCCTTCAATAAGGAAGTCAGTTTTCTCAAAAAAACAGGCCAGATTTCGAAGGGGCAGTTCAACAAGATCAGCACAGCAATCGACAAGTCAACCGTTCGATTTGACGTACCTCCAGCCATTCTCTGGTGCCTACTCTACCAAGAGTCGCGCTTCGATGTTTTCAGGAATGCGACCGAACCCAACCTAGCACGGGGAATTGGCCAGTTTCTTCAGCGCGCGTTAGATGAACTGAATGAGGATCCAGACCTTTTTGCAAAGGGAACCAAGGACCGTCTCAACGAAGTGATTAAGCCCGAACCTTTTCCAATTGCGTTTTCGATTTATCCGGAAAGTGCACTCCGTTCGATTCAGCTAGGAAAAACCACGAAAATTCCGATGCAATCCAAGAACAGCTACTACCGAATTGAAACGGGAATTGCGGCATCGGCTGCTTATCTCAACAATCGCTATCGGCAGCTCGCTTCTGCTCTGAGAAAAAATAAAATCGGGTATCATCCCGACCTGCTCTGGCTCTATGCGGTGGCTGCGTACAACAAAGGGACTCGCGCTGTTTTTGCAGTACTCAACGGGGAAAGAACGGTGAAAGGGATTGATGGATTGGAAGATCTCCTCACGAATCCCACGAACACCTATAGCTTGCTCACGGACACGAAGCTCTTGGACTATCGATTACGCCCGATCTGGGGAATCAATAAGAGAAGACGCTATGCCCAAGAGATGAGTAAGAATTTTGAAATGATTTATTCCTGTGCTTTTGGAGAAGAAAAATGAGCTCCAATTCTTCCCGAAAATTGGAATTCAAGCAGGTCCTCGTGATCGTTCTATTCGTTACTCTTTACATTGTAGCAATCTGGTATGCTGCGAATTATTTCAAAGCCAGGTATTCCAAGAGCGATTCCGGGTTAAGTAGCCATCCAGACTTCGAAGAATTAAAAGATCGTAACCCCAAGGAAAAAGAAGCAATCACGTCCCTGGATAAGGCCTCGTGGGAAGGATCTTGGGAAAAGCTGGCCCAGGAAAAAAATCGAATCTCTAAAGATTTTTCAAAAAATCAATTCAAACCGAGCTTGGGAGCATCGGTTTACTTCTTCCAAGAACATTTGGAATCAGGTTCCCTTGAGAAACAATTCACCGACGGCCACCTTGAGCCCGGCTTAAAAAATCTTCGTCAAGCCTACGAGTACGGGAACGACAAAGACGCGAAGAGGGCGTACGAGACTTTACAAAATCGCGTAGAAAACTATGAACTCGGAGCAACGACACAAGCAAGTGAGTTGAGCGAAGATGCTCAGAAATTCCTTGAGATCTATCAGCGTTTCTCAAGCCACAAAAAATAACTACTCTTTAATGACCACCCGATTTCGTCCGCGGTCTTTAGCTTTATAAAGTGCGGTGTCTGCTTCTTTGAGAACCTGCTCGGGATCTACATCTCGCAGGGGGTGCCGATCGGAAGCTCCGATACTGACGGTCACTCGTGCCGTTTTTCCCTTAGATCCCAAACGACCGCGCTGAACCCAGTTGGTTTGAATTCTTTCTTTATCCCCGCGGCGAACATGAAACTTGCGCGAAGCCATGGAGTTTCGAATCTGATCCAGAAGTTTGTGAACCTGCTGCACGCTGAAGTTTTCAAAAACGACGCAGAACTCTTCGCCCCCGTAGCGATAAACCGTTCCGTAATTCCCCACTGACTTTCTAAAAAAACTTCCGACCAATCTTAAGACTTGATCGCCCACGTCATGTCCGTACTTGTCGTTAAAGGATTTGAAGTGGTCCACATCCACCATGGCCAGAGTGTAGAGATTTCCCAGCTGCTGCATTTTTTCATCGAATGCTCGACGATTCATCACCCCTGTCAGAGTATCCATGTAAATCTTCTGCCAAAAAAGCTGAAGCAGCATGTACAAAAAGATCAGGCCGCAACCGATAAACCCCAGTGCAACACCTAAGCGCTCTCCAGCCGGAACTATTGATCCGATTTTCCAGTATTCCAAGACACTGAGCACGGAAATCAGGCTCACTAAAAAACCTTCGAAAAACTGCCAGTAGGTGCTGAGCTGAACCAAGGCCTCGGTTCGAACTACGACCACCAGTACCAATGAAAGTATAATGAGAATCAAACTCAGCTGAGGGAGAAGCCAATGATGAGAGCCCGCACCAATCAACTTCCAAGCAAAGAGTCGATCCATCACTCCGGGTTTCCAAAGGTAGAGCCAATACCCGAATAGCGTGGGAAACAAAGCAGCCGAAAGCTGAAAAAACATTCGCTTCCCTAAGGGGCTGGTTTCTTTCATGGCAGAAATTAATAGTCCGGTCAGAGGAAGTGTGATGGCCAGTTCCTTACCCACCCAACCGGAATGTCGAATGGAGAAGAGCCAGTAGCTCAAGATCATTACCGCAGCGAAGTAAACAATTCGAAACTGATTGATTTTCCAAGCTAGGTACACCGCGACTAAGAAAAGTAAATAGGGCAACCCCGAAGCTACCGAAACAACACTATTTCCCGTGAGGGAATTGAATTGAGGGGAACGAATCAGAGCGGTTCCCAAGAACGGTAAGAACGCGAATGCAAAGACCAACAGCCATTTCTGAACTTCTCTTCGGTGAATCAACGGGCCTTAGCATAATGTTTAATTTCTACGACCACAATGTTCTTCAATACAAAGCTGAAAGCAGTTAGAATCTTTTTTCGAGGAATCACCGTGGCGGCAAAAAGAAACGAAGCGTCCAACCGTTTGAAGTGGATTCTAGTAACCCTAATAGGTTGCGTCATTTTAGATCAGCTCACCAAATGGATGGCGATTGCTTGGCTCAAGAACCAACCTCCCATTATTTTTCCAGGGAACCTCTTTCGTTTCCAATACGCGGAAAACCCGGGTGCCTTTCTCAGCCTGGGTTCACAGCTTTCTGATTCCATGCGCTTTTGGGTATTTACCGTTTCAGTCGGAGCAGTGCTTTTGGCCTGCCTCTACTTCTTAATTAAAGAAAGGCAGGGTGATTTTTTTCAAACCCTCGCCTTTTCCCTGCTCATCGGCGGAGGTTTTAGCAATCTCCTCGATCGTATTTTTAGGAATGAAGGACGCGTCGTGGACTTCATGAATATGGGAATTGGAAACCTGCGCACGGGCATTTTCAATATTGCCGACATGGCCATCATGGCTGGAATTGGAATTATTTTAGTTCGAATTCCGCTCTCTCAAGAAGACGCTAAGCGGAAGTAAAAGGAACGACTTGTTGCTTCTGAAACTCCGCATGGAGATTCTTAATCAGCTCGTGTCGAACTGCTCCCGAATCTTCCAATCGTTTTACCCGAAAAGACACCTGCAACTCAATATTCATGAAATTCGCTACCCCCATGGCCGCAAACTGAACTCCGGGGGTGCTATCGGCCACAATTGCAGAATGACTTTTGCCAATCGACTCAGCCACCTGTCGCGCAATCTTTTCGACTTTCTGAAGATCGTTCGCATAAGAAATCAAGACTGGAACCATGAGTGCCGCCGTGGAATCTGGCAGATCATAATTAATCAAAATCGCCGCTGAGATTTTGGAATTTGGAACTACAACGATGTTCTTAGAAGACAGGAGCAGGTGCGTACTTCTCCAGCCAATTCTTTGAACATAGCCCTCCACACCATCTTGCAATTTCACGTAATCGCCCACTCGAACAGGTTCATCGATGAGAATGTAAATCCCGCTGAAAAAGTTATTCAGAGTGTCTTGTAGAGCCAGAGCGACAGCGAGAGAGCCTACGCCGAGAGACGCTAAGATCGGTGTAATCGAGATTCCGAGAGTATCTAAACAGATCAACAACGACAGGCAATAGAGCACGAGCCTGAGAATAGTGAACACTAGACTACGAGCATTCTGTGTAAAAACCTCTGGAAGTTGAGCAGTTCTCAAAACAACTCCCAGGATACGATCCAGAAGAATCACGACCCCCAGAATTAAACCAATCTTCGGCCCATGAATAAGGAAAGGACTTTGCCGCATGCTCTCTGGAAGCCACTGAATGCCAATACCAAAGGCCACGATCCAAATCAGAAGACGCGTTGCCCGACGAATGGGGCGCATGCGATTCTTATCAAAGCGCCGAAAGATCAGCTTACTGAGGAAGCGGAGAACAAAAGCAGTAAGGAGTGCCCCCACGATGGCCAGCAACCAATCATCGAGTGCAAACTTCTGGAGTTGAGCTTCGAACCAGCTAGTGAGGGTAGACAGTTTTAAGCGGCCTCGTCGGTAGAAATGCCTGGATTCGTTCTCTCTTCTTCCACAACAGGCTCTTCTTCTTTTTGAGGAGGCAATTCTGCAGCGCCAATCTTGAGAATACGTGCGACTGCGAGAGTAATATCGTCGTCTAATTCTTTTTCGCCGTTGTGATTCATGAAATCTTGCATCAGCGTGTTTACAACATTTTGGGGACCGCTCTCAATAGCAGATTCGACAACGCTTCGAGTTCTCTTCTTGCCATACATCACACCCGAGGAGTCGCGCCCTTCCATCAAGCCGTCAGTATAGAGAAAGAGGGTGTCGTTTTCTTTCAGTGTAACGGTTTTTTCTTCAAATTCCGCGCCGGAGCGATTTTCACCCAACCGAGTACCGAGAGCCATCAAGCTCTGAATCACCGTGCCATCACCATCTTTTCTGAAGAGCCAAGGTGGATTGTGGCCGGCATTAGCGTAGGTCAGAGTGCCATATTCAAAATCAATTACGCCCACAAAAAACGTCATATTGATTTTCCCAAGAGAGGCATCAAAAACCACGCGATTTGCGTATGAAAGCATCGCTGAGGGAGAGAATGAAAAATCGGGATCTTCAGCAGCGAGCTTATGCATGCAGCTGAAACAGCTTCGCGCAGATGCCGTAATCAGAGCGGAAGGAAGGCCGTGGCCAGTGGCATCAGAGATCATGATACAAAGCTTTTTGCCCACTCCAAAGAAACCCCACCAGTCACCACCGCACTGAGAAGCAGATTTATAATAGCTACGAATATAAATATTTTCGTTACTAAACACTTCCGGCGGAATCAGTGTTTGTTGAACGGTAGAAGCGATGTTGATTTCGTTTTCTAGGCGAATGCGAAGAGCGCTCTCTTGGAAGAGTTCGCTGATTTTCTTCGACATCATATTAAATGAATTGGTCAGGGCGCCGATTTCGTCCTTCGATTGAACGCCCAGATCGAGATCAAAATTCCCTTTCCCGACTTCTTGAGTAGCGCCGTAGAGCCGCGCAATGGGAGCAGTGAGGTTCTTCGAAAAGAGAACGGCAAAGAGAATTCCCATGCCGATGGCCATTCCGCCAAGAACCATGAAGCGTTCCATCATGAAGTAAGTAGCGCGCATGGCTTTGGTCCATTCTACCCGTGAAAGAACCACTAAATTCAAACCGGGGCGAACGTAAGTACCAAGGTAGCGTTGTTCATCGATGCGGTAGTCAAACGTCCCGCTTGAAACTTTCGAGCCGTAAGCCTTTCTGAAAAGGGGATCTCTTGCCAGACTGCCCCCACCGAAGACCACGGCTGGGTCGGTATCAAACAAAATCCAACCGTTCAAATCCGTCACCGAAACATTCATTCCACGTAATTCTTCAACCATGGCCTTCAAAGAAATCACGCCCATGGCAACCGAAATCGGAGGAGCCGCCACCGGATTGGTCGGGTCGACAGGTTTCGCCGCACCCGCTTCGGCGTAAAAAATTGCTAGGAGCGGGGTTTCCAAGGAAGCTCCGGCCAAGTTCAAAAATGCGTAGCCTTCTTTTTGAAGCGCCGTCATTACGACTTCTAATTGTTCGGGAGTGAGTTTCGTCGCAGTCGCCGGAACGTTGAGCTTCTTAGCTTCTGCTTCGCGTAAGACCGTGGTGGTCGGTGCCCAATCTTTCGTGGCCACATTGATGCGACCTACAGAAACCAAGATCAGATCGGACTGGTTGTTCACGACTGCTTTCAGTAAACTTTCAGCTTTAGCGGCAGGAGGTGGACTGGCAGGATTGACGTTGGCGAGGGAGAGTCTCAAAGTGTCGAAGGAATACTTCGCCGAATTAATAAAATTCTGTCCCACCAGATTCGCCTCGTTGGATTGCGACTGATAGGTGTAGAATTGTTTATCTTCTTGGATCAGTAAAATGGCTGAGATGTTGATGAAGCCAATGACTACTAATAGAAGGACAACGACACTCACCAACATTTTGGTGCTGACTGGGAACCGAATTCGAAATGACTTTGAAGCAGCAGTTTGACTCTTATCCATTCAGGTCTTTGCCTATGATTCAAATCGTCAGAATCCCGCGCTTTCTGAAGGGATTTCTCCGATCGTCAAAATCCTGTCTCTGTTTCACTGGGGTTTTCTCCGTTCTCCTATGCTGCGCCGCATCTAATGCGGACACAACTCTCCCTTACACGCAGCGCAGCGTCGGATACTCGGCTTACAACAACACCGTACAAGGCGATTTGAACACCCTAGGAATGGCCGGCGCCACTCTGGGTCTGGTCACCAGTTTTAATTCGTCGGCTTCCAATCCCGCAGGCTTAGCCATGACTTTAAACGGGGTCAGCTTAGAAATTACGGGCAACACCATCTACGACGGTCGAATGCAATGGTACGACGCGGGCATCGACACCGTTCACTATGGTTTGGCTGCCAACCTCTACCCCTGGGGTTTCAGCTTGGGATATTGGACACCGCAAGCAGAAGGACAAAACTACTTAGCCAATCCTTCACTCACCCCCACTCGACTTCGAGTCGACACTCATGAATTACGAGCGTCTATCGCGCGCGTTTTTCTGGAGGATAAACTGTCTGTCGGAGTCGGTTTGGTACTGGGACACCATTCGCAAGATAGCATTACGAATGGATCTAAATCTTCGCAATCGATCGATGCCTTTAGCACCACGTTCGGAGCCATGTACCAGTTTCCGCGTCGCTGGATTCTGGGCGTGTCCTTCAACCCCGCAATTAAATACAAAGTCGGCCACTCTGTCGGCGCAGATCCGGTCATTCCAAGTTTTTATCAAGAAGCCCAGTCTCCCGATCGACTGGGCATTGGCCTGGGCTGGATTCCCAATCGCTACTTCAGCTTTGGATTTTCAGTTTATTGGGTAGGCATCTCGCCCAACGCTGCTCTCTTAAGCGATGAAACTCAGCTCGTGGGCTATCGCCAGGTCCTTCAACCTCGCGTGGGTGCCTCCTACACAGTTGCAGAATTTCGCGAACTCAAGATTCAAGCCATCGCAGGCACATACTATGAATTCTCTCGAACGCAGGGAATTGGCGATCGCCTCCACGGAACTGCTAGCTTGAAAGTAGACCCCTGGATTTTCCAAGTAGGCTGGGGACTCGACTTCGCCGACAAATATCGTAATTTCATTTATTCCTTCGGGATCGACTTGATGAAAACCATGCGCAAGCTGGACCTTGTGCCGAAAGAAAAACGCCGGGACTATGCTGGTTTTCTTCCGCGCCACGACCACTATTCAGATGAAGGGCTAGCTCGCCCGCTGGTAGAAAACTGGAATCCCAGAGAACGCGACGAAGACCTGCTTCAGGTCGGCTTAGATATTCCTAAGAAGCTAGGAGAAAAAATCGAAGCTACAAAAGAAGAATTCGAGAAGGCTTTTGAAACCACCGATGGCGACAAACCGGCGAAGGCGAAAAAGAAGTTGAAGAAAAAGAAACCGCCTGTGGCTGCTAAATCAGCAAAAGGCGTGAAACATTCAGCTCCGAAAAAGAAACTCTCCGCAAACTCTAAGAAAAAGCCTGCTAAAGGCGCAAAATCGCCACCTAAGAAAAAGAAACCTCAATCAGAAGACTAGTTGAAGTGCGGTAATTTTACAAAAAGCTCCCAGCAAGCCCCTAATCCGCCTTGCAAAGCTTTGAAAAAAAAGTCCCTGGCGGCAGTCCTCGTCGCAATATCAATCTTTCTAACTTCTGCGGCAGTGGGAGTAAACTGCTGAACTTTCGCGTCAGAGAGAATATCCTTCCCTCCTCGGGTCACCATACCGCCTGCGCGCTGCTTATCCATGACCGAACGAATGTCGGGTTCGCCCTTTTCGGGAGAAACCTTTCGATGAGTGGATAAAATAACGACGCCGCGATCACTCAAATCGGGATCCTGAGGAATCTCGGTGTCCACTCGAAAGCCCGCTCTTTCATACCCCTTCTGCAATCCTCGAATGTTTTCCGGAGGTCTCACGGTATCCGGAACCGTGTTGTCGGAATCCAAAATGGGCTCAGCAATGGCCAGATTCCGTTCTTGTTCATGAACCGTTTCAATAACAAGACGAGAGATCGGTAGAGGTTTTTTTGTCTCCGGATCCTTCATCGGCCCTTCAGAAAGCCAGCCCTTGGCTTCCGCCAAGTGCATCATCACTGTTCCCAAGTCTCCGCTCACCGCCCCCGACTTCGCAAAGTTCTTAATTTCTGCCGAAGTAAAATCTGCGGCACGACCTGTAATTTCTCGAGTGGGAATCTCTTTCACTAAATGCCCGCCCACCGTCAAAGGACCTTTTTCGACAATGCGCACCTTCTCGATCTTTTTTGGATCAATCTGGGCCGACTTCTCAATTTCAGAATGCTGTAAGCCCCTACCCACCAAGCGCAACTCATGAGGAAGGCGCGGAACCTCTCTCGACTGATAAGCGACTCGCAATGTAGCAACAGGCGTCCGCATAGCCACGCGCTGAGCCACATCCCCCAAGTTTCGAATGGGATAGCCCGAATCTTTTAAAACAAAGACGTAGTTGGAACGCGTATCGAGAATCTTTTCAGAGGTTTTCATTTGCGCCTGAATAGAAGCCTCGGGTTTAAACACTCCTTCTTTCACATAGTGATCCACAAGAAAGGCTTCCCAACGAACAGCTAGAACTTTTGCAAAATTGGGGTATCTCTCCAGGTTCTCGGGACTGGAGCCATCCATCATGACGATGAGGTAGTTTTCATTTCCGTCTTGAAGTTGAACGAAGTCAATGCCCCCATCCGCCTTCGCGGTGAGAGCCATCGACATTCCAACTAGGACAAAGAAAATAGACCTCATCAGTCTGCGTATCGGCAAAACTCAGGTTCTGCATGAGGAGCGGCTACTTAGGCCATTGAGCGCAGGCGCTCGATACGATCATCCAGGGGCGGATGCGTCGAGAACAAGCGGAAGATTCCGTGAGGGTGTGAAGAAATCTTCAACGTAGCAACGGCTGGCTTAGCCTCCGGATCTTGGATCTCAAACGTGCGTTTCAACGCTTCGAGGGCCTGAATCATGTTCTGACGCCCAGCTAAGCGAGCGCCGCCCTTATCGGCACGATATTCGCGAAAACGTGAAAACGTGGCCACTACGATCGAACCCAAAATCATGAAGAAGATTTCGAGGACGAATTGAACCATGTAGTAAGCCATACCACCCATGGCCGGACTGCGGTCATCGTCCTTGCTACGAGTCGCTTGCATGATGGCAAATGCAACCACACGCGAAAGGAACATCACAAAGGCGTTCACCACACCTTGAAGCAAGGTCATGGTAACCATGTCGCCATTCGCAATGTGCGCAACTTCGTGACCGAGCACGCCTTCGACTTCCGCTTGGCGCATGCGATGGAGCAACCCAGTCGAAACGGCAACGAGCGATCGTGATTTTGTCGGACCCGTTGCAAACGCGTTCACTTCAGGAGAATCGTAAATACCTACTTCGGGCATCTTCGGAAGACCCGCCGCTTTTGCGAGCTGATGAACCGTTTGAACCAGTTGCTGGAGTTGTGAATCGTGGGTGTTGGGATCAATGACTTGAACGCCCATCATCCACTTGGCCATGATTCGAGACAGCCCAAGCGATATAAATGCTCCGCCCATCCCCCAGACCAAACAGAAATACATGAGCTGTTCGTAATCTAATCCGTAAGCCGTCAGGTACGGCTTCACCCCGAGGACATTCAAGAGGATGGTAATAGTCGCCATCACTAAAATGTTCAGTGCCAAGAACAGGAAGAGTCGCTTACCGATTTGAAAGAATTTCATAGAGCTAAAGATGGACACTATTCGCCCTACTGTCAAGAGTATGTGGAATTACTAACAAATATGAGGAAAAGGCTCACATTTTTGTAAGAAATGTGAGCTCAAACGTGAACTTGAAGGTGCACAGAACCTGAAACTGAAACGGGAGCCGATACCGTTCCCGATACCGACTCCCGTTCACTAATAACCGTTTATTTCAGCCGACCTATTTAAGCGCCGGCATGGCTAGGGACGCCTTTTTTCGAGGCTCCGTGCGAAGTCACCTTCTCCTTCGTGATGCGCATTCCATAGAAGGAACGAGCGACGAAGAACAAGCCAACGATGAAGAGCGCCACACCGATGTAAAGCGCGGTCTCTTTTGCCGAAGCTGCGATTTCCACAGCCAACAGACCAAAGAGAGTCGTGAACTTAATGATCGGGTTGAGAGCCACCGACGAAGTGTCCTTGAACGGATCGCCGACGGTATCGCCGACAACGGTCGCTGCATGGAGAGGTGTGCCCTTCTCACGCAGGTCCACTTCGACGAACTTCTTAGCGTTATCCCAAGCACCACCCGCATTCGCCATGAACATCGCTTGGAACAAACCAAACGCTGCGATGGAGATCAAGTAGCTGGCGAAGAAAGTCGCATCGAAACAAGCAAACGCCAAGGTGAACGAGAAGATCACACCAAAGATGTTGACCATCCCTGCTTGTGCGTACTGAGTACAGATCTTCACGACTTCCTTAGAATCCTTCACCGATGCTTTCGCGGAAGAATCCAAGCGGATGTGTTTCTTAATGTATTCCACTGCGCGATAAGCACCCGTGGTCACTGCTTGCATCGAAGCACCCGTGAACCAGTAGATGACAGCGCCACCGGTGATGAGACCGAGCAATACGCGCGGATCCATCAAGTCCAGCTTGAGCTGCATCAACAGGATGATCGAGAAGATCATCGTCGTTGCGCCGATCACGGCAGTACCGATCAACACCGGCTTAGCAGTCGCCTTAAAGGTGTTACCAGCAGAGTCGTTTTCTTCCAGATAGAGTTTGCCTTGGTTGAAGTCCGGAGTAATGCCGAAATCCTTTTGGAGTTCAGCCTTAATTCCAGGCAACGACTCGATTTGAGAAAGTTCGAACACCGACTGTGCGTTGTCGGTGACGGGGCCGTAGCTGTCGACCGCGATGGTGACAGGACCCATTCCCAAGAAGCCGAACGCCACAAGACCGAAAGCAAACACAGCCGGATACACCATGTAATGATCCAAGCCGGTTTTGCTGGTCCAGTAGGCGATAGCCATCAAGCCCACCATGACCATGCCCTTCCAGAAGGCGCTGAAGTTACCCGCGACTAATCCGGAGAGAATTGTCAGTGATGCCCCACCTTCGCGTGAAGCAGCGACGATTTCAGCCACGTGCTTCGACTTTGCAGAGGTGAAGACCTTGGTCAATTCCGGAATCACAGCAGCTGCCACAGTACCGCAGCTGATGATGAGGCTGAGCTGCCACCAAAGGCTTTCGCCCATATCGCCGATCAACATCTTCGAAACCACGAAGGTTACGATGATGGAAACCACCGAGGTGATCCAAACTAAGCTGGTGAGCGGAGCTTCGAAATCAAAGTGTGCCTTTTGAGCATACAGAGCTTTCGAAATAATTCCGTTGATCCAGTACGATAGAATCGACGTGATGATCATCAACACGCGCATCGTGAAGATCCAGATGATCAGCTTCGATTGAATTTCTGTGCCGCCCGGAGCGAGGGTCAGCTTGCCGGTTTGATCGAAGCCCATGCCGGTCGCAAGCACGATGAAGCTGATGAGAGCCACACCGGTCACGCCGTAGGTTTCGAAGCCGTCAGCCGTCGGACCGACGGAGTCGCCGGCGTTGTCACCGGTACAGTCCGCGATCACGCCCGGGTTACGAGCGTCGTCTTCTTTAATGTTGAAGACGATTTTCATTAAGTCCGATCCGATGTCGGCAATCTTGGTGAAGATACCGCCGCAGATACGAAGTGCCGAAGCGCCCAACGATTCCCCGATTGCGAAACCGACGAAGCAAGCGCCTGCGCTTTCACGCGGAACGAACAAGAGGATGTAAATCATCATCAACAGTTCTACGCAGATCAACAACACGCCCAAGGACATGCCGGAACGAAGCGGAATATCCATGACCGAGTACGGCTTGCCGCTCAGAGAAGCGAATGCCGTGCGGCTGTTTGCGTAAGTGTTGATGCGGATCCCGAACCAAGCCACCATCGTCGATCCCAAAATACCAAGAATCGACCAGAGCAAGATCAGGAGAACTTTCGACATCTCCATGTGTTGGAGAACGTAGAAGTAATAAAAAATACATGCGCCGATGAAAGCTTCCAAAACAACCAGGAATTTTCCTTGTTGGAGCAAGTAAGTTTTGCAGGTTTCGTAAATGAGTGCCGAAACTTCCAAAAGTGACTTGTGAGCAGGAAGCCTTTTGATTTTCAAAAACTCAACCAAACCAAAAACCAATCCGAGAACACAGACAACCATGCCCCAGCCCAAAAGTTGGGTGCCCGTCGTTGCCATACCAAAGATGGTGTGTTGAGTGTCCAGTGGTGGAATGTGAAGTTCAGCTTCGCTCGCGAGAGCAGCTTGGCTGACCAGTAGGAGTGCCCCAAGTCCAAACGACCTGAAGAGGTTTTTCAATGTTTCTAAGCGCATTTTGCCAAAGAGCATTCTGAGATCCTTTTCTTATTAAATTATTGATTTAGCTTTAAGGTCATACCTGATGGAGGGCGCCCTGAGCAAACTGTTTTTCGAAGCGTTCTCGGGGAATGATGCACAGGCTTCGAAGCGGTCCTGCCTTCAAAATCCGGCCTTTGCTCGCGGGTAAATAATCTAAAAGCGCGCGCTGTCCTCCGGGGAAGTTTTCTTCAATTCCGCGAAGCGCTCGTGGATATCCGAAACTTCCAGGAGTCTTTTCCCAACCGATGATCAGCGCTTCTGCTACCTCACCCACTTCTTCCGGCTTCAGGCTTGGGTGGCGGGCAATCAGGCTTCCCCACTGATCTAGAAAGGGGCTGATTGGAAGCAATAAATCCCGGTTTCTTCGCAGTGCACGCGGCGCACGAAGCTGGTAGTGCCGGTGATTTTCAATCGCCATCCACTGCTTGTTGACCTCACCCGCCTCGAAGAGCGTGCTCCCGAACAACGCACTCGGTTGATGTCCAGCCTTGTAAGCTCGGGTCTTAAGCGGGTCGTCATCCGAAATATTCCACGCGTCCATCACGCGGTCTAAATCGCCTAAGTTGTGAGCCAGAACCGTTGCCGCTTTTAACAGAGCAATCTTGTCGCGCGCCTTTTTGCAATCTTCGTAGATCTGCGCTTCCCGATGCATTTCTCTGAGAATGGCTTCAGCCAATTCACCCGCAGCTTGGGGTTCGCGCCTTTTAAGTGCACCGTACGCCGCCACGGCAATGCTGAACCATTCCCCTTGGTGGCCGCATACTAACTCGCCTGTCGCTGGAGACCGCACCCAGCGCGTGGTCACTCCTTCTACGGGCCAGGTTAAACTCTCGAGAGTGGTCTCGACCATTTTCAACAGCGTGGTATTGGGCAATCCGCCCTGCCAGAGCTTCTGGCGGATGTGCACGTCGACATCGGTCGGAACAAAAGTCGCGACAGTGGCCCAGTGGGCGCTGACACAAAGTCGGAAGTAGCTGGCGTGATCAAACTCTTCGGAGCCCTGCTCGGCTGCTTTCAAAAATTCGACGAACGGGGCTTCTTTTTCCGCCGAGTCCAACAAAAAGGGAGCCGTGTTTCGCACTTGGGCGACTAGTAGTTTCGGCGCAATGCCTTTCGGGAGCTGCGGTTGAAGGTCGAGAGTTTCCATCGTTTCATGAAGGTGATTCGAGCTGCTTATACTTAAGGAGACGGTTTAAGTCAATTTTATCGACTCGCTGCGCAGGACGGTTCCGCCTTTCGGTCCCTCGAAATCTGGAGTACCTTTAAACCATACTGAAAGGGGAACGTCGTCGATGGCTAAGACCAAGAATTTGAACAGCTTTAAGACCCAAATGGATCTCAACTCGGGAGGGAAGACCTATCATTATCACTCCCTCAAAGCGTTCGAGAAAAACGGCGGTCCCAGCATCAAGCACCTCCCCTTCTCGCTCAAAATCTTGCTCGAAAACCTGCTTCGTTATGAAGACGGCGTGGTGGTGAAAAAGAAAGACATCGAAGGCATTGCCAAGTGGGATGCCAAAGCAGAACCCGATACTGAAATTCAATTCATGCCCGCGCGCGTGCTCTTACAAGATTTCACCGGCGTTCCTGCCGTAGCCGATCTCGCGGCCATGCGCCGAGCGATTCAAGCTTTAGGTGGAGAAGCCAAGCGCATCAACCCCTGGCAGCCGGCAGACTTAGTTATCGACCACTCGGTACAGGTCGATCGCTTCGGCACCCATCAAGCGGTATTTGAAAACGCGTCGATTGAATTTGATCGCAACCGCGAGCGCTACGAATTCTTGCGCTGGGGACAGAACGCGTTCACGAATTTCAGCGTCGTGCCGCCCGACACCGGCATTGTTCACCAAGTGAACTTGGAGTATCTCGCTCGTGTCGCAATGACGAACGATGCGAATGAAGTTTATCCGGATACGGTGATTGGCACAGACTCGCACACCACAATGATCAATGGATTAGGCGTGCTGGGTTGGGGCGTGGGCGGCATCGAAGCAGAAGCCGCGATGCTGGGACAGCCGTGTTCGATGCTCATTCCACAAGTCGTGGGATTCAAACTCACCGGCAAGCTTCCGAAGGTTGCGACCGCGACCGACTTAGTTTTAACCGTTACACAGATGTTGCGTAAAAAAGGCGTGGTCGGCAAGTTTGTAGAATTCTACGGCCCCGGCATGGCGAACCTCACCCTCGCGGATCGTGCGACGATTGGAAACATGGCTCCAGAGTACGGCGCCACTGCGGGATTGTTCCCGGTCGATCAAGTCACGGTGGATTATTTGAAGCTCACCGGTCGCGATGCCAAAGCAACGCTGGTCGAAGCCTATTATAAGGAGCAAGGCCTTTGGTACACGCCGGATCAACCGGAGCCAAAGTACTCGGACACTTTAGAATTGGATCTCAGCAAGGTCGAGCCGAGCTTGGCCGGTCCTTCTCGCCCGCAGGATCGGGTAGCGCTCTCGTCAGTGCGCGGATCTTTCCGAAAAGCGATGCTGACTTTCTATCCCGATGAAATCGCGAAGCTCGACAAAAGTGCCGTTGAAAAATGGTCGACGGATACTTCGGGAACGAAGCTGACTCCCGAGTATGCGGACAAACATCCCGATGCATCGCTCGGTTTGCTCGGCAAAGGTGCTCCCATTCAGCAGATGGATGGATCGAAATACTCACTCACTCACGGCTCTGTGGTGATTGCTGCGATCACAAGCTGCACGAATACGTCGAATCCGTCGGTATTAATGGCTGCAGGACTTCTTGCGAAAAAGGCCGTGCAAAAAGGCATTTCCGTGAAGCCCTGGGTGAAGACGTCTCTCGCTCCGGGATCCAAAGTCGTCACCGACTATCTTTCAGAAGCGGGATTGATGGGCTACTTAGAAGCGTTGAAGTTCCACGTCGTGGGTTACGGCTGCACAACCTGCATCGGCAACAGCGGTCCTCTCCCCGATCATATTGCGAAAGCAGTGAGTGATCAGGACTTGGCCGTCGCATCCGTCCTTTCCGGGAACAGAAACTTCGAAGGCCGCGTGAATACGTTGGTTCGCGCAAATTATCTGGCGTCTCCCCCGCTCGTCGTAGCTTACGCGATTGCGGGCAACATCAATTTGGATTTGAACAAAGATCCGATTGGCTACGATCCCGCTGGCGAGCCGGTTTTCCTGAAAGACATTTGGCCAACTCCAGAAGAAGTCAGCGAAGTCGTTGGCAAGCACGTCAATCAAGCGCAGTTCAAGAAAAGCTACGCGTCTGTATTTAAAGGAGACGAACGCTGGAACGGTATGAAGGTCCCGACGGGAGAGCTCTACAAGTGGGATGAGAAGTCCACCTACATTAAAGAGCCGCCATTCTTTGATGGCATCACGGCCACTCCTCCAGCAGTCAAAGATATCGAGAAAGCACGTGTGCTCGCATTGCTCGGAGATTCGGTCACCACCGACCACATTTCTCCGGCAGGTTCGTTCAGCAAATCGACCCCCGCGGGTCAGTATTTGAGTGGCCTGGGCGTGAAACCCGAAGACTTCAATTCCTACGGCGCCCGCCGCGGGAACCACGAAGTCATGGTTCGCGGTACTTTCGCCAACGTCCGTTTAAAAAATCAGCTCGTCCCAGGTGTGGAAGGCGGAGTCACCACCCACCAGCCCGACGGGAAGCAGATGTCGATCTTCGATGCGGCTATGCAGTACCAAACCGAAGGCACTCCGGCGATCATCATTGCCGGCAAGGAATACGGCACCGGCTCTTCCCGAGACTGGGCAGCCAAGGGACCGAAACTCTTAGGAGTTCGTGCGGTCATCACCGAGAGCTTTGAGCGCATTCACCGCTCCAACTTGGTCGGAATGGGCATTCTCCCGCTGCAATTTATCAACAACGAGAATGCAAAATCCTTGGGATTGACTGGAAAAGAGATCTACTCCATCCGCGGTCTGAGCCAAGTAGCTCCTGGCCAGAAGATGGAAGTCGAAGCCAAGGGCGCCGACGGAAGCTCGAAGAAGTTCACGGTGCTTTGTCGAATTGACACGCCTAACGAAGTCGAGTACTTCCGGCATGGTGGAATTCTCCCCTACGTCCTAAGACAGGCCAAGTAGCCTCGATTGCAGGGCGGGGGCGACCCCGGAAGGTTGCAGTACTTCTATGGAAAAGACAAAAAAGCTCGAGCTCGTCCAGCGCTCCCTCGGCTTAAAGCACAAGCTCAAGGTTCATGAGAGCATGAAGCAGCCGGACACCCACGAAGACCTCGCGCTCATGTTGCTCGCCAAATGGGAGTACGAAGACGAGCTCAAGGCCATCGATGAAATCATGCTCGATGTGCGCACGGCGAATGTCTCAGACAAGAAGAAGAACCTTTTGAAAGAATATGTGAATGGTTCTGCCGGCAGCCCGAAGGCTGTGAATAAGAAGAAGTAACCTAAAACCAGAATTTCCCGGCCGCTAAGATGCTCAGCACCTGCGGTGTGTAGCCGTCGAAACCAAAGCCATAAGAAAATTCACCGCCGACGGAGAAGCGTCCGAGCAGGACGTCGTAGCCCAGTTTGGGTGCGATGAAAAAGTTGGTCGAATTTCTTCCAAACGTAATGGAACTCGAAGTGTCTGAGGCGTCGGCTTGAGCGCTGCTCGACATGAGACCCATTCGCGTTCCGATAATAAAACCCTTCAGCGAGCCCTCGAAGAAAATATTCAGCTCGCCTCCAAAAAGATTTTTAGTGGTCGTTACAGAAGCACTGGCTGTGCTCGAGGTCGTTTGCGCAGAAACACTGTAATTCTGATAAAAAAGTCCCACACCCCAAATCGGACTGAGCTTGTAAGTACCGGCCACGCCGATCGTGAGGGCGGCACTGCTGCCAGACGGAAAAACCATTCCTGTAATGAGCGAGATGTAACCTTGGTCGGCGGCATGAGCTGTGCGAAGGGGCGTCGCCAGGACGAGTCCCAAAACAACCAGCGTAACTTTAACGCAGCGAATTAGATATTTACGAATAAGGGCCCCTTCCCTTTAATTCTATTAAATAAAGAGAATAGATCAAGGGTTGGCGGCCAAGAACCGGTCTTTCTCGGCAAAACGGTCTACCAACCAGGGACTCAGAGTCTCGTTTTCAGCTGGAAGCTGGGCAATCGGGTAACGTTTGACGTGAAGGTGGAGCGTTTTGAAATCCCCACACAGAATCTGCCACATGGACGGCTGGCCGTCAGGATAGGAAATCGTCAGGTCGTAAACGGCGTCGACATGGTCGCGAAGAGCATTCACAGAGGCAATGAAACCCTTCGTGCGAGGGAGCATGACGTGATTAAAAACAGGCAAGCCATTTTCGCGCGCGTATTTCTGGCTGCGTTCTAATTTTTTTGGCTTGAGGCGCGTGCCCTCGACAAAGGAAATCAACCAAATCGGAATTTTTGCGGATTTGTATTTCGAAAACAGACGGTCGATCTTGTCTTTGTCCTGTTCCCAATTTCGCTTCACATACACACAGTCTAGAAAATACATTCCCCAACCAATGCCGGGAATATATTTAATCATATCTTTCACGAACCATTTCAGATCACCTAAGCGACCCTTAGTTCTTGCAAAAAACATGATGACGTAAATGTCGGCCATTTGCTGGTGATTACAAACCAGAATGGCATTCTCTTTTTCAGGGACGTTGTCACCGGTGACTTGGAGTTCCAGGCCGTGCAACGCTTTTCCGGTGAGGACGCAGAGACTCCACCAAGTACCTGCAACAAATCGATTGATGGCACGAACGGCTTTGCGCGAAATCGGTAGAAGTACGACGCTGGCAATCTGCACGCAATTTGCGAGGAGTAATAGCGCGGTGAGAAATAAGAGCGCCAGCGCGCCGAAAAGCTTATTCATTCGGGGTTACCTTAATATGAATTGGCCATCAAATCCACCCGCGTGGAGCATTTGATGGTGCGCTTTGCAGAGTAAAGTCAGGTTGTTCAACGTCGTCTCCCCTCCCTGAGCCAACGGTTCTATATGATGAATATCCAGCCATCTCCGCTCCTGGCAGCGCTTTCCAGATTTCGAATGAGTACACTGGGCCTGATCGCGCGTCTGTACAGAATGCTTGAGATGAGCCGGAATAACCCGTGGGTTAGGATTTACTCTTCCCGGGAAGAGTTGCCTTGCGCGCTTCGCCTTCTCAAGTGGATCATTCTTGGCCAAATAGGAATCCGCCATGGCTTCCAAGGCCTGCTCCAAACTCGCCGCACTATTTTTAGATTCTAGATCCTGAACCCGTTTGAGCTTCTTAAGCAGGGCTTCTGAAATTCCCAGTTTCAATTCCATGCGCTCTTCGGCTACATAGCGAGTCGTTTCTTGAACGCTTCTCTCTGGAAACTCTTTCGCAAGTTCTTTTTCAAGCTCACGTTTAGAAAGGGTCGAAGCAGCCTCCAGCCACTTTTCTTGGTTAGCCGAATTCAAAATCGGCGCAATGGTTTTAGCATTCGATAAAGTCATCTCTTGCGTTTGCAACTTCTCCCGCAACTCCGGAACTTCTGATGCTTTGCGCGCGACTGTTATAAAGTTATACGCAACACTTTCCGAAAGCCCGAGCGACCTCGCATACTCGAATAAACTCTTAAAACCCAACTCCCGAAAGCCTTTGCAACGATCGATTTCTTGCAACACTGAAATCAATTCGCTTTCCGACTTCAAATAAGTTTTCGCTAACGCCACCGCTCTTGCATGCAAAGTTTTCATGTGAGGCTTCTAGCACGGTGTTTTTTGGCGAACGTATTGCCATTCCAATGAGAGAAATCGCTGAAATTTTTTGGAGATGAAAATAATTGGAGTTCCCTTGAGGAAATGAGTTTAAATGCGAATACGCGGATTTTAAAATTGCATCTCCAAGTTGGGGAGTCGACCCTCCGAAAACCTGTCAAGCATTTCGGAAATTATTCCTGGATTTTTACTCTTCCCGGGAAGAGTAAAGTGCACGGCTTGACTTTCTGCCTGACGCCCATTATCCATGGTTGTCCCTTGGCGGCTGGTTCGCATCCTGCTCACCCGAACGCCGCCAAGGCCTTCCAGAAAAAAAGAATTAAAAATTCAGGCGTGTCCGGTTAAGAAACAAGTTTTTCACAGTGGTTTGAACGAGAATAAGGGTGAAAGAGGGTTTTCT
>JAIEMT010000007.1 GCA_019751945.1 bacterium
CTTAGTTGTTTTCACAACCGAAAGGTTACGCCGCCTTTTTTTCATTTCCACACTTTTTAATTATAGCTCTCAATTCCCGTCTTACCGCTTACCTGAAACGATTAAAGAAACCCATAAAATACCCCGATCATAGAGTATGAAGGCAAAAAAATCAGAAACCTACATCTTCGATTATGAACAAGAATTTGAACGTCTGGAGCGGCAAGCCGGATTTACAGCTTATCAGCTTTCGGAGGAACTGACTGGATTTGAGGTTGAGTCTGGCGAAGTCTTCCTGGACGCAGGATGTGGATCTGGTCTAGCAGCCAGGCATGTGGCAAAAATTCAGCCCTCAGCCATTGTCGAAGGCTGCGACTTTTCCGCGATCCGTGTCAAGCAAGCCCAAAATCGTGCCAGCAAGGAGCGAATCAACCTTCGATTTTTTGAAAGCGATCTTCAAAATATTCAATCCGAGGATAACCGTTATGACAAAATTTTTTGCCGGTATGTATTCTGGACCTTTACAAAATTTGACAAACTGATGTCGGAGTTCATGCGAGTCCTTAAACCTGGCGGAACACTTCTAGTGGTAGATTTCGACGGGTACTTTACCAATCTGGATCATCAAAACTCCTGGCTGCTCGAAGCCATGGACGAGTTCAGGGTAAAATCAAAAACGAGAATCGACGCTTTCGTAGGAAGAAAAATCCCAAGGCTTTTTCATAACGCCAAGTTTGAAAAAATCGACTGGAAAGTTCGAGCGGTTCCATTTCAAGGAAAAGATTTGATAGACGAGCTCGGTATGATTGAAGAACGATTTGGATTTATGATCCCAATGTTAGTCGACTTCTTTGGAACCGAAAAAAAAGCACGCGAATTCGCTAGTGCGGTCTGTAAGGAAATCGCGACACCCGGAAACTCACTCTTCTACAATAAGTTTATAGTGAAAGGGACAAAGCCTAAGTCCTAGCCTGCCAAGGTTTAACCGGTAGATTAGCGTCGACCCAATCTGAAAGCCCACCCATGTTTGCAGCTTTATAACCTTGTTGAGTTAAGTGAGCTGCAAAGCGCCCTGCTCGGCCGCCAGCATGGCAATAAATAATGACCTTTTTGTCCTTGGAGAGAGTGGAAAGAAATTTTTGATAGGCGGGATCTCCTGCCGCGATTTGAGACATTGGCATCCAAACAGCGGGTTCTGCAATTCCCTCGTTGAGAAGTTCGTCTTCTTCGCGAACGTCCACCAAAATAGCCTGATTGGTTTTGATTTCTTCTTGAGCCTGCTCGGCTGAAATACGCTCTGCCATGACTTTCCTTACTCGCCCGAACTCAGGCGGTGTTGAATAGCTCCCGCGAGGTCCCGAACTTTATCGGACTGGGAGCGCTTAGCGGCTTCAAGAATCACTTTTGCTTCTTCCAACCGCTGAGGATCGCTGCCATCTCTTTCGAACAACGCCTCGATGCTCTTCAATACTACAACCTGCGGATAAGCTAAAGAGATCTCTGTACCCATATCTTGATGAAGCGACGAGGCTTCTCCGTTGGCGGGATCTTTTTCACAATCTTTCATACTTCGGCAGGGGGGTTCGCTGAGAACCTCGCGAAGAAAGGTCATGTCTTCAGCGGAGGTAAGATTTCGGCCCAAAAGAAAGACCACCGTGCCGCGCTCGTTTCTTTTTTCGCGCTGGTAGTTTCGATAGCGATCTCTCAACATCGCCTTAGCAGCAGGACTCAGATTTCGAAATTCGGTATCCAGACGGGGATCATTGTCGTTTCTGGAGGCAATGATTTCATCAAAAATTTTCAGAGTTCTTAAGTCATTCGGATTGGCCTCCGATTTCTTCTCTTCAGACGCTGCCTGGCGTCCGAGAGCAGAACCCTCAGCACCAGAAATAGCAGGGGGTGCGGAATCCGAAGATCCAGCACCCCCTGTCACGGTTTCAGTCTGAGATTGAACGAGTCCTTTCCAGGCCGCCGCAACTACAAAAATCAATATCAGCGGGACAAGAACTCGCTTCCTCATTAGATCTGATTGTTCTTTTTCTTTACGGTGTAAAGGTCCTTCGTCATGTCAGCGATGGCCTTCTTATCCGTCATGCGCTTGAACTGATCATCCCCGTAGAGACCTGCATCCATCTTTACCTTTGCGGTACAGTTGTCGCAGTTCTTTTCGATGTTCTTCAAGAGAATGACCGACATTCCGTAAGATCCGAAAGGAGTCTTGTCGCAAGCAGCTTGGCCTTCCAAACGAGCTCCGGTCCAAATGCTCACCATATCTTTTCCTTGAGCATCCAAGAAAGGTGTGGGGCAGTTTGCATGGGGCCAGTTGCTATTCGCATCTTCCGTATGACGAGCTTCGTGGAAAACGACGCTCATCTTCGCGACCTGAGGATGGCTAAACTTGATGTAGTTATTGGTGAGCCAGATCTTAGAAGAATCTGAAAAAATTCCGGTGATCACACAGGCAACGGCATTCGGGTTTCCGCAGTCGTCCATGCCCACAGCCGAAACGCGATCAGTGAAAAATTTTACGTAAGCTTTGCCGTCAATCGTCTTTCCGCCAAAAACTTTTTGATGAAAAGGAGTGCTCTGCTTTCCTTGGAAGGTTTCCAAGAAAGCGAGGTCCTGCGTGATCTGATCACGGGTCGCTTGAGGCACATCCTTGTCAAAGGTGTAAGCTGAAGCGGTTGCCGGTATTGCCAAAGATAAAATGAGAATAGGAAGAGAAATGGATTTCATGATTGCGGCCCCCCTGCCGCTTGGAATGTTCATCGTGAACTACAATCTGAAAGAATGTTTCATGCGTTTCCCGACCTGACAAGGCCATGACGCGCATTTTTTAACTTTTTTTATTTAACGCGACGAATTAGGACGAGAGCTTGCCGACGTATTGAACCAGACTCGCTGCGAGCTTATCGACTGCAGCGGCCTGCTTGGGGTTTTTTAGCGCACCGTTCTCATCGAAGGCCTCTGCTGCCTTGGGAACCAGAACGGGGCCTGGAACGACGAGCATGTTGAGATTTTGAATCACATTCCGAATTTGCTGAAGCCCGCGGATCGCACCAAAGGCTCCCGGAGAAGCTCCGTAAAGCGCTACCACTTTTCCTTCAAGAGGTTCCAAACCATCGTCAGTAGCAGGCTCGCGCGACAACCAGTCCAAAGTATTCTTCAGCACCGCGCTAAAAGAAGAATTATATTCGGGAGAAGAGATTAAAAACCCTTGGTGGTCATGAAACATTTTTCGAAGCTTGGCCAAATTTTCTGGAGGTCCTTGATCTTCAATATCCTGATCAAAGAGAGGAAGCGGGTATTCCTTCAAATCTAAGTAAGTCACCTGAGCCCCTGCCTTCTTCGCCCCCTCAGCGGCAAGACGAGCAAGCTTCTTATTGAAGGAATCTTTTCGGAGACTACCGGCAAAGGCCAAGATTTTGGAAGGCATGGGGGGACCTTATCAAATCCCCATGGAATCGGAAATCACTTCTTACTGGCAAGCCCACGCTTGGGAGCAGCTTGATGCTCTTCTAAAAGCTTTGCGATATCGGAGTGCCCCTTACTCGCTGCAAGCGATTGCGCGGAATCGCCCTCTTCATCTCGAGCAGTCGCGTCTGCGCCTTGCTTTAAAAGATATTGAACAGCGCTGAGGTGGCCAAATTCAGCTGCAATGGTCAGTGGTGTGGACTGATGGTCATCGCGCTCATTGACGCCGGCACCTTTCGCAACGAGGATCTCTAAAATCTTGGCATTCCCTCGAAAGGCAGCGACGTGAATAGGTCTCTCTCCCTGGCGAGCTTTGGCTTTTACGTTTGCACCTTTTTCAATGAGGTGTGCAACCATCTTCTCGTTTCCTGCTAGGGCCGCAACCATCAAGGGAGTCATTCCCCCATTCCGTGGATTGGGAAGTTCAATGTCTGCTCCAGCGGCTAAGAAATAATCCACCAGCTCCATATGCCCTTGTCGGGCAGCCATATAGAGCGGGAAGTACCCGAACTCAAGCTTGCCGTTGATCTTTGTCACGGCGCCGTTTTCAATCAAGAAACGAACTCGTTCAATATTTCCAACTCGGACGGCTTCACGAAGTTCGACCTCTGGTTTGAGATAGGCGATGTAAAAGAATCCTATCAGTCCCAAGAATGTGGCAGCCGTTGGAACTAACCAACCGCGATTTTGTTGAAAGCGATGAGTGAGTTTCCCTGCCAGCTTCGGTTCTTCAGGAAACCCTGCTTCCATTCTTTTTCTTAGAATTTCAATTCTGTCGAGCGTTGTAGGATGCGCTGCTGCCGCATTAAAAACCGTATTCGGATCTTTTTTATCGACCGAATGGTCGTTCATGAGAGTGACCTTGGTCAAAGCACTTGCGAAGGCCTCGAAGCTCGCTCCCAATTTCACTGCGTTCTCGTCCGCTTCGATTTCTTGACGACGAACGATAGTTCTCAGAAAAGAGTTCTGAGCCAAGATCGCAAATACAACTCCCATCAATACCACTGAAGCGATAGCCTCTTTCGGAAGCAGCATTGCCAAGACGACCGTAAACAAAATATAGGGTAGAAGAACCACGAACATTCCCAGTAAACTCCACACCAAGCGCTTACGAATGTGATTCAAGGAAATGTGACTCACTTCGTGAAGAATAATCGCTTCAAACTCTTCCTTGGTCAGCTTGGTCAGCAATGATGCGGTGAAAAAGAGAGAGGGTTTGAACCAACCCACGCCCCACTTCATTCCAGCCACCATGGCATTGTGAACTTTGAAGCGATCCGAATTGATGATCCAGAAATTCGGCGCTTTCAAACCCGCTCGCGCAAAACAACTCGTGAGAAGCTCAATCACTTGAGGGTCCGTCACTCGTTTTGCAGGAAACATGGCCCGAATCACCACCGGAGACAGCGCGTAGATGGCAACCAAACCGCAAATAACGCCAACGGGGGTGCTGATCCAAGCGATCGACGAGCCCAACCACTGCGGAAGGACTCCCCAGTTTTCCGCACTTCCTAGAGCGCGAGATACCGACCACATGATGGCGTAGTACGTAGCGTAGAGCCCGATGACCGAGAAAAGGCCACGCAGACCCTGAGAAAGAACTTCCCAAGCGCCAACATCAATTTTTCTCATCACCTTTTCGATGCCGAAATTGATTTGTCCGTGAATGAACATGGCGGCGATGTAGCCGGCAAATAGATATCCCAAAACACTCTTGCCAATAATGTTGGCTGCGATGAAGGCTCCGACAAAGAAACAAATCTGTCCGAGTGTTGCTGCAAACATCACTTGGCGAGACTGATCGAGAACTTCAGCAGTAGCACCTTCTTTAGCGCCATCCGAATTTTGCTTCAGGAACCAGCTCCCCCACCAAGCGTGAAGCAGAATCAATGCGCCGGCACTCCAGATGCAAATCCAAAAGAGTTTTTCAGTAAGCGGATGTGAGCTCAATGCGAGGGACCCTCGCATTACGTATCGGGTTTAGAGCGCCTCAGGATTAGAGGTAGTAGTGAGCAAGTAGGTAAAACATATTGGAAAACTGCTTGGAATCGAGAACCATTTGCCGCTTGAACGCGCCCACGAATTCGAAATGCGGTCGTGGGAAGAACTGAACCCCAAGACCCCATGCGTCAGACGCAGAATTCGCTACCCTGGGAGTCAGGTCCGAGCGTTCGGCCGTCAAAAAAGCCACGACTCCGGGGTGAGCTTCATAGCCCAATCGGTGTGATGTCACGAAACCCGTAGCCTTCGCATCGGTAGCCTTGGTTGTTTGATTCTGGAAAAAAAACTCCGACAACAAGAAGAGTTTCTTATTCAAAGAAAGCACCGCCCAAGGTCCGTATGCCCAGCGAGTTCGAGAGGTATCTTCTCCCTGATAAACCCCAAGTCCCACTTTTTGAGATTCCAAGAAATAGTAACTCGCATTCAATGCAAAACCTTGATCGCGGGCAGTCGACCACTCCGGAACAAATTGTCCGTACACATAAGTGAGATTCACTGCCCACTGTTCATCCAACCACGCGAGCTCGGCATTGACGGTCTCCGTGTCCTGAGCGAAACCTAAGCCGCTACGAACAAGTGTGGTGTGATCCGGCTCGTTCACACCGAAGGATTTATCAAAGCGTCCTGCACGCAGACTGAGCTGGTCGCTAAAGCGTCCCATTACATAGTAACGACGACTAAAAAAACGTCCCTGACCACGGCCCATCTCTTGACGACCGAGCGAAACATCCACAGCCCAGGATTTTGAATTGTAAGCAAACTCGGCATCGGCCTGCATGAGAATCGACCGCGCCGTTTCTGCTGTAGACGTATTCACCAGCGCCTGTAGCCAGCGAATGTCTCCACCCAGGAGCCAAGGCTCTTCCACTTTGGCCAATCCGTAAATGTAGGCTTGTTCGCCGTCTTTGGACCAGGTGCTCAGAATTTCCTTAGAAAGCTCTCGACCGTAGGGAGTGAGAACCCCGCCGCCAGATGGACTTAAGTGACAAGCAGTGCAGTTAGCGTAACCTTCTCGAATCATTTCTGGGAACGCAAAGGCGTTCGTTGCGCTCGTTGAAAGACACAAGGAAAAAAGAAAGAGGTACGCCGCCAAGTATTTCATGAATACCTCACTGCTTTTTCGCAACAAAACTCACTGCTACGTCGACATCGTTCGCCACAGTGATTCCAGAAAACGACGGAATATCGATTCCGAAATCAGCGATCTTCAACTTCATTTTGGCGTCGCCCTTGAATTGATGTTCGCCGGTGCTTTTCAAATCAATACTGCCTGAGACTGGTTGTTCTTTTCCGTGGAGGCTGAGTTTTCCTGAAAATTTTCCCTCACCGGAAAAACCGGGTTTGGAAAGCTGCTGGGGAGTCATACTGATTTCAGTAATAGAAAGTTTTGCTTTGTCGTTCCCTGGTTTTTCTACTTCGAGATACTTTTCCTTCATGTGACGGTCGCGAAGAGAGATGCCACTTTCAAATTCCTTGAGGTTAATCAGGAATTCGCCAGAGACTTTGGAATTTTCAAAAGAAATTTTGCCTTCGGGCTTGGCACCTTTTCCGCGAATGCGAAGCGCACTGGGCCGACCCACGGCGATAAACTCCACACTCGATTGCTGAGCATCCAAAGCATAGACCGTTTTTGCCGCTGCTGGAGTACTCGCCGAAAAACCCGAGTTGGAAACCAATAAGATAGAAGCTAGTGCCCAAAGATTTTGAACCTTCATACGCCCCTCCACCGCCGGTTCTTACATGAGAGGGCTATGTCAGGCTACTTAAATGAGAAGTTGCTTGAGAATCGGAGCTGGAGCGCCATTGCGGGTGGCAGATCGATGCATCGCAGTCGGAACATCGAATGACGTGAACAGTGTATTCATCACTGACGCGATGTTGAGATAGTGCGTGGCATCGTAAGTAGCCGGCAAATCGTCCTTCGGAATTCCGTTGGTAAAATCAAAAGGCTTGCCCATGATTTTGACCATCTCAGAATCCACAGCCTTGTGAGCGGCAGAGAGCTCCATCTTTGCATCTGTCCCATCCGATGCTCCAAAAACACAACCGCCACGAATACCTTTGCCACCCAACCAAATCGAATTATTTAAGGCATTGTGATTTGTTCCGGTCTCATCGATCTTCGATCCCGTAATTCGCATGGTGCGAGAAAACTCGGAAGCAAACATCACGGTGGTCACATCCAAAAGCGAACGATTGGCATCGTAGGGCGTATCTTGCAAACCCTTGAAGATGTTTGAAACTCGAGTGACGACTTCCTTCGCCATCGCAGGCATTTTCTTCGCACTGGCTGCATCGTGACAATCTACGTTGCTCAAATCATTTCCTGCTAAAGACAAAATTCCGCAACGAGTAATTCCGTTCAGAAAGAAGGAGCCCAACATCTCCACAAATTTACCCTCTTCAGTCGTGGCTTTAAAATCACCCGAAGCCTTGAGAAGACGCTCACTGATGATCGGAGAGGTCTCAAATCCCTCAGCCATTGCCAAAGATCCGTTCGAAAATCTTCCCTTGCCGCCGCCGTTCTTTTCCATTCGAGCATGAAGAAAGTTTAAAAGCGGCGATTTCAAATCGAAGGGCTTACTCTTCTTGAGTTTTTCAGCAATGATGGCAGCAGAAGCACTGCTCAGAGGAATGATTCTCGACACATTGTTGAGATTGGCGAAAAGCGTGCCTGATTGGATCGCATCCAAAGGCATCTCTTCTTTTCGTTGCGACCCCACTCGATTGAAAGAAGGCACAAAGCTTTCGCCGCCGAAGGCGTCGCCGGTCAACATCAAGTTTTCGCACTGATCGTGGCCATCCAGGCTCGAGCTCATCACCACGCCATTGAGAATGGAAAACTTATCCTTAAAAGGCAGGAGCGGATCCATAATCTTGGTCGCTAAACACTGGCCGCCATTGGCGCCCTTCCAAACCTGAGGATCTTCACCGGTATAGTTTTGAATTTTCCCTGCCGCAGTCATCTCCAAAGGACGCGCATCGAAGAAGTAGGACGGATCCAGACCCCCTTGCACAAAAATCTGGAGAAAGAAATGAGGATCAGCTTCGGGCTTATGAACATTTGAAAAAGCCCAAGACCAACGAGGAATATAAAGAGCACCAATGCCCGCTACGAGCATTCGTACAAAATCCCGTCGCGAAGTATTTGAATCGAGCTCCATATTACTTCCTTAGTAAGAAATACGGGTTCATAAAAATGGCAAACGATGCTGACTGCAAAAGTTCTTGATGCGAAACTTTCTCAAACTCCGGTCCCAAGAAAAAATCTCTCCAGGCCTGGTACTCTTCGATTGGCGCATCGTAACGCATCACCTGTAGCCACAACGCTTCGAGGTTTTCTTCCGTACGTGCCGAAGCCGCAGGCCAAGCACAGAGCGGCTTGGCAAGAGTCAGCGTTTCATCGTTTAGAAGAGACGAGTCCTCGCAAAGCTTTCCAAAGTCCTCGGAAAATCCGCTGAACACCAAATACCAAAGCAGGAGATTCACTCCGTTTGGCTGTGCATTCTGATATCCAGTTGTAAGTCCCGTACTCTTGTAGACGCCCATCAATTCCAGAAGAGCCGTATCAAAATCCTTGGTTCCCTCTCCGACGTAGGTCCCCAGAGATGTCTTAGGGGATCGGAGCAGGCGCTGATTGACAGTTTGATCTGTTTCGACGAAGCCCCGAAATCCTGCCATGGGCGCAGCCACCTCGGCTGCAGCCACCGAGGAAACCAAAAGACCCAGTGCCATCAGTTTCAGAGGTTTCATTTTCTAGCTTCCTTTGCCGCTTGCTTCAGAACGCTATTGGACCACGTGTAAAGTTCGTTCAAATCGCCCGGAGTCATATAGCGATGCTTCGGCATACGGAGCTCCGGATCCGGACTGGAAAGGCGATCCGAAATCATTTCGAAAGTTTGATTTCGGGAATACTGTTTTCCCGTGGCATCCACGTGATGAAAACTAGAACTCCCATCGGGCATCGAAATCCACTTGGTCAAGTCTAATGGATTCTCGTCAGAGACGACGTTGTGGCAAGTCACACAATTCTTCTGAAGCAGGAAATTTACCTTACAAGGAGGCGATCCCTTAGAATCCACTCCCGGCGCGGAATCATAGCAGCGATCTGCTACAGGATCGGTCTGCGCAAAAGTACATCCCAGAACCACACTGCCCACCACACTCTTGAACGCCACTGAAGAATTTTTCTTCTTCGCGATCGTATTGAATTGCTGGGTGAGATAGTCGAGGTAGCCCGCATCTAAAATTTGGTCTTCCGTGTTGAAATACTGGAAGACTCTTCGAACCAAGCACTGGCGCACTTCTGGAGCCTCTCCGATAATTCTAAAAAGATCGTCGAGATTTTCGCCGTATTCATTATGTTTTGATTCACCTGCTGCGCGAATGTAGCCAATGCGCCACTTACGATCTTTACTTCCCGTTTCTAACCATTCCTTTTCGTAGTTGCTGTATTTTACTTTCGCTCCGTCATCGAAAAAGAGTTCGTCTTTTTCAAGATCTGCGGGCGTGAAAAAAGATCCTTGATCCTTAAAGAACCCTGCCATTGGATCGAGCTTATAATGACAAGCAAAACAGCTCGGGTCGTCTCCATGTTTCTTTTGACCATGATCGCCCGGGCTTTCGACGTTGATCGGCGTGAGATCATCGCAAAAGAAGCGCTTCAAAATATAGGAGGCCCGCTTGCGATTATAGTTGGTCGAAGAATTCGTCAGCGTGACCTTAGCAGGAAAGGTAAACATGGTTTGACGGTACTTCGATGAAGCACCCAAATCCTTCATGTCTATTTTTCTGATTTGATCCACCGTCGCCGGAAAATAAGCGGGGGGCTCGAATTCCATTATATTCTTGATGTGAAGCTCACTCTTAGCCTGGGCCGCTTTTAAAGCATCCAAGATAGCAAAGTTTCGATTTTCCGGCTTTCCGTCGAAACAGCCGTTGTAGAGTTTGCCAAAAAAGTCGGGATCAAAAAATAAATCAAAAGAGAGGTAGAAGTGAAGACCAAGCCCCTGCAAGGGACCGTTAGGATCTTGCTTCCCGTCGGTAAACTTTTTACAAAAACCATCCCAATCATTCGGATTGGCTTGAACCCAATCCAGCAGCTTTTGCATTCGGGCTCGATATTCTTTGATCCGAACACGACGGATCTCCTGCTGAGACTTCCCGACTTCATTGGGATCCTCTTTATCAGCCGTAACTTCACCTAACGGCAGAATAAAAGAGGGCTGATGGAGCTTTAAGAGTTGAAGGTAGTCGCCGTTTTTGACGGTGTTTTGGGCAGAGGCCACAGCGCTTGGAAAACCGATGACCTCATTACTAAAGCTTCCATCCTTGTTTCGAACGGCGCCCAGCTTACTTCCTAAAAAGTACATGTTGAAATCTAAGACCGTGTCAGCAAAAAATGGGTCATTCAGAAGTTTTTGAACAACCTGGCGTCGATTGAGACGCATGAATTCGCTCAGTTCAGCCTTTCCGCGAACCCCTTGACCACCGCGCATGGCCTTGACGGTTTTTTCAATCCAGATTTTCTTCTGCCAATCGTCTGGGAAAAAAGGTTTTCCTTCGGGTGATTCGCAGGCGTTCATCGGCACGTACTTCGCCTTTACGACATCGGGATTTGGAAGGTCATCAACAAACTGTGTTGAACAAGAAGCGGCGACAATGGTCAGTGCCACTAGAGAAATTCGAGAATAGTATTGAGAAAAACCCCCCGGTTTCTTCACGTGACGTTCAATACTATAATTTGGGAAAGTTGCAGTCAATTTTTAAGACGAAGCAATTGCAGCAACAAACTGGTCTACATCGGTCGGTGTCGTATTCCACGAAGTCATCCAACGAGCGATCGGCCCCTTCGGATCAACAACGTAGAAATAAAAGTCTTTTTGAAGACGTTCCACTAAAGGAGGGGAGAGTCGAACAAAAATCGCGTTTGCCTGTACTGGGTACAAAACGGGAATCGCCTCTAAATTTGAAACCCCTTTGTAGAGGCGCTGAGCCATTTCATTCGCGTGAAGAGCGTTAGTCTTCCAAATTTCTTTTTCTAAATAAGCTTCAAACTGGCAAGAAAGGTAACGCATCTTCGAGGCTAACTGCATGGCCTGCTTTCGAACAAAATGAAAGCGCTCTGCAAACTGGGGCTGATTGAAGAATACGACGGCCTCTCCTAGAAGCATTCCATTCTTCGTCCCTCCAAAAGACAGCACATCCACACCCAAGTCGGCACTGAGAGACTTCAAAGATCCGTTCAGACTCACGACTGCATTTGAAAAGCGAGCCCCGTCCACGTGCAAAAACATTTTATGAGCGTGCGCAAAATCTGCGAGCGCTTTTACCTCCTGAGAGGAATAAACTGTTCCTAATTCGGTGGTTTGAGAAATGCTAATCACCCTGGGCTGAACCCGATGGGGATCTCCTTTATAAGTCAGGAACGGCTCAATCTGCTCGGGACAAAGCTTTCCATCTTTTGTTGGAAGAGCGAGTATCTTTACACCGGCGAATTTTTCGAGAGCCCCGCATTCGTCGACTTGAAGATGGGCGGTGTCAGGACAGATCACCGCTTCATGCGGAAGCATGCAACTCGAAATGGCCGTGACGTTCGCACCGGTTCCATTAAAAACAGGAAAAGCCTGTGCTGCAGATCCAAAGTGCTTCTGAAACAGTTTTTCAATCGATACGGTTTTAGAATCTGCACCGTACGCAGAAGCCCAGGCTTGATTCTCCATTTCGAGAGACTTCAAAAGAAGAGGATGCGCCGGGACGGTGTTGTCGCTTGCAAAGGTTTTCACAGCGCTGTCTTACCCGAGCCGGGAATAAGAAAAAAGACCTAATCAATGAGGATTTGATTGGTAACAGCCGGAGGTGGCTCACCCCAAAGAGTCTTCAGATCTGAAAGAGGCACGATCTCTAACGGTTCTTTTGCATTGTCGAGACTGGCCAGAAGCGTGGCTTCTTGGGTGGCCTTCTTGAGTTCTGCCACTTGAGTGGCGTGCGATTCGTGAGCCGCCTTGAGTTCACGAGAATACGCCTCAACGACATTTGCAGATTCGGCCTGTGCACTTTCAAGCTGAGCGAGCTTCTTTTCATACTCCGCCTTGGTTTTTTCTTTTTCGCGAGAAAACTCCCACTCCAAGCGTTCGCGCATGGAGACTTCTGCTTTCTTCAACTCCTGGTCAAAAACTCGCTTACTTGCGGATAAGGCCTGCTGTTCCTTCATCAGCTCTGCAAACTTTGCTTCCGCACTATGCAGGCGCACCAAGGTGTTTTGCAACTCGAGTTGATAAGACTTGGCATGACGCTCAACCTGCTCACGCGCCGTTTTCTCCACAGAAAGATCGGAGACTGCTTTCTTGAGTTTCAACTCCAAGGCAGAAATTTTTTCGCGATCGATTTCGTATTCTTTTATGGCAAGCTTGGCTTCTTTTTCTTTTTGAAGCACGTCTGTCCAAGCGCCTCGATATTGGGTGAGCTCTTTTCTCAGGGTATTGATTTCGGTTTTAGCCTGGCCTTCAAAAGTTCGATACTCATTCAACGCCATCTTCATTCTGGTTAGAATGGTTTCGTATTCTTTCAGCTTCTGATCTTTTTCTTGAACGAGACGATCGTAGACTTTCTGACTTTGCTCGTAGTCCTGCTTGAGCTGTTGCACTTCTTTATCTTTGTTCGAAAGTGTTTCTTCTAACTGGCGAATGGCCAGAAGAAAGGCGTCAGAGTTCATCTTTCTATTTTCAACTCGACGAGCGGGGGAGTCAAACAGGGGTACTGGGCAAGATCTTCCCGGCTTCAGAGCTCGCAAAGGCGGCTCGGAAGCGCGCGATGCGCTGAACGGTGCCACGGACCTCCTGGGCTCCAAACTTCTGCTCGAAGTAATTTTCAACGGAGTCAATTGTTTGAATGAGCTTCACAGCCAGGCGGCGCCCCTCCGGCCTCAGGATGAGCTGATAGCTCCGGGCGTCTTTTTCATTGAGCTTTCGTCGGAGCAGGCGCCTCTTCTCAAGGTGGGAAACGCCATGGCTAATATTGCCGCGAGTTGTCCCTAGAATATCAGCGAGCTGGGACGGACTTACGGCGTCGTTCTTCTCGAAAAACAAGGAGATCAAAATCAAGGCTTGCATGAGGTTGCAGTTCTCTTGCTTGAGCTTGGAATTCAGCCCTCTTAGGATCGTGTCATAGCTAGATCCGATGGCCAGAAGCAGGCTGTTTTGAACGAATTTTTCGATTTTCATGATGGACTAATCCGATTTCTAAATAGTTTAAGTCGTCAACTATCTAGCACTAAATCTATATCGCTTCCAATCTTATTTAATTCCAATAGAAAGCGTTTCCTGGCAAATGATTGTCCATGGAAAACAATCTATTAGCCCAAGCCGAAGCTCTTTATAACCAACCCTTTATGGACCTGCTCTATCAGGCTCATCAAGTGCATCGACAACACCACGACCCCGCAGAAATTCAACGCTGCACTTTGCTCTCCATCAAAACCGGGGGCTGCCCTGAAGATTGTTCGTACTGCCCGCAATCGGCGCACTACGATACTGGCTTGGAACGCGAAAATTTAATGCCACTCGAGAAGGTTCGAGAAGCCGCCAAGAACGCCTCAGCCAATGGCGCTCAACGATTTTGCATGGGCGCCGCGTGGAGAAATGTGAAGGACGGACCCGAATTCGACCGCGTTTTAGAAATGGTCAAAATCGTGAAAGCGGAAAACATGGAAGCCTGCGTGACGCTCGGAATGCTGACGGAAAGCCAAGCTCAGCGTCTCAAAGAAGCGGGTCTCGATGCTTACAATCACAACTTAGATTCCAGCCGCGAATTTTATGAAAAAATTATTCACACGAGGAACTATGACGACCGACTCAATACACTGAAAGCTTGCCGAAGTGCTGGCCTCACCGTTTGTAGCGGCGGAATCATTGGCATGGGGGAATCCGTGAAAGACCGTTGCGGACTCCTGGCTGAACTTGCTGCTTTGGATCCCCAACCTGAGTCAGTTCCGATCAACTTACTGATTCCCGTTGCTGGCACACCTCTCGAAAAGTCGAAGGAAGTCGATCCGATTGATTTGGTGAAAACCATCGCTGTTGCCAGAATTCTCATGCCGAAATCGCGCGTTCGCCTTTCGGCCGGCCGAATCTCGCTCACCAAAGAAGCCCAGGTTTTGGCGTTCTTTGCTGGAGCTAACTCTGTTTTCTTAGGAGAGACCCTACTCACACGCCCGAATCCCACCCCGGATCAAGATCATCAGCTGTTGTCGAGCTTGAGTGGGTCTGTGCACTGAGTGGATTTTAACCCTCACTTCGAAAAAATTATTCGCGAGTTAGAAGCTGCTTCTCAGCACAGGAGCTTGAAGCCCCGAAGTGGTGTTGATTTCTCTTCCAATGATTATTTAGGATTTAGCGAAGATAAGATTCTTCGTCAGCGCATTCTTGCTCGTTTAGAAAATCTTCCCACCGGGTCAACCGGATCGCGCCTCCTCCGAGGAGAAAACGAAGTTTACTCACAAGCTGAAGCCACGCTGGCTCGTTTCTCAGCACGAGAAGCTGCGATTATTTTTCCCTCGGGATATCAGGCTAACTTGGGATTATTGAGCGGGCTTGTGGGCCCTAACGATGTCGTGTTTTCAGATCAATTCAATCACGCCTCGATCATCGACGGCATTCGACTCAGTCGTGCGCAAAAGAAAGTTTACCCTCATTGTGATCTGGGACAGTTAGAAGAACTCCTTCGCACGACTTCCAGCAACGGCCTAAAACTGATCGTGACCGAATCGATTTTCAGCATGGACGGCGATCGCGCTCCACTCAGTGACTTGGCAGATCTAGCCGAGAAATATGAAGCAGGTTTGGTGGTGGATGAAGCGCATGCCACTGGGCTGTACGGATCGGGCTTGGTTCAAGAACTTCTCCTAACCGATCGCGTGTTGGCCACACAACATACGGGCGGAAAGGCCCTCGGCGTCGGTGGAGCCTGGATTGCCTGCAGCGCGGCCCTAAAAGATTACCTCGTAAACTTTTCAAGGCCCCTCATTTTTTCAACGGCACCCATTCCTGCTCTAGCGGTATCACTCGAAGAATCCGTCCTACACTTGTCCAGCGCAGGACCCGAGCAAATTGAAGCGCTTTGGCGTCACTGTAGTTTATTGAGCGCAAGCTTGAACCTTCGTCAAATACGCGGTCCTATTTTTCCGTACATCTTGGGTGATAATGCATCTGCACTTCGCATGAGCCAAAAACTCATTGCCGCAGGTCTCGATGTGCGCGCCATTCGACCCCCCACAGTTCCGGAAGGAACTGCCCGCCTTCGAATGACGATTCACGCGGATCAAGATCCGAAGGACATTCAGAAACTCACGCGGATTCTGCAGGAGTCGATGTCATGAGTACTCCCGGAATCTTCGTCACTGGAACCGATACGGGCGTGGGAAAAACAGTCGTATCGGGGTTACTCATCTCTGCCATCCGGGATTGGAAGGGTCAGGTAGGATACTTTAAACCCGTCCAAACTGGATCTGATTCTGACACCCAAACCATTGCTCAACTCACGGGGCTCAACCCTCCATCTCTGGCAGTTCCTGTTTACGAATTTCCGGAACCCATTGCTCCTCACCGCGCGGCGTCGCTTCATGGCGCTCACATTGAGATTGAAAAAATTCAGAGCGCCTGGGAAAGCCTTCCCAAAAATTTTTGGATCGTCGAAGGGGCAGGGGGGATTTGCACACCTCTTTCCAATACAACTCAGATTCTCGACATTCCCAAAGCGCTCGAGTTACCAATCGTAATTGTGGCCGCTTCGCGCCTAGGAACCATTAATCACACTCTACTGACCTATCAGCAGGCTCGTGCAAAAGGTTTGCGGGTTTTAGGAATTATTGTCACTGGAGAAGAAGATCCCGAATTAGTGAGCTACCTAAAAAAGGGGTTGGATCTCCCCGCTATTTCTAAGTCAGAAATCCCGACTTGGCTGAAAGGGGTGTTGCAGTGAACACCCTTTCAAATCGAGACGCTCAGGTGGTTTGGCATCCCTATTCTCAACCAGGCAGAGACAAAATGGTGCTGCCAGTGTTGTCAGCTCAGGGCGCTTACCTACATCTAGAAGATGGCAGCAAAGTCTTGGATGCCATCTCGTCATGGTGGGTAAATATTCACGGACACTCGCACCCGAAAATTGCAGCGGCAATTGCAGAACAGGCGGCGAAACTCGAACACGTGATTTTTTCGGGTTTTACTCATGAACCCGCTGTACGCCTAGCAGAAATATTGCTCGAGGCTACCCAGTCACGGGGCGCTCCGTATCGAAAGGTTTTCTACTCTGACAACGGTTCCACAGCGGTCGAAGTCGCTCTGAAAATGGCCTACCAATATTTTCAGAATCGAAAAGTTCAGGGCCGAGAACGCTTCATTGCTCTGCGCGGCTCCTATCACGGCGACACTTTGGGCGCGATGGCGGTGGGAGATCCGGAAGGATTTCACTCACGATTCAAACGCCTCCTACCGGCAGTAGATTTTATCGAACCAGGGGACATCGTCGCCTTAGAATCCCTGCTTCAAAAAAACCCAGGCCAGTATGCCGCATTTATTTTTGAGCCGTTGATTCAAGGCGCCGAAGGAATGAAAACTTATAGCCCTGTATTTCTAAAGTCTGCGATGGCACTTTGCCGGGATAACGAAGTTCTCACCATCGGAGATGAAGTCTTTACAGGCTTCTATCGCACCGGCACCCGCTTTGCCTTTGAACAACTCGGCATGGCTCCAGATCTTCTCTGCATTTCCAAAGGAATTACGGGAGGGTTTCTTCCCCTTTCAGCAACTTTAGCGACGGGGCAAGTTTTTGAGGCCTTCGTTTCATCCGAGATGAGAGACGCTTTTTTACACGGACATTCCTATACCGCAAATCCAATTGCCTGCGCGGCAGCGCTAGCATCCTGGGAAATATTGAACTCTGAGGAATGCCAGAAAACTATTCGAACGATTTGCGAAACAACGAAGGAATGTGTGTCCCAATTTGAGGGACATCCGAAAGTGAAATCCGTGCGCACGGTGGGAACTATTGGTGCCGTCGAAGTCCATCAAAAAGATACTTACTACTCCGTTGCGAAGGAAAAGATCATTGCGGCCGCGGTACGCGAGGGGGTTCTACTGAGACCTCTCGGAAATGTTCTCTATTCCGTACCCCCTTACTGCGTGACTCGCCAGGAAGTTCAGAAAATTTACAAAACACTAGGAGATCTCATCCATGAATACTTTTGAAAATCTACTTGGCTACTTCAAAAAGGATTCTATGCTCCACGCCCGGTTCATCAATACGATTAGCCTCCTGGAATACATCGGCGCTCGAAAAATTCTAAAAAGCCAACATGAAGGTGCCATTTCCGCAACCGTACTGGGGCACGTTTCAGAGGAAATTCGCCATGCTCAAATCTTTAAAAGGGTGGCCTTGAAAATGAGCGGCGGCAAGCTCCCTACCTACGACGATCAATACCTGCTCGCTGGTCCCGCAGCTCGCGACTACTTTCAAGGTCTGGATCACGGAATTGCTGCCGAATTGGAAATTCCAAACGGCTGGTTGAACTACCTGTACTCCACTCTGCTCATCGAAGAACGCGCTGGAAAGATCTACCCCAGTTACAATCTCTTTCTGGGCGAACAAGGCTTCCCAGGGGTTCTGGAAGCCATCGTCCTAGAAGAAAATGAACATTTGAAAGACGTGTACGATTTTTTAGGAGAAGCGGACGCCGAAAAGATGGAAATGCGCCTGGTTCGAATGCGCGCGCTAGAAGAACGCCTTTACGACGCTTTTATGAAGCAAGCATTGACCGAGTGCCAGGTTCACGTACAAAATGAACCGTCATGGACAATCTCACCCACAGCTTGATAGGCGTCACGCTCGGGCGTGCGCTGCTAAGAAAATCTAAATCAAAAACGGAAGCAGCTTGGCGATCTTGCGCCGTCGTCACTGCAGTCGTGGCCAGCAATATTCCAGACGGCGATTTTCTTTTTTTTCTGAACCGCAGCAATGAAAAGCTGGGGTACCTGATTCACCATCGTGGATTTACTCACACCATTTTTGTTTCCATTTTAGTTTCGGTAGTATTGGCGCTGGCGTTGTCGGCCATGTACAAACTCAATAAAAAGCAACGGCTCCAAAATATTGGACTCGCCATCATCGCCGGATTGTTGCACATCACCGCCGACAGCTGGAATGATTACGGGGTACACCCGTTCTGGCCCTTGTCCAACAACTGGTACTACGGCGACTCTATATTCATTGTCGAACCACTCCTCATCTTTTCGATGCTGCCGCTCGCGTATTTCTCAGCTGAATCCGTCTGGGGAAAACGAATTTGGGTTGCAGCTGGAGCTGGGATTCTACTTCTGGCCTGGATATCCGCCTTCTCTCAGTGGTGGGTCGCGCTCTGGATCAGCTGCGTCGCAGGAGCATTTTACCTTTGGCAGAAGAGAAAGCCGCAGGGACTGCTTCCTGCAGTGACTGGAGTTTTGGCCACTCTTCTCCTTTTTTTCACGGCAGGATCTCTTGCGCGTAAAGAAATTCGATCGGTCCTCTCTCCAGGTGGAAAAAAAGATTCGGAGATTCGACAGCTCATGACGTCTCCTGCTCCCTCAAACCCACTCTGCTGGAGAACATTAGTGGCGACCGTAGATCGTTATCAGAACTATGCGGGCCATATTGGATTTGTCAGCCTGGCTCCAAAGCTCATTCAGCCTCTGGAGTGCTTTGAGCAGCTCATTGGGAAGCAAAGCGCTCCACTCCGTCCGCCCCTGGTGGCTTCAACAGACAAGGTATTTTGGTACGCAGACTTTCAAGCGCCCGCGAAAGAGTTCATCCGCCTCGAAAATGAAAATTGTACAGTCGATGCGGTTTCTCGCTTTTTAAGAATCCCCTTCTGGAAGGATGCGGGAGAGAATGTTGTCATCGGAGATCTGCGATACGACCGAGAGAAACGACGAGGCTTCGCCGAAATTGAAGTTTCTAAGAAAGATAAAAATTGCTTAATTGGCGTTCCACCTTGGAACCGGCCGATTCAACTTGATTAAAGAGCGATACGCTTCGTTTTTACTTTGCCACCCCGTTCACACTCACGTGCCACGGTGATGATTTTTAAACGCGCACCATCGATTTCGCGCGGACCAATCTTAGCAGTCATGAATTCTTTGGCTTCGGCAGCAACGGGCGGGGAAGCACATTTCAAAAAACGGACAGCGACTTGCTCCGGTAAACCCTGCAATGCATAACCCACGATCTTTGCGGGTGTCTTAGCGACAACTTCCGCTAATTCCATGTCCGGGAGCTTCACGATGTCTTCCCAGGAAAAGGTAAATTGTAAAATTCTTGCGGTGTATTCGGGGTCTTCGACCTTACCGATATCGATCATCTTCTGGCGCTTCGATGCTGAAGTAGCCTCCCAAAGCTCTACAATCTGTCGAAATCCTTCAGGGGCTCTCTTATAGCGGCTGAAAACGCTCATGATCGTATTGTCCTTTGAAAAGTACCGTGTCTCTCAATATTAAACTAAGAAATCCTTCCATTCCAACAGGTTCTTTCTTTTCGGATCTTTGACCCCTAATCTTGAATTCACAACCGGATCCTGATAGACAGCGTCATGAAATTTTTTATCCCGTATCTATTTATTGCTTCACTGTTGATCAGCCCCTGGGCCCGCGCTGAGAGCGCCACCCGCACCATTCGTCTGACCTGCCAAGGAAAAGGTGAACGCTACGAAGTCACCTTTGAAAAGGTCACCACCCATGGTTGGGATGAAGTAGAAAACCGTGTGGTTCTTGTGTCAGATGTGACGAATGTGAAGTTTCCGCGAGGCTATTTAGATTCGGAAGCAATCCAAGCCTCGGGCACTATGGATCTCCATCCCATTCCTGCTTCGGCTACTGATGCTCCAGAAATCATCACTCCCGGCGCATTTTTAGAAGTGCTGGCGGATGTGAAGACTGCGGGGTCAAATGACTTGGAAGCTATTAAGAAAGTTCTGATCAAAGGGATTCTTCCAGATCCGTCGCTTGCGGAAGCGAATCACCCTGTCCGAGTTGACGCTTTTGTTTATCTACTCGACGCTGCCGGAAAACTCACCGGTCAGAACCGCATGGACATGGTGGATTTCAATCCCAGCGCAGCAGACATTATTTCGTTTTCTTGCACCAATAGCTAGAAGAGTTCGGCCGGAATTTCGGCTTCCTTATAATAGCTGCCGCCCCAACATCTCGTCCCCAGGCGTGTAACAGCGCAACCATGTTCTGCCCCGATCGACATAGAGAGAACGTCTCGCAAATCACTCGGAGGACGGCATGCATACCTTCGACTACCCCAGCATTCGACTCCCTTTGCACTCGACGCGCAGACACAGCTTCCCCCAGATGCAAGGAAGTTCACATCTTTCAGATTGGGAGGAACGTCGGTAGCTGCCGATCCCCAACACTTTACTTCACGATTGAGCGTTAATGCACAAACATGGTCGTTGCCAGCCACCAGCTGAAGAGCGGGAGCAATTTTCGAGGGAATTCCTCTGTAAGTCTTTCCAAAAGCATCAGTACAAGTCACACCCGATTTCTTCATGAAACAGAAGAATGCGTCTCCAAACACGAAGCTATAAAAAGGATCTTTAGGATTGGCCGGAAAACTCACAGTGTTCCATCCGCTACCCCAGCATTGAATCCCTTTTGCCGAAAGAGCGCAGGTGTGATTCCCCATTGCTCGAAGTTCGTAAACATCTGTCAGATTGGAAGGAGGAGCGGTCATCCGCTGACCGCCGCACTTCACTCCAGATTTTCCAGAAATACAGTAGTGCGCATTTCCAACGGCGAGAAGGTCACCCGGCTCTGACGAAAGTTGATCCGGGTTTCGACCCCAGCATCTCGTATTGTTCGTGGTATTCGCGCAGGTGATTTGCTCACCCACTCCGATGCGAATAATGGCGTCTTCAAAAGCCTGAGCCGAATGAAGTCCGGTTGAAAAAAGAATTCCCAACGCTAAAAGGATCTTGTTCCGCATGATTTCCCCCGCAGGAATCATGCTGCGAGGAACAGCATTTTTCAAGGACCTAAGTAGCCGGGCAAACCTTGCGCCGCAGTATCGCGGGAAATAGCGAGAGCGTCTTTGACAGCCCGCCTAAAGTTGGGACGGGTAGGCAACGTATCGGGCAAGAGAGTCACTCTGGAACGGAAAAACTGCGCCCATTGAAATTCTGCGTAAAGGACATCTGTCTTATTATAGCCCCCTGCGTCCCGAACCGCCGAAGAGAGAGATCGATAGGGGTCGTCTTTCATTTCACGAAGGGACTGCGGTAGGTCCTTCACTTCCCTGGTGTGTCCAGTTTCATCGATCAAATAGACAAATCCGTTTTTGATCATCTGATCCCAAAAGTCTTTCCAGCTAAGAGAACTCCAATCCTCTTCCAATTTAGCCGGAGCTACGGAGAATCCGCAGATCTCCAGCATCGCGACAGCATGGTGATGTCGATCGATTAGGAAAATACTTTTTCCGGGTCCATAAATAATGGGGATCTTCTTTTGGTCCACGGTGGCGCTTGCCCCGCAGATTTCTTGCGCCTTATTTTCCACTTCAAACATTCCAACCGCAAACTGTGTGGGCCGAAGCTGATCGAGCTGTACAGAAAGGAGGAGTGGAAGAAGCATCGAAACCATCCCTAAGTTTTAGAACCTGGGCACTCTTTTGTCTACAAACGTTGAAAACTCGGCTATCTTTAAGAAAGAATCCATGCGCTCCAAAGCCCTCGCAGTGCTCATTCCGCTTTTGACGATCTCGCTGACTGCGTTAGCGGAAGACGAAATCCCACTCATGGAAGAAGCAGGCTCTGAAGCACCCGTGACTTCCGAAGCTCCTGTGACAGCAACTCATTCGGATGAAACCACCGGCGACTTTGTAAAAATTCCTGCGCGAGTAGATAGTCTGGGAGCGGGGCAAAAAATCGTTCGGTTGAAATTCAGCGGCACCGGTATTCCCATGCAGGACGCCGTCATCATGATCTCTTCCGACAAAACGCGTGTCGCTGCGGCCAAAGTGGTCCGCATCTTGGGAGGAATTCAATCCGTCGATGCCAAGATTCTTCGCAGCTATTCCAAAATCGAAAATTACCTGCGCATTGGAAGCACTGTGAATGTGAGCGTCCATAAAGTAGGACTGGGAAAACTTCCCGAGAAAAACTTTGACGTCGAAATGGTTGCTCAACCCGCAATTAAAGCTGCTGAATGCAGCCGATCTCGCAGACGCTTTGGAATTTCAGCCGGAACGCTCGAAGGAGTTGTCGCTCTTTTCTCCGGGAAACTCAATTACCACCTCAATTGTTGGGCCCGAGTGAGCGCAGGCTATGGAATGACTCCCTCGACGACCTCCTCTCTGAGCATTATTCACGGTGGGCTCGACTTCACTGTTCCGGGCTGGAGTTTTTCTCCCGCCCTGGGGCTCAAAGTAGCTCTTATCTCCGCAAGTGCTACAGGCTTTGGTACCGCGCTGAGCGCTCTCGGACCCAACAGCAGCTCGATAACCAACGGAAATTCCGCCACACTTCCTTACGGAACTTTAGGATTTGATTGGGTTACAAACGGTGGATTTTATTTGGCAGCTGGAACAAATATCTTGCCGGTCCCGCAATTTGGTTTGGTGGGTTTTTACTTCACCACGGGTTATTTCTTTTGACGCTACGCATAGGGCATAGTAGCTAGCTCTTCGGAGCGATGAAAACCCCTTCCTTTTTCCTCACCTATTTACTTGCCGGATTCGTCCTCTGCGGATCTCCGTCGAAAACATGGGCCGGGCTCGATAGCCAAGGCGTCTATTCCCTAATCGAAGTGGCAACGTGCGCGGCCACTCAGCCCTCTAGAATTAAAAAAATTCTGATCTTTGCTGACAGCCCTCGCCTGGCAAGGCTTACAGCGGCCGACATCTTGATACCCGGTGCCCAGTCAGGAAAGGGAGCCCTGCTTCTCATTCCGGAGGATCCCGAGGATGCCTTCTCTTCGAAAGAAGAAACTCACCTGGTTGTAGGAAACATAATCACCTCTTCGAGTGGCTTACTCTTCAGCGGTGGGAACAATGGTTTTAGAATTGAAATGACTCTCCCGTTTCAATTCAACGGAAAAATCTCTTTCAACCAAGTCGGTCCTGAATTTGAATGCAGGAGTGAAAACTAAAACGGCTCGACAGCCCAGACTTTTTTGGGAACATCAAAGTACCAATTTGCGCGACTAATGGCATTGTAGCCCAAGAGCAGAACCACGGGCTGACTGGCGCCTTCATTGACGTATTCCAATGACGTGGCTACGACGATGTGATCTTCCAAGCGAAGCGAACCCACCTGAATATTTTTCATTTTATACCGAGCGACCTTGCCGATCTTCCCGCTGGCATCGAAGTTGTTCACTTCTGAAATCGGAGAAAAAAGACTCGGATTAGCATCGACGAATTTCCGATCCACAACGGTAAAGGCGCAGCCTGTATCCCACATCGCGAGCAAGGACTGATTTTCAACAGTGGCTGTTAAAAGAGTCTGCCCGAAATTGGAAACGGTTAAAGATTGCAGATCTCTTTCCGGAAAGTTCGTTGGATTGAGACGAAACAGCCGAGCCTTGAAATTCATCTCAAACGGCGCTTCCAATAAAACGTCATTTCCTAAATGCATTTCCACGGTGCTAAAAAATCCGTGCGGCTTTCCAGGCTCTACAGTGATTCTCTGAATTTTCTTGGGACCCACAGTGTTGCCAGCGAATTCAAAGTTCTTCACCAGAATGATGTCAGAAGTTTTCACCCCGCCATTCAATCCCAGCAAATGTTGCTGACCCAAAGAAGGATAAGAACTGAACTCCTTGCTGTAAGTGACCGCGCTCAACTTTCCAGAGTCGAGATAACACCAAGTCGAATTCCCGTCGGCACCACAGGGCAAGAAAACCATCCCGCCCCCATCGGAACGCTCGTATACGGCAATCGAGTTGGGCTCTTTAAACTGATTTTGAATAACTTTGAGATCAAAAAACTGGGCAGGTTTCACGGTAGCGGCATTGCTTGTACGAAGAGTGGACTCTTCACCAATCGCACAAGCGGAGAGAAGAGAAAATCCAACTGCAAAACCAAGTGCGAACTGAAAGAAAGTCCCAGAGCCGTTCATGGAGAAATCTACCCCTGCTTTTAAGCTTGAATTCCGTAAGTGCATCGTTATATAGCACTGTGTCATTAAAAGCGGGACCGCTTTTTTTCGGAGAGGAAACTTTATGTCTAAGTCTTTATTTATACTGGGATTGTTTATTCTGGGTTCAACCCCGTCCTTTGCCGAGGAAGCAAATGGGACCGTCGACACCAGCCTTTGCGACACCAACATGGCCGGCTTTGCGAAGCTAGAAAATCGCGAAGTTCTGCTGGATTTGTTCCGACAGGGAGCACTCGAAAGCGGACGCCTCAATACAGACATTGCTAAAGAAGTCGTACTGCCCTCAGCAGCCGCCATCTGTCCCCAAAGCCTCACCAAGCAGTGCCGCACGATCTTGAAATCCTCAGTGGGCTTAGCAGACTGGGTGATCTGCCCTCCAGCCCTGAGTGCACAAGAACGCATCGATCTTATGAGACGAGCTGCTCAGTACTGGTCCGAGCACGCGATCTACTAATTTAGCCTACGCGCTTACCGAAAACCTTCTGGTCGAGCGAGTACTTACCAGGTCCAGTGACCATGAAGAGTACCGACATACAAAGGTAGATTGCTGCCAACTCGTAAGAAGACTGTCCCACAAAGGGGTCGCCTTTCACGAAGATGTGGAAGCTCATGGCGACGCCCATCGTACAGATCAACCCCAGAGATGCTAGCGGGAACAAGAGCCCCAGAATCCAAGCCAACCCCCCTCCAAACTCAGCGAATGCAGCTAGGAATTGAAAGAGTGCGGGCACCGGCGAATCCGGCCCCATCCAATGAGTCGCATTCTGGAACTTCGGCCATCCGTGCAGAACAAAGGCATAGCCCGCCACTAACCGGAGCAACAAGAAAGCTCCCGAATTCCAGGCCGACTGATTCTTCACCAAAAAGAACTTTTTAAGCTGAGCCGTTTTCATAAGAATCCCCCCGAAGATGTTGAAATAGCTTTACTAAAAGCTACCATCCCCTGGGGCTGAGTCAATTGGTGTCCGGGTATTTTGGGCTTTCTTCCCTTGATTCTGCCCCTGCGGTCGGGTACTCCTTCGGGTCTACATCAGCGTCGGGATGTGGCGCAGCCTGGCTAGCGCACTTGCATGGGGTGCAAGGGGTCGTGGGTTCAAATCCCGCCATCCCGACCATTTTTCCTCGGAAATTTACTCCTCTAAAACTGAGCCAGGGTGAGCTTCCTTGCTCCTTGGTCCCCGCGTCCTGCGGGGCCCTTTTATGTCTCAGTTTTAGAGGAGTAAATTTCCGAGGAAAAATGGTCGGGATGGCGGTGCTTTGTCATGTCGACAGGCGACATCCATTGGTTTATTGGGCGATACAATGCCCATATCGACAGGATCAAAAAACAGCAGAATAGGATTCAGCTTTAGACTGCTCGCTTATTCGTTTGGGTTTTGGGCAACATTTTTCATTTCACTATTTCTCGTTATGTTCCCTGGGCAAAAACTAAATTGGGATAAAGCTGTCACCCAAGCCATCTTCGGCACTACTTTTATCGCTTTATTCTTTTTGTTTACAAGGGGGTTCGCCCGTCGGTTTGATAACTATGGATGGGAAGAGCTCGGCTTAATCTCGGGTAAGCCTTGGTGGTTGGCATTTGGATTTGCTCTAGGTGCCTTGACTATGCTTGGGCAGCTTCTAGTTGAGGCACTACTAGGTTGGACCCAATTTACTAGCAGACCAATCTCCAGTGAAACATTTGTCTGGTACATCTACCCGGGAATTTCGTTAGTTGGAATTGCAGCCTCGGGATTTTGCGAAGAACTCGCCTTCCGAGGTTATCTATGGCGAAAATTTCAAGACCAGCAAGGGCGGCTGCCAATAGTTTTGTTCATGACAGCTTTATTCTTTGCCATCATTCCTCACTTCAACCAGCTCAACCTCTTTTTCTTCATTTTTGCTTTTTTGATGGGGCTTTTACTTGGTTGGTTTCGCTATCGTACGGGGAATTTATGGTTTGGGATTGGTTTCCACTGGGCTTGGAATTGGTCACAGGGGAGTCTTTGGGGCTCTAAAGGATACTCCCTGATTTATGTGCAACACTCTCCGCCGACCCATGAGTGGGCAGGTCACAACTTGGCAGCGGACGATATTCTTCAAATCATTATTTTAAGCCTATTGCTCTTGGCCTCTCTAATTTTCTCTAAGGCACGATGTCTTGCTTCAACTCATAAACGGTGAGTTTAAGGTCTGTTCCCTTGGCGGTTTTTTTGATTTCTTCGCCGTTGGGTTGAAATCCAAACTTCTTCACGGCGCCCAAGGAGCTGGGGTTGTGGGCGGCTATTTTTGCGACGATTGTGCTGAAACCCAGCTTTCCAAAACCGAGATCGATCATGGCCTGAATCATTTCTGAAGCGATCCCTTTGCCCTGCCAGGGATTGGCGACCCAATAGCCGATCTCGCCCCTTTTTGGGTCCTGTTCTTCCACTAAGCAGATGCAACCGACGGGACGGCCCTTTTCTTTTTCGTGGGCAATATAAAGGTACTTGCCCTTCGGAATGCCCTCGATTGCAATTTTGCACCAGCCCTCTGCTTGTTCGAGGGTCATGGGCCAGGTCAGAAAGGAAATCATCTCGGCGGTTTCGCGGTAGTTGAGGGTGTCGAAGACGTCTTTCACACTGTGCTCGCCGATGATGGTCAGGTTGAGTCGGCTGGTCTCGACAGCAAGGGTCATAACGGGGTTCATGGAAGGATAACTTAAGCAAATTCTCCCTGAGAGTACAGACCTTCGGGGCTTGAAACTCCAAAGTTTTCAGGCTCGGTTGACAATACTATTCAATTTCAGAAGAATAATAGACCATGCGCCTGAGAAACCTCGTTATCTGGGCACTCCTTGACACCGCTCTGGGTTTTCCAATTGCCGCCCTTGCTTGCGAAAATGTTCGTCTGGATTTGGATCCCAAAGTCCTTGGAAAAGTGCCTGCCATGAAACAGGGAAAAATCTCTGCCTGTTTCAGCACTACCGCAGTTCAATTAATTGATGCTTATCGATTTTCAAATGGAGACGTGGATTACAACTTCCTTTCCTCACCTATTGTTCTCGGGTCAGAGTCAGGAGACATCCTTTCTGAAGGGGGCACGGTAAAAGATTCTCTGATACGAGCACAGTCCGTGGGCACTTGTAGCACGAGAGAAACGGCCCGCTTTTTAGGCAACGATCAAGGTTCCGAGTTTTTGGAGTTTTTAGCCAAAAACTATTCTCTCGCTCGTGGACGTTCCTACAATCCCTTGCTGAAACAGAACATCCAGTCCCTTTCTAAAACCCAATATTTCGAACAAGACAATGGCGGTAATTTCGAAAATCTGGATTCACTTCGATCGGTGACGTTTGCCAGAGACATGCCCAAAGTACAAAAAAAGCGTCCGAAGTATACTGCTGATCAAAAAATGGCAGCTCAGGACATCTGTCAACGCTTGAAGACACTTGGATTAGAAGATGCTTCGGTAACTCGAATTCTGGAATTTCTCACAGAGTCCCGCCAGATTTTTATATCTCGCATTCTAGGCAGTCTCTGCAAAGAGAGAAAAAGTCTAAAATTCCTTCCAAATCCTACTATGGAAGACGCCTGGACTACGGGACCTTCCGGAGTAGCCCCACCCAATAGCGCTGTTCGTGAATCAAAAATTAATTTGGCCATCGACCAAGCCCTCAAAAACAAAAGACCAGTTGCTATCGAATTTTGCAATGAGGCAGTCACCTCTCTTGAGCATGAAGGAAAGTACAATGAGAAGGGCGAATGGATTTGTGAAAAGAACGGACAGCACGCGGCGGTAGTTGTGGGAAGCAAGACAAATGCTATCGGTGGTTGCTTCTACCTAGTTCGCGACTCTTACTGCGACCAATATCCGAAGCAATGGAGCGGTCTCAGTAAGAAAGACGTGTGTGCCGGGGGGCAGTACTGGATTCCTTCCGGTAGACTCTTAAAAAATACCCGCGCGGCAATACACTTTTAGTCTCACTACCTCAGCTCGGAAATATATGTCTCGAGCTCCGGCAGACTGGAGGGATGCAAATGTTCGACCGGAGGCATGGGGCGAGCGCTTCTTGAGTGGATTCGCTCGATAAAGGATTCAATGAAGTCGGCCTTGTTTCTGCCTGCCTTTTCTAGCTGCTGAGCTAGTTTGGGGAGGTCATCTAGAGCTAAATCGGGGGCGCCGGTTTCTCCGCCCTCGTGGCAGGTCATACATTTCTGTTGAATCAGACGAACTGGTGGGACACCAGCCGGCTCTTCCTGTTTTGCAAAAACATTTAAGGGATTGAAACCCAGTCTACTCGCTTCCTTTTTGAGATCGTTTTCGATGCCATAGCAAAACCACCTCGGATATTTAAAGAGGTTCGAGCCCCCAAAAGCTTTCGATAAAAGGGCAAAATCAGATTCGGGACCGAGCGTTGAAGTAAAAGCTGCAGAATTCTTTTTTAGACCTAGGCTCAACTGATCCAACTCAATGCCCATGGCTTTCAACGCCACAGCCCAAACCCTTGATCCATCGTAAATTCCAAATGAGTCTTTGCGATCTGCGTACTTTGAAGTGTACTCCGGAGAAAAAGCATTTTTTCGGTTTCGACGCTCGCGACGGTAATCTCCTAAACTTCTACCGAGATCAGAGGTGTACTGATCTCCAAGCGACCCCGGTAAGCAATCAATGTCTTTCACCGGACCAAGACTTGTAGAGTAGGGAAATTCAAGAATTCGCTTTTTGATTTCATCCGAACGTTTGATTTTGGTCGCGATCCGCCTGACGTTGAGTTCGTGAAGATGAGTTGCTAAACGTAAATTCGGTCTGACAAAAAAACCATTTTCTACCGAATAGTCTTTAGACGGAAAATCATTGGAACGAGGTCGCCAGTAGGGAAAATATTTCAAATACTCGTTTAGCTTACTATTTGGATCCGTAGCCTTCAACTCACCCAGCTGTCGATACCGATCCATTCCCGGTTTGGCTTTCTTAAATTTCTCGAAACTTTCTTGCTCAGCCTTGATGAAATCAATCTGATCATCATCACTGCCATACACTCCAGGCCAGGGGGCGTAGGTGTCCCAGATTGGACGAAGCTCTTGCCGATGGCAGAGGGTGCAGGATTTTGGATTTTCCCGGAACTCGGGCCGAGAGCCAGGTGAGAATTTAATCTCATTAAAAAGAAAAGTATCTGACCCATCATCAAACTGAATGATCTCGACCTTGTCGTAATTTCTCTGAGACGGATGTCCATTGAAAGCCAGAATCAGTTTTCCGTCGCCGCCAAAGAGAATCGCTCGAGGGTACTGATAGCTCGCCCCTTGGAGGCTTCGGCTTCCGTACACCAGCGTATAGTTTGTTCGATACTCTAAAGGAAGAATGGACAACATCGTGTCCACATCTTGAATATTCTGAGCGATGACCTGATCTTTCAACCAATCATAAGTAGGAGATTGGGAGTAAGAAAAAGCAAAGTCTTCCTTGGTATAGGATGCTTTCTCAGCAAGCCAGATATCTGTATTGAGTGCCGAGGCACCCGATGGAAAAAAGAAAACAGTCGCGGAGGAAAGACTGAAACTCGCGACTGTTTTCAAAAACCGAAATGAAATAACGCTTAACCTCAGTTACACTGCCAGGTTTCTTCCCACATCTTATCTTTGAAAACGTATCCTTTTTCCGTCAGACGGCTTACTGAACGACGATTGAAATCAATTGTAATGGTGTCGGCAACACTCTTGCCAAAACCAATTTCCGTTTTTAGAAAAATTACTCCAGCAGCTTGCTTAGAGTCGTCGACCTTCCAGGCAAACTTATTGCGACCGGTGTTCTGAATTTCAGCTGTCGCATTAATTCCTAAGGCATTTGAGAGCACCTGCATGGAACCGTCTTCCTTCTTTTTCACTACGAGATGAGCGTGAGAAGGATTCGGATCCTTAGGAGCAAAGTCCCGGCTTGTAGCGTCGCACTCCATCAACTTGGTTGAATCTTCCATCGGCGCGGTTTTGGCAACTTCAGGCAACCTTTCATCCACCGGATCAGCCGTGCACTGAAAGGTCTGACTCACGACCGTGTGTTGGCCTTTTCCAAGAACGGCTAAAGAATCCTGACCTAATCGAGAAAAGGCCCCATAAGTGTCTTCAAAGGTCTGTTTAGTCACCTTCTTGTTGGTCAGATCGACCGTCACAATATCCAAGAAAGCGGGGGTTCTCCACTCTACCGGACCCGGAATAACCTTGTAGGATCTCCAAAGATGGACAATGCCCTTTTTGGAGTCCATCCAATCCAAACAATAAGTATCGTTCGCTTCCAAGCGACCTTCCGCCGGAAGGAGCGTCTGAATGCCAACCGGATCGCCCTTGTATTCACCGTCCGAATAGTTCAAACGACGGCAGGACGGAAAACTCTTGGCGAAAAATGGACTCTTCTTCAGCCTGTTCCCAGTGTTCATGTTGTAATCCAGGGTTTCTACCGAGACGACAGGACCAGCGGGAACCTGGGATTCTAGCCAAATCTGGGATCCGACTTCGCCGACAGGCGCGCTCATGGCTGAACCTCGAATCGTCAAGAGCGTGCGAACACCTGTATTGATCACTCCTTTTTCAGGCTTGATCCCCGTCGCTTTGGCCGAGTTTTCAGCAATGCATCGCAAAGCGGTGAAACCCTCCGGAGAATAAATGGCCGAATTATCAAAGACCGTTCCAGCATCGATGTTTTGAACCTCGGCAGTCCAAGCCGAGTGAGCGAGGCAGATACTGAATACGAATAAAATGTGTCGGATGGTTTTCACGTTTTTCTCCTAATCTAAAATGTTGCTCAAGGAGCTCCAGCAAGGCGTTTCTGGGCGTTTATAATTAATAGCGCATAGTGTCAACGCACGTGGAACGAACGGCAACACTCTTCGGTTACAATATTTTGGATTCTTGTACCCAAATGAAACTCTGTACTAGTCCTACAAGAGTTCCATCGGCTGGACTTTCCTTAAAAAAATAAAACCCGAAAAATGATTCGCTAACACCGCTTTCATTTCCGGATCATCATCGGAAGGATCGCCCCAAATTGTTTGTAAGGATGTCATTAACGGGTGGTCCTTATCTAAAAAAACATCGTCCTGAAAAGTTTCAAAGAGGTAGCTTTCCAAAAAACTGGCCGGTGCCGTCTTTACGATCGGTGGCTGAAGACTACTCAGTCTGAATCCAAGTTCGTAGCTCGAAATCGCGATGGGATGGTACTTCTTCCCGAAAAACTCCCGCAAGCGAGTGCCCATGGTACGTGTTCCACGGTAATCTTTTGAGACGAATTCGAGTTGATTGCTATTAAAGAGAATATGGGCGTTGTGCGCCCAGATCACAGCGGGTTTGCCCTTGAGGAAGTGAAGAGAAAAATTAATAATTTTCTTTGCCATTCCTAAATCCCGCGCCGAATTACTGCGAGGTTGGTCGCTATTTCGATAATACATCTGACCAAGCCAGGCCTGATAACCATCTATCGCAGCCTGAATCTGAAACCGATTTTCACCCCTCGCGTTCAATTTTAAATCCAGCTTAGCTTTCAGATGGTCGATCGCCAAATTGCAGGAAGCAAAATCCTGGGAATTGATTAGTTTCTCATGATTGAAGACACGACGCTCAGTCTTACTGGCATCTTCTTCAGTGGCGTCTATTACCAAACAATGCTTCACAAACTGCTGCCATCTCAAGCCATTGGACAAAGCAAATTTTTTCAGGATCTTTCCATCTGCTGCAGGCTGACGCGTATCGTAGCCATAAAATAGAATGGGGTCTTCGCGATGGCTTTGGTTGAAATCCCTAATCCAAGTGAACATTTTCGCAATCTCTCTTGCCTGCCAAACTTTATAGAACCTTTTAAGTGGCTCTATGACATCCGACGATTCCCCAGACAAAAACCGTTTCATGGGTTCGGTAAAAGCATCCGGTTGTTCAAAGAGCAGAGCTCTGACTCCCTTTTTCTCAACGAGGTATTTTATGATTTCGAATTTGACCTCATAGAATCCTCCCGAACCGTGGGAGCTCTCCCCTAGTCCAATAAGGAAACTTTCCTCTGCGTCAGAATTTAAGAACTCCCAGGATTCGAGCCCACGCACGTGAGCATAGTCCCCTTTAATATCTCTGGAAACAACACGTGATGAATCATTGCGAATGCCGCCATGCTGGCATCCGAAAACACCCAGAAACAAAGGCAATGACATCAACCATCTCTTCAAGGTCGACCTTTTCAACTATATTCACCCATACGGCCACTAAGGCACTGTAACAAGGTACAGATGCTCAGGGATTGCTGTACTTGAAGGAAGCACTTCCAGCAAGTCCAACATCTGCCAGTTGGAATTCACGCGAATGCGGATCGTATGAGGACCGGAGGTGAGTGAAATATTGGGGCTATAAAGCTTACCCCAGTAGACCCCACCGCCTTTGGAATCTGGACCCTCGATGCTATCGAGGTCTGCGCTTAATTCCACCGCCTTGTTGTCGACGAAAACTTGGTAGTTGTTGCGCGCGATTAAATAGGAATACGGATCTCCTGAAGTCGCTGAGCTGGAATAACCCGTTCGAACACGCACGGCAAAGTGATAACTCCCGGCCGATGAAACGTTCACGGGGATGGAAATCTCATCTCCGTTATCTACCATCATCAGGCCTGCTCCACCGCTAGCCAAATCAAATGCCGCGCTTCTAATCGTACCGTTGGTACCAACGTCGCTCACCTTCGTATAAGAAGAAGTCTCTAATTCTATCACCTGTGCGCTCCCATTCGCACCGGGAGGATTCATATCCGGTGTCGGCACGGTAGCAAGCACGGTATTGCTTGGAAACGGAACGTCGGCTGTGAGTACTTCAAGAACATCGAGCATCTGCCAACTAGAATTCATACGAATGCGAACTGTGTGATTGCCCGCGCTCAAGGATAGATTCGGCGTATACAAATTACCCCAGAAAACACCGCCGCCTTTCGAATCTGGTCCGGCTATTCCATCTAAATCTGCAATCAATTGAACGGCAACGCCATCGATGAAGACCTGATAATTATTCAATGTAGTGAGATAGGAATTGGGAACGGACTTGCTCGTGTTGGAATACCCCGTTCGTACTCGAAGAGCAAAGTGATAAGCCCCGGCACGCGCAAGATTCACCTGAATTGAAAATTCATCGCCTGGGTCGAGCGCTTGCAAACCCGCTCCACCACTCGCCAAATCAAATGCTGCCATCCGAATGTTGCCGTTACTACCCACGTCGCGAACATTCATTAAGGTCGCTGACTCGAGCTCCACTCGCTGAACCAAACCCAACTCGGGTTCTAAGTCGGTTACAGATGCGGCTGGATCTCTCCAGAGCACAACCGCACTTTGAGGTTCGACAAAAAATGGGAAGTAGGTCGGAAAACCTTCGAGGTCTCTCCAGCCCGAACAGAGGGTGCCCGACAACGAACAGGGAATCGATACTGCTTGGGCAGTACTGGGGTTCACCGCGACCTGAAGGAGCTGATCAAAATTTGTAGCTGTCACGCTCACCGCTTTTAAATCAAAACCACCAAAAATCACCTGAGAGGAAACCGGAATGGTGAAATCGATTCTCGCGTTGGCAGAGGTTGCACTCGCACGAAAATAGATGTCATGAGTAGTCCAAAGTCCGGCCTCGGTTCTAGCTTGAACGGAGAGCTGCTGATTGAGCGCATCGATGTTTCCATAGGGAGTGACATTTTCACGAACGCTCACTCCGATCAAAGCAGGTTTCGAAGTAGCCGATCGTAGTTGCACTCGGGCTCGATAATAAGTGTCTCTTACCGTGGAAAATGGTTTTGATATCGCAAGGCCAATTTCGCTGGCTGCAGTGGAGTAGAGTAAACAAATGCCGGAACTACTGACGATCGGACAAGGAACCTGAGCCTTTGTTGCCGTCACGTTAGCGGACCAAACCGAAAAGCTCGAAAGCTCAGACGCCGTACCCGCGTTCAAGGTAGAACTTTCCGAAACAGTCTGAAAACCCGGAGTGACGGAACTGAACGGTTTCATGGGAGCACGATCCACTCCTAATCCTGCTAACTCCTCAAAAGTAAAATCGCGAGAACCCGCATTCGACGTAAACCGTAGGTAAGTGAAAGTGGTGGGATTCAAAAAAGTGTTTCCAGAGCCACGTATCGCTGCAGGAATACGATCTAGACCAGTGCCCTGATTGGAATACACCCATATTGGAATTGCAGAATACTTCGAGCCCAAGACGTTCCCGACAAAAAGATTGTTTACCGAAGCTGGAACAGTTTGGCCACTCGGGTTGAGAATAGGAACAAACTGCGCGGTTGGTCGGTCAAATCTTTTTCGAACACTATCCTCCGCAGATCTCACACCGTAGACCTTGTAATTAAGAAAAGAATTGTTCTGAATGACGTTGTCATATGCATCGTGAAGCATCAGTGCAATGTCGACGTTCTCAACAACATTGCCGGTAACGGTCATTCCGTGAGAATAGTCATCAAGATAAAGACCTGCTACCGCATACGCAACCCGCCCCTTTCCTGAAAGGTTCGCTGTCGCATTTCTGAGAATATTATTTCGAACAGTCACTCGGGGTTGACGATCGGAGATGTGGATGCCCCCGCAGTCGTCCGCAAGTAAACAAAAGTTCTCAATAACGTTACCTTCAATGACAGCACCTGCTAATCCAAAAATTCCTACGTAAGCAATGTTCTTAAAACGATTGTTTCGAATCACCGCTGGGCTGGGATAATAAGAATTTAAAAGTACCGCTGCGGCCGAAAACCGAGGCCCCAATGGCGTGCCGATATTTTGAAAATCATTATTTTCGAGAAGAATTCCTGCGTCTGCTCGAGCAATATAATGTTGCCGAATAACGTCCGACCCGATGTTATTCACCATGGAGTTTTGAATTTTCCAGGGCTGTGTATTTCCGTCGAATGAAAATGCAAGACGATAACTATTCTTCACCTGAATCTGAAAGATACTCAGATTCGCGGCACCGTTTGCCTGAATGGCATTCAACCCAGAATTGATGATCTGTAAATTTTGTAGAGTGACATCGGGGCTGTTGGCCAAAGTGAGAATGTTCTTGTCTTCCGCTACCTCAACGACAACGTCATTCGGATTCAATCCGTTTGGCAACGATACATAGAGAGTACTGGTCGCAGCGTCATAAACCCAACCCGGTTGGTTCTGAGCCATCATCCAGACTTTGTTTTCGAGATAGTAGCCCCAGTTTTTCATCGGAGGATACGCAAAGTAGCAGTTGGGGTAGCACTCCGTAGGTTGCCTAGGTGCAGAGTTCATCGCGAATATTCCGGAAGTGCGATTGAAACTGGAAACGACAACAGAGTTGTACCAATAGTCGACAATTCTTGCGGTGAGAGTCGCTCCTACCAAGTCCTTACCACCCAAAAAAGTCAGGTCGCCAGCGGCTGCTTGAAGAGTGAGATTGCTAGCAGCAGCCGTCGTGGCTGGAGCATTTTCTCCGATGGTTAAAAATCCCGACGCGGGATAGCGCGCTTTCTTTAAGAAGTTGTTCTGATAAAAAACCTGTCCTACCGGATTAGAAACGACTTTCTTGTAAATTGTACCGGAATGAACACTCCAGCCCGTAACCCGAGCACTCCCACTCAAAGAAGTGGAGGAAGCTCCTGCACCGTTAATAACAAGTGGAGCCTTGAGACCAGAAATTTGAAAAGTGCCCGCACAAGTTCCAGAGGCGACTTCCAATCTCCCGCCGACAGTGATGACAGCGTTAATGCCCGCCTGAAGACTTGAAAAGGGGCGGGCTTGAGAGCCGTCGCCTGTCGAGGCGCTTTTGCAATCGACGTAGACCGTTGCTGCCCAAGAGGCGCTCGCCGAAAGAAGGCCATAAGATAAGGCTAAACACCCAGTACGTAGTAAATTCCCCATCGATCGATCCCCACCCATCGGCTAATAAAGCAATATCGGTACCGAAGACGGTTAATGTAAACCCGCCTAAGTGGGTGAATTCTTTAGGTGTGTCAGGGGTGATTTCGAGTCCATTTGTACAGAGAATGAGCACACTTTAAACACTGCGAGTGTAAAATGATCAATCTCACAAAAGGCTCGAAACTACGGATTAGTTTTTTAATTTGCAGACGATCTTGCCGTACACCGGCTCTTCGCTATCGGCGTGCTCTTTTGCTTTGCCGAAAACAAGGGTGTATTCGCCCGAGACTGCTCTCTTGATGGTCTCGACCTTGAAGCGGCTGGCGATTAACGAGAAAGTAAAAGCATGTCTACGAGAAAGCCGCGGAACGCCGCTCCTGAAGCCTCGACGCGGCTCCTTATTTTTCCAGCAGATTGAGTGTTGACATCCCGCCGCCCCACGTATACACGAAGCGCAAATACGAGTTCACCGCGGGACGTTATCTCTAGGTGGAAGCGTGTTTTGATCGAATTTCCTCTGGATTCCCAGGGATGGGAATCCCCCCAATTATTTCAGTTGGACAGTTTGCGGTTGGCAGTATGCGGAAGCGGGCAGCGGTTTGCTGTGACTGTTTCTGTAACGGTTTTCGGGGGGCCTGAAGACTAGAGGGCTGCGGCCCAGCCACCGTTCCCACCCGCAGCAACGGGGCGAAGAGCGGCGGCAGGACGGACTTTTTCTTCGGCGGTTACGGAATCCATGATCTCAAAATTGTTGGGATCCTTGAAAATCTCGTTCAAAAGCTGGCAGTGCAAATCATGGCCAGCGCGATGTAACCGGAAGTGAGCCTGGAGAGCGTAACCAGCAAGTTTAAAGTCTCCAAGCGCGTCGAGCACTTTGTGGCGGACAAACTCATCAGCAAAGCGAAGTCCCTCGGGGTTCAATATCTTGGCCTCATTGAGAACCACGGCATTTTCTAAAGAACCCCCGCGAGCCAATCCCATCTGCTTGAGCATCTCGACTTCTTTTAAGAAGCCAAAGGTGCGAGCACGAGAAAGCTCGGTGAACGATGTCTTGCCTTCAATATAATGAAAATCTTGATGTCCAATCGCGGGATGATCCCACTCGATCGAACCTTGAATCTCGAGGCGCTCAGACGGGCCAGCAGCCGCCCACTTCTCGCCGATCTTCACTTCTACTTTACGAGTCAGAATGAGCTTCGCACGAGTGGCGCGCTGAGTTTCTAAACCTGCATCTAAAATCGCTTCACAAAAAGGATGAGAGCTCCCGTCCATGATCGGAATTTCCGGACCATCGACTTCAATCAACGCATTGTCGACACCCAAACCTTGGAGTGCCGCTAAGACATGCTCCACGGTGCTCACGGTCGCGCGACCCTGGCCAAGCGTGGTTGCCATCTGCGTGTTCACGATCTTGCTGTAGTGACCTAGAATTTCGGGGCGACCTTCCAAATCTGTTCGAACAAAAATGATTCCTGAATTGATGGGGCCCGGCTTGATATTCAGAATACTGTCTTTGCCAGAGTGAACGCCAACACCCTTGAGTTGAATTGGAAATTTGAGTGTCTGTTGCAGATTAATTAAGTTCATCTGTACTCTGTAAGAGCAAGGTGCGTGCCTAGCTGTGATGTGTCATTTCACTTTTTGTGAGATTTTCTTTTACGCGATTTCTCGCATGATTTCTAGTATTTAACTGCACCGTCAAAAAATTTTCGGCACTGCGAAACGAGCGGAAACACGACACTCTGAATCAATGTGTGATTTAAGACACAAACTTTCGAGACCCATCTGTTGTTATTTGTACACACTCTCAATCAAAGAGAGTGGGCGGCTCAGAGCCGGGAACGGAAGTTTTTTTTGTCTCTTCCCAGGGCAATCCCAGATGTTCATAGGCCAAACGGGTCGCCATTCGCCCCCGACTCGTGCGCTGAAGGAAGCCCTCTTGAATCAGGTAGGGCTCGTAGACATCCTCCAGGGTATCTCTCTCTTCACCGATGGCAGAAGCAAGGGTTTCAATCCCCACCGGACCGCCATCGAATTTCTCAGAGATCGTTCGAAGATACTTTCGATCCATCGAATCTAACCCCCGGTGATCGACCTCAAAGAGCTGGAGGGCTTTTTGAGCCAAAGCACGATCCAGCTTCTTAGCGCCTTCTTCTGCACGAACCTGCACGAAATCCCGCACCCGCTTCAGCAAACGGTTGGCAATTCGGGGCGTTCCGCGCGAGCGGCGGGCAATTTCATTGGCGCCCGACGCATCGATTTCAATATCGAGAATCTGGGCGGAACGAAGCACGATCTTTTCTAACTCTTCGTGAGGGTAAAATTCTAATCGCAGCTGCACTCCAAAGCGGTCTCGCAAGGGATTGGTGAGCAAGCCCGTCCGAGTGGTAGCCCCCACCAAAGTAAAGCGAGGTAAATCGATGCGCAAAGTCCGCGCTGCTGGGCCTTGTCCAATAATGATGTCGAGTTTGAAATCTTCCATCGCTCCGTAAAGCACTTCTTCGATGGTTTTCTGCAGACGGTGAATCTCGTCGATGAAAAGCACGTCGCCCGGCTGAAGCTGACTCAAGACTGCGGCCAGGTCGCCCTTCTTTTCAACGTTCGGGCCCGTCACCATGTGAATCTGAGAACCCATCTCGTGAGCAACAATCTGTGCCAGCGTGGTTTTCCCCAAGCCCGGAGGTCCCGCCAGCAAGACGTGATCGAGCGAATCGCCCCGTTTCTTCGCCGCCTGAATAAAAAGCGAAAGATTTTCTTTCACATGCTTTTGGCCGACGTATTCCGCCAAAGTGCCGGGACGTAGATTGGGCGCTTGATCCCCGGCCGCCGATTCTGGCGCAACGATTCTGGATTCGGTGTCGCTCATGAAGCAGAACCCCCGATACTTCGAAGAGCGCTGCGAATCAGCTCTTCCACCTGCGTCGGCGGAGTGGATTGAGCCATCAACGAATTCAAAGTCGATGTGACTTCCATTTCTCGATAACCTAAACCCATCAGCGCCTCTCGCGCTTCACGCAAAATTCCACCCGCACCCGAAACAGCTCCGGATACTTTGGCGTGGGTTTCAGAGGGCTTCTTCGAAAGAAGCCCAGAATATTTTCCAGCCTGAACTTGCTTCCGGATGGGATCAATCATTTCTAAAATAATTCGATCCGCCGTTTTCTTGCCGATGCCCTGAACGTCGTGCAACGATTCTTTGTCGCCATCCACAATGATTTGAAGCAAACGACCGGGCTCAGTATGTGAAAGAATTCCCAGCGCGCTCTTAGGACCAATTCCATTCACGTTCAAAAGAGCCAGGAATAAATCTTTTTCATCCTTGGTGCGAAAGCCGAAAAGATCCAGCGCATCTTCGCGCACGTGAGTATGAATGTAGAGTTCGAGAGAATCGCCCGCCTGAAGGCTGATGCCCTCGCGAATGGACATCGTAACGAGGTAACCCACTCCATTCGCGGTGGAGAGAAGGAGTTTGTTGTCTTCGATTTCTAGAATTTTCCCCTGAAGGTAACCGATCATCTCTTCTTTATTACTGCCGCAACTCCGAGGGATTCGGCAAGCGACATTCGCTTTTTCTTTCCTGAGCTCAATTGAGTTGCGAGCGACGGTTTTTGGGACGCTGCTGCAACTGGTTGCGACACCAACCGATAGGCGTGGCATATTGCGAGCGCTAACGCATCAGACGCGTCAGAAGTGACAAAGTTTTTCTGCCCAAGCAAAATTCCCACCATTCGAGCGATCTGATCTTTATCGGCCTGACCGTACCCGCTCACTGCAGCCTTTGCTTCTGTGGGGCTGTACTCGGCGATTTCTAATCCGTGAATTTTTCCAGTGAGGATTGCAGCGCCGCGCGCCTGGCCCAGTTTCAGCGCAGAAAGTGCATTCTTCGCGAAGAAAACTTTCTCAACCACCATGACATGCGGACGCACCTGAGTGATCACTTCGCTCAAGCCCTGATGGATAAGAAGTAACCGATCATCTAGCGAAACGGTGGCCTTCCCGCTCGTGCTCGCGATCTTCAAAGTACCATGGCAGACGTGTTGGAGTTGATTCCCCACCAGGTCGACGCAGCCGTAACCTGTGAGACGAGACCCCGGATCTATTCCTAAGATTCGGAACACTTTCATTCCGAATCATTCTAGTAGTTCGAACTCGATTTAGGAAAGGGCTTTATCGTAGATTCGATAAACCTTCGCCAACTCGCCCTTCATGTATTCGACGCCGCGAACCATGGGCTTGTTGTCTTCCAAGATCCAAGACGCTTCGCCGGTCGGATAACCGTTGCCAGGACCGCGCGTTAAATATTCTGTATAAAGGAGCGGGCCAATACCCACTTCGCGATACGCCTTCTTAATTCCCAAAGTGAGAATACGACAACGATTCAGCGTCTTCTTCTTTCCCGGACCCTTGGTGTTCCAAAGTAACTTCAACAACCCAAAGGGCAGAAGCTTTCCATCTGGAACCTTCTTCAACGCTTGATTGATGTCGGGCAGAGCCAGAGCAAAGCCCGCGGGCTCGCCTCGTACTTCACACATCAAAAGAAGATTCGGATCCACCACAGCCTTCATGTCTTTGGCCATGTGACGAAACTCTTCAGGGTTCATCGGGACGAAGCCCCAATTCTTTTCCCAGGCGTCGTTGTAAATTTCTAAAATGGTTTCGACTTCCTGGTCGAATTTTTTCATGTCGACCGTACGGAAAGTCACCTTACCGCCGGCCTTCAAACGCTCGGAATGACGAATCAGTTTTTCTGAAAACTTAGAATCGCCGTGAATGTAGTAAGCGTTCAAATCTTTCGCCTTCGCAAAACCCCAGCCCTCTAAAAGGGTAGCGTAGTAAGGCGGATTGTAAGTCATCATCACCGACGGAGTGTCATCGAAGCCTTGGATCAGCAAACCGCACTCGTGGTTCGTGCTCGGATTCATCGGTCCACGCAGCATATTCATGCCCTTGGACTTGGCCCAATTCGCCACTTCACCCAACATCAAGTCGGTGAGCTCTTGGTTCTCAATCGCTTCGTAGAACCCAAAGAAGGCCGTTTTCTCTTCGTGATACTTGTTGTGGTTGTCATCGATCACGCCGACAACGCGGCCCACGCACTTACCATTTTGATAAGCCACGAGCGGGTACATCCAGGCGTGCTTGAAAAAGGGGTTCTTATTCACGTCAAGCGTGTCTTTGACCGCGATCTTCAGCGGCGGAACCCAGTACGGACTGTCTTTGTAGATCATCCAAGGAAGGTCAATGAAGTCCTTCCAGTCTGACTTGCTCTCAACGCGCTTCAGCTGAAACTGCTGCGTACTCATTCTGTACTACCTTTTCCTTCTTGCTATCTCTGGGGAGACTCACGGTCTTCACCCCAAAATGAACGCGCGCCAACTCTGCCAATTCATGCTGACGCTCGGTTCCGATAATTCCGAACTCTTTGCCCAATTTCTCGAGAACTTCAAGGGCATAATTGAGGTCAGCCTCTTCGTGGGTGGCCATATAGCTAGTGCGAATGAGAGCACAGCCTTCCGGAACGGCAGGTCTTGCTACCGGGGTAGCAAATACACCGTGTTCGTAGAGTTTCGAAACAAAGCCATACGCTTGGTAATCATCACCGATCAGAAGCGGAATGATGGGAGTGCGACTGTTGAGCGTGTTGTAACCCATCGACTCCAAACCTTCGCGCATCTTCTGAGCGTTGGAGCGCAGGTTCTGTAGATGTTCCGGCTCTTCCTGAACGATCTTCAAACACTCGAGCACAGCGCCCACCGCAGCTGGCGGCATGGCGGCACTGAACATGAACGGACGCGCCTTGTGGCGAATGAAATCGACGACTTCCTTCTCACCAGCGATGTAACCACCAATGGAAGCAAAGGACTTCGAAAAAGTACCCATGACGAGATCTGCAGCGCCCATCCTATTGAAATGGGCTTCAGTTCCCTCACCGCGAGGTCCGAGAACACCCAAAGCATGGGCATCGTCCACGTAGACGCGGCAATTATATTGTTTAGCGAGCTGGGCCAGCTCTGGAAGATTCAAAATATCGCCGGACATGGAGAATACGCCGTCTGCAATAATCAAGGCGCCGTCGTAGTCCTGGCGGGTTTGCTTGAGCACGCGCTCGAGGTCTGCCATATCGTTGTGGCGATATTTCACAGTATCGCCGATGGCAACGCGAGTGCCTTCAATAATGGATGCGTGGTTTTCACGATCGCAGTAAATCACGTCGCCACGACCGACGAGGCACGAGATCGAACCCTGGTTCGCCAAGAAACCCGTCGAAAAAACGAGGGCAGATTCCTTACCCACAAATTTTGCCAATTCAGCCTCGAGCTCTTCATGAAGAGCGAGGTTTCCGTTCAAAAAGCGAGAGCCCGTGCAACCGGTGCCAAAAATATCAATGGCGCGCTTGGAAGCTTCCTGGACCCGAGGATGGTGGGTCAAACCTAAATAGTTATTGGAACCAATCATGACCCGTCTTTTTCCATGGCTCACCACTGAGGAGCCTACGGTCGATTGAATGGGGCGAAAGAAGGGATAGAGCCCCGCCGCCTTGATTTTCTTCGCTTCATCATACGCACTACATTTCGCAAACAAATCCATCATATGGTTCTTACCTACCTTGATTCGGGATTATCATTAGCCGTAACCCCTTGTCAATTATTGGTATTTTATTACGCAGCAGAAAGTACTCAAGTTCCTATAAAAATTTCCGATAAGAGAAGGGATAGGGAAGTAGTGTTCGCACATCCTCGGGAAGCCTTGACGCTGGGCGCAGCGTCTCGTTTCTCTCGGCGGAAAGAAGTTCGTATGCTCAGCCGTGTTGGATCCGCACTTAAAAAGTTCGTTTCCCCCATATCGTCGGTCACACCTGCGTCCGCCAAAACAGGATCCCATACCGAAACAGATCAGCAGCCCACCCGCGAAAAGGCCTTGGAACTCAGCGGCTTCATTAAATTCGAAAGCCAGTCCGACGAACAAAAGCAGCAACAAAAGAAGAAGCAGAAACAACCGAAAGAGACCGAACTCGCAAAGGACCTGGAGAGCGCCGGATCAAACGTTATCCCCATTTCCCCCTCGGTCTCGCTCGAACAAACGAGCTCGACTCCAAAGCCTCCAGTGCCCCAGGCCTCGAACCAACCTGGAATGACTTCCACCTTCTTAGCCTTCTTCAATATGTTTCAGAGACGGAAGGAATACTTCATTCGTTGGCTGGGGGTGCGCAATTACCAAGACTCCACGCGCCGAACCAAGAAGCTTTCAAAGCACTCCAAGGGCACCATGCTCGATCGAAAAGCCGAATAGGGGATGCCCCAAAAACAGGCACCCCCTTCAGCAAATTTCAGCAATTACTGACGGCCAAACTCACGGGCTTGTTCCGTGGGCTCGCCATTGTAATAACCGCTTCTCACCACCGAGCCCCGAACTGGGCTTTCAGAAGGAGTTGGGCGCTCGTAATAATACCGAGCCACCGGTGCCGGCTGCGGAATATAGACCGGTACTGGCTGTGGAATGTAGACCTGAACCGGCGCTGGAGCCGGGGCGGGAGCTGTCTCCACACGCAAAGGCTGAGGTGCCTGATGGTGGTGCGGATGTTGATAGGCAGGGCCTTCGCAGCTCTGATATCCGCCCTGCACAGTGCGCTCTGAAGCACTCAAGATGAGATGAATGGGGCAACCACCTGCTGCGTTTTCAACGAGCTCCTTAAAACCCCAACAAGCTCGGTCGCTGACGAAGGTGTAGTTGCCTTCCCAATTCTGATGATAGTTTCTGTAAGTGAGCGAATTAGAGCGCCCACACGAAACATCGTTGGCGCTGATCCAGCCATCGGCCCAGCTTTGACCAGCGATGTTCACTCGAATTTTATGAGTTTCCCACGCAAAGGCACCAGTCCCCGGCAATGCCATGAGAACAAGACTTGAAATTCCTACTAAACGCACCAGTTTATTCATATCTTCTCCCCTTTCAGGATTAGGGGATCGCCCTTAACGAATCCTGGCCCAATTCGTCAATCTTCGCATACTGCGAAATGTCATGGATAATCAAGTGTTCAATTTCATTAGACTTTACCCCCTTGATTTTTTGACGCGGTGAATATATAATAATTTTTAACAGTTTAAGTTTTCATTAACTTAAGCTGCGAGGAGCGATACATGAAACTCACACAAAAGCGCACTTACAACTTTGCACTGGGTTCTTTAATTGGCTTGAGCATTTTAGCCGCAGGATGCGGCGCCGAAGACCCTTCCGCCGCCCTGGCAGCTCTCAGCGCCGGCCAAAAGGTCTACGCCAAATCCCTACTTTCTTGCAACCCCCTGAGTGGAGGCTCCGGCCAGGCGATCGATTACAACCTCGGCCTCGCCGCTCGTCTGTACTACACACCGGCAGGTCAAACCAATACCAGCAACCGCGTCTCCGATTACATCAACAATGGGGCGGACCTGGGCGTCGATATCTTTTTTAACCAAGTGAACGTCCAACCCACCTACTTCACGCAAGGCTTTCCAAGTGAAGCGGGTCCTGCATTTCGCACACCTAACGGAAACATCCTGATGGAGTGGTTTGGCATCCGCTATCGCAGTACGCTGCGCCTGGCGAACAAAGCCCCCGGTCGTTATCAAATCGCAACACTTTCAGACGACGGCTCTGTTCTCTACATCGCGCCAAATGGTGTGAACGGAAATTCAGTGAAGTTGGTGGATAACGACGGTCAGCATGCCACCAGAATGGCTTGCTCTTCCGACGTAATCACCATGGATGCCAATACGCGAATTCCGATCCAACTCGACTATTTCCAAGGCCCCCGTTATCGCCTCACCAGTATGATGCTTTGGAGACATATTCCAGACAACGTTGACCTCAACGCGAACCCTTCCGCCTTGAACGACCCAGCCTGCGGAGTTGCGGGAATAGATACTTTCTTCGTCACCAACACCAATGGCACTCCTTCAACCCCGACCCAGTATTATCAAAATATTTTGTCGCGCGGCTGGGAAGTCATTCCGGAAGAAAACTTCGTTCTGCCCAACACGGATCCTGCGAATCCTTGTTTCCCGGGGGGTGGCGTTGTCATCGGAATCTAAGAGAGACTACTGCTCCGCACTTGAGGTCTTGAGAATATAGCCGGCGCCGTAGATCGTGCTGAGGGAGCAATCAAACTTCTTCAACTTGCGGCGAAGATTAGCAATGTGAGTATCCACGGTGCGATCGGCCACAACTGCATCCGGCCAAAGATCGCCGAGCAGCTTGTTTCGGGGAATGACCTGATTGGGTCGCTCCATAAAATATCTGAGAAGGTCAAACTCCATCTGAGTCAGACGGGCGGGCTCGTTATTGATCCAAACCTGATTCGATTTCGGGCAGAGCTTGAGATTCCCCATTTCCTGAACCGACTCTTCTTTTGAATCGAGCTCCTTTCTTCTCACTCGAGCTTGCACGCGGGAAATGAGTTCACGACCTTGAAAAGGCTTGGTGATGTAGTCATCGGCTCCAAGATCCAACCCCTTGCAGCGATGATCGATTCCCGTAGAAGACGTCAGCATGATCACAGGAATACTGCGAGTGGCGGGTTGATCGCGCAGTTTCCTCACTACCTCAAACCCATCCATTCCCGGCATGTTGATATCGAGAAGAATGACGTCGGGTTGTTTTTGCACGGCCATCAAGATGGCTTCGCGCCCTGAAGAAACCCCCACGGGTTCGAAACTGCCTCGCAAAATATCCGAGACGATTTCAACATTTTCAGGATCATCATCGACAATCAAAACTTTCTTCATGCGAACATCCCCGACAGTGATTTTCCGCCCAGCAGATGGAGATGCAAGTGAAAAACTGTCTGACCGCCGTTAGAATGCGTGTTTATTACCGAACGAAACCCACTTGGCAAAAGACCTTGGTCTCGCGCAATCTTCACAGCAAATTCAAAAAGCTCGCCCACCATCTTTTGCTGATTCGGCTCGTCACCCGGGAAAGCGGCATCCAGAGAAGCAACATGGAGCTTCGGCATCACAAGCAAGTGAACAGGGGCCTGCGGGTTTATGTCTTCTATGCAAAGAAAGTTTGAAGACTCCCCAATTTTTTTGGCCCCAATCTGCCCTGCAATAATTTTACAGAATATGCAGTCTTTCATTTCAGCCTCTCGATATCGGCGCCAAGCTTTCGAAGTTTCTCTTCCATGCGCTCGTAGCCCCGATCGAGATGGTAAATACGGCTGATCACCGTCTCACCTTCGGCGCAGAGCCCGCCAATAATGAGACTCGCACTAGCACGAAGGTCGGTCGCCATAATCGGAGCCGCTTTCAACTGACTCTTGCCCTTAACCAGAGCCGCCTTTCCACGAATAGAAATATCCGCGCCCAAACGAGATAACTCCGGAACGTGCATGAAACGATTTTCAAAAATATTTTCCGTAATCAGCGATGCTCCATCGGCAACAGCCATCACCGCCATGAATTGCGCCTGCATGTCCGTCGGAAACCCCGGAAAGGGCATAGTAATGACGTCCTTAGAAATGGGACGCCCGTGACTTTTTAACGTCACACTTTCATCGCCTCTTTCGATCCGAGCGCCAGTCTCTTCAAACTTGGCCAACACCGACTCTAGGAACAGCGGCGAAATTCCATTCACCGTCACTTCGCCTCGGGTCGCCAAAGCCGCCGCCAAATAAGTTCCGGCCTCAATTCGATCCCCCATGATGGAGTAATTGATTCCACCCAAGGTTTTCTTACCCTGCACGTAAATGGTCTCAGTTCCTTCACCTTCAATGATGGCACCCATAGACTTTAAGGATTGAGCAAGATCGACGATCTCTGGCTCGCGCGCGCAATTTTCTAGAACAGATTCCCCTTCCGCCAACGCTGCTGCCATCAAAGTATTTTCAGTCGCTCCCACACTGGGGAATTCAAATGCGACTCGCGCACCTTTCAATTTTTTTGCCTTTGCTAAGACATAGCCTTCTTCGAGTTCGATTTTAGCGCCCAATTTTTCAAGCGCACTCAGATGAAAGCCGATCGGTCGTGCGCCGATTGCGCAACCACCGGGCAAACTGACTCGCGCTTGTCCGAATCGAGCTACGAGTGGCCCCAGCACCAATACAGAAGCACGCATCTTTCGAACTAGGTCGTAGGGCGCTTCAAATGTTTTTACACCAGCAGCGTTGAGTTTTACTTTGTGCTGCTCCGGGGAGTTTTCAACTTTCACTCCCATCTGCTCTAGAAGCAAAAGCGTAGTATTGATGTCCTGAAGCTGAGGGACACGAGCCAATTGGCTCGGTTGATCAGTGAGAAGCGAAGAGAGAAGGATGGGGAGCGCGGCATTTTTTGAGCCCGCTACATCGATCCGACCTCGGATCGCCTTACCACCCTTGATTCGTATCTTATCCATCTGCCAACTCGTCCGTTTTATCGATGAGCTACGAGCGCACGACTTCTTCCCGTAAGGTCCGGCACTAAAACCACCTGCCACCCTTCCGTTTCAAAAAGCCCTACAATCTGCTCAGCTCGATTTGATGGTATCTCTACAAAAATTTCAGCATCCTCGGCAAGGAATTCCTTCGAATTTCGAGAAATTTCTGCATAAAAATGCAGCGAGTCCATAGACACCGGAAACAACGCCAGTGGGGGTTCATGCTCCAACACCTGCGTTTCAATCTCGTCACTCAAATCTAAATAAGGCGGATTACTGACTAGAAAGTCAGCCCGAATCCCTTCTGAATTCTCACGAAATGTATCAAATACTTCCAGTGCATTGCGCGCACGAAGAAGTTGCAAGCGCGACGCCCCTTCTTTCAAAATGGATGATGCGTTCTGCTCAGCAATTGCGGCGGCGGAATCACTTACCTCTGAGGCAATCATTCGCAAATTCGTAAACGCACTCAAGAGCTCAATTGAAATCACACCACTCCCCAAACCAATTTCAATACCCATTTTAGGCGGGCGGGTGCGCGACTGAAGACGCTTGATCACTTCAGTCACAACTAATTCAGTTTCTGGGCGCGGGATCAACACCCCCGAGGCCACCCTGTAGTCGTGATTTAAAAACACTTGAGACCCCAAAAGATACTGGAGGGGTTCGCCGGAAGCACGCCGATTCACAATCCGCTCAGTGGTCAGCCAGCTCTGGGGAGATACCTCTTCCAAAAGATTTTGATAGAGCTCCGCTCGTTTCGGAAATCGCCCCATCCGAACTTCTAAAATTTTTGAAACAAGTAATTCTGATTCCTGCAAAACCGCATCCTCTGAAGCCGCTCTGCCCGAAGACAGAAGCGTCTGCCGAGTGAGCTGGAGAGCTTCGCCAATCGTGATTGGTAATGCTTGCATGACTAACCCTTGAAACCTTGCTCTTTAAGGGCTTCCATCTGGTAGTGATTTTGAAGAGCATCCAGAAGCTCCTCGATCTTTCCTTCCATCACATCGGGCAGCTGATACAGCGTGAGTCCGATTCGATGATCCGTCAAACGACCTTGCGGAAAATTGTAAGTCCGAATGCGTTCGCTCCGATCGCCTGTCCCCACCATCGTCTTGCGCTTATCAGAATGCTCTTTTGCTGCGCGTTCTTGTTCCGCATCCAACAACCGGGAACGCAAAATCTTCATCGCTTTGTCTTTATTTTTCAACTGCGAGCGTTCATCTTGGCAAACCACGACTAAGCCGGAGGGAATGTGGGTAATACGCACAGCAGAGTCTGTCGTGTTAACACCTTGTCCGCCTGCACCACCGGAACGAAACACATCAATGCGCAAGTCCGCCGGATTAATGTTGACGTCCACCTCTTCTGCTTCCGGCAATACTGCCACAGTCACCGTAGATGTATGAATACGACCTTGTGCTTCGGTTGCGGGGACACGTTGTACGCGGTGAACTCCGCCTTCCCACTTCATTCGGCTAAACACGCGCTGGCCGTCGACCTGAGCAATAATTTCTTTGAAGCCACCAATTCCCGTGGGGTTGGTGGAGAGCAAATCCATTCGCCATCCCTGTTTTTCAGAATAGCGTTGGTACATTCGAAATAACTCGCCCACAAAAAGAGCTGCTTCATCCCCACCTGCTCCGGCGCGAATTTCGAGCATGACGTTTTTTTCGTCATTGGGATCTTTCGGGAGCAAAAGGATTTGCAGGCGCTTGGTCGAAGCCTCGAGCTCAGGCTCAAGATTTTTCAACTCTTCTTTGGCCATGCTGACAATGTCAGCATCCTTTTCAAAGAGGAGTTCCTTGTTGGATTTTATTTCCTTCTGAAGATTTCGATACTGGCGGTATTCCGCTACGAGATCCTGCAGGCTGGAATGTTCCTGCGAAAGCTTACGAAAATCCCCAGGACGCGAAGCAAGACTCGGGTCCGCCAAGCGACTTTCGATTTCTAAAAAACGAGCTTCGATGGATTCTAATTTATCAAACAATAGAACCCCGATTGATGAGTCGAGCTACTACTTTTTCTTATACTTATTCAGGAAGCGCTCGACGCGGCCTTCGGTGTCGATGAGTTTGTGCTTGCCCGTAAAGAACGGGTGGCAATTCGAACAGATTTCGACCTTAATATCCGGCTTCGTAGCGCGCGTCTGGATGACGTTGCCGCAAGCACACGAGACCGTCGTTTCAACATAAACTGGATGTAAACCTTGTTTCATAGCCCGAGAGTCCTATCAAAATGGAGAGTTAGGGTCAACTGCTGGCTTTTAGCCGCTCATGGATTTTACGAATTCCTCGTTGGTCTTACTATGGGAGACCTTATCCAACAGGAATTCCATCGCATCGACGGTATTCATGGGATGCAGAACCTTACGTAAGATCCAGAGACGATTGAGCATTTCCTTCGGCAGGAGGAGTTCTTCCTTACGGGTGGCAGACTTATTGATGTCCAAGCACGGGAAGATACGCTTCTCCATGAGCTTCCGGTCGAGGTGGATTTCGGAGTTACCGGTACCTTTAAATTCCTCGAAAATGACTTCGTCCATTCGAGAGCCGGTTTCCACCAGGGAGGTCGCGATGATCGTCAGCGAACCGCCTTCTTCAATATTTCGAGCCGCTCCAAAGAAGCGCTTCGGCTTATGGAGAGCGTTGGAGTCCACACCGCCGGAGAGAATCTTTCCAGACGGCGGAACCACTGAGTTGTAAGCACGGGCGAGACGAGTAATCGAGTCGAGCAAGATGACCACGTCGTATTTGTTCTCGACCAAACGCTTCGCTTTTTCGATGACCATTTCAGCCACCTGAACGTGACGGGATGCTTGTTCATCGAAGGTGGAGCTCACGACTTCACCCTTCACCGAGCGTTGCATGTCGGTGACTTCTTCAGGACGTTCGTCGATCAAAAGAACGATGAGCTTAATCTCAGGATGGTTCGTGGTGATCGCATTCGCGATGTCTTGCATGAGGACCGTTTTCCCCGCGCGCGGAGGAGCAACGATCAAACAGCGCTGTCCCTTTCCGAGTGGCACCATCATATCGATAATTCGGGTGCTGTAATTATTGGGCTGATATTCGAGGTTGATGCGCTTGTTGGGATATAAAGGAGTGAGGTTATCGAAGAGAACTTTTTCAGCGTTCATCTCCGGGGTTTGGAAATTGACTTGCTCCACCTTCAAAAGAGCAAAGTAACGCTCGCCCTCTTTTGGCGCTCTCACGGAACCGCTGACGGTATCCCCAGTACGCAAACCGAATCGGCGAATCTGCGAGGGCGAAACGTAAACATCGTCCGGACCTGGCAGGTAGTTATAATCGGGAGCTCTTAAAAATCCGAAGCCGTCGGGCAAACATTCCAAAACGCCATCGGCATAAATGTGTTCATCTTTTTCCGCTTTTTTCTGAAGAACGGCGAAGATCAAATCCTGCTTTCGCATTCCACCGGCATTCTCGATGCCCAGCTCTTTGCCCATTTCGACGAGGTCGTTGATCTTCTTTTCTTTTAATTCTCGTAAATGCATTCAAGCCCCTTAATACATCACAGTCATGTCAGATATTTGGCGGTGACGAACGGCCACCTTTTGATTTGAAATTGGATAAAGGAAACTACCCTTTAACGCCGAGTTAACAAAGTCTGTTCAACGAGTAAAGAAAAAAGAGTAAGATAGTCTTATATGCATTCTAACTCGGGGAAGTCTTTCTTTGGGTTAATGATCACAGGAGGCCTCCTGGCCTGCCTGGCAGGCGGACTTTACTTTGCGTACTACGCCTTGATGCCCGCAAAAGTAGGCCTCGATCGCCCTGAAGATAACATCATCATTCTCGTTAAAAAGGGGCAAAGTGGCCGCGAAATCGCCACCTTCTTAGCCAGCAAAAACATCGTTTCGAGCGGCCGAAAATTTCTGATGATTGGGAAGTTTTTGGGCAAGGAAAACAGCATTCGCGTGGGCGAATATCAAGTCTCTCCCACCATGACCCCCATGAAAATTTGGTCGGTCATCACGAGCGGTGTCAGCCTGAGCCACCCCATCACAGTCCGTGAAGGCGAGAACATGTACGAGATCGCCGATGACATCGAAAGTAAGGGCCTGGGAACCAAGAAGGAGTTCCTTCAACTCTGTAAAAGTCGCGTCCTAATGCAGAAACTCGACTTCAAGGAACCCTACCCGGTTTCCCTGGAAGGGTATCTTTTCCCGGAAACCTACTTCTTCAACCGCAGCATGAGCGCCGAAGAAATGATTAAGCAGATGGTTAAAAAGTTTCAGAGCGTCTGGACTCCGGAACTCGCGAAGCGCGCAGAGGACATGCGACTCACCAAACACCAAGTGGTCACGCTAGCGTCGATTGTTGAAAAAGAAACGGGCGCTCCGAGCGAGCGGCCTCTGATTAGCTCTGTTTTCCACAATCGCCTGAACAAGAAGATGCGCCTTCAAAGCGATCCCACGACGATCTACGGAATCTGGGAACAGTATAAAGGAAACTTGCATCGCAAGGACCTCCACACCCCCACGCCTTTTAATACCTACACCGTCGCGGCGCTTCCTTTGGGACCCATTTCGAATCCGGGACGAGAGGCGATCCGAGCAGCCCTATTTCCAGCTCAAAGCGACTTTCTCTATTTTGTCTCTCATAATGACGGGACCCATCAGTTCTCTAAGACTTTCGCAGAACACAACAATGCTGTAATCAAGTTTCAGAAGGACCCGAACGCCCGAAAGGGAAAGAGCTGGCGTGACTTGAAAAAGAACAAGAGCCAGGCCCCCGCTTCGAAGCGAAGACAATCGAGTTAATGCGAATTGCCCTCATTGATCTAGGAACCAACTCCGTACGTTTTGACGTCCACCAATTCGGACCCGGTACACGCGTTCGTCTTCTACATCGTGAAAAAGTCATGGTTCGACTCGGGCAAGGGGTTTTTACGGCTGGGCAGCTCGATCCCAACGCCGTTCATCGCACGATTCATTCTTTCCGTGTTTTCAAAAGAATCTGCGAAGATCTGAATGTTCGAAAGATTGTAGCGATTGCCACGAGCGCTCTTCGCGAAGCATCGGACGGTGCCCAGTTTGTAAACGCAGTTCGAGAGGCTACCGGCATCGGTATTCGCATTATTTCAGGCCCTGAAGAAGCGCGGCTCATTGCAGTTGGAATTTTAGCGAATGAGAAAGTTCCCAAAGGGACATTCGGACTGATTGATATTGGTGGCGGCAGCACTGAGATTAGCATCTGTAAAAAGAAGAAAGTAACGTTAAGCCAGAGTTTTCCACTGGGAACAGCACGCCTTCAGCAGCTCTTTTTAAAAGGAACTCCCCCGCACCCAGATGATATCGATCAGCTCCGCCAATACATTCGGCAGACTTTTCATTCTCAGATGAAGAAAAAGCGTTGGCCTAAAACCAAAGATTGGCTGGGATCCAGCGGAACGGTTCGTGCGGTTGCCCGAATTCTTCGAAAGAAAAAACAAAAGCACTTCGACTTGGAAGAGCTGCATGAACTGGTGAGGGCCATGAGTAAAATGACCACCACCCAACTTCTGGGTATTCCGGGAATGGAACCCAAGCGCGTGGACATGATTCTTCCTGGCTCAATTTTATTGGAAGAAGCGGCAAAGATTTTTGGATGCAAAAAAATTACCGCCACTGAATTCTCACTTCGTCACGGACTCCTAAGAGAGCAGCTAGAGATTGCCAAGAAAACCTTCCGATCCGGCGTCGCTCTTCACTTTGCCGACATTGAAGAAAAAGCCAAAAAGATGGGTTTGGACCCAGACGGCCTGAAACAGGAAAGACAGTTTGCGGAGAAGATTTTTGACCGGTTGCGGGCCATTCATGGGCTCGGTAAGGAATGGAAACCCTACCTCGGCGCAGCCATGATGTTACGAAATGCCGGACAAGCCGTGTCGATGATTGGCCACCAAGAACACTCTCACTATATCGTTAAGAATGCGCACTTCCCCTTTGCGGAAGACTGGGAAGCAGAGCTCATCGCAAAACTCTGCCTAAATCACGAACGCGCGAAGATCGAAGCGAAGGGAATACCTTTTAAAGGAAACTTGAAACTTCGGCGCACTTTTGTGAAACTCTTAGGGATTCTTTCTCTCGCCGACGCGCTTTCACCTGAGTCGGGGCCCCCAGTAAAACTCAAAAAAGTGAGTATTCAAAAGAAGTCGATCGAGATTGCCTTTTATTCCAACAAAGATTCTGGAGATATGGAATCCCTTCGCGTCCAGCAACGCCATGCCATCTACTACCAAGCTTTTCGACGATCCGTAGCGGCATTCCCCACTTAGGAATAAAACGGCTTTTTTTGTTTACTACTGGGCTTTCTTAGGTTGTTTCTCTATGATTAAAAAGTTCGTCAATTTGGAGAACCTAGCTTGTCCCGGTCGGACCTTTTGGAAGTTTCATTTCTAATTCCAGCACACCGTGCTGAGTCTCAACTGCAAAACACGGTTGAGAAAGTACACCACTATCTTCAATCGAACTATCCGGGATCTTTTGAAATCATTCTTGTGCCCAACGGAAATAAGCAGGCCCAAGATCTTACCCTCGAAGCTGCAGAAAAATTGTCGCAAAAGTTTCCGGAAGTAAAAACCTGCAAGACTGCATTGAAGCTCGGCGGAAAAGGCGTTGCATTAAAAAATGGATTTTTCGCGTCTCGTGGAAAAAGAATTTTTTTCTCCGACGCCGACCTTCCCTATGACTTGAATTTCTTCGACGAAGCAAAAATCTTGATGGATCAAGGATACGAGTTCATCACCGGGAATCGCAGACTTCCCAATAGTCGCTTTACGCTTCCGGTTTCGGTGTTACCACTTGCTTACAAGAGACATCGCCTTGGCCTAGAATTTAATAGCCTCGCTAGAATGCTTTTTCCAATTCAGTCGCGCGATACACAAGCTGGCATCAAGGCCATGAGTCGCGCGTTTGCTGAAAAAGCTTTTCAACGAATGATCTGCGACGGATTTCTTTTTGATGTGGAGTTTTTCTTAGTCGCCAAAGAATTTGAGACTAAACGAGCAGAACTCCCGATTCATCTTTATTTGAACCACGAAAAAACCACCGTTCGTATCTTTCACGAAACGCTTTCTATTGGACCCATGCTGGGTCGAATTTTGAAAAATTACTATCAAGGTCATTACGGTAGGCTTTCAAGTTCAGACCCCAGTAACAATCTTCTTCCACGCAACCTCACCGTCACAGGTGATGACTGGGGAATGTCCCCCGCGATTAACCGCGGGATTCTGGATCTCGCTCGAAGAAAAATTCTCAACCGCGTCTCGGTCATTGTGGATGCGCCGTTTGCAAGTTTTCTCATGAAAGAGCTACTTGAAATTCCTCAGGTGCAAATCGGTCTCCATTTTAATCTTACTTATCGAACCCGGTTTTCATCACCCGGCAAACTTATCGCTCATGGATTGAACCCTTTTCGGAAAAAAGGCGAATGGGAAGCCTGGGTGCGCTCAGAGTTCTCAAGGCAGCTCGAAAAACTCTTCGGACTCATTCCCACCGTTTCTCATATTGACGGCCATCACCACGTTCATATTTATCCTGGCATCGTAGAACAGATCGTACCCCTCGCTAAAGCGAGGGGCGTTCTAGATATGCGTTTACCGGCCGATCCCGCACTGTGGAAAACTCCGAAGGTCTTGCTGCTCATCTTTTCTCTTTGGGCCAAGTTTCAATTTGATCGAAACGGAATCAAATATAAGCCCTGTTTTTATCCGCAATCAAAAGACTTCGAGTCGGGCAATCGTCTTTATCGAGCGCTTGCAAATAAACAGGGCTACGAAATCATTCTCCACCCAGCTGACGAGGATGACTTAAAAGCAAACGCTTGCGAAGACTCCTACACCTATCAACGTGTCACTGAGTTCAAAGCCTTTGGAAATATTTTAGGGAACTCAGGGGCCTAAATCTTGAAACTAGGAAAGCTTTCTAAAGTTCTGATCATTTTTGCTGGACTTGTCTTCTTCTATTCCACCGCTCTTTATATTGATCGCCTTCACGAAGACATTCCGAGCGATTTTAAAGTTTATTATAAAGCATCCAATAGAATGGCCTCTCACAAATGGGACGATATCTATTCCGTCCAAGATGGAAGGATGCCTTTTAGATACTCTCCCTCCACGCTCATTCTTTTTACACCTCTGTCCACCCTACCCAGAGTTCCCGCCAATCAAATCTGGTGCTTTTTGCAAGCTGGGCTTTTTGCTTTAGGGCTGTATTTTATTTATAGGACCCTCAAGGACCTTCGAACAGAAAATCCACTCCTGATCGTTGCAATTACTTTTCTGCTTGTTGTTCGCTATTATATGGACGCTCTGTTCTCGGGCCAAATCTTTGGAATGATGTTTGCGGGCTTCGCTGCCGGACTTTACTTCTGGCAGCGCTCTCAACAAGCTGGTGCGAGCGCTGTGTTGTTTTTACCTGTGGCCGCAAAACTGGTTCCCGGGACAACCTACATCCTGGCTCTTTGCCAAGGTGGTTTGAAGAAAAACTGGAAAACTATTTTTGGAATTCCCGCTCTTTTAGTGGTCGTCACGAATCTGCTACTTCTTTTCTGGACCAAGAGCTTCAGCGTCATTGGTTCGCTTTGGTATCAATGGTGCTCCGTAGTTCTCAATGACAAGGACACTTACGACGCCCGCATTTCGCGCAGCCAATCCTTTCGATCGGCTCTGTTGCGCTGGTTCGGCGAAGGTCCCCGTGTCGAGTGCTTATGGAGCTCAATCTTTGTTTTGGGGATCGCCTTCTTAGTTTATTTGTGGGTCAGCAGAACGCCGAAAGATCCGCGTGGAAAAGCCTTGGGATATTCGTTAGCAGTTCTGGGATTTGTCATTCTCATGCCCCAATCCCTTCCCTATGCGTTTGCGCATCTCGCTCTCCCAGTTGCGATTTTACTTTCAGAGCTTCATTCTAAAAAACTGAATCTCAAGATCATCGCCTTGATGGTGCTGTTTTTTGTGTTCTGTTCTTTGCCAGGAACTACTGTGGTTGGATTTCAAATCGCAGATGCCATTCAGATTTGGTCGATTCCCTGCCTGGTCGTAGTCGGCCTAGCTGCAATGACTGTGCGCCTCTACTGGAAGCACTCTCGGCCTCAGTGAATCGTAGCTCTCTTGATGGCCCCACCTAGTAAAATGAGAAGCGGAATGTGAATGAGCGACGCTAAAAAATCGACTGAAGAAAACTGGCGCAGCTTCAAAGGCGAAAGCCCGCAGGCAATGTAAATGGGCGCTCGAACATACGGCGTGAAGCGGGTGACAAAGACAATCCAGAAGCGTCTTTTTTTTACTTTTTCTAGAGATGCCTCCACCTTGTCGGCATTTACAAACCAGACGAAAGGTTTGCGCTTCAGCGCACCCTTTCCAATATATTTCGAGAGAGAGAAAATAAATGCGTTCGCAGGCAACAACCCGATAGTAACTGCGAGCCAAGCCTCAAAGAATCCGACCCGGCCTTGACTCCAAGCCATTCCCAACGCCAGCATAATCACTTCTTCAGGAAAAATGGTGAGGATCGCTCCTTGCAAAAGAAGCCAAATCACTAGTAAATCAATTTGCCAATGGGTCAGCTGTTGAAGCTGATGAAGAAGAGATTCCAATTAGTCCCGCTTCTTTCTGACAACATCTTGAATGAGCCAAGTGAGACGAACCTGCGTTCCCACAGATTCGATTTCAACCCATCCGGCCTTCTTAATATCGATCACTGCACCCGTGAGAATTTGAACGCACTCGGGAATCCAATCCCCATGAGAACAAGCGACGGTTAACTCGGAAGCCGACGGACCCCGCCACCAATCCGCAAATTTCTGGGCGCGGGAACGAAGACCTAGGCCTTCACCGAGTTCATCGCGGACTTCTACTTTGTCAGAAATAGCCTGAATCGTTTCCATGCACCGTTTTTTCGGACTACTCAGAAAAGTGGCCTCAGACGAGTCAAAATAGTCGTGAAAGTACTTCGCCACTTCTTTGGCTTGTTTCTTCCCCTTGTCACTCAAGCCATTATCGACCTGGGGACCCAGAAGCTTTTCTCTATGCGCGTGGCGAATGAGCACCAGTGTTTTGCTCAAGAGGTGTTCCTTTATAAACGGTGTCGGCTAGTTCTTGGAGTCGCTGCTGCGAACGAAGCGGCTCCTGTCCTGCGGCTATGCTTCGCTTCTTCCAAACGCCGTCAGAAGTGAGTTCGCGTCCTTTGACTCTATCCCCTAAATAGGCGGGGATCACTACTTTTTCTAGATGCTGGTAAAGACGCTCATCTAAAACCGGAAACGCAAGCTCTAAGCGCGAATAAAAATTTCTGGGCATCCAATCCGCGCTCGAGAGATAAAGGGTCTTCGTTGTTTCAAAAAAGTAGATTCGACTGTGCTCTAAGAATCGATCAACAATGCTGACAACCCGAATATTTTCGCTGAGGTTCTTCACTCCCGGAATCAGGGAACAGGCCCCTCTCACAATGAGGTCAATTTTCACCCCTGCCTGAGAAGCGTCATAGAGGCGCTGAATAACGGCTTCATCAACCAGAGCATTCAATTTCACGACAATTCGCCCGGGCTTTCCACTTTTCACGGCAGTGACTTCGTTATCAATCAATTGAATAATACGACGGTGAAGTTTGGTTGGCGCATGAATCAACCTCTTAAAGGCTTGAGGAATCTTTCCCCCATAAAGAGAATCAAAAAAGACGCGAGCGTCTTCACCGACAATGGGGTCGGCCGTGAGTATCGCTAAATCCGTGTACTGACGGGCCGTGACGGAATTGTAATTCCCTGTAGAGAGATGGGTGTAGCGTCTTTCAATCCCGCCCTCCATTCGCGTCACCAGAGTCACCTTGGCGTGAACTTTCAAGTCTCCAAAACCAAATGTGACCAAAACTCCCGCCTTACGAAGTTCATCAGCAAGTCGCAGATTGTTTAGTTCATCAAAGCGTGCACGAAGTTCAATGACAACGCGCACCTTCTTACGCAAGCAAGCGGACTTCAATAGTTCGATCACCGGAGAAAGCGCATCCATTCGGTAAACGGTCATTTCAATACTGGTGACATCGGGATCTTTACAAGACGCTTCAATCCACTTCACATAGGCATCAAACGAATCGTAGGGATGATGCAGAAGAAAGTCCCGCGTGGAAAGTTGCTGAAAAATTTTTTCAGTTTTTCTGAATTCCACGGGAATCGGAGGATGCACCGGCGGATAAACCATTTCCGACCTCTCTAAAAGTTGCGCCGGCAGTATTCCCAAGGAAGACCAAAGTCCGTTGAAGCAGTAGGTCTTCTGCGCACGGTAAACTTGTTGAGACTTTAGCTTAAAGACTCCCTGGATAGATGAAACTCTCTCCTGAGTTTTTTTGTCCCACTGCTTGCACTGAAATTGAAGACGAATGGGTCGACCTTTTTCGCGCTTCCCAAGGCCCGATCGAATGACATCGGGAATGGACTCCGAATCTTCTTCATCGAAGTCGACGGTTAAATCAGCGTCACGCGTGAGACGGATCACCACTGGGTGACCGGTGACACCAAAGGCCTCCCCCAGAAACCGCGAGAGCAACACATCTAGGAAAAACAGGTAAGTCTTTCCAGTTCCGCTATCTGTAAAAACCAAGACAGGTTTTATTTTTTTGGGAATTCGAAACCAGCGACCGGAATCATAAATCACGGCCGACTGAAGGTTCTCGAGCAAATTTAAATCTTTCGCCTTGTAGGTTTCAGGTGCCTGTAGCTCTGGAAGAATGTCGCGTTCAAAGGTGGCTTTAGCAGCCGCCACAAGCGATTCACTAGTTCCCAGATCGAAGACGAGTTGTACGCCCTGGGGCTCCAACTCTTTAGAAAGAGTTTCGGCGGTCTTGGATTGATCAACAGCAAACTTTTGAACGGCATTGAGAATCTGAGTTTGGATCTGCGTGAGACGTGTGGCTGAGCTGCGTTCGCCTTTTCGCGTGGCCAACGAAATACTTCGGCGAAGTGAGGCCATTCGAATCATAAAAAATTCGTCGAGATTCGATACCGAAATGGCTAAAAATTTCACCCGCTCTAGGAGCGGGTTGCTGGCATCTTTCGCCTCGGAAAGGACGCGCTCATTAAACTGTAACCAACTGAGATCTCGATGAATGAATGGCTTTGCAGGGTCCGAGAGAAGTGGTCTGAGGCGAGGAGAAAGTCTAAAAGCGTCCATATACGTCTACAGCGAGTAAACCACATCTATGTAGGCTCAAAGCGAAAGGGAGTCAATCTTGTCTGAATCCTAATAGAGTGAACAGAGGTGAAATTAGGCGTACTGCAGGAGGAATTCTGGCTCTTTGACCAGGAATGGAAAAATGGGATTCACATAGGACGCTTCCAGGTCCAGGAGCCATTGTTTCATCTTCAGCTCCGGGTCTGCCTGGCCCGATTTCCCCATAAAACCGCCGATATTGCTGGCTGCAACGACCCGATGGCAGGGAATCAAGATCGGAAGGGGATTCTTTTTTAGAGCTTGCCCCACCGCTCGTGCCGCGGGAGTTATTCCATTCTTGTGAGTTCTCATGGCTACCCAAGAATAGGTTCGGGTTTCACCATAAGGAATATGCGTAATGGCATCATACACGCGCTTCTGAAAATCGCTGAATTCCGATGAATCAATGGAGTCCCAAGACAGCGGAGCGATAGGTCCGCCTTTTTCTAAGTAAGCCTTCAGCGAATCAATTGCATGAGCCACGTTTGAAGGAAGTGGCGTGCGCGAAAGTAAATTCCAAAGGGGCACGCCATCGGTGGTCGTATTCAATTCGACCTGGCTGAGTGTGCCGTTTTCTCCCCACTTCACTGTGACGTTTCCAAATGGAACGCGAAACTGGGCGTGATTCATTCTTCTTCGAATGTAAAGCAAGAACCCGCGATACGAAAGGCTATTTTAGCAAAATCCCGATACTCCAATTCCTCGTTCACCGTCGAGTAGACCCGGTACTTGTCCCAAAATGAAAGCTCACAGTAATTGGTTCGTTCGTAACATGTGACGTGTGACGAAAGAGCAACGCTACGAGCTTCACGACAAGAACCCGCGCGAGAATTTTCTATCTCTTGTTGCAGACAAGCTTTGACTTCAGAGAGCCACGTTTGTCCACCCGCAGAGTATTCGGATTTTCGCGTTTCAAATTTCTGACAGTACCGATAACCAAACTCGAGATAGTACCCTTCGGCACCACAAGCAGAGTTCGACTCCTTACAAAGGTAGTAGTCGCAGGTTCCGATAAACTTAGAACAATCATCAAAGATTTTTGAATGCGCCTCAGCGAACCACGCTGAGAGCAGGAATAGAACGATCCCCATTTCCTCTTTCCCCCGAAAGACGGTTCTCTATTCGCTCAGTTCTGTGATAAGAAAAAGCGAAATCGACTACTGCAGCGTGCTGACAGCTTGCGCAAGTTTTTCGCTTTATTTTCGCTTGTTTATGCGTTTTTGAAATTGTAATGTGCCCCTGGCTTTTTTTAAGCCTGGGGGGAGAGAAATTCTGTGTCGTCTTACGTAGTACTAGCCAGAAAATGGCGTCCAGGACAGTTCTCGGACATCGTCGGACAGCAATCCGTTGTCCGCACTTTGATCAACGCCATTCGCACTCAAAGAATCCACCAAGCTTATTTACTCACCGGTTCTCGCGGAATCGGAAAGACCACTATTGCCCGAATTTTCGCCAAAGCTGTTCGTTGTGAAAATCCTCAAATTTCTGAAAACGATTTTAAGTCTTGTGATCAGTGTGTGAGCTGTAAAGAAATCACCGCTGGCAACGGCGTCGATGTGATTGAAATCGACGGAGCTTCCAATAACGGTGTGGATGCGATTCGTGAAATTCGCGAGAACGCAAAATATCTTCCCTCAACTGGCTCTCGAAAAATTTACATCATCGATGAAGTGCACATGCTCACCACCGCAGCATTCAATGCACTTCTGAAAACTTTGGAAGAACCACCGGCTCACGTCATCTTTATTTTTGCGACAACCGAACCACATAAAATTCCAGCCACGATTCTTTCTCGCTGTCAGCGTTTTGATTTAAAACGAGTGACCACTGCCCAAGCACAAACTCGGCTCACGGAAGTTTTGGCAGCAGAAGGAATTGAAGCAGAGCCAGCAGCTCTTGCATTAATTAGCCGGGCTTCCGAAGGTGGAATGCGCGATGCGCTTTCTCTTCTAGATCAAGCCATTGCTTACTCGGCGGGCAAAATTACGACTGCAGCAGTGCGTGAGTTTCTGGGAATGATTGAAGGTCAGGCCCTTGCTGAAATTCTTCGGGGAATTTTAGATCGCAAGCCTCAGAAGTCTTTGGAAATGATTCATAGAGCCTATCAAGACGGACATGATCTCAAAATCTTGACGCGGGGCTTGGTAAACTTCCTTTATGAAACCATTTTAATGAAAGCGGGATTGGAACAGGGCGGTGGAGAAGATCTGTCCTCTGAAGAACGTGAAGAGATTCGCTCACTCGTTCCGCTCCGCAGTTTAGAAGAGCTCGAGCTTATTTTCCAAGCCCTTCATTATAGTCTGGATCAGATTGCTCGCTCGTCTCAGCCCAAAGTCATCTTAGATATCTTGGTGATTAAGTGCGCCATGGCGGAAGCATTGGTGAGTGTGGATGGTGCAAGTGCTGCACCGTCAGCACCAGCACCACAGCCTAGCAGGCCCGTACAAATGACTGCAGCTCCCGCACCTCGGCCTGTAGTTTCACAACCCCAGCCGGTGCAATCCACAACACCAGCTCCAACGATTGCTAAACCCGCAACACCTCCAGCTTCGGCTCCGCAGGGTCCCAAATCTTGGGAAGGTTTTATTCGGCACGTGAAAGCAGCGCGCCCCATGTTAGCGACTATTTTAGAACATGCGAATCAATCGGATTTTAGCACTGATGTGTTGGTACTCTTATTCAACTCTGAAGACGCTTATTTCCGCGACCAACTTCAAGCCAAGGCATCGAGCGAGCCGCTCACTGCTTTAGCAAAAGAATACTTTGGCACGATTCGCCGAATCAAAGTCGACATGAACGACTCCAAAACAGAGAGCGTGGCCGGTCGACGGGAACGCGAACAAAAAACTCGTGAAGATGCTGCTCGCGACGCGGTAAAAAATAGCGCGGTGATCCGTGAAGCTCAGAATTTATTTGGCGGCGATTTAGGACCCATCGAACTGTCGGAGAACAACCCGCATGTTTGAAACACAGAACACCTCCACACGGGATCCAGTCTCACGATTGATTTATGAGCTGACGAAGCTTCCTGGAATTGGTGAAAAAACTGCCACACGTTTGGCTTATTACATTTTGAAACAAGACGCGGGTTACGCAAAGTCTCTTTCGGATGCCTTAACGACAGCGAAGCAAGCCATCAAGCTTTGTAGCACTTGCTTTAATTTCACGAGCGCTGAACCCTGTGCGATTTGTTCGGATCCGCGCCGGGATAGCCACCTCATCTGCGTAGTGGAAAGACCTTCTGACGTTCTTTCGATGGAACAATCCGGTGTGCATCGTGGCGTGTACCATGTTTTACACGGCGCCCTCTCTCCGCTCGATGGAATTGGTCCTGAAGAATTAAAAGTTCGCGAGCTCTTGCAACGTCTCCAAAGTGAAGTGCGGGAAGTCATTTTAGCGACAAATCCCAGCGTGGAAGGCGAAGCAACAGCGATTTATCTATCGCGTTTAATCAAACCTCTCGGAGTTCGTTTGACCCAGCTTGCTTACGGATTACCAGTGGGCGGGATGCTCGAATACGCCGACAAACAAACCATCAGTCGTGCGATGGAGAACCGCGTGGAGATCTCCTGATTGAGCTTCATCAATCGTGTTTCAAAAGAAGTTAATTTAAAGATTATTTATTGCGGCACAGGTCTTTCAGGAAAAACGACGAACGTTCAATACGTTTACGAACAGACTCAGCCAGAGCAACGCGGCAAGCTCCTGAAGCTCAGCGCCGAGAATGAACGAACTTTGTTTTTTGATTTTTTGCCACTCTCCGTCGGTGCGATGAAAGGGTATAAGACCCGGTTCCATCTGTATACGATTCCGGGGCAAACGTTTTACGATCTGTCCCGACAATTTATTTTACGGGGTGTGGATGGAGTTGTTTTTGTAGTCGATAGTCAGTCTGAAAGAATGGAAGCAAACATCGAGAGCTATGAGGCGCTCGAGAAAAGCTTAGAGTTCCAGGGATACGACATCAACAAGCTGCCGCTGGTTTTTCAGTACAACAAGCGGGATGCAATGGGGGCGATGCCGATCAAGGAGCTCGAAGCAACATTCAACCCGATGAAGCGACCGCATTTCGAAGCAGTTGCCAATCGGGGTGATGGGGTAATGGAGACACTTCAGTCCATCAGTCAGTGGATTGAAAGTGAGCTCAAAGGGGGGGAATTACCATGAGAAAGGATGTCTTAAGGAAGTTTCAAAAAATCTTCGAAGCACAGAGGAAGACAATTCTCTTCAACGATCGAGTGATCCGCGAAGATTTCAGCGTCAACCACGACGACCGCTTCGATGAAATCGATCAGGCCACCACGGATGTTGAACAGGCTATGAGAATGCGCCTCTGCAACCGTGAAATTCTTTATCTGAAGAAAGTGGATGAAGCACTCAAACGCATCGAAGATGGAACTTTTGGGGAATGCACGGAATGTGGAGAAGATATCGAGGTTCGACGGCTGGAAGCTCGTCCGACCGCTAATCTTTGCGTGGGATGCAAAGAAGACCAAGAACGCCGAGAAATTTTGACGGCCGCTGGTCGCAAACACAAAAGCCTCGGAGAGGCTTTTTCTAAAAAGTTCGCCTAAGCGAACTTGGGGGGAGAGGGAATGAGAAAGTTTATATTCATCGTGGGCGCGGTTGCGCTCGCAAGTTCATCAGCCTTTGCTGTTCAAGAAACGAAATCAGATAAATTAAAAGCTTTATATGAAGCAGCTCCGAAGCCAGCCGTGATTGGAGATTTTGATCTTCTAGGAGACCAACAGAGTAAACAGAACTGTGGCTTCTTTGAGCTCGATGACAGCTTTAGCGAAACCTCTATAAAAGGGTACATCTATAATCCGCCGATGCCCCAGGAAAAAGCAGGTCCGCTCTTTCCGACGCCACCCGCACCAGGATCTGTTTTGGTATTGCTCTTCGGATCCGTCGCTTCTACTCCTCAGTTGCAGGATCATTTTGCCAGTTACGTCACCTTTAAATATGGAGCAAGCGCTCTAGAAATGAACGTAGCACCCGAATCCCGCATCTCTGACTCTCCGTGGAGAATTAGTTTCAAGAAAGATGCGACCTACATCTACTTCAAGCTCGATTCCTATGTTGGCATCGCCGGCAGCGAAACCACTAGGTATGGGTACTGCTGGAGGGAATAAGCCCCATTACCTATACATCATAAGTGATGGAATTTAAGCGGTTTTAGTCGTGACATTCAATGACACATGAGACTTTTATCCTAGATTTGACATACTTATAAGAGCGGCGGATGGTCCAAAAAAGACCTTGGTAGTATGGTTCATCTGCCGCTTTTATATAGTATCTCTATAGAAAGTCGCTGAATGAAAAACAAAGGGTTTGGGTTACTCGAAGCCGTCATCGCACTAGGAATTACAGGGGTGGTGGTTCTTGCCGTAATGAATGTCACCGGATTAGGATTAAAAACCCAATTTGAATCCAATCTTAAGTTTTCGGCCGATAATTTTCGAAAAAACATTATTCAACATCTCAATAATCCGGTGGCCTGGACCAACACAGTCAATGACGCCGCCAATGCGAGCTTGCTCTGCCTAAGAACAAACGCAAACTGTGCAGGTGGTGGCGGACCATTCCGCGTAAGAGACGCTTCCAACAATATCGTTTGGGATGCGATTACAAATCCTCCAGGTGGAGCGGCAGCGCAGCGGGGTATTACTCCTAATGGTGAGCTCTGCAGTACCTTCAACCAAGCGGCGGGTAACGATGCTTGCCCGCTCCGCCTAAATCTCACTTGGACACCGGTTTGCCCGGCCGCCGGTGCGTGCATCAGCCCCCCCGTTCGGGTCACGGGTGCTATGACCTATCGAAACTCCACTCCCGCTCGAACGATGGGCTGGAGAGACACGCAATATGGAATTGATGTGATCATAGGTACGGCGGGTGTGGGAGCGTACCACATCGTCAACACTCAGATCGACGCCTTTCGGTGGCCGAATGGAGCGGTCTACTGCCCCGTGGGTGAAGTGGCCACAGGGGGAGGAGCTTATTGTCAGGGCCAACCCGGAATTGGCTGGGCTTTTATATTCAACAGTAGCCCAACCCTCGATGGACGGGGATGGTCGGCCAACTGTGACACTCCAGAAAACCAGAATGTGCGCTTGTACCTCTACGTTGTTTGCACCCGACCGTAGTTCTTAAACAAGATTTGAAGAAAAAAAATGGATCCATTTGACACCATATTCATGGTTCCCTGTTCTTTTTTACATTTTCCGTGAAAACTAGTCGGAAAATTATTCAAACCCCGAAAACCGCTCCCCTCTTGATTCTTCAGGCTTTTTTGCCGCAGCTCGTTTCATCCAGGTATTTCTGACGCCTTGCCAAGACATTGGCACACCCCTCGCATTAGTAAGAACGCAGGAGGCGGTGACACAAATGAAAGGGCTTCAGATGACGTTAGCAGCAGAAAGCACCAACACAAGAACAGCAGTCGCCGTTGCCGCCTCCTCTTCTTCCTCTCCAAAGAAACAAGGTTGGCAGTGGCCAACTCCCCTTTGGACCGCTTGGCTTTCACCAAAAAAATGGTGGTGGCGAGCTTGGTCCCAATGGCGAGTATGGCGCAAGCAAGCCTAGTCGCATTTAGTTTTCTATTTAAAATTTAGCCTAATTAAAAAGCACCCGGAGGGTGCCAGCGAATGCGCCGCTTTTTCTGAGGCCAGGATGGCCGAAGCAAAAAAGCGGATATTAAAGACAGCGCCTTCGCACCGGCAAATGCGCCGTCGCATAGCGACGGATTCTGAAGGAGCATCTTATGACCCACGAACTGCTGAACAGATTTAAAATTCATTTCGAACAAGAACAACAGAAACTCAGTCTAAGCCGAGTCGCTGCGAACGCAGAGTTCCACCTCAGCAAAGATGACATGCTCGACGATGTCGATATGACGTCTGTCGAACTTGAAACGGGTATGCGGATCCGTCTTCGCAACAGGGAAGCGTTGCTCGGGAAGAAGATCCAGGAAGCTCTCCGAAAGATCCAGGATGGAACTTTTGGGGAATGTGAGACCTGTGGCGAGGAGATCGAGCTCAAGCGCTTGGAAGCCAGACCGATCACCACGATGTGTGTCAGCTGCAAGGAAGAAGCTGAACGCCTCGAGAGCCTGCATATCGATGGTCGCAAGCACAAGAGCTTGGGCCGCAAGATCCGATTCGTTGGTTAGTCGTTAGTATAGGGGACCTGATTTCAGCGGGGTAAGTCTTCAAGGATGGGGACTGGATTCTCTAGGGATGGGGAAGGTGAGCGCGATTGGGTTGTGGTGCGCTCCGTATAGGGAGATCGGGGGAGAGATCTTGAAAACAGGTCTCTCCCCTCGATCCTTACCGACGAAGGAAAACGTTAATTCGTTGCTAAAGCCTTAGCGATGTTCAAACGACCACCGGTCACGGTCTTGTCAGACAATTCCTGAACAGCATCAACCGTCGACATCAAGACTTCTTTTACCTTCTTGTAGTTCCAGCTTGGGTTCTTCGACCAGAGAAGAGCAGCTGCACCAGCGACGTGCGGGCATGCCATCGAGGTTCCGGAGAACGAAGCATATTGGTTGCCAGGAACGGTGCTATAAACACCGACGCCCGGAGCAGCCAAGTGAACCGATTTCTTACCCCAGTTCGAGAACGAAGCCATGGTGTCGTTCTTGTCCGTAGCAGCGACAGCAATTAAATTGTCGTTGTTGAAGGAAGCTGGGAATGCGGGATCATTGCCATCGTTGTCGACACTCTCATTACCCGCAGCAGCGATGAACAAGACGTCCTTCGCCTTAGCGCGTTCGATTGCATCGTAGAGAGCTTGGTTCTGACCGTCGTCGCCGTGGCCGCCCCAGCTATTGCTGAGAACCTTAGCGCCGTGCTCGATAGCGTAGTCGATAGCTCGGATAGCATCAGCACTGGTGCCACTGCCATCTTTGTTCAAGAACTTCAGGCCCATGATGGAAACACGTTGATTGACGCCCGAAACGCCGAGGCCGTTGCCACCCACTGCGCCCACGGTACCCGAGGTGTGCGTGCCGTGTTCGTTATCGTCGAAGGGCATGCCATCATCGTGTACGAAGTCGTAACCCGTGATGTCATTGTTCTTCGGATTCGGATTGCGCCAAACGTTGAATGCGAGGTCTTCGTGGTTGTAATCGATACCGGTATCAATCACAGCGACGACGAAATTCTTATCGCCCTTGGTAGAAGTATTCCAAGCAGAGACAGCGCCGATCTTAGTTAAGCCGTAAGCCTTGCTAATTTCTGGATCTGCCACCGGAGGGTTCACTTCAGCCGGAGGATCATTCAATGCCGGTTTACCTTCAGCCGGTTTGCAGGGGAGCCACGGAAGCGTGCAAGAATCTTCAAACAGATTCACGCCGGTTCTGACAAACTCCGTAGCCTTCTGACGAAGATCTTTAGCCGGATAAGCATAGATCATATAGTTTGGCTGAGCGTATTCGACGTCAGTATTCGCCTTTAATGTTGCGATTGCGTCTTCGACCTTAGCGCCCTTTTCGAGATAGAGCTGCTCGTAGCCGCTCAAGATGCCTCTGAAGTGCCTGACCTTGTCGACCTTGGTCTGTGTATAAAGCACGTTCATCACGTTACGTGAACGATTTGCGTGCTTCTTGTATTTAACGATGACTTCGCCTTCCTTGTACTCAGCTGCGGATGCAACTGCCGTAAGACCTGAGCAAATTAGGCCTACGAATACCATCCTTGGATATTTCATTTAATGCCCCCCTGGTTTTGAAAGAAAACAATATTAACGAAGTTTATCTTGAGGGTATTTAATTGCAAATTTTCAGGGTAACTTTATTTTTTTCAACTACACTTGTTTTATTAACAAACGTACGTATACTAATGCACAACAACCCAAATATTCTTTTAATGCCTTAGAAGATTTCTTATACAAAATCTATGTCATCACCTCTTAAAGACAAAGTAGCGATCGTCACTGGTTCAGCCCGAGGCTTGGGAGCCGCAATAGCTCTGCGTCTCGCTCAAGACGGAGCGAACGTCGTCATCAACGATTTGAACGAAGCAGGAGCGAAAGAGACCGCGGGGCAGATTGAAAAGCTGGGACGCAAGTCGATGGTCAGCACTCACGATGTCTCGGATTACGCTGCTGCCAATGCCCTCGCTGCTGAAACAGTGAAAAAACTCGGAAGAATCGACATTCTGGTGAACAACGCCGGCATCCTGCGCGACGCCATGCTTCACAAACTCACTGAAGAAAAATGGGATGAAGTCATTAAGGTGAACTTAAAAGGCCCCTTCAACATGGGCCAAGCCTGCGCCAAGGTCATGATGGAACAGAAGTGGGGACGTATCGTGAATGTGTCCTCAGTGGCGTGGCTGGGAAATGTCGGACAGACCAACTATTCGGCATCTAAAGCGGGCGTAGTGGGTTTAACCAGAACCTGGGCGCTGGAACTCGCTAAATTTGGAATTACCGTGAACGCCATCGCTCCAGGAATGATTGACTCGGTGATGACCCGCTCAGTCCCCGCCGACATTATGGAAGGCTTCATCAAGAAGATCCCCCTGAAACGGATTGGGGTTCCAGAAGACATTGCCAACTTGATTGCATTTCTTTCTAGCGATCAATCTTCCTACATTACCGGCCAAGTTATTCAGATTGATGGTGGGTTGAGCGTCGGGGTTTGAACCAAGGGACAAACTGTTCTGTTTGCTGTCTGCGGTCTGCAGAAACGGGCATCGGTCTGCCGAAGCAGGGACTGTTGGTAACAGCTTGCTGAAGCGGCTTCAGCAGTCCGATGCCTGCTTCAGTAAACTGCAAACAGCAAACCGATTCTTCGCCTAGATTTCTTTTTCCTGCTGCCTGCGAATATACGTCGGAATGTCATACTGATCATCCGTCAGATTCGTAATTCCCAAGCGCTGAGCAATCGACTTCGCTCTTTGCAGTTCGCCACCGGCCGATGCGGTTTCAGTTAAACCGGGAGTCGGGGGATTTGCGAAAGCGGGAATTGCCGGACCTGCTGCCATTGCTCCACTCGGAGCGGATGCTGTTGCCACAGGCGCAACTTGCGCCGGAGCCACCTGCGTTGGAGCAGGGGATTCCGAAGTCAGGTGCACGACCGCAGAGTCATTCACGTGATCGAATTCTTCAAATCCAGAAACCTGGCCTTTTACAAACTTGGCAGCTGCTGCCAACATTTCAGGCTTCGGTTGCGGCGGATTCAAATCCTGCCCCTGAGCAGCGGTTGTTTGCGAAGGAAGAGTCGTATCCAAAGCAATTCCGATGTTGTTGGCTTGAAGAATCTTGTTTCCACCCAGTCCCGTTGCAATCACGGTGACCTTCACAGTGTCCTTCAATGCATCATCGATAACCGTACCGAAGATGATTTCCGCATCTTCATGTGCGGCTTCCATAATGAGCGTGGTGGCTTCGTTGACTTCGTGAATCGTGAGGCTCGAACCGCCGGTAACGTTAATGATGATGCCGGTAGCGCCTTCGATCGAAACATCTTCCAGCAGCGGGCTGGAAATGGCGTTGGTCGCAGCTTCGATAGCGCGATGTTCGCCAGCAGCGTAACCGATACCCATGAGGGCAAGGCCCTTGTTCTGCATGATGGTCTTCACGTCTGCAAAGTCGCTGTTGATCAAGCCCGTGTGGTTAATCAAATCCGAAATACCTTGAACGGCGTTCAGCAACACTTCGTCTGCCTTCTTGAACGCGTCGATCATCGAGAGCGTTGAACCCGCGATCGAAAGAAGTCTTTGGTTCGGAATCATGATGAGCGAATCGACATTGTCGCGCAGCCATTCAATTCCTTGCTGAGCGTGCTTCATTCGCTTCTTGCCTTCGAAAGAGAATGGCTTGGTCACCACACCGACGGTGAGGGCGCCAACTTCCTTGGCAATCTTAGCGAAGACTGGTGCAGCACCTGTCCCGGTGCCGCCGCCCATTCCCGCAGTGATGAACACGAGGTCCGAACCTGCGAGTACTTCAGAAATTTTTGCGTAATCTTCGAGAGCAGCTCTGCGGCCAACATCCGGGTTTGCACCGGCGCCCAATCCTTTGGTGAGCTCTTGGCCAATCGGCAATTTATGAGGTGCTAGCGAGGCATCCAACGCCTGCTTGTCAGTGTTGGCAGTAATAAACTCCACGCCTTGCAACCCCAAGCGGATCATGGTGTTCACAGCGTTGCATCCGCTGCCGCCCACTCCCACTACCTTGATTTTAGCGCCCTGACTGACGATCTGATCGATTTCAAACATTCAGAAAATCCTTTTCTTTTAGAACAGGTCCTTGATCCAGTTGCGCATCGAACCGCGGACTTTGTCGTAGATGTTCTTGTCGCGGATCGGGAACTTGTTCTTCTCCCCACGTTTAGAGCCGTACTTCAACAGCCCCACCCCAGTTGCAAACTTCGGCGAATTAACGACATCGCGAAGCCCACCGATGTTTTGCGGAATTCCGCGCTTCACCGGCATTTCAAAGATGAACTCAGCTAGTTCGGGCATCCCCTCCAGGAGTGTCGAACCACCTGTAATCACGATACCTGCTGAAAGCAAATCAGCGTACCCCGACTTCATCACTTCTCTTTGAATCAATGAAAAGATTTCTTCAACTCGAGGCTCGATGATTTCGGCCAGGAGTCTGCGCGGTACCACGCGCGGTTTACGTCCGCCCACACCCGGAACTTCAATGGTTTCATCCGGACGAATGAGCGAAGACATGGCACAGCCATAGCGAATCTTAATTTTCTCTGCTTCGTTCTGCGGAGTACGAAGACCCACGGCGATGTCGTTGGTAATATGATTGCCGCCAATGGCGAGCACGCCTGTGTGAACCACTGCACCTTCTTTGAAGATGGCAATGTCACTCGTGCCTCCGCCGATGTCGACGAGAACCACGCCCAATTCTTTTTCATCTTGCGAAAGAACCGCTTCGCTCGAAGCAATCGGCTCTAAGCAGATTTCAGAAACATTCAAACCAGCTTTGTTCGCGCAGCGGATGATATTCTGAGCAGAAGACACCGCGCCGGTCACGATGTGGACCTTGCACTCGAGGCGCACACCACTCATTCCGATCGGATCGCGAATGCCGTCCTGATCGTCGATTAAAAATTCTTGGGGAATGATGTGAATGACTTCGCGATCCATCGGGATTGCGACAGCCTTGGCTGCATCCACCACTCGTTGAACATCTTGTTCGGTAATCTCGCGATCCTTGATCGCAACGATGCCGGTCGAATTGAAAGATTTTATATGTCCGCCTGCAATGCCCGTGAAGACACTGCCGATTTCAACGCCGGCCATCAACTCGGCTTCTTCAACAGCCTTGGTGATACTTTCGACGGTCGCATCCATGTTGATGACGACGCCCTTGCGCAAGCCCGAAGACGGCGCAGTACCAATGCCCACGATATCGATGAGGGGGTTTGGACCTGCTTCGACAATTTCGCCCACGATGCAGCAGATCTTAGTTGTTCCGATGTCTAAGCCGACAACAAAGTCCTTTTTGGACATACAAAGAATCCCTCCCATGGGACTCCGGAGCGTTATTTTTCGCCTCTGAGAGATTCTGCCGCGGCAAAATGTACCGCGAGGAAAATTCTCTCTGCCTTTAAATTCTAAGAACCTCGAGCAATTTTAACAACTATTTTTTTTCCAATATCCGCCCAAATCAGACTGGCACTTTGGCCGTGATTCGACAGGTAGTTCAGCACAGCCTTGAGCTGCTTAAGCTCCGTCTGAGGCGGATTGAGCAGGTGCCAATCCCCCAACTCAATGGTGGTTCGTCCCCTTCCACCCGAGATGGGATAGGTCGCAAACACCCTCAAACCCTTCGTATTTTCCATTGAAATTTCAGAGACTTGAGCCAGAGGAACGAATTCCCGGTCCCACAGATCTAGAAGCTCGAGGGCGTGTTTAATTTCGCTCTCCTTGAAGCCACTCAAAACAGGCAGGTCGGCGGCCTTCAAAAGCGAAAAATGCCCGAACTGTTTCCCTTCACTATCAACATAGCTCAGCTGGCCATTTTCACTCTGGTAGAGCGCGCGAGCGGCTCGAAATGTGGGGGAAATAACCAGAGTGTCCGGGAGCTTCTTCTTGAGATGGACCGAACTGATCCACGGATTCTTAAGAATGCGCTTTTCAATTGCCTCGAGGTCGACGGCGAACAAACTCACCTGATGAAGCGGAATTTCTGCCAGTGCAATCAAGGCCTCTGCGGCTTGCGGGTCTCCGTCCACACGAACTTTATGTAATGTGAAGAGAGGAGAACGCTTCGAAAAGCGCGCTCCACCCACAATGGCGAAAGCCACAAGACCCACTACCAGAAGTGCAATTCCCTGACGTGACTTCATGCAGGTTGAATCGTACCACTATTGTGTTAACTTCTCGACCCTATGACTCATCAAAAATTTCTTAGAAATTCGGTGTGGACCGGTGTGTTGGCTCTTTGTCTTGCACTGCCTGCGGGCGCTGCGACAAAACCGGCGTCGATCAAATCTACAGAGACCGTAGATTTAGTAGGTCCCTTCAAGGTTCATCGCTTTAAATTCAATAACGGTTTGAAGCTTTTGGTGATTGAAGATCACTCCTCTCCAACCTTCGCTTACCAAACTTGGTACCGCGTCGGTTCGCGCGATGAAGTTCCCGGGCGTACCGGCTTAGCGCATCTTTTCGAGCACATGATGTTCAAGGGCACGAAAGATATCAAGGAAGGTGAGTTCGACAGAATTTTGGAAAAAAACGGAGTCGAGGGAGAGAATGCCTTCACCACCCGTGACGCCACCGTCTACATTCAAGAAATGCCGCAGAATGCGGGCAAACTCGATTTGATCGCGAAGCTCGAAGCCGATCGCATGGTCAATCTGGTAGTGAACGACAAATCTTTTAAAACCGAACGCGAAGTCGTTCAAAACGAACGCCGCTTCCGAGTTGAGAACAGCCCGGAAGGCCAACTGCATCGTGGGATTTTCGAACTCGCTTTCACCAAGCACAACTACCGCTGGCCCGTCATTGGTTACGAAAAAGATTTGGCGGAAATGACTTCGAAAGATGCTTTGGATTTCTATAAATCCTTCTACGGCCCCACTCGCGCTACAATCGTCATTAGTGGTGATGTAAAGGCCGATCAGGCAGCAGAAGTCGTCGCGAAATATTACGGCGACCTGCCGGCAACTCAGTTGGTGGATCGTCGTTCTGAAAACGAACCGATTCAAACTCAGCCCCGCAGGAAAACTTTAAAGCTCAGCATGCAGGTTGAAAAGAGTGTGATGGCGTATCACATCCCGCCGATCTTGCATCCCGATCGTCCTGCTCTGGAAGTACTAATGATGAGCTTGGCTGGAGGAAAAAGTAGTCGCCTCAGCAAAGCCTTAGTCGATACGGGCCTGACAACTTCGATCGATACCGAAACGGGCGAAGATATCGACCCCACTCTGTTCATGTTTGCGTACACGATGCAGAAGGGGAAGAAGGCCACGGCTGCAGAAAAAGTGATCCACAAGGAATTCGACAAAATCAGCAAAACGCTTATGGATGCCAAAGAGCTTCAGCGCGCCAAGAATCAGTTGAACTTTCACTTCTATGGAAATCTCAACACGAGCTTTGAAAAGGCTTACTTCGTAGGGCTCTATGAATCGAAAGCAGGAGCCTTTGAAAAGGCTCTCGAATTTCAAAAGCAGATTGAAAAAGTAACTCCAGAACAAGTTCGCAATGTGGCGAAGAAATACCTGGCCACGTCTGGCTATTCCGTCATCACGGGGGTGCCCAAATGAAGAAGCTACTCTTAATCGTTTCCCTGTCGTTAGCTCCCGCGCTGACACAAGCAGCAACGGTGGCGTTTGAAACCAGTCGCGATCTTCCGATCGTCAACCTGAGCATTGCTGTTCGCGAAGGGGCGGCTTCAGATCCGGATGGACAGGTGGGCATTTCTCACTTCGTAGGTGAGATGCTTTTGCGCGGAACCAAGAAACTTTCCAAAGAACAGATCGATCTGGCGCTAGACCAGATGGGCGCGCGCCTCGCAGTTGAAACCCGAAGTGAGGCCTTGATTCTTCGCGGCGCGGTTTTAGAATCCGAGCTCGACAATTATTTGGACCTCCTCAAACAGATCATTACGGAGCCGAGCTTTCCGGACAACGAAATCAAAAAGCTGAAGGGCGAAACCATTTCGACGATCTTGGCAGAACTTGGAAAAGATCAGACGTTGGCTGGACGTAAATTTTTTGAATACCTTTTCAGCGGACACCCTTACGGCAAACCGCTCTGGGGAAAAACCAAGGACATTGAAAAACTGACGAAGGCTCAGATTCAAAAGCACTACGATCGTCTCTTCCAAACTAAGAAAATGGTGGTCTTAGGCTCTGGCAGCACAACCGAAGAAAAAATTCAGAAATGGGTGGCTTCGATTTCTCAGACCCGACCCGAAGGCGATGCCCCGATGCTGGTTGAACTTCCCAAGGAAGTAGCCAAGCGCCAGCTCTTAATTGTCGATAAACCCGATCGCACCCAAACTCAGATTTTAGCAGGACAGATTGGCGTGAAGATGACCGATGCCGATTACTTCCCGCTCTATCTCGCGAACCACGTTTATGGCGGGGGCTCTTTCCAGACTCGCTTGATGAGCGAAATTCGCGTGAAGCGCGGATGGAGCTACGGCGCTTACAGCGTTTTCCGCCACGCTCGTCAGCCGCGTTCGTGGAACTTCTACCTCTTCCCAAAATCGAAAGACACGCCCGAGGCTTTGGCTTTTAGTTTGAAGATGGTGGAAGACCTTCGGCAGAAGGGTATCTCGAAGGAAGAATTTGAGTTCGGAAAGCAGAGTCTCGTAAACAGCGCTGGCTTCATGTACAACACGCCCGAAAAGCGCATGGAAAATAAAATGCTTGAGCTGACGACCGACCTGCCTGAAGGCTTTATCAAAAGCTACGCGGATAAAATCGATGCCCTCAGCATCGACCAAGTGAACAAAGCAGTGTCGAAATTCTGGAAGCCCGAGCGGCTCTCCGTCCTCGTGCTTTGCACAGCGAAGGAATTAAAAGATCAAGTCGTGAAGAACGCTGGTGTCGCGGCGGAAGATGTAAAGGTTGTGGCGTACACCGAGGATTGATTTACTTTTCGTCCTTGTCTCCGTCCAAGGGAACTCTGACCAAGCGGAAACCGACGTCGCTGTTCCGAAGGCCTGGTAAGCTGGACCTGCCTTCGCGATCGCGCATCAGAAAGCTGTCATAGCTGCCACCGATGATTCGATAGCCACCTGAAGACCTTGTCCACTCTGCCAAGTTTCCAAAAATATCGCACAAACCCAAGAAGTCTATTTTCATACAAACCGCATGGGCACCATCGTTGCCTCTGAGCCAAGCGAATTTCGAAACATCAACCTGAGGTCCTCCCATTGCACGGCGAGTGAGGTCCGCCAAAATTGTAAAATCACGTTCTGAGAGCAGCGAATAAAAATAGTTGGTATCTACGCTGTTCAAAGCTTCAGTGTAAGCTTCAGCATCCTTCGCTGAAATACACGCTGCTGGGTAATTGGGAGGAGTTCCCTGTGGAATACGCCCTCCATAACAATCCTTTGCGAGCCAAGGACTTTGATGGGCTACTGGTAATAGCGGATTGAGCGCACTGTAGTGGGCGTATGTAACCTCGGTCTTTTGAACCTCTAAGCCTTCTAACAGCTCCGAGCTAAGTTTATCCCCGCCGAGGAAATCTTCAGGTTGAAATGGACTCGCCACATGAGCGGTATTTTTTTCTGCAAGAGCAGCAGAAGGAGTTCCTTTAGCTTCGGACTTTCCAGCGAAAGCTCCGGACTTTTCTGCAACAGCCCCCGGCTTCTCTGAGCCACAAGCCACACAAACCAAAGTAACCACTAAAGCCGAAATCGAAATATTAAACAGTTTCATTTAAACCTCACACGGACCACTATTCGACCAGCTTTATATCCCGAATGAGCGCCGATATCGCCTGTAATGATTCTGGCGGGTGTCTAAGACTTGGTCAGGGGGAGGGGGATTTGAGGCTTTTATTGAAGCTGAATCCGAGTTGCTCGGGTAGCGTCCATAACTGCGGTGCAACCCTCCGCTTCTTTACAGATCAAAGTGCGATTGCATCTCCTTGTGGAATCCGCATAGAAATCACCAATGAGCCGGGGATCGCTGCTCTGATTTGGAACAAACCCATTGCCCTGAACAAAAATACCTTCGACCAAATGGGTTGTAGAATTAAACACAGGACTACCCGAGTTTCCACGGAAGCAATCTAAGTTTGTCGAAAAGAACGAGGGGTCAGAGTTCCTAACGACAGTCCGACCTGCTGAAATTTTTTGAGACATGCCTCTCGGATGGCCCAGCATGAAAATACTTTCACCATCCTGGATCTTACCCTGAGTCCTCAGAGTCAAAGGCGCGCGATTCAATACGGCTTGGGAGAATTGGAGAACTGCATAGTCATCCGAAGACCCATTCTCCGAAAACACCAACTTAGGGATGCCCGAACACTCATAAACCGATTGCGAACTCAGCTTGCGGGCCTGGCTAAAATAATCGAAAACGATGTAGTAGTTCGCACAAAAATCCGGAACCTGAGTAGGACTGACGCAATGGCCAGCAGTAACTCCAAGCGCGGGAGCCGCCAGAAATCCCGAACAGCGCGTCCCCACAGAAACATCATCCGCATAACGTTCCCCAACACAAAGATCGACCCGATCTTTCAAGAGAACTTGATCGACAAACTCATACGACCCATCCAAAAGCCGCACCAACTTTGATTTCGGAATAAACGTAAAAACCGATTTTGCCAGATCCAGAATCCGCGGATCTTTCGAGTCCTCAACATTCAAACGCTGATCCCTCTCAAAGACCAGCGCATGACTCCGAGCCGGAATTACGAGTAAGCCAAGCAAAATAAGAAGGCGAATAGTCTTCATCGAAACAAAAGGGTACTGACATCCTCCCCGGCTAGCAAATGGATATTGAAACAAGCAGAAACACCGAGCTTCCTCAATCCCGTTCAAAAATAAAACCCTCCCCAACTTCCTCCAACAAAAAACATTCCAAACTCCCCATTACAAGGCCTTCGAGGCGGTACCGCGCTTCCTGCGCGGGCGCGCCAGGAGGGCGCGAGCCTCGAAGGGACAACCATGGATAATGGAATGGACCCTCTCTGTCCAAAGCGGCTTCAATGAGCCAAAATGATTGGTGTTGTGTCAACGAATCATTAAAAAAACAGAAAGGGTCCGACTATGAAAACTACAATACTTGGGATTGATTTAGCAAAAGATGTTTTTCAACTTCATGGAAATAACGAGCAGGGGAAGGTTGTTTTATCTAAACGGCTGAAAAGAAA
>JAIEMT010000039.1 GCA_019751945.1 bacterium
AAATGGACGTGCAGCTCGAACTTTCGAATTCGGGTTGGTTTTAAAAGCTTTCGGAAGATTGAAGAGACTATTCGGATAAAGGTTATCCATCTTGGTGCTGTTACAGTTATCAATGACGCCCGAATAGAAGCTTTCTTCAGAATCGATTGAAAAAAGACGGCACATCTCAAACCACTCGGTCGCATGAGGGACGAGAATAGCGCTCTCGACTTTGGAAACCCAACTCTGGGAAACTCCAATGCGTTGAGAAAGCTCAACTTGGGTCAAGCCATTCAACTTGCGGCCGGCGCGTACAACGGCTGCGATCTTTTCTAGTTTTTGTTGTTCAGATTGTTTGCGGGTAATGCTGGTCGTAATCATTTAATCATGAGTCCTATTCTGATGTATTCACTGGGTGGAGTTCAATAACATATTCCAATATTATTAGAGGTAACGTAGTAAATCTAAGTACCCTTAGTCAATGAGAGTTTTAACTTCCCTTCTAAAAACCAACGACCAGACTGATGAGGGTTATGTCAAAGTTTAGGGGCTTTCTCTATGGTGCAAGGCGGTTAGTCGTCGCATTTTTCCAGAATATTCGATGAAGAGGACGGCGCCCGAATTAATGGGAATGGTGTGGCCGCCAAACCGGCGGAGGATTGGATTTAATTCCGCTGTCTTATCGACCGCTTCTTCAGGGGTAAGCCTGAAAATTCTATTGCGGTCGAAGTAGGGCTTCTTCAACGAATTTGCTTCACGGGTTTCTAGGATCCAGTGACTGGGGTTGTCATCGACTCCCAGCTTCCACATCCACTGTACAAAGATTGGCAGCTGCTGTGCAGATTTCCAAATCAGAGGGCCCGCCTCGAACTTCAGAATTCCGTCTGCACCCGTGGTTTGTTTATAAATTTGGACTGCCCCCTGATCAAAGCCTGGCGGGTGAGTTGCCACCAATAAATCGGTGTTCCCATCTGCCTGAGGAAGGGGCTGAATATGAACAGTGCCCCAAGTAGAATCTAAATATCTTTTGGGCAGTGTCTCGGGAGGGAGAAGAACCAACTTTTCTTTCTCAATTTTTAGAACGCGGTCTCGCGAGTCCCCTTCCCCATTTTCCCTTCGATCACAACCGCCAATCACCAAGTCACGCAGCGTGGATTTTTGAAATGAAACACTCAAGGCGGCCATGGAGCAGATTTGTTTGGAGGTGAGTTCCTTGGGAAGCCGCCAAGACTCCTCTTTAAAAAATCCCTTTTGATTGTTTATCAGCAACCGCGGCTGGCTTGTTCCGCCTTTCACATTGCTGAGGTAAATATCGGGAGATCCGTCGACGTTCACATCGATCTTCACAATGTTGAAAGTGAAATCGCTCAGTTTTGGAAGGCGCTGTTCCGTTTCATCCTTGTAATGGCCTTGATGAGTTTGAATGAGAAGCCTTGGCGAAGCACCTGGATAGGGAGGAACATCTGGGCCATGGTCGGCAAGAAGAATGTCTGAAAGACCATCGCCGTTCACATCGATCAGTTCTAAATCCCGGAGGTGGAATACTTCCACCAAGCCTAAATGAGTTTTTGTAATTTCTTCAAAGCGTTGATCGGTAGTTTGCCGAAAAATTCGGACGCGCCCCTTTTTCGTAGGCTCCTTCGGGAAGTATTCCGAGAAAAGGAAATCTGTTTTTGCGTCCCCGTCGAGATCCAACCCAAACGCCTCTCCTACCGTCGCACCTTTGGGGAGTGTGATGGAATCAAGATCCACTTCGTCTGGGGGAGCGTCGTCGAAGAACCTGTGAAAGCCCCTGGATGCGAGCACCGCGACCACGATCAGAGCTGTTCCAAATAATAGCGCTCTAAAAAAATTCACAGCCCGCGTTATAAAACAAAAGGCAGGTGAAGCCGACTGAAAAAGACTTGCCACCTCGGAGAGCACCTCCTATCGTGGATTTTCATGTTGGTGATTGACTCTCGGTCCGACCTTTCCGATTCACTTCAGAGAAGAATTTCTCAGTTGATGCCCCAAGAGCTTTGTGTGCTTCGAGCGCAGCTCCAAGACCAAGATCTTGGCAATCTCCTGATTTTGACCAAGGCTGCTCGTCAACGAACCGAAAGAGTTTTTCTACAAGTCAGCGAGGGGAGCTTCGATCCAGTTTTTCTTCACGCACTGATTCGTACAGGTTTGAGCGGTGCAATCGTGGTTTTCACTACGCGGCAGGAGCCACGTCCCTATCATTCGGTAGAAGAAAAATACGTGGGCGACTTGGAGTTGTTGGAGCGAGTACGGAAAGCAAAAAAATCCCTACCTTCAGGGTTCAGGTTCATTCCAGGAATTTCCATTCCACAGTCGAAGTTGAACCAGATCGGTGCCGTGCTTGCCGATTTGGTGGTCGAAGAATCGGATTCTATTTTACTGGAAGTGGAGGGGGCGCCGACTTCTCCCGCTGTGCTCGCTATCCGCAACGCCTTTGAGTATTTGCGGATGCGAAATCTGATTGCAACTCCGATTTACTTTAGTTTCGACAATGCTTCGCGAAAGGCTTGGGAGTTACAAACTCGTTGTACTTTTTCGGGATTAGAAGTGGTGCACATGGATGTTTCTAATAAGTGCACGCACAGCTGTTTATTTTGTGGTCTCTACAGTCCGGAAATTCATGCACGTGAAAAGGAGAAGAATCAGGGAAAGCTTCCGTCGCGGATGATTGAAATGATGCGGGCCGAACTGGATCCCGATAAGGGCTTGGCTTTGATTCGAGATTTTCCTGAAACGGTGGAAATGATTCAGTTTGGCGGGGCCGGGGATCCTTTGTTGCACCCCTATGCACTGGATTTTATCGAGGCAGCCGCAGGAAGGGGCTTTCGACTAGAAGTACTTTCGAATCTCGAATATCTCGACGAAAAATCGCTGCAGCGATTGAAGGTCTTGGGGCGTGGTGCAGATGTTCGATTTATTGTGAATCTGGGGGCCGCTACTGCGGCGACCTACACAGTGATTCGCCCTAAGCAGAGTGAAGATGTTTTTCGCCGGGTTCTCTACAATATTCAGGCGTTGGCAGAGGGAGGAATCAAAATCATTCCGATGATGGTTTTGAATCGCCTCAATTTTCATGAAGCTACTGACTTTGTTCGGCTTTCTAAAGAACTGGGTGGGGCCAGTGTTTATCTGAAGCGAATGGAAACTCACAACGAACTTCAGTACAAGTTGCTCGCTCCTGAAACAGAACTTCGTGTACAGCTTTCTCACGCGCTTTCGATTGCAGATGCCTTGGGAATTGACGTGTTTTCGCGACGAGATGTCGAAACTAGTTCTGATCAGCGCAATGTCGCGGCCGATTTTTACGCCACGAATTCTTGTTTTATCGGATATCGTTACGCTCGCTTCGAAGTGGATGGAAAGGTTCGTCCCTGTTGTATTTCCAAGCATCCGGTGGGTGATCTTTCAAAGACGGGATGGAAGGAAATCTGGCACGGAGGCGCTTATACGAGTTTTAGGACCAAAACAGAGTCCATTTCGGAAACTAAGTTTCATCAATCCGATCGCGAGTGGTCCTTTTGTCAACAATGCGTACATAAAGATATTAATGGTCGAGCAAACACTGTGCTTGCATAGTGCGTCAAATGGACTATGTTAAGGCGCCATGAATGGTGTGAACTCTCAAACTTCCAGAAAGCGAGTCTTTGTTGTTGAAGATGACTTGCCGATCCTCGAAGTGATTCAACAAATTCTAGAAGGCGAGGATTACTCTGTTACTAGTGCGCGAAACGGGAAAGAAGCGCTCGAAGTTTTAGCTGCTTCTTCAGAACTTCCTCAGCTCATTCTTCTCGATTTGATGATGCCGATTATGGATGGGACAGAGTTTTTGGCGCGCATGCGCGAGAATCCCAAATGGTCCGCACTGCCTGTTATTCTCATGTCGGCTGATATGAAGCTCGTCAATAGACAGCTGGGTGCGTACACTTGCTTGAAAAAACCGGTAGATTTAGAGAATTTTTTAAACACCTTACGTGGATTTTTTGAAGGAAGGCCAGCGCGTGCTCCAGCCCCCTTCCATTCTATTAGCTCAATCAATGTAGCGGATTAGGCTTTGATATTTTCTCGTCTTCGGATTTTTCTCCGAAGTAAGAGGGGTTCTTTTTCTTAAACTCCTCGAATTCTTCTTTCGCTTTTTCTTTCGTGTAACCGTAGTAGCCTTGGAGTTTTCCGATGAACTCGTCGACACTACCCTTGAGTGTTTCAAGGTCATTGTCGGTGAGTTTACCCCACTGTTTTCTCACGGTACCCTTGAGCTGTTCCCACTTGCCTTCAATCATGTCTTTATTCATGTCGTTTCTCCTTTTTGTTAGACGGCTATCGGGGGAGATTGGGTGTTTTGCCGTTGAACAACCCAACTATCAGGCTCAATGCGCTGAGAATTAGAAATACGATCAGCAACAACCTTCCGATACCTCCGGAAAGTACAGCTACTGAATCCATGCCCAGTACAAACGCGATGATGGCGATAATGAAGAATGTGACAGACCATCGAAGCATAGGCGTTTCTCCTTTCTTCAACGTATGGAAGTTTTCTATCACAGCCCGACTCTTCGATTACATTTTATTTATTCAATAATAAGTAACTTAGTTGGTTTAGTGATGTGGCATTTACTCCAATGAGTTGAGGGCGTATGAAATGCGTGTATGAAAATAATTTTAAATCTGATGCTTTTTATTGGTGTGTTTTGTCACAGCGCGGGTGCTCGAAATGAAACCTTCTTGGAAAACAGACTGAGTTTTTTGAATGCGGGCGTTCCTAGTTTTAATGACATCGGATTTCGCAGACTCTGGGAATGTCGCGGAAGAAATTTTTTGGCAGAGCCGGTGTCCGCTTCGTTTTCAATCGTGAAAATGTATGACCTCGGTAGCGTTTTGCGGGAAGCAGGGTTTGATCGCGGTGGTTTCGAGCTGTCTCGTGACTTCGGAGAAATGACCGGCGCCATTACCTTAGATACTCCCGCTGCCACTGATGCGCGCAGTACGAACGTACACCTTATTTCTACCGCGACATCGATCGTGACCTTCGGACTGGGATGTGTAGGTGCGGAATGTATGAAAGCCAGTTTGGACGTCGCGATTTTGCAAGCCGGGCGCGGCGGTACGACGGCTATTCGTAAGGGGACGGGCGACACTCTCATTATTGAAACCTCTGCTCAGAGGGAGGGGGTTCAGAATTGGCTCAAAGCCATTGGTAAAGCGTCTCATGTGCGGTCGTTTCAAACCTCGATCACGCTGCCCCGAGGCTATGTGGCGGTGGACTATTTGATTTGTAGGACTTCGCCTCCGGTAGAAAAGGCTCGCTGAGGGCGAGAGGGACAGTGGTTAAGATTTATACACTACTTAACACTGTCTAAACATTTTACATAGAAAAGGCGTATAAATCCTTCACACCCCCTGTTACCCCCAAGACACACCTCGTAAACCCTTGATAGTAGCGGCTCTACAGGCTTTGGTTTGAGTCAAAAATGACCCCCCTGTTCCCGCATTTGACACATCGACCGCTTTTCTGTGTCTAAAATCTAGTCTTCGAGCTTTTCAAAAGCATCCAAATCCCAAGTGATCCCCGGACATTAGAAGGATCCGATAATTCTAGTCGGAAGTGTTGACTTGTGGCACGCGATGCGCAATAAGGTACCAGCATTACCAAGGAGTCTCTTATGAAAAAGATTTTTGTAGTTCTCGCATTAGCATTGGCAGTAACCGCTGGTCTCGCTGCATTGAACGTGACCACTGGCAATCCGGAAGCCAAAGCGGGTTGCGAAAGCGGCAGCTGCTAAGAAGTACTAGTTTAGCTTCAAACTAAACTTAGGCTGTCTTTTTTAAAGTTTTCTCCGCCACGGATTTATCTTTCCATTGCACGAAGGTAAACCGTGGCGTGTGACTATTCTTTCCTTTTAAAAATACCTTCTCATTCCGAATAATTTTATCGCCTTCTGAGGTTAGTCCGTCCACGAGGCTATACAGATTTTTATCCATCAGTGTTTCTTCATCTAATACGCACGAACTGATAGGAACAACCTTATCCGGATAAAGCGTCTCAGAAAGCTGTTTTTCAGCGTCTAGAAGTCTGGCTACTCGTAAGAGGGCTTGCTGTTCATCTGCATTCATCCAGGTGGCCATTTTTTGATTTCCGCTGCCCACCATTTCGGGTCGAAGGGCTCCTCTTGTTACGGCGCATCGGAACGCTGGTTTTTCAATTAAACTGTAGATAGATATTCCGGTACGGCGTTCAATTTCTTTGGCAGTTTCATCCAATAAAGAAGCAAGGTGTTTAATCTTTTCACCAACGGACTTGTAAAGATGAGCGCGTTTCTTTTCATCCTCCGGAATCTCAAAAACTACTCTCACCATGTCACCTTGAAACTCAATGGGCTCGCCCCCGATCGATCGAAATACGTTTATCCAGGAGTCTACAAAGGGAAAAACAAGTGCATTGTTGTCGTTCAATTTTGTCGCAGCTCGAAAAAGTGGCTCTGATTTTTTGAGGTCAAGTTCAACGACTAGGGCTTCAATTTTTTGAGGTAGCGGAATCATCCGGTGATATTTAGACAGCGGCGTATAAGACATGAGCTGCGACTGATCTCGGAACTCCTTAAAAAGAATTATTGATGCGATTCCATATGCAATTAAGGGCGAGTATCGATGCAATGAAACTAAGACTTGCGGGCCAGCAAGAAGGTCTGCTTGATAAAAATAGATCAAGCCCAAAATAGAGAAGGTAAGCGAAAATTGCGATAGGCGCCAGAAACGAGACTTTAGCCAGTGTGCTTTGTTTTTTTGAATGTGTTCTTGAACCCAGGCCGCTTGTGCCAGGCAGGCTATGGTTGCTAAAAAGTAGCAGGTAGGCACTAAGTTTTTTGCGATAAATTTACTTGCCATAAAGAACTGTGGGCCCGTGGTGCTTGAAAGATTGAGATAAAAAGCCATAACGATTAAAATAGAAGTGAAACCCACGGAGATATCTCTCCTAATTCTAGCAAGTGAAAAACCTGCGAGCGCCCCTCCAGCTGCCTCTGAAAAGCGCAGCAGCATTTCTAATTGGTAGGCTCGATATCTTGGAATACCTAAATAGAAACTACTTGCCAGTCTAATGGAAAGCGAAGCAAGAATAAGTCCAAGTAGTGAGAAAAATAAGAGCTCCCTTTTTCGCGGAGTAGCTCTCCACAGCGAAAAGAAAAAGATGCTAATGATTAGGTAGATGAATCCGGCAAGAAAGTGTCGATTCTCATCCAAAAAATTTCTAAGGCTTAGCAATCCATCTAGAGTCCCAGTTGTAATTAGACCAGTTCCTCTTAAGTAAGAGGATTCAAATAAATCCGGAAATGCACTTTGGGAGTTGTTGCGAATCCAAACTGCAATGCGTACTGGAGATTTGAGCCAGCTTGAAGGCATAGTAAAGGAAACAAGGCTGCGTTCTGGTTCGGAATGGCTGGTTCGGAAGAGAACATCATTCGCGTAGATTTTATATTCGCCGTTGATGATCCCAATAAAGATGTGGTTAGCGGATTGTTCGGCAGCTTGTTTCGCCTCCTCGGTGGTGAGGTCATAGATCACCCAAAACGGGCGATCCTTGAATGAAGAGACGAGAGAATCGTGATCTTTGTCAGCCCGACTGTGTTTGCTTTCTTGGGCTAAGGGGTTTTGGGGATGAGCGGGACACTTTGTGTTTCCAGGTGAAGAGCAAACATCAGCGGGAAGATCTTTTACAAGCTCGGGCTTGATGATTTTCCAGCGAAGGTTGGAGAACGTGAATTGGATGGGGGCCTGATTGATTTCGTTCCAGCGATACATAAAAGTTGGAACGAAAATGATGAGTCCGGCGATTACAAGCACTGCGAACATCGAAGAACGAAGTAGGTCGTAGTACTTGGGTTCAGCGTCGGGGCTTTCACTGGGTGGGCGAGCGGTAGCGACAGCTAGACGAAGTGCCGCCTTCTTTAAGTATGAGAGAACCTGGTTTAGGAATTCTCTATAGTTTCCCACAATTACGTTTCGGTCTTTTTAGGTGAGATCTTAATTCAAGACGCGACACGCAAACCCGAGTGGGGGGCGGAGTTACCCTAGTGTTTACACTAACTTAGTGTATTACCCACGATCCGGCATCGCTACAATCGCTTGCTGGAGCGGGGCGGGGAATTCGCAGGTTACGGAGTCGGCTGGGGCGGCTAGGCGGATGGCTTGGTTTCTGTAATCTATGGTGAAGACTTTGCGGGGGAGGTTGGTGCCTAGGACGTCACAGGTGGCCACCTTGGTGTCGGTGTAGTTAATTTGGGATTCGCGGGCGTTGCTTAAGTCTAGGGCGATGTTGCCGAAGGCACCTGGCTTGGAGACTGGGATGGAAATGCGGTAACCGGTAAGGGCTTCGGCGGTCTCTACGCGAGGATCTTGTTGTATTTCATTCTGGGTAAAGTGATAGGTCGGACAGACTTGGAGCTTGCCACTTGCGGGGCCCATGGTGAAAGTGCGTTCGACTAACTGCCTCTCTCTACAGCTCACCTCGCGGATGAGTTCTTTGAATTGCATGTCTCGGTAGGTTCCAGAAGTGCAGTCGCCGTCGTCACAGTGAGTTTTGATGTTCATGGTTCCTTGCAACGAAAGATAGTAGGTGTTTTCGCAGCCGGAAGCCGTGAAAGCCAATGCACCGATTACCAACAGAGTCCGAATGTTTTTCATGGGGTCGGACATTACCCCCGTTGACACTGCTAGTCAACTACCGGTCGAAAGGGGGAGGGCCGGGGTCTTGAATCAGAAACTTGGGTTTACCCTTTGAAATTTCAGGGGTTTCTGGCGAATACACGGTTGCCAAGGGCTGGGTTGTGGTGGGAAGCGGATACTTCAATAATTCCGCGGTTTGAAGCGTCCATGGGCTGTTGGGGCAGACCTCCAGCAGGGTTTTCATGACCTGATCTAACGTAACAGTTACGGCTACTTCGCGGGGTTTTTCTTCGCCTTCAAAATCTTTTAAAAATTGATGCGACGTTTTTTCCGTTACACCGAGCTTGTTGAAAGTCCGGGCTAGCATGGCAAGGCCTTCGGGGAGGGATTCGGCGCCTGGGTATTCCCAGGTCGCTGTGTAGAAGCGATGCCAGGCGGATTCGTATTCTCCGCGCCTAAAATAATACCGGCCCACCATCATTTCTCGTTCGGCCAATCGATTGTACGCGTACTTCATCTGACCGCGGGCTTGGTCGGCAAACTTTCCTTCGGGATATTGATTGAGATAGGTGCGAAGCGCGCGCTGCGCTTTTTCCGCTTCGGGTTGGTCTTGCTCGGGGCCGGATGGCATCTGAAGTAAAAATGATTCCCCGATGCTGTACAAAGCGTATTCATAACGTTCAGGATTTTTCTGATGACGAGAGATGTACTTCTTCGCTGCTGTGATGCTCTTGTCGTAGTCCTTCAGGGCGCGCAGAGAAAGGATGGCGTAATAGGACGCTTCTTCTGCGGCAATCGGCGCCATGCGGTCGTAAGCTTCTCCAATCGCGATGAACCATTGAGCGGCTTCGCAATATTTTTCGCGCTCATACAGTCCTTTCGCTATTTCCACGTTCTTCATTCCCACTTGGTGGGGGAAATCGATTGTGGTGTAGGGATCGCAATCCACTTCGTGGTAGGTGGCGCCGCTTAATTTCGAACCGAGGGATTGGAAGGTGTCTTTGATTCCGAGAGTCTTTAAAATATCGAGTGCGAGTGCACGAGTGGGAGAAAGGAGGGCTGCCACGCTGAGAAGAATGAATAGGAATTTTTTCATGACCGGCTCCTTTCTTTACGAAAGAGGGCCTCTTCTCGCGGGGAGAAGAGGCCCTCGTCACAACGGCGAGAGAGGAAATTAATTTTCCTTCTTGCTCGCTCCTTTACCGATGCTTCCCGAGACCGTCAGGCCGTACTGATTGTCAGACGGCATGCCTTCGTTCTCGACGCGAACGATGTTGGGCATGATCGAGAGATTCGTGCCGACGTAGCGACCGATCGGAATGCTGTAGCCCAACGTTGCACGTTGGTTGGTGCCCGTGGTTTCTCCACCCAAAGCTGCTAGAGCTTGGGTTTCGATCACGTTCCATTCGGCCACAACTTTGCCGGGGCCGAATGCTTTTGCGCCCCCTACAGTTGCGCCGTATTGCATTCCTTTGACGCCTTCAGAATAGCCGTGAAGGGCGAGGCCTTCTGCGTAGGCACTCCAGCTGCCGTCATCGTAGACGACGCCGATGCTGCCGCGGCTGTCATTTCTGTCGGTACCATCCAGATTGTCCTTCTTGACGTTCATGGCGGATGCTTGAGCGGACCAAGCCTTGGTAAAGGCCTTGGTCAAGCGGATGGATCCGCCGGCGCCTTTACCTAGTTCGGTTTCGTCTTGTCTCGACGCGATTGCCGAGATTTCTGCTTTGTCGAACAGGTCAAAGATGTTCTTGTTCAACGCAACAGTCATACCGATTGCACGTTCATAGTGACCGGCATCGTAGCTTGGGCTGTTGTTCGAGTACGGAAGAGCAGTGGCTTGCTGACCGAATGCTGCGAACTGTTTCCCGATCACGAGCACGACGGGCTGACCCGTTTCTTTGTCGAGAGCCACTTCGATGGTGGCTTCGCGAACTGCTTCAGCCATATCGAAAGTCTTGCTTTGTTCTACACCGTTGATGACCAACGGACGGTCAGCGTTCAAGACGACTTTTGCGCGAATGCGATCTGCGATCACTGCGCCTAGAGTCACTTGGGTTTCTTTCAACAGCAAGTTGTTCTTGTAGTCCCCTTGCTTGCTCTTGAAGTATTCCACGTTGTAGTTCAATCCAGCGTCCAACTGAACGTTAGATTTTGCGGGATCAGCAGCGAATGCTACTGAGGTCAATTGCATACTGAGGGTAGCAATAAGAGCGTACGTTCCGAATCCGTGTTTACGGTTGTGTGCCTGCATAACGAACCTTCCTTTCATTCATAAGTGATCGAACAAAAAGCGCGGTTCATGAGGTTGCTAATCAGGAGCCGCTTTTCTGTTCGACCGTTCGTTTGTTGAGGCGTAGATAAAACGGATAGCTTGTTGCGTCAATATTTTTTCATTATTTTATATTTAATAAATCAGCAAATTATTAAAACCAGATGGGTTGGGTATTATTGAATTTTATCTGTGTAATAAATTAGTGCTGCAGGAATTATTGAGCAAAATAAAAAGGCCGAAGGCTCTTCGTGAGCTCTCGGCCTTTTACTTTTCTAAACAGGTGTCAAACTGGCTTCTTAGTTTTTTTCGAGATGACAGTTAAATCCGAAGCCCGTGTTGATGCATTCGAACACGCTGAAGCCGATTGATCTCTGATCTGCGCCGCCCATACGAATGCGAAGCAGGCTCAAGATGTTCATGAAGTCCATCGCGTCTTGTCCCTCCACTCGATACATCTGGAAGCTGGGAGCAAAACGATTGTTGAACTCACAGTAAGCAGGAATGTAGCGACGGCCGACGTTAGAGGGGCCGTAGCAGGTAAAATTCTGCAAACTGATTTGAGTCATTCTGCGTCCTTGATAAGGCCACACGCGAAGATCTCTTTGTAAACTATCCACCAAGTTTTGAGCATCACCCCCGCGTAAATCGTAAGGTTGTCCTGCTTCTGCGGTTGAGAATGCAGCAAACACTAATGCAATACTGAGTATGTATTTTGTCATATGAAATTCCCCTCTTGGAGGGGGGATTTAGCGAGAGGTACTCAGATCGTCAATGCAAGCCGCGTTAATTGATGTACTCGTAGTAACACTGTGGGTTAGGTGTTCCCTCAGTGACAGGGTCCACGTGAATAAGTCGAATGGCAGGGCCGCTCACGGGCTCATTTGTACGTTCAAGAATAGTGATGTGCCCCTCCGCTCTCAACACACGGAAGCCTTTTAGTTTGCGCACATATTCTTTAAATGGATGTGCTTTGCCATTTTTGTCTAAAATCCAAAATTTTTGATGGGCAATGTAGGCCCGGCCGCCAGGTACCAGAATATCTCCATAGAGTTTATAAAGTTCTTCTGGATTCATCAAATACTGTCGGTCATACGCCTTTGCGGCAAGCGTATCTGTGAGGACTTTTGCTTTGCCTAGTTTGAGGTCTTGAACGCGTCCTTCTAAATAACGAAATGGAACTTTCGTATTCTTTTCAAATGAGGTGAGTGTTTCGATTCCATCGGGTCCAATTGTTTTTGCATCAGGTGGTCGGTGGACCGCAACTGAAGTGAGCTGTGGGAAACTGTCGTAGTTTCTTGTGCCACGTCTAAAAAAATCTGAAGGAAAGTAGGTTCGGTGGACAAGTGCTGCTCCGGCACCAACATCGATCCATTGATCCTCTTTTGTGAGCGTGCCCAAAAAGTTAGAGAGAAGTTTTCCATACATGTTTTGAATTTGGTCGTAGTCTCTTCCCACTTCAAAAAGATTTCCCTCCACTTCAGCCTCCATTCGGTTGAGGGCTGCTTGAATTTCTACTGCGTTTTGTCTACGGGTACGGAATGGAATCAGGTCATGGAAGAATTCAATGCAACGTACCTTCCAGGAGGGAATTAACGTTTCCGTGTTTTCGGCTGAAGATTCGTGAATGCAGAGCAATACACTCAGCACCACAATCAATAGAGTTTGTGAAATTCTAGACGCACCCATTCACTTATGGATCGGAATTTTCCGCGATTTAATAGACATAAATTGTGAATTAACGCGGAGCATATTTGAAAAAAAATCATAGTGCTTTTCGAGAACGTTGGTAGAACGGAAGAATGAAAAAGACGACGATCTTATGGGCTTTGATGGCGGGTACTCAGGCTTGGGCAGCAGCTCCGACGCCCGATCAAATTCGGACAGCGGTGGAAGCGCTCAATTCTTGCGACAGCTTCATTCGCTATGATGATGAGTACGCGTATACGGGATTCAAGAACGGTAGAATCATTCTTCGAAGCGTTGCGGACCCCACTCAGGTGCGCGGATTTTCGCTGCGGGCTGCCCCGGTGGACGTGATTCGCCGGGGAGATCAGCTCTACGTTCTTACAACAAGCAATATTGAACAGTGGGATCTGACGACTTCTAGGCAAGTCGGGATGTATCCCACCTTTACGTGGGGACATGGGGGTCCTGCTTCTCAACCCACGGGAATGGTTTTCTACAAAAATAAATTGGTCATTTCCCATGGCCGTTTGGGTGTGACTGTTTTTGATCTCGTCTCGAAAAAAGTTGTCCGCCAAGCAGAGTTAGTTTCGGCGCAGCTACCGCTGGAGTCGATGGCTATGGCGATCACGTCTCAAGGTTCAAAAGCTTACATTGCGCTCGATTCCTACACGCTGGTTCGCGGTGGGACGTCTCCTTTTAAAGGAGTGGTACTTTTTAATATGGACACCTTGCAGGTGGAAGCGGAGCTCACAGGTCTCGATCCTGGCGTCAATATGGTACTGAGCGATTCAAAAAATCTGATCGTGGGCTATTGGGGACTTCCCATTTGGAAATATGATTTATCGAAGGTGCGCGCTTTGAGTATGCCGAATCCAGAAAAGCGAGTTTGGTCGTGGCCGGAAGATGGTTTCCTGAAAGGAACTCCTACGATCGACGCGAAATATTATTACAGTTGTTTTCAGCCCGTAGTAGGCGGGAAGACGCAGCCTTCGGCGGCACGAGCTTGGCAGCGTACGGTGCTCGATCTCGACTAGATCGGAAGAACGAGATTTTCTAATTCTTCAAAGCTACCAACCCGGTTCATCCAATCGGGAATGCGGATTTGCGATTTTAAATCGCTATAGCGATGCAAGATGCTCAGGGCGAGCACGCGCTTCCGAATCTGGGAATCGAGTGAAATTCCATAGCCCTCAAACAAGCTTCGAATGAGTTTGGGATTTCCTTCTCCGAGAAACGTGCATGGCCCGACTAGGTCATATTCCGGGTGGCCGATCAGCACGTCTCCGAAATCAATCATCGCTCGAATTTTTCCGGAGGCGTCTACGAGTAAATTAAAGGGCGTATATTCCCCTGTGAGAATGACAGAAGATTTTTTAGGCAGAGTGAAACCTTCAAGGTAGCTTTCTACCGAGTTGAGAAACCATTTCGGCATTTCCAGCTTTTCGTGGCGAGATCGGCAATTCTGAATTTGTTTTTTCAAAAGCTCTGACCAGTTGGGCGCAAGATCCGATAGGGAACCCACCGGAATTTGATGAGCCTCAGCCATGAGAGCTCCAATCTGATTCAAAGTCTGGGCTTTGGCTATTAAATCGAGTTTGGGCCAGACTACTTCCAAAGATTCTCCTGGGAGCTGGGTCATCAAAACATAAGTTTCTCCGCTCGGAAGTTTTCCCTCGGCGAGAAGCTTTGGAATGGGAACAGAGAGGGTGTGGATCTCGAGGTGTTTCAATGCGCGTCTCTCGCTCTCCCATTGGTGGCGATGCAGGTCTGGAAAAATTTTGACTATCGTTTTTCCGTCGGCAGACGCTACCCAGTTGGATCCGTTCGTATAAGGAGTGAGCTTCGACGCAACAATATTGTGTTGTCTGCAAATTTCTTGTGCAATCGGGATCCATTTCTCCGGCGGAAGCTTCATGTTCCTAAGATACAATAAGGTTTCAGAAAAAGGGGTGCGTTATTGTGAGAACTACGATCCAGGAGACCGATTTCTAGCTCGCCAAGATTGGAGGGAATTACCTGTTGATCTCGGGCGTAACCGGAGGTCGCTACCGATGTAAATGTCATCAAGGATCACACCGTTCGAAGTGAATATTAGAGATCGCACTGAGCTTCATCTAAAGCCATCGGATTGGGCGATTCATTTGCGGTACGTAGCGCAAGTTCAGCACCATTGCCTTTGGCCCAGAGAGTGTAATCGTTGCCTCTCAGTCCATCTGGCTTCTGTCTGCAGCGGTCATTCAATTTCTTGTAGCAGTTACACCATACTTTTCGAACGAGCTTTTCAGCTTCTACTTTTGCTGTTTCGGAGGTCCTTCCACTGTCCAACAGGAGCAGTTGCTTATTGTACTGGTTCTTATACTCAGAAATAGTTTGGCGATCTTTTTCAGAATATCCACGTTCCTTAAATTCTTTCTCAAGAGCCATGCTGGCGCAGCCGGAAACAAGTAAAACAGTGAGGACGAGAAGACGGGTGTTTTTCATAGTGAACAGTTTTCCAGAGTCAGGGAAAAAGCACAAGAGAACTAAGCTCTCAGGGATTCGCCTTCCGGTCTCCACTTGGGGTTGCTCACTAAAATTTGCATCCTGCAAATTTTGGGTGCATTTAGCACCCACGTTGCGCTACCCATTTTTTCGCTTCCCGCTCAAAAATCCGCCTTTCGAATCCCTTCGTAAGGCACGAACCGCTCCGCGGTTCATCACTGTCGAGTCCGCCATCTCTCTCCCCTAAATTTCTTTCCCAAAAACTGAGACATAAAAAGCCGACCACGATGGGAGGCTTGGAGCATGGATGCTCGCCTGGCTCAGTCTTTTGGGAAAGAAATTTAGGGGAGAGAGATGGCGGACTCGAAGGGATTCGAACCCCTGACCTTCGCATCCGTAGTGCGACGCTCTAATCCAACTGAGCTACGAGTCCTTGCCAAATGGTGTGGATAACCGAACAAACAGATACATTATCCCTGGTGTGGGCGCAACATCGATTTCTTAGAGAGGCTGGTTCTCCCAGATGCAATACATCAGCAGGCCATTAATAGAATCCAGATACTTGCTTAAGTCCGCATGAACAGCCTTGGAGAGGGCTTCTGGCTGAACTTGAAGGTCTTCGGGTTTTTGGGCTCGGGCAATGATCCACCAATGGTCATCGGACTCTCCACCGGCGATGAGGCGGGCACGGGCGAAATGATTGTTGTCCTGTAATTCGGTGAGGACTGTTTTGACCTGGCCAAAGTCCGCCGGACGACGAAACTTTAAGAGGAAGGTGCCCTTTTCAGCCAAGCGAAAAGAAGACCAACAATTCGGTGGTTCGTATTCGGCCCCGTCCGAATCTTCCCAAGCAAAAGCTGGGAAACTGAGTGTGAAAGCGATCAACCCGGCTAGAAAAATTTGAGGCATGAACCCCTCCCATGAAGGAGCCTTACCTATTTCAAAATCGCGTTATTGTAAACGGGTAAACGGCATCGTGCTGGATGGTGCCAAGGCAGCACGCCAGTTCCATACACTTAAAATCGCAAAGACTGCGAACCCTATTCCCACGGTTACAACGAATTCTAATGGGCTGAGAGGATCAAAGTGAAAGAGCGAGCGAATGCCTACGCCGTGAGTAATCCAATAGAGCACGGATACTACGCCAAGAAGAAGGATAGGATTGGAAACTTTTCTAAAGGTGGCCGTTAAATGACGGAAGGATCCGCCGCTCATATCCGCGAAAATAAGACCGATGTTACTCATGGTTAGAACCACAAACGCCAATGCTCGAGTTCTCTCAGCGCTGGCCTGAGACCCAAACTTCAATAGAAGGATCACAGCAAATAAAACCAAAAGACCTTGCAATGAACTGCGAAGCAGATCTTTGGCTGAGAAGAATCGGAGGCCCAAAGCCCTCGGTGGAGAGTGCATCACTCTAGTTTCGGATGGTTGAGATTCAAACATCAGGGTGCAGGCAGGATCAATGATGAGTTCCAAAAAAACGATATGAACAGGTAAAAGGATCAATGGCCAATTCAGTAAGAGCGGGAGAATGGAGAGGCCGGCTATCGGAATGTGAATTGAAACAATATAGCTCATGGCTTTTTTTATATTGTTGTAGATGAGGCGTCCTCTTTCTATTCCAGAAACAATGGATGCAAAGTTATCGTCGAGAAGGACGATGTCAGAAGCTTCTCGGGCTACGTCGGTTCCGCGTTCACCCATAGCAATTCCTACGTCGGCCCATTTAAGGCTTGGGGCATCGTTCACTCCGTCGCCGGTCATCCCAACAATGTGCCCTTGTTCCTTGAGGAGTTTCACAATTCGAAGTTTCTGTTCGGGAATCATTCGAGCAAAGACATGAACACTTTTTAGTTGCTCACTTAGTTCTGAGTCCGACAACTTACTGAGTTCTGCACCAGTAATGAGGGGGCTAGAAGGAATTCCAGCCTTCAATGCTATCTTGCTGGCGGTAGAGGGGTGGTCGCCGGTCATCATCATGACCCGAATTCCTGCACTTTTACAGATTTGAACGGCGCTTGGAACCTCGGCGCGAAGAGGGTCTTCCAGTCCAATGAGTCCGAGCCATTGAAATCGGAAGGAGCTTTGTTCATCAGGAAGTTTTTCGTCAGGTACAGAGGACCTTGCAACTCCGAGTACCCTTAGACCGCGTTCGGCCATCGCTCGGACGGCAGCTTGGGCCCGCTTCTCTTGATCGCCCCCTAGTTGGCAAAGGTGAATGATTGCCTCGGGGGCACCTTTAGTGGCGATGACATAGCCGAGTGCATCCGGTTTTTTCCAAGCGCAGGACATTGCCAATAGCTTCTCCGAGAGCGGGTATTCTCGGATGAACTTCCAATCGTTGTGAAACTGATTGCTCTCGCTAACCCCTTCATTGAAGAGATTGTGAATCGCTTTTTCTGTGGGATCGAATGGATCTACTCGACTCGCGAGGAGAGCGAACTCCGATATTTCGTAAAAATCACGGGAGAGATTTGGTTTAGATTGAACTTCAACGGAAGTTTTGGAGTTGTAAAGTTCCGCGACACCCATTTTATTCTGGGTCAGTGTCCCTGTTTTATCAACGCAGAGGACTGAAATGGCTCCGAGTCGTTCAATAGCACCGGGGTTCCGAACTAGAACTTGGAGCTTGGAAAGGCGCCAGGCTCCCATAGCGAGGAACACTGTGAGGACCACTGGAAATTCTTCGGGTAGAAGAGCCATCGCAGTAGCGAGACCGACCAGAAGTGCTTGGGGCCAATTCCCTTTGCTGGTTCCGTAGAGGATAATCATGGCTAGGCAGAGAATGGCTCCCATCCACGCAAAGAGGCGAACCATCTGGCGCGTTTCTTTTCTTAAGTTAAGTTCCTCAGGTTCCTCTTGAAGAAGGCTAGTTCCGATTTTTCCAACCTCGGTACTGGTTCCCGTCCTAAGTACGCGGACCAGAGTACTCCCGCTGATGATCAAAGTGCTAGAGAACATGTTGTCATGAGCGGCTTTTTGGACGGGAAAGGATTCTCCGGTCAGCAACGACTCGTCGACACCGAGATTCGAGGCTCGCAGAATTTTTCCGTCCGCGGGGACCCGGTCTCCTTCGTGAAGGGCGATGAGGTCTCCCGGTACGAGAAGGCTAGCGGGGATTCTTCTCTCAACCCCATTTCGGATCACTAGGGCACGCGGACTAGAAAGTTGGCGAAGTGCGAAGAGCGCCTTTTCAGATTTGCGGTCTTGATAGAGGGAGATTCCTATTACGACAAAAACGGAGGTTCCCAGCATAATCCCTTCGGAGAGATCGCCGATGATTAAGTAGACGCTGGCAGCTGAGACTAAAAGAAGGAGCATTGGCTCCTTCAAAAACTTCCAACTGCGGGCAAAAAAACTCAAGCTCTTGGAACTTGGCAGGTCATTGGACCCATGCTGTTTGTAGCGTTCAACAGCTTGTTCTTCCGTCAAGCTTTCGGGGAGTGATTCCATTTTTTACAACGGCCGATCGACTACTGAGCTACCCATCCACCATCCACTACCAGGGGATGACCGGTAACAAATGACGCACCTTCTGAGCAAAGCCACAATATGGCGCTGGCCACTTCTTCAGGGCGGCCTACTCTCCCAACGGGTTCTCCGTCGGAAAGTTGCTTGCGGATCTGCGCTTCGCCGTGAACAAATCGATCAATCATCGGCGTTTGAATGACACCGGGGCATATTGCATTGATTCGGATGCCAGTTTTTGCATATTCGAGAGCCGCCGTTTTTGTCAGGCCCAGAACTGCGTGCTTACTGGCTACGTATGCAGGTATGCCTTGAAAGCCCACCACTCCAGCAATCGACGAGATATTTACGATAGATCCCTTCCCCTGTTTTAGCATCTGGGGAATTTCATATTTCATACAGAGCCAGAGTCCGCGGAGATTGGTGTTTATCACCCGATCCCAATTTTCTACGCTGCAATCTACTGTGCTAGCTTGTTCTCCCTCAATGCCTGCGTTGTTAATTGCACAGTCAAGTCTTCCAAAACGTTCCAGGGTTCTGTTCATTACATTTCTAATGTCTCGCTCGTCGCTTACGTCGCATTTTACGAAAATGGCCTTGCCCCCATTTTTTTCTATTTCAGTAGCTGTCTGAACGCCGCTTGCTTCCAGAACGTCTGCAACGACCACGGTCGCTCCCTTTTCTGCAAAGGCTCGCGCTGTGGACTGGCCGATTCCGGATGCTGCTCCAGTAATCAGGACTACTTGATTCTTAAAATTTGTTTCAAAATTTAACATACTGTTCTCCAGGTATTATATGAGGACGAGTTCAGAAACGGTTTCTCTCGATTGATGTTTAGTCTCTCTTTTTTCGTTCGGATGAATGATCCATACCGGTTGTTTAGATTGTCGAATCACCTGACGGGTGGTGCTGCCTAGAAGAATTGAGTAAAGATTTCCTGTTTGGGAAACCATGGCGATCATCCCCCCCATTTTTTCGGAGGCTTTTAAAATGGCTTCCACTACCGAAACTTTATGAGAACGATCAAAGAGAACGTTTACTTGGACTCCACGGGATTTTCCAAGAGCGATCCAATGCTTCGCTTTCTCTTGGTTGTCCGCCAATTCTTCTTTGATGACATTCGCGTACGTCGCATAATAGGCAGGAAGGCCCAGGTCAAACGCCGGGAAAGCCATTCCACCGACTTTGTTGAAAAGGGTTACCTTTGCATTTTGAAGAGAGGCGAAATTCAGAAGCTTATGAAATGCCTTTCCGGATGCATCCGAAAAGTCTGTAGGAAACAGAATTTTCTTAACGGTGGGATCTTTCTTCCAGTGGGGATGGACGATATACAGGGGAACGTCTGAATAGAGAGAAAGGGTTTCCGCAAAGCTTCCGATCAGCCAGCGTTTCAACCCTTTTCTTCCATGACTAGAAACAACGATCATTTCGGCGCCGACCTTCTTAGCGTAATTTACAAGGTGTTTAGCGCCGTCTCGAATAGCAAACGAATCTTCAGTGACGACTTTGAGTGGACGAACTCCGGGAATTTTAATTTGCTTGAGAACGCTATCTAGATCCTTTTGTCCTTCCTTTCGAAGTCCTTCAATCAAATCCGGAATGGGTCCCGCAATATAATCTGCCCCTGGGGACACATAGACGTGAATAGGTTCGATATCGAAATTTCCTGCTTTCGCCCAAGCAAAGATTCCCTTTGCCGCGGAACGAAGCGTTCCTTTATCCCTGGCTGCTGCATCTACTGCCCAAATAACCTTTGTTTTTTCTTTCAACATAACTTCTTCCTTTTATTGAGAAATGTCCTTGAGACATTTCGGCTCATTTTTCATCGTGACGAGAAAATCTGACTCATGCCACCTTACGGCTTTCCTGCGCGCCCTGAGATCCGGGCGAAACTGAAACGTTAAATATGGGGGAATTCAATGTGGTAGAGGCGACTACTAGGCTGGTCATGAGGAGGACCAGGCCTAAACCTGCCCATTCCTTGCTAAAAAACAGCCCAAAAATCAATAGGGATGCGCTGGCAGTAAACAAAGCGGCCAAAAATAGCTTTAATACGAATTTTGCTCTTCTCATACATTAGCTCCTTGCGAGGAGATAGTGCAGGTACCGTGCCGAGCAATGGGGTTGAACTATTCTTCAGTGGCTTCAATTTCTTCTTCAGGAGAGTCCTGAGAAATGAGCCCGTATTCTCGTTCTTTTCTGTAGAGAGTTCTTCGGTTGATGCCAAGTATTTGTGCGGCCTTGTCTTTTCTTCCCCCAGACTTTTCAAGTACGACGCGAATATATCGTTCTTCCAGTTGAGTAATTGTTGGGAAGTCGCCGACGGCGTTTGAAAAAAATTGCTCAGCACTCTCAGTTTCTTGGGTCGGAATATCTCCTTCATCGATCAAAGTGCCCGAGCACAGTACAACCGCCCGCTCCACGATGTTTTCGAGTTCTCGAACATTCCCTTCCCACTTTAGATTAGAGAGCTTTGCAATGGCACGACGAGTAAATCCTTTTACCTGAACGTTATTAGTCGCTGAATATTTTCTTAAAAAGTGCTCGGCAAGAAGGGGGATGTCTTCTCTACGGTCACGAAGTGCGGGGATAACGATCGGAATGACGCTGAGCCGGTAATACAAATCTTCCCGAAAGCGACCTTCCTTGATTGCCGTCTTGAGGTCTTTGTGGGTAGCGGCAATGATTCGAACATCCACATCTCGAGAATTATTTTCTCCAACCGCTCGGACTTTGCGTTCTTGCAGGACGCGCAGGAGTTTCGATTGGAGCTGGACGTTCATGTCCCCGATTTCATCGAGGAACAACGTTCCCCCTTCTGCTTCCTCAAAAAGTCCGCGCTTTCTTTGAATCGCGCCAGTGAACGATCCTTTTGCGTGACCAAACAACTCCGATTCCAAAAGTGTTTCCGGAATGGCCGTGCAGTTGATAGCGACAAAGGGTTTGTTAGCACGGGGTCCGTTTTTATGAATTGCTACGGCCACCATTTCCTTACCGGTGCCGCTAGCCCCGGTGATTAAGACGTTGGCCGTAACATTGGAGACTCTTTGGACAAGATCGAAAACTTCCTTCATCCTGGCACTTTTGCCAATAATGTTTCCGAGTTGCCAATTTTGCTTCACCTCCAAGCGGAGGGCGGTGTTGTCCCGCAGGAGTTTGCGATGCTCCATGGCGCGACTAATATTGACACCCAATTCAGATAACTTGAGTGGCTTAACGACGTAGTGAAAGGCGCCTTTTCTCATGGCTTCGATCGCAGTTTCGATACTTCCAAATGCAGTCATGAGAATAATGGGAATCTCTGGACGCAGTTGTTGGAGGCGTCCCGTAAACTCTAAACCATCCATACCCGGCATTTTAATGTCGGAAACAATAACATCGATATCGCCCAAAGCTTGGTTCGGCCCCAATTTACCGCCAGGCCCAAGAGATTCTAGTGCCTCGATGGCTGAAGGAAGGCATTGGATCTCAAAGCCCTCTCTTTCAAAGTAGTCTAAAAGCAAGGATCTCATTTCCTGATCGTCGTCGATGACAAGAATTTTTCCCTGAGGGGCGTTCATTTTAATCTCTCCACAGAATAAGGTCTGGAGTTCCTGGTCCGGTTTTTGTAGATTCTTATGCTAAATGGATAGAAAAAAAAAGGAAGATGAGGAAGCTGTCCGCACTCTAGAGGTGGCTTCCTTAGAACTAAACAACATCAGGCGTGCCCTAGACCAATCGGCCATTGTGGCGATTACCGATAGGAAGGGCGATATCATTCATGTAAACGACAAGTTTTGTGAGATCTCCAAGTATAGCCGCACAGAGTTGCTTGGAAAGAATCATCGCTTAATCAATTCGGGTCATCATTCTCGAGAGTTTTTTGTGACGATGTGGAAAACCATATCTACCGGTAAGGTTTGGGAAGGGGAGATTAAGAATCGCGCGAAGGATGGGAGTTTCTACTGGGTGAATACGACGATTGTTCCCTTTTTGGACCAGGGAGGGGCGCCCTACCAATACGTTTCTATTCGCTACGAAATTACGCAAAGGAAAATGGCCGAAGACCAGCTACTGGTCTATGCCGATCGTTTAGAGCGCAGCAATGCTGAACTGCAAGATTTTGCTTCGATCGCGGCTCATGATCTTCAGGAACCTTTGAGAAAAATTCAGACTTTCGGAGATCGGCTCGGCTCTCGCTGGAAAGCGGCTTTGGGAGAGGAGGGAGGGGATTATCTCAACCGGATGCTGGCTTCGGTAACTCGAATGCGAAAACTGATTGATGATCTCCTGACATACTCTCGGGTAACAACTGAGACCCTCCCCTTTGAATCCACGGATCTCAACAAGGTACTTCGAGATGTCCTATCAGATCTGGAAGTTCGTATTGACCAAGTAAAGGGAAAGGTCCACGCGGATACCCTCCCCTCACTGGAGGCCGACCCATCCCAGATGCGCCAGCTCTTTCAGAATTTGATTTCAAATGCTTTGAAGTTTCATAAAGTCGGCGAACCTCCGGTGATTCGCATCAGTTCGACGATTCGAAATGATGCATTTTGTACGATTTCTTTTGTTGATAATGGAGTGGGATTCGAGAGCAAAGATGCTGTCCGAATGTTCGCAATTTTTCAGAGGCTCCACGGCAAACATGAGTATGAGGGTACCGGTGTTGGATTAGCAGTGTGTCGGAGAATCGTTGAGCGACATGGCGGTTCCATTGTTGCTAAAGGGAAGGTTGGAGAGGGCGCGAGCTTTGAGGTAACTCTTCCTCTGGTGCGACGCCTAAGTTGAGGTAGTTTGAGAATGATTCATCAGGTTCTTCGGATTTTACTTATCGATGATGATCAGGATGACTTAGTAATTTTTCGGGATCATTTGTCGGAAATCAAAAATCAGCAATTCGATGTTCAATGGGCTCCTTCCTATGAAAAGGGATTGGATTTGCTGACCTCTCAGAACTTCGACGTTTGTTTTTTAGACTATCGTCTGGGGGGACGTACCGGGCTAGATCTTTTGAAAGCGACAATGTCAAATGGGGTGAAGACCCCAATCATTATTCTAACCGGATACGGAGAGCACAACGTTGATCTGGAAGCGATGAACTCGGGCGCGGCTGATTATCTTGTTAAGGATCAGGTCGATGCCTCTTTATTGGAGCGGTCCATTCGGTATTCTATTCACAGAGCTCAGTCCATGCAGGCTATTTTAGATCGGGAAGCCCAGATTCTTATGCAGGATCGATTGGCGTCCGTGGGGTTGCTTGCCTCCAGTCTCGCACATGAAATCGGAACTCCTTTAGGGGTCATTCGTGGTCGTGCGGAGTATCTGGAGCTTCAGTGTAAAGATGACGCTCAAATCAAGAAGAGCTTAGATATTATTATTAGTCAAATTGATCGAGTTTCTAAGCTGATTCGATCGCTTTTGAATCTGGCCCGAGGAAATGAAGTTAAGTTTTCTGAGAATGTAAATCTTCGCACGGTCGTTTCCGAAGTCTTAGATCTCATGCAGCATGAAATCTTAAGAAATGGGATCGAACTCAAGACGAATTTTAGTTCAGATTTAGAGATTTTAGTCAAAGCTGAGTCTGGGTCACTTCAACAAGTTCTATTGAATTTGTTGGTAAATGCTGTTCAAGCTATCGACTCTGCTAAGGGGAGTGGGCGTAAAGATCAGCACTCGATTCGAATCAACTTGGAAGAAACTGATTCCTTTTGGTCCCTTAATATTGAAGATTCTGGCTGCGGAGTCTCTGAAAAAAATTTGAAAAATCTTTTCAGGCCCTTCTTTACGACAAAAGATATCGGAGTTGGAACGGGCTTGGGATTAGCGACGAGCTATAGAATTGTCGAATCTTGGGGGGGTTCCATTCAAGTTAAAAGTATCGACGGACAGGGAAGTGTCTTTACGGTGCTGCTTCCCAAATCAAAAAAATAATTTATTTCAAAATGTCCATTCCGAAGAATTTGCTAGCAGCGGCACCGATTTGAGCATCAGTGGGGTGGTCTACTGTTACGCAAGCTACGAGCTTTTTTGCTAAGTCTGGGACCTGCTCCATCAAATAGGTTTGAAAATGGTATTTCGCCACCCCTGGTCCTAGAATTAACAGGCGTGTGGTTTCTTTTAGGTGGAGGCAAATCTCCTTAAAGAAGTGGTGTTCCATTTTTTGGAAATCCATTTGATCCAGGGGGTGGGTGTGGTGGTCAGGATGCCGACTTTGAAGGTGTTTCCTTTCCATTTTTTCAGTCGAAAAATGGAAGATCCTGGCATTTTCTCGATCGATCCAAATTGCATATATAGACATGGAGTCCCCCTAGTTTTTTGTTGCCGATTCTGGTTGAGAGAGCTTTTGGAGGTTGGAAAGGTGTTTTCGGACTTCCGGTGGAAGATGCGTTCCGGAGCTTCCGGTGTAACCCAAGTAAACAGACTTCTCGTAACGTTGATAGCAGACCTCCGCCAGGGCTGTGTGAGGCACCTTTCGAATACAGGTTTCATAATAGATTTCGTGCAGATTATCAGTCTGAATGGGGTTCATCACCTCATAGACTATTCCCGTGAGCAACAATGCCTCGGGGGCGCGTTGCCCTTTGGGTGCTACTTGAAGCAATTCATGAAGAACCGCGCCCGCTCTGAGAAAGTAGACATCCGCACTTCGGTCCATCGGATACTTTTGAATTTCTCGGGCTTTGTCCATCAATCGTGCGGCTTCTATATAAAGCCCATCCTCGGTGGGTGTACGTCTGGAGCTCTCTTTTTGCCATTCCTGCACAGAGCTGAGCCAAGTCTTGGCATCGTCCTTCATGAAGGTAGGGGCAATGGGTGACTTCAACACATTCTGGACGATCTCTTTGGTTTGATCGGGATCTTTTTTTACTCGAATTGCTATGGAGAGGGCTTGCCGAATGGAGCTGTCCCAGTCCCAAATACCGGTTCCTTCAGCCGACCCTTGAATGACCGAAAGAAATTCTTTCTGGGCGCGATCGAACTGACGTGTAGCAGTAAAAAATTCGCCTCGCTCAAGAGGACTGAGCTTTCCCTTCGGAGCGAGGGGCAGTTTGCTAAACTGTGGTCCCGACATGTTTCGTGTGTGGCAAGCAATACAATATCCAGGAACTGAGCGTAAGATGGTGCGTGCATAAGCCCGATTTCCAGCTTTTAACTGAGTGGCAGCCTGCTCAAGATTGCTGTGGAGGATGTTCCCAACGATCGGAAGAGTGGGATCCCCATCTGGAATCTTTTCGCTTCGGTCCATGTCGTGCGTGAGCGTCAGCAGTTTGTTCGCATTGTTTTGGATGCGGGAATAATTTTTCGGATTCTTAAATCGCTGATCGCTCGCGACATCGGTTAAAAGGTCCGCAAGAGTAGTATAGAGATCCTGCATTTTTTGACTCCATAGCACCCCTTTTTCGTTTGGACTCATTTCTGCGGACTCAACATGCGTTTGAGTTAGCAGCAAAATTCCAGCAACAATCCATGGATAATATTTCATGAAGTCTTCCTATTCCTCGAGGGGCTTGTAATTCGCCCGGAGAATTTCACCCAGAACTCTGAGGCCATCAGTAGCAGTAAAAATACCCACTACTTTTCCGTTTTCCTGTTCGACTACGGCGCAACCAAATTTGTGCTCCGCCATTTCGAAAACTACTTCGTCTAGTGCAGCCTGGGGGCGAACTTTGTAAGGATCAGGAGTCATGACATCGTCGACAACGATCTCGCCGCTATGAGTAAATGAGGTGGCAAGTTTCACATCACGATCAGTGAGTATTCCAACGAGGTGCCCAGCTCTTTGAACCGGAAGGTGTCGAATGCGGTGCTCTCTCATCATTTGCTGAGCAGTTTGTATCGGTAAGGTCGAGTTAATGGTGTGGGGCATCGGTGTCATTACTTTTTCAATTTTCGGAATGTGTTTCATTTTTTTCGTTTCTCCTTTTGAAGGAGATAAGCAGGTTTTGGGCCAACCCATTTTTTTACAAAAGCAGGGTTTCTGAAGGGCGAAACAGCCTGCCAAGACTTTGGCTTAGCAGTCGTTTGGGACCAAATGGCTCGTCCCGGAATAAATTGTCTCAAACTCGTCAAAGAAACCGGTGTCGAGTAGTGCGATTCGAGTTGGCACGCCAACTGCTTACTGAGGTTTGCGCACGAATAGGAGGCGAGATTTATGATTGATTCTAGTCGAAAAAGAATCGTTTGGGCACTAGACCCCTTCGAAGAAAACGGTCCCAGTAGAATGGCAGTATTGGAAGTCCTTCGGGAATATGGGGCTCGGGGAGCTTCTATCCAGCCGGTCTACATTCTGAGCCCCTCGGAGTATGACATTAATATAGAGTTTAATGCACCGTGGTTGAAGCGGGTTCGGCCGGCAGTTCAAAAGCTGGTCGAGCATTCTATCAAGGGAATAAAAATTCCTGGCATGCTCCCAGTGGAAACTATCGTCGAAAGTCATTCGACGCTCTTTCAAACCATCAAAACTTTTATATCCCATGCCCAACGTCTACGAGCCGATCTCATTGTGGTTGGGACGCATTCGAGAAAAGGGATATCTCGGTTTTTTTTGGGGAGCTTTGCGGAAACCCTGCTTCTCTATTCCAAAATACCAGTTCTCGTGGCGGGTTCTCGAACAGAGAACCAGCCCACTAAGGGCAGTCGGCCCATCTTATTTATTACCGACTTTGTTCACCACTCCAGAAAGACTTTTGAAAAGGTGGTGCGGCTAGCTAAAGAACGTCGGTCTAAAGTGGTGCTGTTTCATGTCATACCTCACCCCATTGAACCGTTCGTAAAACTAGGCGTCTACTTGCTAGCGGGAGGTTTTGTCACCTACCCGGACTTTGTAACCCAGGAGGAGCAGCGAAAGAAACAGATAGCCGACGAATATGTCCAACTCGCCAAAAAGCAAGGGGTCACTGTGGAGATCTATTTTGATCGCGGAAATCGAGGGACTGTTCCTGCGGTGATTGACCAAGCTAAGAAAATGAAGGCCGGTTTGATTGCAATGGCGGCTCAGAGCGGGCCTACCGCTGCGGCTGTTTTGGGTAGTATTGCGCGGCAGGTAGTTCGAAGTGCGCCTTGTCCAGTGTGGGTATTGAGGTCGTCGAAGTAATGACTGCGCTCAAGTCCCTTTTGAGTTCTGGGCAGAGAATATTTGTTCACGGCCAGTCAGCGGTTCCGTATCGGCTGATTGAAGAGGTGGTGCAGTGCTCTTCTGATTTGAAGGACCTCGAATTCATTCACCTCCACGTCGAGGGGAGGCCTGCTCACACCTTGTCTGAATTTAGTAAGAAGAACAGGGTCAACAATCTCTTTGTTGGGCCCAGTCTACGAGATCAGATGGACTATGATCGGTTGGACTATACTCCCCTTTTTCTTTCTGAGATTCCTGCTTTCATCAAATCAGGGCGTTGCCCCATCGATATTGCGTTAGTTCAGGTGTCTCCTCCCGATCGATTTGGATATTGCACATTAGGGGTCAGCGTCGACATTGCCCGTGCTGCTGTAGATTCTGCCAAGGTGGTACTGGCTCAAGTTAATTCGAACATGCCCCGTACCTACGGGGATAGTCTGATTCACGTCAGTAAGTTTAGATACGTCATCGAAACTAACAATGCACTTCCAGAGGTTGGGAGTAGTGATATTTCCACCGATGTTATTGAGAAAATCGGATATCACGTCGCCTCCCTCATTGAAGATGGGGCTACTTTACAATTGGGAATCGGAGCAGTTCCGGATGCTGTTTTGCGGTGTCTAAACGGGCATCGGCATCTCGGAGTTCACAGTGAATTATGTTCCGATGGCGTGGTTACTCTTTTGGAAAGCGGAGTGATTGATAATTCTCAGAAAAAAGTTCATGCCGGAAAAACAATCGCATCCTTCGTACAGGGTACGAAGAAGATCTACGAGTTCGTGAATGCCAATCCTTCTGTGGAGCTTTATCCTAGCGACTATGTGAATTCTCCTGCCGTTATCGCAAGAAATCCAAAAGTAGTGGCAATCAATTCAGCGGTGGAAATTGATCTGACGGGACAGGTCTGCGCGGATTCAATAGGGCATCACATCATTTCCGGAGTTGGTGGGCAGGTGGATTTTGTTCGCGGCTCTGCAATGTCCCCTGGGGGGAAATCGATTATTGCTGTGACGAGCCGAACGAAACGGGGAGTACCTCGAATTGTTCCGAGCCTGACTCTAGGGGCTGGAGTTGTTACTACCCGGGCAGACGTTCATTATGTCGTAACAGAGTTTGGTATGGCCGATCTCCATGGCAAAACTTTGCGCCAAAGAGCGCAGCAGCTCTTATCCATTGCGCATCCCGATGACCGAGATGCCCTGAGTGCCGCTTGGAGGAGGATATATGATCTCCGCTAGGAGTTTGTTCGCCTCGTTTATTTCTACAGAACTGAGGCAGCTCAAGTTTGCTATTGATCAAGCGGCTCTTGTCTCGATCACAAATCTGCGTGGAGAAATTGTTTACGTTAACGACAAGTATTTGGAGGTGAGTAAGTATTCCAAAAAGGAGATTCTCGGAAAAAACCATCGGATTTTCAATTCGGGCTACCATTCCAAAGAATTTTTCAAGAATCTGTGGGACACGGTCACGGCGGGGAGGGTTTGGAAGGGGGAAATTTGCGATCGAACGAAAGGCGGATCTTTTTTTTGGGTGGATACCACGATTATTCCTTTTTTTAAGCACGGGCGGCCATACCGATTCATGTCCATTAGAAGCGACATTACAGATAGGAAGATAGCTGAAGCACAGGTCGAAGAGCAGCGGATCAAACAATTTCATGAAGGACGCCTTGCGGCTGTAGGCGAAATTGCCGTAAATATTGCCCACGAAATCAAAAACCCGCTGCAAGCGATTTGTTTGGAGGCTCAGCTTCTCAGGCGAATGGGCAATGGAGAAGGGTTTACTCGTCAAGCCGTGCTTCGGGCTGCTGAAAATATTGACCTCGTAGGGAAGAGAATGGAAAAAATCATCGATAGTCTGCAGCTCTTCTCAAGAGATGGACAAAGAGACCCTGTAGAACGCGTGGATTTGAATAGCATTGTCGAAGAAACCGTTCGTTTCTGCGCACCCCAGTTGCAGGAAAAGAAAATTGACCTTCAAGTTGAACGAACCCAAGAGCCGAGTTGGGTTCGATGTCGGCAAGTTCAAGTCTGTCAGGTTTTGTTGAATTTGATTAACAACGCTAGGGATGCTGTCGAGAACCTGGATGTTCGCTGGATAAAAATTCAGATTCATACTCAGAATGGATTTCATTTTATTTCGGTGACGGACAGCGGAAGTGGCATTTCTATCGAGATTCGAAATAAGATTATGCTGCCTTTTTTTTCGACGAAGGAGCTGGGAAAGGGGACAGGGCTTGGGTTGAGTATTTCTCAGCGCCTTATGGAAGAAAATAGCGGTGAGTTATTGCTTGATGAGCAAAACGTGAATACCCGCTTTTTAATGAAGCTCCCTATTTTGTGAAGACTTCCTGTTCAAGCTGAGTCAAAAAATCGCGCATGAATCGTGCTCGGCGTTGACCTTCAGCCCGGCCTGCCGGAGTTTTTAGGGAGTCTGCAACTTTGAATAGTTTTACGAAGAAGTGATCTACAGCGTATTCGAGGTCATCAAATTTGCGTGTCTGGCCGAAGAGATCAGTCGGGTGATAGAGTTTGCGTTTCAACATTCCCGAGACCGCGAAGCAGCGAGCGATTCCAATGGCCCCCAATCCATCTAGTCGATCGGCATCTTGAACGATTTGGGCTTCCAAAGTTTCTGGGGAGATTCCTGCGCTAAAACTATGTGCTTCAATGGCGTGGGCGATTCCGTCGAAGTGCTCTTCCGGGTAGTTCATCTCCCGCAACAATTGCAGAGCAGCCTCGGCCGAAAGTCGGGAGGCTTGGCTGCGACGAGGATCGTTTTTGGGAACATTCACTAAGTCGTGGAGCCACGCAGCTGGAAGGACGACTTCGAGTTTTGCTCCCTCTTCCTGGGCTAGGTTTTTTGCAGTTGTAGATACCCGAATGAAATGTGCGAGATCATGCGCCGGGTCGGACTCTTGAAGAGCCTGAATATGCGCTTTGAATCGAGCTTCCCAATTTTCAAATGTGAGCATGATTCTGAATAACGTGGTTGCGAACCGAATTCAATTCAGGTTATTTCAGAAGGACATGTTTCGAACAGGGACTCTGGCTGTAGTGAGCCTTCTAGCTTTGATGAGCGAGGGATGTGGATCGATCACCACTTCGCGGGGTTCTATTCCCGCCGCTCAAACTCAATGCACTACAGCTCAGGTTCAAATCGGTGTGGCAGATGGGTTTTTGGTCGGCCTCTGCGGTTGTGCCGAAGCAGATGGAACAGTTTACCCAGCTGGAACACCGCTGACTTGTAATGCGAATACCACCAACTCCACCGTGTTCTTTCATTATATTGGGACGAAGCTTCGCCATCAGATTGCAGCTACCCAAGGCGGAACTTTCTTTGTTGCCAGCGCGTTGAGTGACCCGAGTACAACGGATTACTTGCGCGTTCACGCTGTCACCCTGACTTCGGGGACTTACAATTTCTTGGATTTGTATTCGACCCTTCAGGGACAGATCATCGTTCCGTAAGTTTGGCCCTTCTTTGCCCTCGGCAGTTTCTGCCCTCTCAATTCCTTTGCCGGATGACCGAAGCGATAAAGGTACGCGGCACGATGCCGCTTTAGACATCCCACGGAGGGTACGCAAATGGCAAAGCAAACTAAGAAATTACCGGCAAAATTGAACGATAAGAAAATCAAAACCGACAGCGCCTATGACATCACCGACACCACGGTGGAAGTGCTGTATCAAAGACTGGGCGACAAGTGGTTTGCATTTTCGATGATGGACGACGAAGTCGTCTTCGGCTCCATCTCTGCTGATGAACTTTCGCCAGAGGCTCTCCGCGGAAAAACTAAGGCCGCATGAGCTCCGTAAAGAAGCTTAGACCCGCCGCACAGAAGCCTGTGCAGCAAAAAGTTTCGCCCGAAGAGGTTAAACAGGTGCGAGATAAGATTGTCCAACTCGTGCAGGCAAACCCTGAAAAAGCTGCCAGAATTTTGGCGGAGTGGATGAAGCAGCCCTCCTCGCGACGCAAAGCCGGATAGATTTCCGCGCTGTGTCTACAATCCTCAGATAAAAAAACTAGTCATCCGATTTCCGCTTCCGTATGATTTTGGCAGGGGGAATTCGGTTTGAAATCATTTAATCAATTAAACAAGTGGGTCGCTCCAGCGGTTCTGATGGTCGCTGCAGCTACGTCTGTGAATCGTATGCCTGGTATTATCGATGCGCCGAGTGCGGTGCCGACGGGCGATCAAGCAGACACTTATAATCGTGTCATTGATACCTTCAACCCCGATTCCTATTTGGATGACTACATTCAGACTGAGCAGGCGAGCGAGTCTGACACGTTGCCCGAAGCGACTGAAGCTGAAACCCAGACTCAAGTCTCGGGTATCTAATCTTTATAGATAAAAGACTGTGACGTCGCCCATGTCCTTGTGGGCGTGCTCGGAATAGAGCTTCATAAAGCGTACGAACTGCTGAAAGGTTTCGAACGTCGTCAAAGTTTTGTCGACGGAACAGCCGTAGCGTACGAATCGATCCCCTTCGACGATAGAGGGTCTAGAGTTCTCGATCTTCAAGTGCAGTGGCAAGTAGGTGTCTTGACTGAAGTAGAGGCGAACCACGAGGTTGGCTTCGTCTTTCGGCCATGGATCCTCTGCATTGTGCGGAACCTGGAAAGAGATACCCGTTTCGCTGATGTCCACCAGTTCAATCGGGCGCATCTGTGAAGAGTCCGTAATGCAGTAAACACTCAAAAGGTGTTTGAAGAAGATACGTTCTGCATGTCGGCGCTTTTCTTCGAGCTTTTGGGCACGAACTTCACCCAGGTCTACTACGTGCTGATCTTTACCCTGGGATTCACCTTCGGTTCTTTGTCGAGCCATGGAACATATCCTCCAAGAACTTTATCGGAGGATTGGGTGCGGCTCTGAATGGGTAAAGATTTCCGCTTTAGCTGGCTAGCTGAGCAGAATCTAAGAGCTTATCGAGCAGGGTGACGAACGATAAATAGGCGGCGTGAGCCTTGGTGCCCGTGTCGGTAAATTCGAGACCAGCCAATTTGCCGCCCGATTTCTTGTCTTCCAGGCGGACGACCTTACATTTCAGGGGGAGAAAGAGAGTCGGGTTGAGATAGAAGTGGAGCTCAATCGTCTCACCCGATTTCAAAGCAATGTCTTTCAGTTCTTCGGGCTCATCGGCTTCGATGTCGAGACCGACGCCGTGTTCGCTGACATCTTGAATTCTCAAACGGAAGGGGCCTTTTTTCGGAACGGCGGCAAAGAGGGAGAAGGATTCTACGATCGGGCGTCTTTTAGTTCTTCTGCGTTCCTGATTGTTGGGTGCTGCGCTCATAGGGCCTCTCTCTTTGGCATGCCGGTGCTTGAAGCAAGAAGCTTCTGAGCATCTTCAATTTTCTTTTTCAACTGAGTGAAAGAAATCTGCGCTTGAGAAATCGCTTCAGCCAGTTGGTTGTCGTAAGTTTTCTTGTCCACAGCTCCCGAGAAGAACTTGTGATGGATCTCATGAACTCTCACCACATCCTGAGCGAGAAGGCGCATGCGATCATAGAAAGCTGGGTAAAAGTAACCATTTGTGTCTAAGAATTCGCGGGTCCACCCTTGGGATTTGTTCACGAGCTCACTGCTCAGTCTGAGCCAAGAGGTGTGGAACTGATTCCAAGACTTGTTTCTTTGCGGTGCTTTCTTGATGGTCTTCGTGTTCTTGTACTTGTCCGACGTTTGTTTGAACTGACCTTCTAAAGTGGTTACGAGCATGCTGAGTTCAGAGAGTTCTCCACTGGCCTTGGTTCGCATTTCTTCGTGAAACTTCTTTAACCGCAGACGGTATTGATCGTCTTTCGCTCCACCCAAGAAGAAAACATTTCGATAGAGAACCTTTCTGCCCTTGGGGACGTAGTCTGGCAGGGGCTGAGCAGAGAGCTGGGCGACGGGAAGCTGGGACAGTAGAGTCTTGACTGCGTCGGGCTGTTGTTCCGATTCCGTGACGATGATCTGATATTCACCGCGAGGAATAGCGCTACCATCCGACATGCGGAAGGTCGAGGTGCGAGCGACCTTTTTCAGCAGGGCGACGCGATCTTTAAAGAAGTAAAAGGTTTTTCCGAGCAGAGTTTCGGGCACGCCTTCAATGAAGAACTCGAAGTTTGTTCCATCGGGCATGTTCGATGCCATCCAAAAGCTGGGGGCTAACGGTTCCGTCTTGGTTACGGCTGCTGCGACGTGCGCACCCACCTTGTCGGGTGAAGAGCGAGCAGCAGACTTCAGATTTTCAAAATCTTCGGGGCTGATGCTGTCGATGTTCGAAATGGGCGGAATCCATTTTGCTAAAGCTGGAACGAGGTCTACGGCCTTATTCAGGTAGGGTCGAAATACTTCTTGGGCAGCTTGCATCCCCTTCTGTACAGCGGGGATTTCTAGCAATCCATTGAGGTAGTTCTTTTCGTAGCTGTAATAAAGACCACCTGCTAGGGCTGCAAGGACAATCCAGCGAATACTCGATCTAATGAAAGATTTCGCGTTTTTCAGCAGTTTTTCTCCGAGGGACTGCCCTTTGCCGAAAAAGAGTTCATTTCTTTTTCTAAGGGCGGTCTTCGTGTTTTCACCAGAGGGAGCTGCTTCAATTTCAACCTTTTGTTCGCGTGTAAATTGCTCCATGGATGCCGTGGTCGCTTTCGTTTCTAAGGTGCCAGTGTGATGTTCAGCCCCATGGCCATTGGCTTTCATGGAGGTGAGAGAAGGTTCTTCGGTAATGATTTCGGGGGTACCGCCTCCGCCCGTTTGGCTAATTTCAGAAATGGAAATTTCAGCTTCCTCGGTGCGTTTAATGTCTGCAGCGGTGACACGGCTTTTTTCGGGTTCCACTTCGACTATTTTACTTTTTCCGCGGCCATTGGTTTTGGTGGAGGTCTTGGTCGCTTCTTTTTTGGGAGCATCGCCGCTGACCAGGCTAGAGAGTCCGGTGACTTCCGTGATGACTTGCCAATCGGACATGCCGTCAGCCCAGACATAAGTCTGAGTGTTGACCTTACCTTCGGAAACCTTCCCGTGAAGATCTTCGGCAGAAAATGGGCCTTCGTGGTGATCGTCTATATAGACAAACCATTTTTTTTCTTGCTGCGCATCCATTTACAAGTTTCCTAATTCCTTTATATGCTTATAAGTCTAAGGTAAATGCCGACTCGAATCAATTGGTGCCTCTTAGGAATTCCGGATCATCAGGGTGTCGTCCACGTGGGTGGGCGAATAGGTGCAGGTCTAGGTCCGTCCGCATTTCGAGAAGCATTTTCAAGGCTTAAGGGAAAGAATCAGGTTCGCGACCTCTGTCGAGATTTGGGAGACGTCAAAAATCTCACGCAAAACGTCGAGGAAAATCACGCCCGCGCGGCAAAAGAGTTATCGTTAGCCCAAGCCACCTGTGGGGTGAGTGTCTATGTGGGCGGCGGTCATGACCACGGATTTTCTCAGCTTCAAGGCATTTTTGATTACGTCGCCTCCACGAAGAAAACAAAACCGCGAATTGGTTGCATGAATGTGGATGCGCACTTGGATGTCCGAAAGCCTGATCCAGAAATTACGAGTGGGTCTCCTTTTTACCTCGCACTCGAGGCGGGAATTCTTTCTCCGGATCGATTAATTGAATTCGGAATTCAGCAGCACTGCAATGCGCCGGCTCTTTGGGCCTACGTTGAGAAGAAAAAAGTTCCGGTTGTTCCGTTTGAAAAATTGCGCGGCGGAAAAGCGGTGGCCACGTTTAAGAGAACATTGAGCGCTCTGGCGAAGAAGTGTGATGCGGTGGTGGTGAGTTTCGATCTCGATGCAGTGGCGGAAGCTTTTGCTCCCGGTGTGTCTGCACCTCAGGCGGAAGGGTTCTCCGCCAGCGAAGCGATGGAGATGGTGGAAGTCGCAGGACGCGAAAAAAAGGTCATTTCTCTCGGTATTTTTGAATTAAACCCTTTACATGATGTGGGTGGAAGAACCGCTCGCTTGGCAGCGCATCTGGCCTATCACTTCGTGTTGGCGCGTTTACCGTCTAAATCCTGATTCAAGGAATGAATGTGCTGCGCTTGGTGAAGAATCGACTCGGTCGTGCGGCGAATGTGTCCGTCCATCACTTGGGCTGCTCTGAAGACATCGTCGTAAGAGTGGAAGGCCATGTCGGCATCCGTAGACCAGGGTTCTAACTGAACTTCGATTTTCGCAATCGTGGCTTCGCACTTTTCATTGAGTTTCTTCAGTTTCTGAATCATGCGGTGAAGTTCTTCGGCCATGCTGAGTAGGTAACGGCCTTCTTCTCCCGTGCGGGCAGCTTCGACAGCCAGGTTGAGAGCAATGACTTCGGCATGAGTGGCCGTACGCTCATTTTCTTTGAGGGCTTGGCGTCCTTCTCGGATGTCCCGAATTCCACCGTGAATGCGCTCACGCAGGTCTCCTAGACTCTGGCGCGACTTCGCTGCTGCCACGGTTAGACTTTGCGCTTCCTTAACCATGTTGCGGATGTGCCCGCCGAGCGCGGTGAGAACGATTCGCGCTTTTCCAACCCAGTCCAAAACAATCTGGCGAACGTAGCTATCTCCGCGTTTGCGGCCATAGGCCCAGCGGCGATACGCGAAGTAGAGTGCCGTCCAACAAAGTGCGAAGAGCAGAAAGGCTGCCAGGTCGTTGCTGAACTTCGAGCGTGTTCCCAAAAAGCCCAGGTAGTCGAGCTGAATTAGAATTCGAATCCCGCCGTTCTTGCGCGAGTCTTCTGGAAAAATCATTTTCTGAAATTCGAAAACATTCGTCACGCCGTTGATGCGGTAACCTTCGTTGCGCGCGTTGGTCTTGACGATGAGGTCGTCGGAGTCCCCCTGCATGCGGCTTACGCGCAGGAGTCGTGGCTCAGTGCCTTGATTCAAAAGTTTTGCGGCCCAATTCAATGAATCACCCTCACCGCGTTGGCGAGCGTCGAGTGCGAGACTCTCCGCCTGCACGCTCACTTGTCGTGCCCAAGAGAGCGCGAGCGAGAGCTCCCGATTCACGGAGTGGTGGCGACTCACGATGTAGAAAACAATCGTGATCGAAAGTGCGATGGCTGCTGTGATGAGAATGGGCAGGTGCCGCCGATAGTTCATCGATTACTTATCGGCCGCAGGTGGCCAAATTTAAGTCGCAATTGCATGATTTCACTGATAATTGTGGGGGATGGCAGAATATATTTTAGCGATTGATCAGGGGACCACTGGGACCACGGCTTTGTTGATGGACCAAAAACTCAAGAAAGTCGCCGAGGCCTCCATTGATTTTAAACAACATTTTCCAAAACCAGGCTGGGTTGAACACGATCCCGAGGATATTTGGAAGACGACTGTCGCCACTGTCAAAAAGGTGACGAGCAAGATCCAAAAGAAAAAAATCTTGGCCATCGGCATCACGAATCAGCGCGAGACGCTCTGCTTTTGGGATAAGAAAACCAACAAATCTTTTTCTCGAGCCATTGTTTGGCAAGATCGGCGCACAGCAGATTTTTGCGAAGATCTAAAAAAGTCGGGCACCGAAAAACTTTTTCAGGAGAAGACCGGCCTCCTTCTCGATCCTTATTTTTCAGGAACTAAGGCCGCATGGGCTTTGCAAAATTGGTCGCAACTCAAAACGGCATTGGGACAGGGACGACTTGCTGCGGGAACGATCGATAGTTTCTTGATTGCAAGAATTACTGGTGGCGAAGTTCACGCCACTGAACCCAGCAATGCTTCGCGCACACTCTGTTTCGATATTCGCCAAAAAAGATGGGACGACGAACTTTGCACCCATCTGGGAGTTTCAAAAACCATTTGGCCGGAAGTGAGAAATTCGGTCGGAGAGTTTGGTCGTACGAAAGGGTTTCCTGGTTTGCCAGATGGAATTCCAATCACCGGAGTTTTGGGAGATCAGCAATCCGCCCTTTTGGGACAAGCGTGCATCGAACCGGGAATGGCGAAGTGCACGTATGGCACTGGGGCTTTCCTTTTGGTGAACACGGGGTCGCAGCCGTACTTCAGCGATCATCGCTTACTGACCACGGTGGCTTGGGCGTTGCCATCTGGCGAATACACCTACGCCTTGGAGGGAAGTGCCTTTGTTGCGGGCGCGGCCGTTCAATGGTTGCGAGATGGTTTAGGGTTTTTCAAAAATGCGGCGGAAGTTGAATCGCTGGCTAAGAAAGTTCTTTCAAGCGATGGAGTTGTATTTGTTCCGGCACTAACAGGAATGGGCGCCCCCTTTTGGGATCCTACCGCGACCGGAATGTTTACTGGACTGACTCGCGGAACCACGCGCGCGCATTTTGCTCGCGCTGTGCTGGAGGGAATTGCGTTTCAAAACACCGATATTTTGCGGGCTATGCAGATGGATATGAAAAAGCCACTTCGTTCTTTGAATGTGGATGGTGGGGCTTCCGCAAATAATTTACTGATGCAGTTTCAAGCAGATGTTCTTGGGGTTTCTCTGAAGCGCCCAAAATATTTGGAAACGACGAGCCTGGGGGCGGTTTTTGCTGCAGGGTTGGGAATCGGTCTTTGGTCGAGTCTCCAGGATGTGGAAAAAACCTGGAAGCAGGATAAGGAATTTATTCCGAAGTTTACGCCCGCAGAGCGCGAGGAATCATTGGAGCGCTGGAAAGTGGCTGTCAAACGCGTTTTAGCTAAGTGAGGTGCGTATGCTTTTTTTCCTCTTATTGAGCTGGGTGGGACAAGCTTTTGCTTCCGATGAAAAACTTCAGGCAATGTCCGAAATCCTCGCCGCGTCGAAGCCCTCGGATTGGCGCACCGTCAGTCCTGAGAACACTTTGTACATGGATTTAGATCGGGGGCGCGTGGTGATTGAGCTCGCTCCGGATTTTGCTCCCAAGCATGTTGAGAATGTGAAGGCCTTAGCGCGCGATCGCTACTGGGATGGCTTGGCCATCATTCGCACACAAGATAACTACGTCGTTCAATGGGCAGATCCCAATTCCGACAATCCAGAAAAAAAACGTCCTCTGAAAAATGGAAAGGCAACCCTAGCGGCAGAGTTTGATCGGAAGCTGGATGCCAAGGTTCCTTTCAACCGTTTGAATGAGCCCGATGTTTACGCGCGGGAGGTCGGGTTCTCTTCCGGGTTTCCCGTTGCGCGGGACGCTGCTGAAAATAAGATGTGGATGCTTCACTGCTATGGGGCTGTTGGTGCCGGTCGAGATGTTTCTCCGGACAGTGGCGGCGGTACCGAACTCTATGCCGTCATTGGTCACGCACCCCGCCATTTAGATCGAAATGTCACTCTGGTTGGGCGAGTTATCGATGGAATGGAGTACCTCTCGGCCTCTAAACGAGGACCTGTCCCAATGGGTTTTTACACAAATCCAGTAGATCGAGTTTCTATTAAGGCATTCCGACTCGCGACAGATGTCCCTGAGAAGGAAAGAACGAATTTCGAAGTATTGCGTACAGACACCCCCCTGTTTGCAAAGCTCGTGAAGTCCAGAAAGTTTCGTCCCGAAGCTTGGTTCTTTCATCATCCGCAGCATATCGAGGTATGCAATGTTCCCATTCCTGCTCGTATAAAGCATTAGACTCAGTGTGCTATAATGGAAGGTGGGTAAGGGTTTCTTTGGGGGAAAAATGAATAATTACAAGGGCTTCACACTTATTGAAGTGATGATGGGTGCGGCATTGGTTGCCGTGGTCGCCTTGGGCGCTGCGGAGATGATGCAGATGCAGGGCAAAATGGGACGCTCGGTCGACGTTGCGTTTAAGATTCAGAATGGCGTGAGCGTATTGCAGATGGCGCTTACGAATCCTGCGATTTGCCAAAGCAATCTGAATGGACAGGCCGTATTCACGGCTACTGGCGGACTTTTAAGCACTCCCGACAATACCAACGCACCGACCACCGGAATACAAACACTCGTGGTGAACGCTCCTGCTGGTGCGGCCACTCCCGACTTTCGAATGGGTCAACCCGTGAAAGGAATTCCGGGCACAGTCGTTCGAAGAATTCGTGTGGTGGGTTTGAACCCCCCTGCGGGTGGAGATTTTCAAGCCAATCTAGAAATTCTGATCGATCAAGGAACGGTGTATGGATCAAGAGAAGTGCTAAAAACAATTCCTCTGACCGTGACAGTCGATGGAGCAAATAATTTTCAAGGTTGCGTGGCCACCGGTGGAACGAGCACGACTGCGCTTCCTGCGAATTGTCCGACTGGACAATATCTTACCAAGAACGCCGCCGGACAGTGGGTGTGCTCTCCGATAGCTTTGGCAGGCTGTACGCCGAACGGGGGAAGCACGATGTACCCCTCCGGAGCTGTGCGCACGTACAACTCCGGCTGCTATGGGATTCCCGGCAGAGCATTCTGTCTGAACGGTCAGTGGGTCATCATCGACGCCGGCAGTTGCGGCGGCCCGGGGCCCTAACTGATCAGCTTCGGAATTTCATTTACCGAGTTGACGAAAATCACGCGCGTTCCTTCGGAAGCAAAGCCTTCTAGTTTCTTTTCCTGTTGCTTCGGCACGACGAAGGTTTTGAATCCGAGCTTCTTAGCCTCGTTGAGGCGCAGGTCCAGCTGCGAAACTTTTCTTACTTCGCCGGTCAGGCCTAGCTCGCCAATGAAAACCCAGTCATTGGGAAACGGAGCTTCCTTCAGGCTCGACCAAATCGCTGCGGCTGCTGCAAGGTCGCAGGCCGTTTCAGTCAGGCGTAATCCGCCGACCACGTTGAAGAACAGATCATTCTGAGCCAAAGGCAAACGCATGTGTCTTTCTAAAATGGCAGAGAGTAAGGAAACCCGTGAGGCCTCCATTCCCACTGCTGTACGACGGGGCATGGCTAGAGCACTGGAGACGACAAGCGCCTGAAGCTCTACCAAAAGAGGACGTGTCCCTTCTAGTGAGACGGCTACGGCAACACCCGGAATCGTATTTTTTCTTTCACTTAAAAATAATGCCGAAGGATTGGTCACCTCTCGCAAACCTTCGCTATCCATTTCAAAGACCCCGAGCTCACGCGTGCTCCCGAAGCGATTCTTCACAGCACGAAGTAGTCGGTGGCTGAATCCCCCCTCGCCTTCAATGTAAAGGACGGTGTCGACCATGTGTTCGACCGTTTTAGGTCCGGCGATGGTTCCTTCTTTGGTCACGTGACCCACCAGCCAAACGGAAATGCCCGCGCTCTTGGCCAGAGTCATGAGTTTTACTGCGACGTCTCTCACTTGGCTCACACTTCCGGGAGCGGAATCTAAGTACCCACTCGAGAAAGTTTGCAAGCTGTCCATCATGAGAATGTCGGGACGAATTTCTTTCACGGTTGCGAAAACTCGCTCGAGCTGAGTTTCTGAAGCCAGAAAGACTTGCTTCTTACTAGCGACTTGTAACCGCGAGGCACGGTCGCGGATCTGTTCGATTGATTCCTCTCCGCTGACATACAAAATTTTTAAACTGGGATTAGCTTTCAGAACACCGCTCACCATTTGAAGGAGCAGCGTACTTTTTCCGATTCCAGGGTCTCCCCCTAACAAAACAAAACTGTCGCGCACCAAACCGCCGCCGAGTACGCGGTCGAGTTCAGAAATTCCTGTAGAGAGGCGGTTCTTCGCCATACCGTCTTTTTTTGAGACTTGCTTATCGTCGTCGGCCTCTTCCTCGAGGGTGACCCAGTCTTTTAAAGAAGTTTGAAATCCTTTGAACTCATCTTTTACAGAAGCAAGTGAGCCCTCGGCTACGAGCTCAGAACCTGGCTTTTCTTCAACTAAAGTATTCCAAGCTTCGCAGGTGGGACATTTGCCCATCCACTTCGGGCTGTTGAATCCACATTCGGTGCAAGAGTACTGGGTTTTTGACTTCATAGTTCCTGTGGTAACCTAAATGCAAAGGACGTGTCTATGGCTGGTGATTTCGATGATGATGAAAAATCGCAGACAATAACGCGCATAAAAGACATGGTGGGCCAGGCCGAACAAATGGTGCAGCAGGTACACCAACTCTACATGCAATATCAAACTGGCGCTGAGCGTCTTCCTCCAAATGTCCGTCGTCGCCAACTCGATCAACTCATGGAATCGCTCAATACGATGGGAAAACCCACGAACGCGATTCAATTTCGGTTTCGCACTCTCTTCAACACTTACAAAACTTACGCGGATCGTTGGGATCGAATTGTTCGCAAAGTCGAATCCGGCGATTTCAAACGACCGATCGCACCAAAGAAGTAACGCCAAGCAACGGTCGTTTCGTCTTGTTTTTCTTTTTCATCCTGCTTAATACGCCGCCGGGGGAAATGAGGAATGAAACGGGGCCTGGGGGGGCTAGTAACCGTTGCGTTACTAGTCGGCGTTTTGGCGGCCTGGATTTGGCGCCACTTCGATCAATCTGACGTTCAACAAGAATTAAATATTACGACAACTCAAAGTTCATCGTCTTCTACCGGTGCGCCCGTTGTTCGAACTCCTTCGTTTGTTACTCAAGCAAGCGAGGAGCTTCAAAAGCGCTATCAATCAGCCATTCAAAAAATAGCGGATGAAGTGAAAGCGGCCGGTTTGAGCACTCAAGAGCTCAATGACGAAGCAGTGGAATACGAAAATCAAGAAGAGTTCATCCAAAAGCTCCCCCCGAAAGTAGCCAGCGCCTACCGCCAGCTTCACGGCGTGATCCATGAACTTCAGGATGCTTCTTTAAAAGCGGCTGGAAAGGATCGCTCCTTCTTTCAGCGCTACCATGTTGAAAAACCAGAATGGATGACCCGACACGAGGAAGGATTGAAGCAAGTCGCTCTCCCTCCCGTCGTCCAAAAATTTGTAGAAACTCGAGCAGAGGCGAATGAAATTCTGGACGAGGATGTTCAGCAAATCGTTCAACTCTGTGGGGAAGAAAAGAAGTGTATCGAAAAGTCGGCCTACCTATGGATAGGGGCCAATCACGTACTGAGTGAGGCTCAGTTCAAAATCTTGGGGAGATATCTATGAGGAAGTATTTAGGGGTGCTGGTGCTCTTGGCACTGACTGGTTGTATGAGAACCGAAATTGAAACGACGATTCATGTGCTGGAGCCTTTGGAAGAAAGTCAGCCTCGCACGTTTCGAGTGTTTACTGAGGGTGGAATGCATGTGCTGAAGCCTGGAAAGTACAATGTGAAGTTGGTTCTCGGCAAAGAGAAGTACGACCCGACTTATCTTTATGTGAAAGAGACGTCCACCCTTCTGAGGTTAAATCTTCCGCTGGCTGATGATCTCTTGGGAATTAATGATGAACTCAGGCTGACAGCGCAGCAGCTCGGCCAGCCGTTTTCCATGTCCATCATTCGGGACGTGTTGGACCGCGATACCAGTCGGTACGCTGTTTCCTTCATGGAAAAGGATTTCAGCCGAGTTTTGGCAACCGTCTACTTCAACAACGATTCCAACAAGGTCGCTTACGACAAGAACTCGATGGAGTTTTTGCAATCCTATCAAGACGTCCGGTATTCTCAGCGCGGGACAATGATTCCCATCGATGGGGGTTTGGTTCAGCCTTTCAACGACATCGTGAACTATGCTGCCATGGTTTACGCCGCTCCTTGGGTTTACGCTCGCTATGAATATGTGCGCTGGGCGTTGAGCGAAAAGGCAGACGACACGAAGTCTCTGGAAAAACAGTGGAGAGATCTTGCTCGGAATACTCCCGTGATCGATATGTTTTCCTTTACTCACTCCGGTGGAGAGTCTGTTGTCATTCGTCCGGCGCAGAATGTGGGCTTGAAAAAGAACCAGCTCCGTGTGGCCTATACCGAAGGCTGCAGCAGCGGTTCGGCGTCTCATATGATTGCAAACTGGAACGCCGCTGTTTCGGCCGGTCATCGAGCCACTTCCGCTTCGCCCTTCTTCGCCTTTCCCCTCATTCACGCGTGGGTTTACGGCAACGACTTTGAAGAGTCGATTGACGACGCTTGGGGCATGGGAAAATTCTTGGCGAAAACGGGAGACTACCTTTCGTTTGGATATCTTTCGAAGGAACTCTGGGGATCTCAGGCCAACATGATCGAATCGTCTGAGCTCATGTATGCGTGGACGCCAGAAATGGAACCCAGAAAACTTTACATCGGCACGTCAGCGGCACCTCGCCGTCAGACTCAGTCGAATAAAGTGGTTTACGAAACTTCGGTGATGGCTGCTCGCAAGAAGCAAGCGGCAACCATTGCTTTGCAGTTGAACTGATTATTGGACCAGCTTGAGGAGTCCCTTTTCGTCAAGGATCGGGACCCCCAACTGCTGGGCTTTGTCGAGTTTGCTTCCGGCTTCGTCGCCAGCGACGACGTAGTCGGTGTTTTTGGAAACGCTGGAGCTGACGCGGCCGCCTTGTTCTTCGATGAGCTTGGTGGCATCGGATCGGCTTAAGCTGGGAAGGGTGCCAGTAAGGACCAAGGTTTTTCCGGTGAGTTTTTGGGGGCCGGAGATTTTGGGGGGATTCTTAGGATGGACAAACTTCAGGACTTCAGTCACCTCCTCACGATTGTCTCGGGACGAGAAGAACTCGCTGAGGCTGCGGGCCATCTCGGGCCCAATTTCGTGAATGGCTTCGAATTCCTCTTGGGAGGCTTTCATCATCGGCTCCAAAGAGCGGAAGTGATTCGCGAGCTCCTTGGCGGTCGCTTCGCCAACGTGTCGGATCCCCAGACCGTAGATGAATCGATAAAGCTCGGGTTTAACTGAGTTCTGAATCGTATCGAAAAGTTTCTGGCTCGACTTTTCCGCAAATCCTTCGAGCTTTAAAAAGTCTTCTTTCTTCAGCCGAAAGAGATCGGCATAGGTTTTGACCATTTTTTCTTCAACGAGCTGATCGACAATTTTCACTCCCAGTCCTTCGACATTCAAAGCATCGCGCGAAATGAAATGGAGCAGGCGTTCCTTCACCTGAGCGATGCATTGGAGATTCGGGCAGCGAGTAACGGCTTCTCCCTCTTTTCGAACCGCGGGAGTGCCGCAGACGGGGCATTTCTTGGGAAGTAAAAACTTCTTTTCCTTTCCGGTTCGAGAATCCGTGATGACGCTGACGACTTCGGGAATTACATCCCCCGCGCGTTGGATGATCACGCGGTCGCCGATGCGCACGTCTTTGCGGTCAATCTCGTCTTGATTGTGCAAAGTCGCCCGACGAACAATCACTCCGCTCACATTGATTGGAGCCAGCATAGCTACGGGAGTAAGTGCACCCGTGCGACCCACTTGAACAATGATGTCTTCAATGGTCGTGCTTTCCTGTCGGGGTGGGTACTTAAAAGCAATCATTCCGCGCGGGCTTCTTGAAACATAACCCGCTCGCTCAATGTCATTTAAGCTGTTGAGCTTCACCACGACGCCGTCGATTTCAAACGGCAACTTTTCCCGCATGGCTTCGATTTTCCGATAGAACGCGATGACATCCTTTGCGCTTTTGCAGACAGCACGGTGGGGGCTGATCCGGAAGCCCCACTCTTCCAAAGTCTCTTCATATTCCGACATGGTTTTAAACTTCCAGCCGTCCACCTTGCCCATGGCGTACCAGAAGCACGTCAGGGGTCGTGAAGCTGCTACGGCAGGGTCGAGCTGCCGGATCGAACCCGCTGCGGCATTTCGCGGATTCGCAAAAACTTTGTCGCCGTTCTTTTCTTGCTGCTGATTCAATTTCTTGAAATCGGCAATCTTCAGCATAATCTCGCCACGAATCTCTATGAGTTTAGGGGGGTTCTTTTCTTTCAAGCGTAGCGGGATCTCGCGAATGGTCTGAATATTGTGGGTGACGTCTTCGCCCGTCTCGCCGTCTCCACGAGTGGCAGCGGTGACGAGGCGTCCATTTTCGTAAGTCAAACTCATGGAAAGTCCGTCGAACTTCAACTCGGCCAGATACTCCACCGCCTTGCCTTCGCTCAAATCCAGCAGCTTATGGACGCGCGTATTGAAATCCATAAACTCTTCTTCAGTCATGGCATTGGCGAGCGAGAGCATGGGTACTTGGTGTTTCACCTTCACGAATTTATCTAAAACTTTTCCGCCCACACGTTGGGTGGGAGAGTCGGGCCTGCGAAGGTCTGGGAAATCCTTCTCTAAAGTTTGGAGTTCCTTGAAGAGCGTGTCGTAGACCGCGTCGGTCACCTTGGGGTCATCCATCACGTAATACAAGAAATCGTGATGGTGAATCTGATCGATAAGCTCGTGGATGCGTTTAGCGGCCTGGTCCTTCGTCATAGTACTCGTTTAGAAGTAGTATTGAAGCGAAGGGCCAAAGGAAGTCAAGCGATTCGAGAGGGATGCGGAATTTGCGAAGTCCGCACTATCCGCCATGAGGGTCATTCCTGCGCGGAAGTTGAGTCTCTGGTTCAGGCGATAGTAGGTGCCGATAAAGAAAGCTAGGTGCTGAGACCCTCTCACTTCGCCGTAGGACAGGTCGCTCACCGTCGCGCTATTGATGAGGCCGAAGTCGAGGGTAACAGCAATGCCCCATTCGTCACGGACCGGGAGCTCTCCTCCGATCCCTACGAACAAGCCGCCGTAGGAGCTCGGAACCAAGAGCAGGGCGGGCATTTGTGGGAAGCCGTAGTTGGTCCATTGATAGCCTAAGCGCACAAAGCCTTTGGGACCGAAGAGCTGGGTCGTTGTAAAGAAGGTGTAGCCGACATCGAATTTGCCGAAGAACATCGTGCCGTTTACGCCCGATGCGGTTTCAGCGTTGGTCGAAATGTTCTTCTGAGTAAAGGAGGAGGTGCCGCCTCCGAGTTGTAGGTCCACGAACCATTGGCGAGTGAGCCAGAGCTGCGCTTCACCGATGCCGCCATAAAAGAAGCCGCTGCCTTTTTGGCCGGCGTTGGTGGAATCCGAAATTTCACGATCCAAAGAGCCCACGATAATGGACCCATTTACCCAGCCCAAGCTGGGCGGGCTGTTGATCGACTTGGTCTCTTCGCTCTCTTCGATTTGCACTTCCGGAGCGAGCGGAATGGCCTTCGGAATAATTTGAACGACTTTTTGGAATCGAGAAATCTGTCTGCCGGGTTCTTCTTCCACCACGCGACCGAAGGCAATCTTCTCATCCACGTCTTCGATTTCGATTTTTCCGATTTGGGCCATTCTCCAGTCCACAATGCTTTTCAGGAGAGGGTGGCGTTTGATTTCTTCGAGCGTTGCAATGACGAGTGTGTCGCCTCTTCGAATATTCGAAGCCTTGCCCACGTTGACGGTGACCGAGTTATTGTCGCGGCCGGTGACCTGCGCAGTAAACGGTACTTTCTTGATCATGCGATCGAGGGCTTCTTGCAAAGATCCTTTGATATTGCCCAATCCGAAGGACTTTCCATCGCCGGGCTCTTGGAGCGTAAAAGTTTCAGTGGCGAGTAGGTCCATCTTCGGGGTGTGCAGCCACTCCAGGTTGAAACGATAACTCGGGCCTTCTTTAGTGACTTTCGTACGAATCAAACTTTCAACGCGCATGGCGCGGGAGAGCTGACCGAGAACTTCTTTGTCCTCAATCAGCTTCACGTAAGGAATTTTGGATTGAGTGAGCAGGTTTTCGCCCTTCGAAATATCCTGAGCGATGAAGCGGGTCTGCTGTGAAAAGTATTCGTTGTATGCCTGCGCGACATAGTCGGCAAAAAGGCCGTCGACGTTGTCCCAGGCTTTCAGGTGGCCGATGGTCTCCATCGCGTACATGCGATCGAGCTCTGCATTGGCATGAGCCAGAGGACCGGCTAGCGCTGCAGCAGTAATGAGGAGAGCGAGCGCTGATCTCAGATCAGACGTCCATTCTCGGGCTAGGAATTTTTTCTTCATAGAGGGCGATCAACATCTTCAGCTCGGCGATTTCCTCGTGAGCCTTTCGGAGCTGCTCTTCGATGCTGTTCGAGGCATCCGGATCTAATAGCAGGTACCGACCGTTTTCTACGCGGTATTGAACCTTGTCGGATTTGATATATCTGCGAAGCGTCGAAAGACTGACGCCTTTTTTGGTAGCGTATTCCATCAAGGGAATCCACTGACCGGAGGGTTGATTTTGAGTCGGATTGGTGAATGCGGCCTTCATTCAGGTCTCCTGACTATCCATTGTATTTCCATGACACATAAATTCAAGTACTGATAAACTGACACCCAGGATGCCAAACATGTCGCACTCGGCTAAGATTCGCATTCCCAGGAAAAAGAAGATCGCCTTTGTCTGTAGCGGTGGCGCTACCAAAGCCGGAGCTTTTCACGTGGGAGTGGCTTTAGCTCTACAAGAACAGGGTTTTAAGTTCTTTGGAGGAACGGTTGCCGACACCTCTACCCCCCGCCAACGGCAGGGGCGGGAGATCTCGACTTACGTGGGGTCGAGTGCCGGATCGATTATCTCGGCTTACTTGGCCGCCGGTTATTCGTTGGAGAACGTTTTTAACTCCTTCTTGGGCAGGGCACCCACCGACCCCGCCGACAAGATCCCGAAGGTGCTTTCCCGTCTGACGTACAACAAGATGTTTAAGATCCGAACTGGCCTGGCCAAAGAGCAACTCTCGAATGTGATGCTCTTTCGAAGTCTGTTCACAGCCTTGATTCAGGGAAATTGGGAAATGCTGACCCGGTTGGATTGGATCAAGACGACCGGGATTTTTTCAACAGGCGGTATTGAGCAGTACATGCGCGAGGAGGTTCTCCCCTCCAACCGGTTTGAAGATTACGCTGCTGATCTTTTCATTGTCGCCACCCAGCTGAACCACTCTCGTAAAGTGGTGTTTGGAAAATACAGCTACCAACCGCCCCCGCACGATCTGACCTGTCAGTACGACAATGATGTGGCCATTTCCGAGGCGTGCGCTGCTTCGACATCGCTTCCGTTTATTTTCGCGCCCTACCAGATTCGCGATCAGAACGATAAGTCTCTCTATTACATCGATGGCGAAGTCCGAGACACCCTCTCCACCCACGTCGCAGTGGATGCCGGAGCGGATCTGGTCATTGCCAGTCACACGCACCAGCCCTATCACTTTGTGAAAGAAATCGGTTCGCTCACAGACTACGGCCTGCCAGCGATTTTGATTCAGTCGATCTATTTGCTGATTGAGCAAAAAATCAATAACCACGTTCACAGCAAGAAGTCCGAGAAAGAAGCCATCTTGGCGGTTTCAAATTACTGTAAGCAGGAAAAAATTTCGGATCAGCACCGGCTCAGAATTTTAGAAATTCTCGAAGCGGAACTGCACACCAAGCCCGAAGTCGATACGATCTACATCCACCCGAGTCCTTCGGATGCGAACATGTTCTTTCGCGAACACTTCAGCCTTTCGCCAAAATTGCTGGGCGAAACGGTGAAAAGCGGCTTCAAAGCCGCAATCGAAACCCTCCGCAAATACGATTTCGAAGAGTGACCCTGGAGTAGTAATACTCAAAGGCTGTCTAGCTCTAGCTCGAACGGACTCCACTAGAGGTGGGTGCTCGCTCTTTTTTCCTCTCCTCGCCTTTGGTTGGGTTGGGTTGGGAATTTTTGGGGAAGAGGACGCGTTTGAGTTTGTAGTAGGTGCGAGGTCTGGGGATCACGTAGCCTCTTTCGATTAGGCTCAGCTGACTATAGTCGACCTTGGAAACGGCGGCTAATTCCCGGAGCGTGAGGCCGAGTTCCAATCTTCGAAGTCTCAGGTGAAGGCCCTGATTTTTGCTTTTTTGCGTCGCCTTCTTGGTGGTGAGAATTCTTTTCTGTGCGTGAAGGAACGTCATCCAATGCGCATCGCTATGTACCAAGTACGCTTCATAAATATTTCGAATGACTGGCTTAATTGCTCTAAAAATCTCCAAAGCAATCTGCCTTCGATAGGCCATGGGCATTCGACTTCGAATGGTAAAGATGAATTGGGAGTGCGGCTGTGAAACCCAGAGTCGGGTGTGTTGAGTAGACGGCATAGTCTGAACACAAAGCAAAATATTCGCCACCTATCCCATCAAAGCCAATCAGGCCAATCCTACACTAGCAAACCCAACCGAACCCAACCAAAGGCGAGGAGGCCCTCGAGGGCGTGAGGCATGGGCACGGGAGATGGGACGTAGAGCGTGGGAGTGGGCGCTGTCCCACCTTTATTGGTGAGCTCGTGCGGAGTCGCTGGGGCGGGGGACGTAGGTTGGCTTTTTGGCTGATGGGCTCCGAAACTTTGCGGCGGATTTGACTTCGGCAAAGTGACCGGGGGGCAGCGGCTCTACTGAAGAGAGGGTGCTGTTGTAGGGATCGCGAATATCCATTTCGATGTCGTTCATTCCCTGGTTTTTGTAGTGGAAGCGTTCTTTGGGTTCGCTGTTTTTTTCTACGGGGGCTGGAGTGAGGGGTTCGAAAGTGGTTTCGGGTTCACCGGGTTTTCGCTTCCACTTGATCGCTGTTCCTTGCACGAGAACCTGTCCCTCGGCTCCTTCGTCGGAACATTCTGGAGTGGGATAGGTTTCTGTTTTTCCATCAAAGAGCATCACCACGCTTCTCACATCGAGCACGGCATCGCCGCCTTGCTCTTTGGCAATCTTCACGAGGTCGCTGACGGCGCGGTTGTAATAATTTCGGCAGAGAGTGGATTCGTCGTGATTGGCATCGAGAGAGAAGAAATCGGCCTTGCTTCGAACCATGCCGATGACGTCATACGGACGCGGAGGTTTATTGACGAAAGCTTCCCGGGGAAATTCGTAGGTAGTCATTTTGGGTTCGGGCATGGACGAGCACGAACCGGCTAGCAAAAGCGCAATTCCGCAACCGAAGCTCAGGGCTCGGTGTAGGTGAACTCCTGGTTTTTGAAGTTGCGCAGAACCCATTTTTTCCCGTCTCGTTTCACCAGGTAATTCGGCAGGAGCGGGATCTTTCCGCCGCCACCGGGGGCATCAATTACATAATGCGGCACAGCCATGCCGCTTGTCCACCCGCGCAGCTTTTCGATGATATTAATGCCTACCTCCACAGGTGTGCGGAAGTGGCTGATTCCTTGGGACATATCGCATTGGAAAATGTAGTACGGGCGCACTCTCATCATCAATAACTTGTGGTTCAGTTCTTTGACGATTTCCGGCTTATCGTTCACGCCCTTGAGGAGCACCATTTGGTTGTTAATCACGCAACCGGCATCAGCCAATTTGGCGCAAGCATCGAAGGCTTCCTTCGTGCATTCCTTCGGATGATTGAAGTGCGTGTGAACAAAAACCGGGTGGTACTTGCTCAGCATCTTGGCAAATGAGTCGGTCACGCGTTGTGGAAGGGTAACTAAATTTCGAGTGCCGATGCGGAAGACTTCGATGTGATCCATCGCACGCAAGCGCGAGAGAATGTATTCCAAGCGATCGTCCGAGTTTGAAAGCGGATCTCCGCCTGAAATCACGACGTCGCGAACTTCTTTATGAGCTTGAATGTAAGCCAGGCTCTCTTCAAGCTGCTTGTTCGCAGCCGAGCTCGACGGATCAGAAACCTTTCGTTTGCGCGTGCAGTGGCGGCAATAAACCGGACAGTTGTGAGTCGTGTAGAAAAGCACGCGATCGGGATAGCGATGGGTAATGCCAGGAACTGGCATATCTCGTTCTTCCGCGAGTGGATCTTCCATGTCGGTGGGCAGAATGTTGAGCTCGCCCTTTTTCGGCACGGACTGCAAGCGAATCGGACAATTCGGATCATCTTTGTCCATCAAGCTCGCGTAGTAGGGAGTAATACCCATGTTAAACATTTCGTGTGAACCGGCGAAGGCGTCGCGTTCTTCTTGTGTGACATTCAGGACCTTTTCCAATTGGTCCATGGACTTGATGCGCTTTTGTTGCTGCCAAATCCAATTGTTCCAGTCGGTATCGGAGGCGTCCTTCCAAATCTCAGGACGTGGCCAAGACTTGAACCGATCTCTGACATTGTTTTTGGTGACAATTTCAAAACCCATATCTACCCCTTTATGAATAAGCGCACACTGCCAGAGTTTGCCGGCTGTGTAAACCGGCTAAGCGATAACGCATTCTGTCATTCTTGCGGGCGGTGTACCCTGAGAGGACTATGGTTGCAAAACTCTTCTTAGGAATTTCGTTAATCGGGGCTGAATGGGTTCTCTATTTATTGCTGCTTCTCTCGATTCTTTCGGTGGCCTTGATGTTTGAGCGAGTCGGATTTTATCGCCAAGCATCCAAGGGTCTCAAAGAATTTCGCGAGCGAGTGCGCAAGGCCGCTGGTAGCGGAAAGTGGGACGAAGTCTTAGACGTCGCCAACACCCGCGTGCGCAACCAGTTTGGCGGCATGCCCGATTTAGAGGCCGCCCTCACTCAGGCTTTATTGACCCATAGTAAGGATTCGAAAAACGTTTCCCCCGAGGTGCTCTCTCAGGTGGCGCAGGATGTGGTTGTGCGCGCCCGCCTCCAGTGGGAGCGGAACTTGGCCATTCTGGCCACGATCGGAAACAATGCCCCGTTCATCGGATTGTTCGGAACGGTTCTGGGGATCATCAAAGCGTTTCATGATCTCTCCCAGCAAATGGGAAATAGCGCGCCCCAAGCAGTGACGGCCGGAATTTCGGAAGCCCTGATTGCAACTGCAGTCGGTATTTTGGTGGCCATTCCAGCAGCAGCAGCCTTCAACCTTTTTCAGCGGAAAGTGAAATCCGCAGTCGCTGAAGCCGAAGCGTTGAAAAGTTTCCTAATCGGAAAGCTGGTGCCCTAGTGGCGAGTTTAGAAAACTCCTCAGACGACGAACTTTTTTCCGGAATCAACGTCACCCCGTTGGTCGATGTGGTTCTCGTTCTGCTCGTGATTTTTCTAATGACCGCGCCGGTGATTTACCAATCTGCAATTAAAGTTCAGCTTCCGAAAGCCCGCTCCGGCGAAGCTACGGAAAAAACCCCGTATCAGTTCACCGTGACGAAAGACGGCGGCGTGATGTGGGACCAAAAACCCGTGGATTGGGAAACGCTCGAGAAAAAATTAGCGGCGATGGGTACTGCCGGTGAACAAACAGCCATGATCAGCGCCGACCAGCAAACTCCGCATGGTTCTGTGATTCGGTTGATGGATACTTTACGACGGGTGGGTCTCACGCGCTTTGCTTTGAACGTGGACTCTTCTAAATAGAAGTATTTTTCGAGCAATTGTCGCAGCCAGTTTCTTCTCGGCTCAATTTCTTAAACCGCATCGCCCAACGAACTTTTCCAGATTTAAGCAATGCCTTGGCAAAGGCCGGAGCAATCGTGCCGCGAAAAAATCCAAGTGCGATAGAAAACACCACCACCCCGACAATGCTAAAGGCAATCCATTCTTGGATTTGCGGAGTCATGGCTCAACCCCATCCCGCCCAAAGAGCGAGGCGGTAAGTGACGAACGATGCGACGTAAGCGAGCGTTGTCATATAAACCAGCATGAAAATCGGCCAGCGCCAGCTATTGGTTTCACGTCGGGTGACCGCTAATGTCGATAAGCACTGGCAAGCCAGGATGTACCAAACCAGCAAACTCAGTGCGGTAGCGAGCGACCAGTTTTTGGCCAAGATGGGGCCCAATGCAGCAGCTGTTTCAGATTCTTTGGCTTCGACGGCGTACACAGTTGCAAGTGCTCCGACCATCACTTCGCGGGCGGCAAAACCCGGAATGAGTGCCACTGAGATTCTCCAATCAAAGCCGAGTGGCTTTAGGAACGGTTCGATCGCGCCACCGATTTTTCCAGCGTAACTGTACCGAATGGCCGGCTCTGTCGCTCCTTCGGGAGCATGGGGATACGAAGCCAAGAACCACAGAATAACGGATAGTGAAAGAATCACGGTTCCCGCACGGCGAACGAAGAGCTTCGAGCGCTCGAGCAAGCCCAGAGTAATGCCTCGAAGGCTCGGCCACTTATAGGTTGGCAATTCCATGAGCAGTTGTGGCTTGGCGCCTTTAAATAAAGTCTTCTTGAAGATCACGGCCATGACGAGCGCCGCGATGATTCCCCCCAAATAAAGGCCCAGCATCACCAATCCTTGCAGCTTCAAGAATCCCAGTACCGACGTGTTGGGAATGAACGCCGCAATGAGAAGCGAATACACAGGCAAGCGTGCTGAACAAGTCGTGAGCGGTGCCACTAAAATGGTGGTCATGCGATCGCGTTTATTTTCAATCGTTCGCGTGGCCATGATTCCGGGAATTGCGCACGCATAAGACGAAAGCAGTGGAATGAACGCACGGCCGTTCAGTCCCACTTTTCCCATCAGGCGATCCATCAAGAAAGCGGCTCGAGACATGTAGCCCGAGTCTTCTAGGAAAAGAATAAACAGGAACAGTAAAAGAATCTGTGGGAGGAAAACGAGCACAGCCCCCACGCCCGAAATAATTCCATCGGCGAGCAAACTCTTCAGCGCTCCGTCGGGCATGTGCGTTCCGACGGCCGCTCCTAGCCAGCCTAAGCCTTCTTGAATCCACTCTTGGGGAATCTTGGCCCAGGTAAAAATCGCTTGGAACATCAGCGCTAACACTCCCAGCAAAAGGGTCGTTCCATAAACGGGGTGCAACACGACATGGTCAATCTTGTCGGTCCAAATTTCTGGTTGGCCCACCTTGCGCGTGCATTTTTTTAAGATGCGATCAACTTCCGCAAAGCGCGCGCGCACATCATCGGGAGAGGATTTCTTCCACTCCCGTACTATCACTTCTTCAGCCGGGGCATGAAATTCCTTTTCCAAGTGCTGAAGCAATTCCGGAATTCCTGTGCGCTTCACCGCGACGGTGGGGATCACAGTCACACCCAATTCTTTCGAAAGTGCTTGAACGTCGACATCGATACCTCGGCGAATGGCCAAGTCCATCATGTTCAGAACGAGCACCACGGGCTTGCCGAGGGATTTCAATTCCAGCAGCAACCCCAAGTTGCGTTCGAGATTCGTGACATCTGCGACCACTACCAAGATTCGGGGAGGGGCTTCGGTCGATAGTTTTCCCAAGATCACATCGCGCGCAATGGCTTCATCGGGCGTGTGGGCGTCCAAACTATACGTGCCGGGTAAATCTAAGACACTGATGGTGAGACCCGAGGCCGTTTTCACGCTGCCCTCTTTGCGTTCCACCGTGACACCCGGATAGTTTGCCACCTTCTGACGGCTGCCAGTGAGTGCATTGAAGAGAGCGGTTTTGCCGCAGTTCGGATTTCCAGCTAGAGCAACTCGAAGGGTCATACTTCTACCTCGATCCGATTCGCTTCGTTTCTGCGTAAAGCGACGAGAGAACCGCGCACGCGCAACGCAATCGGGTCTCCACCGAACGGAGCTTCGTGGACGATTTCTACCGTCGATCCTTCGATCAATCCCATTTCCAAAAGCCGGCGCGAGAATTCGCTGCTCGAATCATCGATTCGTTTGATCAGCCCTCGCATTCCTTTTTTCAATTCACCTAGTTTGCGCAAATTCATAGATGTCTCACTTCTGAACCAATTCTTCGACGTGCTTAATCCCTTCGTGGAGGAGACGATTGATGTGATCGTCGTCCAACGAGTAATAGGACGTCCGGCCGTCGCGGCGGACTTTCACCAGCTGTAAATTTCGGAGTGTTCTTAAATGGTGGCTGACTGCGGGTTGCGAAACATCAAGCAATGCCGCGATGTCACCCACGCAGAGTTCGCCTTTCGACAGAACCCAAACAATCTGAACGCGCGAAGAATCGCCCAGCGCGGAAAAAGTATCGGCCAGTAAGCCGAAGACTTTCTTTTCCTTCAGACCCTTGCCGACTTGGTTCTGACCGATTTGATTCAAAGATTGGAGCATTCAGTCCTCAGTCTTGAATATATATAAACAAGTGCTTATATATTCATATATTGATTTTGACGTAAAGCGAAAAGTAACGAGACCAGTCACAGGCTGAAATTTATCGACGAGTGAGTGAGCTGGTGAGGCTGGTGGTGAGACCCCAGATCAACCAGATCAGGAATACCACTACCGCAGTGCCCCATCCGTGGTGACTACCGAACCATCCCGAGCCGCTCGAGGGAAGGAAGTACAGGCATTGAGCGACGAATGGAAAGAGGGAGAGCAAGAAGCCGGCTTGCAACCACGGCAAGCGGTTCAAACCTGGCAATTGAATGAGCAATGCCCAAAGTCCTCCAAAAACGAGCCGAGGGTAAAGCGTCGACATGGAAGTTTGGGGAGCGAGCGTGGAGCCCATCACCGCAAAGAGTCCCATATGGTACATGCCCCAGCCTACGAGAGTGCTGACGAGGGCGCCGACGGTTCCTGCCGAATAGAGGACGAAGAAGGTGTGCATCCCTCCATCATCGGGGCAGATTTCGAGAAGTTCAACTGCCAAAAGGTGGTCACCACCTTTTGGTATAGCGCTGCGTTATTCTGTGATTTCAGCCGGGCGTTTGAATGGGAGGCGATTCTGATACCAAAGTTTAATCGCAGCGGCGTGAGCTTCTTCTCTCTCTGTGTTGGAAAGATCGGTCCACGACCCGTGAGAAATAATGACTCGGGTAAAGAAATCCAGCATCGGTAAATGGCGGCGCATAGTACGGCGATGTCGATGCGGCTTGATAGGATTAAACGGTCCCAGAAGTGAGAAAAACTGCCAGGGGTTTTTCTTAATCCAAATCCACGAGCCCATTTCCAAAGTAATGGGCATCAGCACATTCTTGGCTTGAGGCGTGCCCTGAATCTTTTTCTGATGTTCGATGTAGAGGTGGTCCCAGAGGTCGCCGTGCGTGGTGTAGTTCTTCGCTTGGGGTTCAAAAATATAAATGTGATTGGGCATCACCAAATCCATCAAGCGTTTTAAACGATAAACTTCTGCCAGATGCGGAAATGGCGTCTTACTCTTTGCCCAAGGAAACCAGAGCTGATCGACGTAACCAAAGCCGGAGTGGAAATCAAAAAGTACAGACGCTGAGGAATCAAAAACCTCGCGCTTAAAAAAATCGACCAAAGTCTGCGACTCCACTTCCATCTTGCCCGGCTCTTTTCCCATGTACCAAGGAATATGAGGCGAGATGCGCTGACCGCCGATCATCCAGCTGGAGTGCTCGGCGACGATCGGAGAGTTGCGCATAATGTCGACGTGATTTCCGTTCGAACGTCGTGTGAGATACATGCCCACCGGGTTCACCAGGGGAATGAAGGAAAATCTCATTCGTTCGAGTTGCCATTGAAAAGTTTCGTCCCATTCCAGGCGCTGCAAGAAGTTATTCAAAAACGCGATGGCTAAGTGGCTGCCGATTCGCTCGAGTCCGTGAACACCACCGGAAACACCAAACACAGGCGCTTCGGGTTTCTGCGAGCCGATAGAAAAAGTGTAGAGGGGAAAATCGAGTTTTCCGTGCTTCACTCGCGCGGGAATTTCGACTCGCGCAATTTTTGAATATTTTTGAAAACGTTCGGCCAAAGTCTCAAGCTGCTGGAGTTCGCTGAAGGATGTTGTCATAGGCGAGAGATAAACTTATCAGACTTCAGGAGAGAACACTACGGCGAGCCAGCGGTGACTCGGCGTGGTAAAGCGTCGAAATTCCGTCATGCGCTTTTTGAGCAAGAACCCGTCGGTCTGGATCCGTCGGAAGAGGGGCCAAGAAGAAGAGCTTCGCTTTAACCGACTTGAGACGAAGCATGGCCAAGAACTGAGTGCCGAACTCGATATCCCCATAGTAAAAGATGGAGTCTCGAACCTCGGGGGCGATCGGGTTGCCGTTGACTTCGGTGTAAACCAAGGTGAGTGGCAAAACTTTTCTTCCAGAGAGGATCGCTGAATCGAAAAGCGATTTCTTAAAAGGAAGAACCGTGTCGCCATTGGTACTGGTGGCTTCAGCAAAGACCATGACGTTCCATCCCTCTTTGAGGGCATCGGTGATTTCAGTAATCTCACCTGAGATATTATTTCGATTCCGGCGTTCAACAAAAAGGCACGCCCCGTATTCGACGAAGGCTCCCAGGCCGAAAGAATTTTTCACCTCAACAGAGGTGATGAAGAGCATCGGAAAGACCGTCTCCATCAAAATGACATCGACATAGGAAAGATGGTTGCTCACCACCAAGAAGTTCTCACCCGGATGCTGTGCTCGGATTTTATCTAAACCCTGAACTTCGAGATCGATATTGAGAACTTTGAGAATGAGCTTGCAAGTGAGGGCCAGTTTTCGTTTTGAAAAGTGGCGCCGCTTTGTAACGTCTTTGACGAACCTGAAGTAGACCCAAGACGAAAAAAGAAACTCACCTAAGAGGGCCAACATCAATGGCCCCTTCCATAGAATTCTCATATTTAAACTTGGTATTTACGCTCGAACTGCTTGGTCATCTGGTCGACCTGCAGAATCGTAAAGAAGTCGACGCATTTAAAGTCCACATCGAGGGCGGGTTCACCGCAAACTTTCGCTCCGGCTCGCAAATAGGATTGAAGCAGCGGGGGCAACAACTCCTTTAACTTTGCAGCCGACTCTTCAGTGGGCTGCGCCTTTTGAACGCGTGCAATGGCTTCTTCTAAACCCGGCATCGTGAATTTTAGAGTGGGAATAATTTCGTAAGGGTTGCTCAGGTGTCCACCATCGAGCAGGTGCTTGTAGACCAACGCCACTTCCTGGGGTTCCATGGTCTTGACGCTGGTGCAGCCGAAAAGAAATTTAGCGTCCACGGCATTCAAGTATTTCGAAAGGCCGCGCCAGAGATAGGCCATCACTGCGCCCGTTCTATAGTCTTTGTGGATGCAGGCGCGCCCCAATTCTAATTTCACATCCGGAAGGGCAGTGAAATTTTTCAGAACGAATTCATCTTCAGAGTAAAATTCTTTTGAGAACCCGCTCGAGATCAAGCGGTACGTTCCCACGACGCGATCAATTTCTTTGTCGATAATGACCAGGTGGTCGCAGACCGAGTCGAAGCGATCCATGTCCCAGCCGAACGGAAAAACGGTGCGACCAAACTCGCGGAAGAAAACCTGGTAACGAAGTTTTAAAACCTGCTCGAGTTCCTTTTTGGAATCAGCGGTCTTAATTAAAAAATTATTCTTTTCAAAAGTGATGGGCACTTTAGGCGCAAAGCCGTCGTCGATTAAATCCTGAACCTTGCGAACATGGTCCAAGTAATCCGTGACTTTTTTAACGGGATTCAGCCCGGCTATCATTTCAAGGAGTCCCTCTTTTGCCACCGCACACTCTCAGCCTAACGCTATTTCTTAGAAGCCTTGTTCAGGCTTTCGTTAGGATGGGTATGCACGCGCGACCATACTTTTACAAACTTTTTTACATTAAGTCCGCCGCGTTGCGTTGAATTCCAGATGGCTCCGAGTTGAGAATAGTCCGAAAACTGCGAGCCATTGCAGTCGGCGCGGATGAAGCTCAGCGGAGCATTGAGATCGCTGCCTAGCGACACAGCATCTTCTCCAACAACCTGTCCAGCCTCTTGAACCTGATGTTTTAAGGCGGGAATGCCGCCCGCTCCGCAGGGTGCGAGCCTAGAAGGCGTGTCTTGAAGCATGTCTTCGCTGGGGATAATCCCCAGAATCCCGCCGGTGCGCTTCACCGCTTGAAGCTGGATCTCCGAAATGCCGCGCTCAGCCCCGAGGTATTTTCTCAGTGCCGTGTGTGTATAAAGGAGGGGAAGCTGGGCTTTTTCGGAAATCTGGGTGAGTTCGACCTGATCCGCATCCGTCGCGTGAGACAGATCCATCCACACCCCTCGTTGAATCAGCGAGTGAGCGAGCCTCCGACCGGTATCGGTCATGCCCTTCGTATTCACGAGCACGCCTTGGGAATCGCGCGTGCCATTTTTCCAGGCTTTAAACCATCCCAGTGGATTTGCAGCGGAACCCGTTCCGCGCATCAAGGCCGCGCCACCGAAATGGTCATCAATAAAATGATAGAGCGTGACGATGCGAATGCCCTCTTGGTCGATGAATTCCACCAGATCTTGTTCTGTTTCCAAAACTTGGGCAGCCCCTTCGAGCGAAAAGACCAGGGCTTTCTTCCCAGCAGCATGGGCCTGCTCCAGTTCATTCGGCGAGCGAGCAATGACCCAATGGGGATGGGCCTTCACAAACTGCTTGGCCGTAAAAATCTGTCGACGAATCGCGTCTCGCGGCTCTCCTCGAAAAAGAGGGTGGGTGTACAGAGCCACCACCACCACCTGAGCGCCCGATTTCTCAAGCGCCTCGGGGTTGATCTTGGAACCCATCTTTTCTTTCCAGCTCTTCACTTCAATGGGCCCATTGAATTTCCCAAACCAGGGCACTCCGAACCCTTCGTACATGAAGACATGGGCATGTAGGTCCACTAGTCCCTCGCCCGCCACCGGTGCCGCGGCGTGCGCTGTTTGCAGTGCAAAGCTTGCGAGGAAACCGAACAGAATCTTCATGTGCAACAAGCTAACTGATCTCATGAATGTTGACAATCTTGTGGTATGGTACCCGGCATGAGTGCATTTCAAAAGAATCCGAGCAGTGAACAGGCCATGGCCTTGGAAGAGCGCTACGGTGCTCACAACTACCACCCTCTCCCCGTGGTCCTCACTAAAGGAGAAGGCGTTTATCTTTGGAGTCCCGAGGGCACACGCTACCTGGACTTTCTCTCCGCTTATTCAGCGGTGAACCAGGGGCATTGTCACCCCAAGATCGTCAAGGCCATGCAAGATCAGGCGGGGAAATTAAGCCTCACTTCCCGCGCCTTCTATAATGATGTGTTAGGACCCTACGAAAAGTACTTGGGCGAATACTTTGGTTACCAGCGAGTCCTCCCGATGAACACCGGTGTGGAAGGTGTGGAGACGGCCCTGAAGCTCTGTCGCAAATGGGCTTACATGAAAAAGAAGATTCCCGATCAGAAGGCGAAGATTCTGGCGTGCAGTGATAACTTTCACGGCCGCACGATTGCAGTGATCTCCGCTTCAACTAGCGGCGAGTCGCGCGATGGGTTTGGTCCGTACCTGCCGGGTTTAGAAATCGTCGAATACAATAATTTGGCGTCGCTTGAGAAGGCTTTGAAAGATCCCAACGTCGCCGGATTTTTGATTGAGCCGATTCAAGGTGAGGCAGGCGTCGTCGTGCCGGATGAAGGCTATCTGCGCAAGGCTTACGATCTCTGTAAGAAGCACAACGTTCTTTTTATTGCCGATGAAATTCAAACCGGAATTGCTCGCACCGGAAAACTCTTGGCTTGTCAGCACGAAGGAGTGCGTCCCGATATTTTGATTTTGGGTAAAGCCCTTTCAGGTGGGATGTTACCGGTATCTGCTGTTCTTGCGGATGACGACATCATGCTTTGTATCAAACCGGGCGAACACGGTTCGACCTTCGGTGGAAATCCTTTGGCCTGTGTGGTGGCTGTCGCTGCTTTGGAAGTCGTGAAAGACGAGAAGCTGGCTGAGAACGCCCAGAAGATGGGCGAAATCTTTCGAAGTGAACTTTCTAAATTGAAGCACGAGAATGTTGTCGGAGTTCGCGGAAAGGGATTGCTGAACGCTGTGATCATTAAAGAGAAGGGCAAAAAAACGGCCTGGGATCTTTGCGTGGCGCTTCAGGAAAAAGGGCTGCTCGCGAAACCCACTCGTGAACACATTATTCGATTTGCTCCGCCACTGGTCATTAATGAAAACCAGCTTCGCGAGGGCATTGAGATGATCAAGAAAGCGATCCTTGAGTTCTAACGAATCCCTTCTTAAAACGCTGGTAGAAGTCCATTCTGGCCCCGACAACATTGCTGGGGTCGATCGTGTTCAGGGCATTTTAAGAGCCGAATTGGAAAAGCTCGGCTTTGTTTGCCAACTCGTTGCCAATCCAAAAGCAGATATTCGCTGCGGGCATCTCTTGGTGGGGACGCTGAAGGGGAAATCTCCTCAGTGTGTAACGTTTGTCACTCATGCCGATACGTTAGAAGCGGGAGCGGCGCCGACCACACGTTACACCTCGGACGGCGTGACGGCTTTGGGCCAAGGAGTGGTGGACGATAAAGGGGGGCAGGTCGTCGCTCTGAGCGGAATTCAAAAGTATCTTCAGAAGAATTCGACGCCAGAATTTACTCTGCGATTTGTTTCTGCTCCATCGGAAGAAAAAGGGTCGCCGGGATTTCAGTCCACGTTTAAAACTTTTTCGGAAGGTTCTGTTTTAGTTTTGGGATTTGAACCTTCGTTTGAAGATGGTTCGATCATTGATTCTCGAAAAGGGAATCGCTGGTACGAAATTCGAGTCCAAGGACTCGAGGCGCATTCGGGGCGAGCCTTTGAAGAAGGCGTGAATGCCGCGCACGAGTTGATCGACAAGCTTGCGCAGATTCAGAAACTCACGAATTTAAAGAAACAAATCACCGTCAATGTCGGCGCAATCGCAGCTGGCCGCGACCGGTATAATGTTGTGGCCGGCGAAGCGGTTGCCAAAGTCGATGTTCGTTTCGTCACCTTGAAAGACCGTGAACAAGTGCACGCGGCCATTACAAAGATTTTGAAGCCGGTCCTCTATCGTTCAAAAAAATCCAAAGTCGCAGCCCAGACGAGTTTTGAAATCGTGGACGATTGCCCGCCGATGATGCTCGCACCGCAGTCAAAAACCTTCGTTCAGACGTATTTGAAAATTTTGCAGAAGATTGAGAATCGAAAATTGAAATCCGTTCAGTCCGGTGGGGCTGCAGATTCTTGCTACATGAGCCGCGAGGGGCTTGTTCTCATTGACGGCCTAGGCGCTACTGGTGCGGGAATGCACACTGCCAATGAAAGCTTGCAAATTGCTTCGTTGGAAACTCGAAGCCAAGCTCTCGCTGAATTCTTAGATCAGGCTACCGGCCTTTTGCAGAAATCTGCTGGTAAGAGCGCTGCAAGCAAATCTGCTCGATCTTCTCCTCGATCATCGAAGCCAAAGTCAAAGCGACGCCCGAAGGGTCGTAAGTAAGAACTTTGTCTTTCAATGTATCGGAAACGCGCTGCCGTCCCGGCATCGGGCAATAATAAAAGTGCATCACCCATTCAATGTTTTCGGCATTAGAAATAATCGCACTTCCCACGCGGAGTACGGATTGGACCGGGAGGCGCCCTTCGGTGAGTTCATAGAGCGCAATGTCCATGGCGGTGTCGTACGTAACCTGGCCAGTGGGAACGTTTCTGCCCCGAATCTTATGGATGTAAATCCCGCTCACACGAGTTCCGTATTTCTGTTGAATGCGCTCGTAAACTTCGGGATCTTTCGCGCCGTCATCGCCGATGAGAATCACGTTTTCGGTGATTTTTTGATCTAAGATTTGAGGAATGACTTCGTCTTTAAATGTTTCCGTACTTTTTCCTGAAAACCATTCCCGCAAGAAGAGTTCGTAGTCTGAGGAAAACTGGTTCTCCTTCAAAAAGTCTTGAACAATTCCTTCCAGCCACGTGCCGGTACCGGTGACGAAATAAGTTTTTTCAGTCTTTCCGGTGCGCGCTTCATTGGCAGCATTCATTTCCGTGTAAAGCATGCTCATTCCTGCGAATGCGCGTTCGCTGAAAAGGGCGCGCCAGGTAAGATCTAAAAAATTGGGAGCGTTTGAAACTTTCACGGTGTCGTCGAGATCGCTCAGAATAGCGATCGATGGCGCTGCGTGAGCATTGAGTGACGCAATGCACGCTAGGACTGTAAAAATACGATAGGCTTTCACGAGTTCTCCCTCCTCTGAAATATGCTATCGTCCCCTAACTTGGTCGCGCGCCCGATGTCAAAACGAACTTGGTCTTTCCGAATTTTGTCCGTAGCCCTAGGTTTGTTTGCCGCACTTCTAGCCTTGGTGGTGCTGGATGTTTTGACGGGCTGGATCATGCCCGCGAGCTATTTTACAGATCACAATCCGTTCGGTCGAAATCATCTCGGAACCAACTTGGCAAGCCCCGAGAAAGTTCGCGCCCTGAAACAGCGAAGCCGGTACGGGTCTTTTCCGGTTTCTCCCGCAGCTGATTCTGAATCCCATCCGAGCGAGATTCATTTGTCGAAGCGGCTGTTGCCGACGGAGTTTGAACCGTTAGGAAGTTTTCGGAATGTTCCTGGAACGGGCGTCGACTACTTGGCCAAGTCGGTGGTGGCAAAAAAATTCAGAGGGTCTCCTGAACAAAAGGAACTCATCTACCAGCGCCAGTACACGATCGAAATGGAAAAACGCCGTGTCGTTCCGGGGCAGGACAAAAAGAAGGCTGAGGAGTTTCTCGTTTTTGTGGGCTGCTCGTTCACCTTCGGTGAAGGGGTGAACGACAACGAAACCATGGCGTACTATGCCTCGCAGCTCTTACCCCAGAGGAAAGTTTACAACTACGGCTTGATGGGCGGTTCTCCTGGAGAGGCTGCCTTTTTTCTCCGCTCGATAAAAGTTCCAGAAGAGGTGCCAGAAAAAACAGGTACTGTGATTTACACCTTCATCGACGACCACATTCGCAGAGTGGTGGGGACGATGCGGTACATCTCCGACTATGGTTTTAGAAGACCGCACTATTTTATCGACGATCAAAATCAGTTTCGGTTCGCAGGATCGCAAGAAAACGCGCGGCCTCTTCGAACTTTTATTTTCAGAGCTTTGGCAAAAAGTAAAATTCTTCGAGTTTTAAAAATCGATTTGCCGTGGACAATCTCCAAGCGCGATATGGAATTTACAGCGCGATCCATCGAAGAAATTCAGAAAGCTGCTTTGGAGCGTCTTCATGCTCGCGACTTTTATGTATTACTTTATCCAGAAGTCTCCAGTGATCGCGGATTTGAGCTCATGGAATTGTTAGAAGCCAAGGGCATTCGCTATATCTATTACGGTGATTGGGACATGAATCGAATCACGGGCGGGAAGAAGCTGATTGAAAACGAAGTGCATCCCACGCCGCAATCGTATCGGGCTGTGGTGGGTCCTCTCAAAGAAATTTTAAGGTGAGAGGCGTGCGGCTTTCCAGCCGCTGCCGGATTTCACGTAGCTGACTCGATCATGAAGGCGATTGCTTCGGGCTTCCCAAAACTCAATGCGTTCTGGAGAAATTCCAAAACCACCCCAATGAGGCGGGCGAGGCGCAGTGCCTTTTTCGCGATATTTTTCTCGCAACTCTTGCACTCGTTTTTCTAAGGACTCCCGGCTCACAATCGCTTCACTCTGACTGGAAGCAAGCGCGGAAATCTGACTCTCAAACGGCCTGCTATTCCAGTAAGCCAGAGACTCTGCATCGGTCAGTTTTGAAACGGAGCCTTCGATCCGAACCTGCCTTTCAGGAACGCTCCAGTGAAAGGCCAGCGCAGCGTGGGGATTGGCAAGAAGCTCTTTCCCCTTTCGGCTGTCGTAGTTGGTGTGAAATACAAAAAGCTGACGAGTGATTCCTTTGAACAACACAAAACGGAGAGAGGGTTTTCCATCGGAAGTACTGGTGGCTAAAGCAACTGCATCCGGCTCATGCTTGTTGACGCCTTCAGCGCCCTTTTTGGCTTCGTCGTACCATTGTTGAAAAAGCTGGTAGGGTTCGGCGGCGATGGAAATTTCATGCTGGGAATTCATGGGGGCAATCTACCAAGAATCCACCTGTGAATCAAAGGCCAGACTTCGCGGGCGGCGGGTTTGGATAAGAGCAATCGACCGTGGGAGAAGTTATCCGAAAATCCCGAACTCTTCCCGCACGAGATAAATTTCTTTTCGGGGCTTCCGAAGGCCTCGATCAAGCTTTGGCAGCCTTCAGCAGGGGCGATGAGCCGGTCTCCTTCTGCGGCGAGGCCCAGCACTGGAACCTCTATTTGGCGAACCCCGATCATATAATCAAATTGATCTGATCCCAGAAACTTGCCGCTCAGGTTCCAGTTGAACCACTGCTTCATTATAAAGTATTTCTCCCGGTGCGGCCCCAGACCAAACCAGGGCCCGGGCAGTTCTTCCAGAATCCAGCACATGAACTTAATTAGTTCCCGCTGAAGAATGCGGCTGAAGAGGGGCTAAAATCCAAGAGCCATCGTCGATTTAACTGCAAAAGTTGCAG